>CAZPBJ010000005.1:19352-89812 GCA_964584685.1 uncultured Christensenella sp. | reverse complement strand
CTTGTAGATCAACAGGTTAGGCGGCCTTCTCTTGCTCACAAGTGTCAAAGACGGGTTTATAGCAGACGGAGGTCCGGATGTCAATGTCGCCATGGCTTTACTGCCCTTTCCGGTCCTTGACAAGCACCGGGCATCCCATTATCCTCTGTAAAGATTTTCGCAGCACAAGGTCCGCAAAGGCAAGGTTTATGGTCAGCGCAGCAAATGGAGGTTGAAGCGGATATGAAGCAGGCCTATCTCTTTGTGCATTTCAAGGAAAAGAAGACACCCGACGGGGAGCAGGTGTATTTCGCGCTCAGCCCGGACGGTTTCGGGTGGGAGGCGGTCAATGGGGGGCAGCCTGTTTTATGGAGTTTCAAGGGTGATCTGGGTGTCAGGGACATGACCATTATCAGGGCACGGGACGGCATCTTCCATATCATCGCAACCGACCTGAGCCTGGCCTACGGCATGCCGGGGAAGTACGGCGGTTCCTGGGATGTGATCAAACGGCAGGGCAGCAAATGCCTGATGGCCTGGTCTTCTCCCGACCTTGTCCACTGGGGCAGGCAGCGGGAGATCCGCTTCGATCAACCGGCTTTCGGATGCCTGTGGGCGCCCGATATCCTGTATGATGAAGCAAGCGGGGACTATTTGCTGCACTGGTCGTCAACGGTTCCGGCCGGCGATTCGCCGCACCATGCGATCTGGTGTTCAAGGACAATGGATTTCATGAGTTGGTCGCCGCCTCGGCTGCTCTATCAAAAAGACGGAACCTCCGTGATCGACTCGGCGATATACTGTGAAAACAGCACGTACTGCCTGTTTGTGAAGAGTTCCAAGGATCCGGAAGCTGTGATCATGCTTCGGGGAGCCTCAGTGACAGGCCCCTATGAACTTGTGGAAGGGGCGATAACAGGCATCAAATCCGAAGAGACCAACAAATATGAAGCGCCCACCGCTTTCCGGCTGGAGGACGGGCGCTGGTGCCTGCTGCTGGATTATTATGGCGTGCCCGGCAAAGGCCAGGGCTATGTGCCTTTTTTGGCCGGCTCACTGGCGTCAGGCCGGTTCAGGCGGGCGGACGAGGCGTTCTCCTTCCCTTACGGCTTCAAGCATGGCACGGTGCTTACCATCACACCTGGGGAGTATGAACGGCTGCGTACCTTGCCTGAGTGGCCGGAATCGGCGGGCTGAAACAAGAGGAGGACAAAATCAATGAAAATTTTTGAAAGCGGATGTTTTTCCAAAGTCCGCGACGTGTCCTTTGAAGGCGGCTTCTTTGGCCCGATCGTTGCCGGTGTCCGGGAAAAGATGCTGCCCTACCAATGGCAGGCGCTCAACGACATGGTCCCGGGCGGCGAGAAATCATACTGCATCCGCAATTTTCGCGTCGCGGCGGGCCTGGAAGAGGGAAAGCATGGCGGATTCGTGTTCCAGGACAGCGACTTGGCCAAGTGGCTGGAAGCGGTTGCCTATCAGCTCCTTTTAAAGCCGGATGAGAGGCTTGAAGCGCTGGCGGACAGCGTCATCAGCCTCATTGAACAAGCGCAGATGGCTGACGGCTATGTCAACACCTATTACCAGCTGACGGATATCACCAAACGCTGGACCAATCTGCGCGACAACCATGAGCTGTACACAGCAGGCCATATGATGGAAGCCGCCGCGGCATACTTTCAGGCGACCGGGAAAAAGGCGCTGCTGAATGTCATGGAACGCATGGCGGACCACATCATGACCGTGCTGGGGCCCGAGGAGGGCAAGCTGCACGGTTACCCCGGCCATGAGGAGATCGAGCTGGCCCTGTGCAAGCTTTATGACGTGACGGGGAAAGAGAAGTACCTGCGCCTGGCCGAATACTTCATCAATGAGCGCGGGAAGTCCCCCAATTTCTTTGCGGAGGAGCAAAAGCGCCTGGGCCGTGACTATCCGCCCCAGGGGCCCTTTGGCTATGCCTACGCACAGCACCATCTTCCCGTTCGCCGGCAGGAGACGGTGGAAGGGCATGCCGTACGCGCGCTGTACCTGATGAGCGGCATGGCGGATGTGGCGCTGCGCACGGGGGATGAGACCCTGCTGTCAGCCTGCCGGACGCTCTTTGGCAACCTCACGCAAAAACGCATGTACATCACCGGGGGCATCGGTTCCTCCCATGTGGGCGAAGCTTTCACCTTTGACTACGACCTGCCGCCCGATACGGCCTACGCCGAGACCTGCGCGTCCATCGCGCTGATCTTCTTTTGCCGCAGGATGCTGGAGGCGGAGCTGAAGGGCGATTACGCCGATACAATGCAGCGCGCGCTGTACAACACCTGCCTGGCCGGCATGTCCTTTGACATGCAGCGCTTCTTCTACGTCAATCCCCTGAGCGTTGACCCGGAGGCAAGCCGTAAGGATGACCGCAGGAAGCATGTGCTGCCCGTGCGGCCCAAGTGGTTTGGCTGTGCCTGCTGCCCGCCAAACCTGGCGCGCCTGCTGTCATCCCTGGCGCTGTACGCCTATTGCGTCAGAGGCAGGGCTGTCTGCGTGCATCTCTATATTCAAGGGGAGTTCGGATTTGTGACGGCCAATGGCCCGGTAACGCTGCGTGTTAAAACTGGGTATCCCAGGAATGGCCTGGTTGAGATCACTCTGGGCAGGGGCGATTATGATATAAATCTCCTTTTGCCTGGATGGTGCAAGGCTTATAGCCTTACACTCGACGGACAGATGCTTGAAGCGGAATGCCATGACGGGTATCTTCATATCGCCGGTCCTTTTGACGGCACCACCATAACGCTTGATATGGAAATGCCGCCCCGGCGCGTCTATGCCCATGAGGCGGTCAGGGAAGCGATCGGCAGGGTTGCCCTGCAGCGCGGCCCGGTAGTCTATTGCCTGGAGGAAAAGGACAACGGAGCAGGCCTTCATCAGCTGTCCTTGCCACAGGAAGCGGATATCCATGTGCGGGAAGACAAAGATATGCCCGGTGGCTTCGCCCTGTGCGCACGGGGATGGCGGCAAATGCCTGCCTCGGATTCGCTCTATGCGGACGCACCGGGAATGAAGGAACCTGCCGAATTGGTTTTTATCCCTTATTATGCCTGGGCAAACCGCGGAGAGAACGAAATGGCGGTATGGGTAAGGGAAGGCTGATCACTTTTTGATATTAATTTCACGGCCGCATTGACACCCGAGTATGTAAGTTTTATAATTGTCATGACAAGGCGCAATACAACCCGGGCTCACGCAAAATGACCTTTCATCGGTATGTATGGGAAATGACTGTCAACGTCAAGATTGTTTGACCCATCGGCATGGTTTACCGACTGTTGCGAGGAAATAAATAATTATGAAAAAAATCATTGGCATCCTTATGTGCGGGGTGCTGCTTTTTGCGCTGCCGGCGCACAGCGCCGCGCAAAACGCGGCGCTGTCAAGCGGTGACTTCCAATACGAGGTGACAGCGGAGAATACAGCAACGATCCTACGCTACACAGGGTCCCGTGCCGAGCCGGAAATTCCGGGCGTGTTGGGCGCTTGTCCGGTCACAAAAATCGGGGAAAGCGCATTCAGGGATTGCGGTTTCCTTGAGAAGGCCATGTTGCCCGAGAGCATCGAAGTGATCGGGGCGCAGGCCTTCTACAACTGCACGGCGCTGACCGATATCCTGCTGCCGCTGTCACTGCGGGAGATCGGGGACCTTGCCTTCGCGTACTGCGTATCACTTCAAAAAGTCATGATCCTTGAGGGTGTGCGGAGCATTGGGGAGTACGCGTTTGGGGACTGTTCCAACCTTTCCGTGATCACTGTCCCTGCGAGCGTCAGCGCCATCGGTCCGGACGCGTTTGCCGGCGTATCGGCGGATTTCAGCCTGTTTGCAAGCGAGGGCGGCTTCGCGCAGGAATACGCGGCCGCAAACGGGATCCCCTTCATGGTCCTGACGGAAGATCCGAACAGCCGGGCGGCAGGAACCGAGACTGAAACGGCGACTGAAAGCGCGGAGGCAGCCGAAACGCCCGAAGATATTGTCACAGCCACGATCACCGTACGCTTTCCCCACGCGGACCGCACGGGAACCTATACCGGGGAGATGCAAAACGGGGAGGCGAATGGCGAGGGAACCTTCACCGCGACGAACGATGAGGGTGTTTCATGGACCTATACCGGTGCCTGGGAAAACGGCATGATGAACGGCTACGGCACCATGTCCTGGTCGGACGGGCTGGGATTTGAAGGTACCTACCGGGAAAATCAGCCCACCGACGGCCAGTGGCTGATAGATGGCGCCGTTGTGTATACCGGCGGCTTCATGATGTGCCCGCAATGCGGTGTCAGCGTGTTCCATGGCGCGGGCCAGCTGTATAACAGGCTTGGCAAGCTGATCTTTGAGGGCGAATTCGAATCAGGCTACCTCAAGGAAACAGCGGAAGCCCGCACGGCCCGTGCAACGGCTCTGGATCCCCTGTGTGAAAGGCTGACGGAAGAAGGCTATTTGGCGGCGCTTCAAGCCCCCGATGCGCCAAGCGGGCAATTGGTAAAGCTTGAAGGCAGGATCGGCTCGATTCCCCAGGAGGAAGGCCACGGCTATACGGAACTTTTCGTTCTCAACAATGGCAATGGCGCCTACCCCATTCGGGTCAGTTACCGCTATGGCGTCGATGAGGAAAAAGCGGAAACCGGAAGGGTTGTGACGGTCTGGGGCGCGATCGTAGGTGTCCACCGGTATACGGACAGCGACGGCAAGGCTCAGGCCATGCCCCTGGTGGACGCCGATGTGATCGCCATGTCCCAGGAAAGACCGCAGCGCGGGGCCGCGGAGATCACCATTGCCGCGGACAAGGTTCTGGCCGGCAGGCCGCTGAAGAACAGGGAATTCAGCTTTGTCCTCAACCAGACCTTCACCGTGATCGAAGAAAGGGTCAATCCGGTGGACGGAAGTGATGCTTTTGTGCCTGTCACCTATACCCGGCAGATGCAGACGAAGAGCAACGGCCGTGACGGCAAGATCACATTTGACCCGATCCGCTTCACGGCCGCCGATATCGGCAAGGCGCTCACCTACACGGTCACCGAAGTCCCGGTCATTGAGGCCGGGATGGCCTGCGACCCGATGGTGATGACGGTCACCGCGATCATCGCAGACAATGGCGGAGTGCCCGCGGCAACGGTGGTCTACCCGCCCGATACGGTGTTTGACAATGCCTTCACTCAGCCGGTTCCCGACTTTTCATTGCTGCAGGTTGATGTGGACAGGACAGCCATCATGGCAGGCGAAACCGTCACATGGACACCCGTTGTCAACGGCGGTATCAAGCCATACGCTTACCATTACCGCCTGATGAAAGACGGGATCCAATACAAGGATTACGGCTGGGTCAAGGATGCGGCCAAATCGCTGAAGCTGAGCAAAGCGGGCACATACGTGATGGAAGTGACCGTCAGGGACGCGGACAAAGCCCTGACACAGACACTTTCCAGCCTGCAGGTCAAGGTAAAAGCCGCTTTCACGGCAAAAGAACTGAGCGGTGAATGGACGGGCAACCATGACTACCTTGTCTATACCGGATCCGGTACAACAAAGCCCCTGCCGCAGAAATATGAATGCACGATGACCCTGAAAATGGGCACAAGCGGTACCGGCACGATCTCTATCAGCTTTGCCGGTTTTTCTGGCACGGCCACTTACAAGAACGGCGTCTTCAAGGCCACCATGAGAAACCAGTGGTGCACGGATCTCTACGAGGGTACCCTGAGTATTGCCAATGGCGTCATGACGCTCAGCGGCACCTTGAGTGAAACGCAGAAAAGCGAGCATGCCTACACAGGCACCTTCTCCTTCACAAAACCGGAGTAGGCAGACAAAACTGCAAAAATCGCGGAGCTGCGCCCAATGTGCGCGCTCCGCTGTTTAATGGGAATTATGTTGACATATCCTCCATCAGCATGGTAACATGACTTCATAATCAGGTGACGGCACATCGGTGCTGTCCCACATATTGAAGGAGGCTATCCTATGAAGAAACTCGTGGTTCTTCTCCTGTCCGCCCTGCTCGTGCTTGCGCTGGTCACAAGCGCAAGCGCACAGACCGTGCTGAAGCTTGCCGAAGTGCATGCCGTTGGTTATCCCACCGCCCTGGCAGACGTGGAATTTGCCCGCCTGGTCGAAGAAAAGACAAACGGCCGCATCAAGGTCGAGGTCTATCTTGGCGCCACCCTGTATCCCACCGAGCCCGCATCCATCGAAGCCCTGCAGCTGGGCGACCTTGCGTTTACGCGCGTCTCCGCTTCCCCCGTCGCGCAGTTTGTGCCCTCCATCAATGCCATCCAGATGCCCTACCTGTACAAGAGCGCCGCTCATATGTGGGCTGTGCTCAACGGCGAGATCGGCCAGGGCTTCCTCAAGAGCATTGAAGAGCATCCCACAGCCGGCCTGATCGGCCTGTGCTATTACGACGCGGGCTCCCGCAGCTTCTACCTCACCAAGGCTGTCAACACCATCGCCGATATGGCCGGGCTGAAGATCCGCGTTCAGGACAACAAGATGATGAAGCGTATGGTCGAGCTGCTTGGCGCTACCCCGGTGACCGGTATCGGCCCGGCCGAAGTGCTGCAGAACATCACCACCGGCGTCATCAACGGCGCTGAGAACAACTGGCCGACCTACCAGAACATGGGTGACTACGAGGCCGCCAAGTTCTACATCCTTGACCAGCACACCCGCGTGCCGGAAATCCTGCTGGCCTCCAAGGCCGCAATGGCGACCCTGAGCCCCGAAGATGTAAAGATCATCAACGAGTGCGCAGTCGCCGTGCAGCAGTATGAGATCGACGAGTGGGCCAAGAAGGAAGCCTCCGCCGAGAAGATCGTCCGTGACGCAGGCAGCACTGTCATCGAACTGACCCCGGAAGCCCGCGCCGAGTTTGAAAAGGCCATGCTCCCGCTGTATGATGAGTTTGGCGCCGAGTGGATGGACCTGATCAACCAGATCAAGGATATGGGCAAAGACTTCTAAATAATGGTTTTCGGGCATGGGAGAGACCCGCAAGGGTTTCTCCCAAATCTTTATCAGGGAGGCGATGTCCCCTTGGCAGAAATTCTCAGGGCTATCGATCGCGTTATCCACAAGATCCTTTTGATCATCGCGCAGGTGTCGCTGGTCGCGATGGTGCTGATTTTGACCTACACGGTCATCCTCCGCTATGTGTTCAACACGGGCCTTGCCTGGGCGGAGGAAGTGCCGCGGCTGCTGGTGACGGTCTTTGTATTCCTTGCCTGCGCGATGGGCGTGCGCGATCATCTGCATATCAGCGTCAATGTGCTTTACAACCGTTTCAAAAAGGACGGCAAATGGCGCAAGGCACTGGAGATCCTGGGTGATGTCGCTGTGCTGGCATGTGGATTGTTCATGTTCGTCATCGGCGGACAGCGGGTGATCAAGATGATGTCGCTGTCGGGCATCCAGCCCATGACCGGGCTTCCCAACTGGGTACAGTACATATCAGTCCCTATCGCAGGGTTCATCATGGTCTATGATTCGATCCTTTTCCTCACAGGCGTCCTCAAGATCGACGATCTGCTCTTTTCGGAACCGGAAATCGATTACGCCGAACAGTTCATCCAGGAAAAAATCAAACACGGGAAGGAGGCTGCGCAATAAATGGACAGCTCCACCTTGGCAACCATCGTCCTGCTTGGCGGCTTTTTCTTTCTCATGTTCCTGCGCATCCCGGTCACCTTCTCGCTCCTTATCGCAACGCTGGGCAGCGCTGTCATCAGCGGCACTAACCTCTCGGTGATGGTCAATTCCATGGTACTGGGCGCCAACAACGTGCAGCTGCTTGCCATCCCGTTTTTCATCATCATGGGGGATATCATGGCGGCAGGCGGCATGAGCGACAAGATCGTCGCCTTGGCCAACATGGCTGTGGGCCGCCTGCGCGGCGGGCTGGCCTATGTCAACGTGCTTGACTCGATGTTCTTTGGCGGCATTTCCGGATCGGCCGTCGCGGACGTTTCCTCCCTGGGCTCCATCGTGATCCCCATGATGAAAAAGCAGGGGTACAAGCCTGAATTCGCTGTCGGGCTTACCGTTGTGACAGCCTGCCAGGGCGTCCTTATTCCGCCCAGCCACAATATGGTTATTTACGCCGTATCGGCAGGCGGCGCGGTCACGGTGGGCAGCATGCTCATCGGCGGACTGCTGCCCGGCCTGCTGTTGGGCGCTACGCTGATCATTATGTGCGCCCTGATGGCCAACCACTACAACTTCCCCGGCGGAGTCGCGGTGGACTACAAGGGCCGCCGCGCTGGGATCATCCTCAACGCGGTCGCGCCGATGATGATATTTGTCATCATCATGGGCGGCATCGCGGCGGGCATCTTTACGGCAACCGAATCTTCCGCCATAGCCTGCGTGTACACCTTCATCATCACCTATTTCCTGTTCCGCTCGGCGAAACTGAGGGACTTTGGCAAAGTGCTGAAAAAGTCACTCAAGACTCTGGCCGTGGTCATGACGCTGATCGCCACCGCGAAAGCCTTTGCTTACATGATGACAGATCTTCGCATCCCCGAGCAGATCACCGCCACGCTGCTTGCCTTAACGCACAACAAGATGCTGCTGCTGCTCATCATCAACCTGATGCTGCTAATCCTGGGCTGCTTCATGGATATGGCGCCGCTCATTATGATCATGACACCCATCCTGCTGCCCGTGGTGACCAGTCCCGCCATCGGCATGAACCCCGTTCATTTCGGCGTGATGCTGATATTCAACCTGGCTGTGGGCCTGTGCACACCGCCTGTGGGAAGCGCCCTGTATGTAGGCTGCGCTGTCGGCAAGACGACGCTTGAAAAAACCTCGATCGCCATGCTGCCCATGTATGCCACCATGGTCATTGCCCTGCTGATGGTCACCTTTATCCCTGCCATATCCCTCTGGCTGCCCGGCCTGTTGTAAGGAGTCTATGATGTTTGTTGACGGAAACCTTGTGGCCGCTGCCGCGTGTGAGCCCGGTGTGCGGCGCAAGGTGCTGGCCTGGAATGATGACCTGATGATGTGCGAGATCAGCTTTCTGGCGGGGGCAAAAGGCAATGTCCATTCCCATCCGCATACGCAGGTCAGCTATGTGGGCAGCGGCAGCCTTCGCTTCATGGTGGGCGATGAGACCAGGATTGTCCGCCGGGGGGACTCCGTCCTCATCCCGCCCGACACCCTTCACGGCGTGGAAGCGCTGGAAGAGGCGATGCTTGTCGATGTATTCAGCCCGGCCAGGCAGGATTTTGTCTAAGGCGTTATTTGTGATACAATATCGAATATAGACTGCATGACGCGCTTTCATAATGAAAGCGCATCATGCGCAATGAGCATGGAAAGGCGCAATCATGATAAAGACCGTATGCTTTGGGGAGATCATGCTCAGGCTCAAGCCGCCCGGCTTTGACCGCCTGATGCAGACCCATTTGCTGGAAGCCACCTTTGGCGGCGGCGAAGCCAATGTGGCCGTGTCGCTTGCCAACTTTGGCATGCCTTCCTCTTTTGTAACGGTATTGCCCTGCAATGACCTGGCCGAAGCCTGCATCAGGGAGCTGCGCGGCTTTGGCGTGGACACTTCTTCAATCGTCAGGGCAGGCGATCGCCTGGGCATCTATTTTCTGGAGACCGGCTCCAACCAGCGGCCCGGCAAGGTCATCTATGACCGCATGAACAGCGCCATCGCCCTGGCAAAGCCGGGCGACATCGACTGGCAAAAGGCTTTGGCGGGTGCCGGCTGGCTGCACATCACAGGCATCACGCCCGCCATAAGCCAAAGCGCGGCCGATCTCTCGCTGGAAGCCGTAAAAGCCGCAGGTACCATGGGCCTGCAGGTGAGCTGTGACCTGAACTATCGCAAGAACCTATGGCAATACGGCAAGAAAGCCATTGAGGTCATGACCGGATTGGCAGGCTTCGTCGATACGGTCATCGCCAACGAAGAGGATTTTGAAAAGTGCCTGGGCATCACAAGCGGCCAAAGCGATGTGGAAAAGGGGAAAGTGGACCCTCAGGCCTATCTGCCTGTTGCCAGGGCAGCCATGGCGCGTTTTCCCAATGTGAAGCGCGTGGCTGTCACCCTGCGCCAGTCCCTGTCCGCTGACCGCAACCTGTGGCAAGCCTGCCTGTATGACGGCAGGGAGTTCTATGTCAGCCGTCAATATGAAATCACCGACATCGTCGACCGCGTCGGCGGCGGGGACAGCTTCAGCGGCGGGCTGATCTATGGCCTGAACGCCTTTGAAAAGCCGCAGGACGCGCTTGAGTTCGCGGTGGCGGCCAGCTGTCTTAAACACACCATCAACGGCGATTTCAACCGCGTTTCGGCCGCTGAGGCGGAAAACCTGATGAAAGGCAGCGGTTCGGGCCGCGTGCAGCGCTGAGCGGAATATAATGCCAATAAATAAACGGAGGGTATCATGGAAGTCAGATTCGCGTCGTCACCCCAGGCTGTCAAAGCGATGGATACGCAGCAGCTGCGCAGGGAGTTTTTGATTGAGGGGCTTTTCGCGCCGGATGAAGTAAAATTCGTATACAGCCATATTGACCGCATCATCACCGGCAGCGCCGTGCCAAAATCGAAGGAACTGCGACCGGACGCGGGCGACGCCCTGCATGCCGCTTATTTTCTGGAACGCAGGGAGCTTGGCGTCATCAATATCGGCGGGTCGGGCAAAGTGACGGTGGACGGCGCCGTTTTCATGCTGCGCAGCAAGGACGCCCTGTATGTTGGGCGGGGCAGCCGCGATATCGTCTTTTCAAGCGATGACGCGCAGGCGCCTGCCATGTTCTACCTCAACAGCGCGCCTGCGCACAAAACCTGTCCCACCGTGCTGATCAAACCCGAGAACTGCCAGCAGGTGGAGCTTGGCACGCTGGAGATGAGCAACCACCGCGTCATCACAAAGTATATCCTGCCCGGCCAGGTGGAAAGCTGCCAGCTGGTGATGGGAATGACCAGCCTGAAACCCGGCAGCGTTTGGAACACCATGCCCTGCCACACGCATGACCGCAGAATGGAGGTCTACCTCTATTTTGACCTGCCCGACGACACGCTGGTGATGCATTACATGGGTCAGCCGAGTGAAACCCGGCACATTGTCATGCGCAACAGGCAGGCCGTCATCTCTCCCAGCTGGAGCATCCATGCCGCCAGCGGCACGCGCGCCTATACCTTCATCTGGGGCATGGTGGGTGAGAATCAGGCCTTTGACGACATGGATCCGGTCGCCATGGCCGACATCCTGTAAGGAGGAAGCATCATGGACATCTTTTCATTAAAGGGCAAGGTCGCCTGGATCACGGGCGGCAGTTACGGCATCGGTTTCTCGATGGCCTGCGGCCTGCATGAGGCAGGGGCTGCCATCGTATTCAATGACATCAAGCAGGAACTGGTGGACAAGGGCCTGGCCGCCTACCGGGAAAAAGGGATAGAGGCCAAAGGCTATGTCTGTGACGTGACCGATGAAGCCGCGGTGCTGGCGCTGGTCAGTCAGATCGAGGAAGAAGCCGGCGTCATCGATATCCTCATCAACAACGCCGGCATCATCAAGCGCATCCCCATGACGGAGATGTCCGCCAAGGACTTCCGCCAGGTCATCGATGTGGATCTCAACGCCCCCTTCATCTGCGCCAAGACAGTCATCCCTTCGATGATCAAAAAGGGCGGCGGCAAGATCATCAACATCTGTTCCATGATGAGCGAACTTGGCCGCGAAACGGTCAGCGCCTACGCCGCGGCAAAAGGCGGCCTGAAGATGCTGACCCGCAACATCGCCAGCGAGTACGGCCAGTACAATATCCAGTGCAACGGCATAGGACCCGGTTATATCGCCACCCCGCAGACAGCGCCCCTGCGCGAAAAGCAGGCTGACGGCAGCCGCCATCCCTTTGATACCTTCATCACGGCCAGGACGCCCGCCGCACGCTGGGGCCTGGCAGAGGACCTGATCGGGCCCGCCGTGTTCCTGGCAAGCGCGTCGAGCGACTTTGTCAATGGCCATGTGCTGTATGTCGACGGCGGCATCCTGGCCTATATCGGCAAACAGCCCTAAGGGGACTGCGCGCGATTCGAAGGTTATGATAAACAATAGGAGGCAGCGATGCTGACACTTCCTTTTAAGGTGGATTTGACGGGCAAAGTCGCGGTGGTCACCGGCGGCGGCGGCGTCCTGTGCTCCGCCTTTGCCAAGGCGCTTGGCGCCTGCGGCGCAAACGTGGCCATCATCAACCGCACCCTGGAAAAGGGGCAGAAGGCAGCCGATGAGATAGGGGAAAACGCCATTGCCCTTCAGGCAAACGTGCTGGACCTGGAATCCCTTCAAAAAGCCCGTGACATCATCTTGGCAAAATGGGGCAAAATCACCATCCTCATCAACGGAGCGGGCGGCAACAAGCCTGCCGCCACAACCGATGATGAGCATTTTGACCCACAGGCCGAACAGGTCAAGGATTTCTTTCAGCTGGACCCGGAAAGCAGCCGCTCCGTGTTTGACCTGAATTTTCTGGGCACGCTGCTGCCCACGCAGGTCTTCGCCAAGGAGATGATCGGCATGCCGGGCGCCAATATCGTCAACATCTCCTCCATGGGCGCGTATCTGCCCTTGACCAAGGTGCTGGCATACAGCGCGGCAAAGGCAGCTGTCAGCAATTTCACCCAGTGGCTGGCCACATATTTTGCCCCCAGCGGTCTGCGCGTCAACGCCATCGCGCCGGGCTTCTTTGTGGGCGAGCAAAACAGAGCGATGCTCTTCAGTGCGGACGGCAAGCCCACCGCGCGCACCCGGAAGATACTGGCGGGAACGCCCATGGGCCGCTTTGGCGAGCCTGAAGAACTGCTGGGCACACTGCTGTACCTGGTCAGCCCGCAGGCTGCCGGTTTCGTCACCGGCGTGGTCATCCCGGTCGACGGCGGATTTACCGCGTATTGCGGTGTTTGACACAAGGGGAAACACAAGCGAAAGGGTGAAAATACATGTATGATTTGATAACCGCTACCAGCATGGGCGTGCGCATCACGCCCCTTGACCGCCAACCGGTTGGAATAGGCAACGCCTTCACCATGCAGGCTACCAGCGCGGAAAGCAACGTGCTCAACGTCTCCGCTTCCCTGGGCCTGAAAACTAAAGTGCTCACGGCCTTTGTGGAAGGCAGCCCCATCGCGGGTTTCATCAAACGCGAATTGGGGCGGCGCTTCATTGCCTTTGAGGGGCCGGAGATCCCTCAGGGCGGACCCTGGGGATACCGCCACCAGTTCAACATCGCCGATGCAGGCTTTGGCCTGCGCGGACCGCGGGTGCACAACGACCGTGCCGGTGAGGTCGGCAGGCTGATCAGCGCCAAACACTTTGATTTGGACCGTGTATTTGCAGGGGACGGCGCGCGGATGATCCACTTTTCGGGCTTGTTTGCCGCTCTGTCGCAGGAGACCGCTGAATTTTGCCTGGCGCTGGCGGAAAAAGCAAAAGCAAACGGCACCCTGATCAGCTTTGACCTCAACTACCGTGCCTCCTTCTGGAAAGGCCGTCAGCAGGAACTTCGCGATGCCTTCCACCGTATCGCCTCGGTATCGGACGTCCTGATCGGCAATGAAGAAGACTATCAGCTGGCCCTTGGCATCAAAGGGCCTGAGGCCGGCGGGCAAAACCTCCTTGACCAGACCGAAGAGTTCAAAGGCATGATCAGCGAGGCGATGAAAGCCTACCCCAACGTCAAGGTATTTGCCACGACACTGCGGCAGGTCATCAGCGCCAACGAACACCTTTGGGGCGCCATCCTCTACAAAGACGGCGCATGGCACCTGGCGCAGCCCAGGGAAATACAGGTGCTGGACCGCATCGGCGGCGGCGATGGCTTTGTAAGCGGCTTGCTCTACGCTCTGCTCAAAGGCTGGGACGGGGAGAAATGCGTACAGTTCGGCTGGGCGACAGGCGCCATGGCCACAACGATGCTGGAGGACTACGCGTCTCCCGCGGATGAAGAGCAGGTTTGGAGCGTTTGGGAAGGCAACGCGCGCGTCAAGCGCTGACATACAGGAGGGATTTATGAAAAAGGCGGATATCGGCCTGGTCGGTTTGGCAGTGATGGGTGAAAACCTGGTCATGAACATGGAAAGCAAAGGCTTCACCGTGGCGGTTTACAACCGTACGGTGCAGCGCGTCAAGGATTTTGTTGAAGGCCGCGCGCAGGGCAAAAACATCATCGGCACCTATTCGCTCAAGGAGTTGGTCGAGGCGCTTGCAAAGCCGCGCAAGGTGATGCTGATGGTGAAAGCCGGCAAGCCGGTGGATGACTTCATCGACGCGCTGCTCCCCCTGATGGAAGAGGGCGACATCATCATTGACGGCGGCAACAGCCACTTTCCCGATACCGCCAGGCGCTGCACCTATGTGGAAAGCAAAGGGCTGCTGTACATCGGCTCGGGCGTCTCGGGCGGCGAGGAAGGCGCGCTCAAGGGACCCAGCATCATGCCGGGCGGTTCCCCGCAGGCCTGGCCCCATGTCAAACCCATCCTGCAGGGGATAGCGGCCCAGGTGGACGGCCAGCCTTGCTGCGGCTGGGTGGGCGAAGGCGGCGCGGGGCATTTCGTCAAGATGGTGCACAACGGCATCGAGTACGGCGATATGCAGCTGATCGTTGAAGCCTACCTGCTGATGCGGGATCTGCTGAAGATGACGCCCGATGCCATGGCCAGGGTTTTTGCTGAGTGGAACAAGGGCGAGCTTGACAGCTACCTGATTGAGATCACCGCGGATATCCTGGCCGTCAAGGATGAGGACGGCAGCCCCCTGGTAGACAAGATCCTTGACACCGCCGGCCAAAAAGGCACCGGCAAGTGGACGGCCACCGCCGCCCTGGACGAGGGTGTGGCGCTGACCCTGATCGGCGAGGCGGTGTTCGCGCGCTATCTGTCCGCTGACAAAGACGGGCGCGTGAAGGCGTCCGCGGTGTTGAAGGGTCTGCCTGCCTCATTTGACGGTGATCAGGCCGCCTTTTTGGAGAGCATCCGCAAGGCGCTGTTCGCTTCGAAAATCATCTCCTACACGCAGGGTTACCTGCTGATGAAGGCGGCCGCCAAGACCTACGGCTGGAATCTCAACTTTGGCGGCATCGCCCTCATGTGGCGGGGCGGCTGCATTATCCGCAGTGTCTTCCTGGGGAAGATCAAGGACGCCTTTGACAAGGATCCGGAACTGGAAAACCTGCTGCTGGCGCCCTATTTCAACCATGCGATCGAAAACGCGCTGGGCAGCTGGCGTGAAGTCTGCGCCAAAGCCATCCTGCAGGGCGTCCCCCTGCCGGCGATGACCAGCGCCCTGAGCTACTATGACGGCCTGCGCGCCGGGCGCAGCGGCGCCAACCTGCTGCAGGCGCAGCGCGATTACTTTGGCGCCCATACCTATGAGCGCGTTGACAAGCCCAGGGGACAGTTCTACCACACCAACTGGACAGGTGAAGGCGGCAATACGGCGTCAGGAGTTTACAATGCCTGATACCGGCCTCCTTCATCAGCAAAGCCTTTACGCCGCGGCGGACAGCGGTCTGAGCCGGGAAGAAATACGGCTTGCCCTT
This sequence comes from uncultured Christensenella sp., assembly GCA_964584685.1. Classification (GTDB taxonomy): domain Bacteria; phylum Bacillota; class Clostridia; order Christensenellales; family Aristaeellaceae; genus UBA1038. Next base: position 74,244 of record CAZPBJ010000005.1, on the reverse strand, counting down.
GAGGCTGCCCTGGCCCCTTTGCGCGGCACCCTGCGCAAAGTCCTGCTGATCCCGCCTGACTTCACGCGCTTTCATTCCAACGCCGGGCTGATTACGCAGTTGCTTTTTGAAATGCTCTCGCCTGCCTGCCGGGTGGACATCCTGCCCGCCTTGGGAACGCACATCCCGGTGAGCCAGACCGAGTGGCAGGGCATGTATGGCGCTATACCCTATGAGCGTATGATCGTCCACAATTGGCGCACCCAGGTGACTGGGATCGGCGAAGTGCCGGCCGATTTTGTCAGGCGGGTATCCGAAGGCCTGATGGATCAGGTGATCCCGGTTGAGGTCAACCGGCATCTGCTTGACAAAAGCTATGACCTGATCCTGTCGATCGGCCAGGTAGTACCCCACGAGGTGGCGGGCATGGCCAACCATAGCAAGAATATTTTCGTCGGCTGCGGCGGATCCCGCATGATCAACGCTTCCCATATGCTGGGCGCTGTCTATGGGATGGAACGCATGATGGGCAAGGACCATACCCCTGTGCGCGATGTGTTTGACTACGCGGCGGAGCATTTCATCGCTGACTTGCCGCTGGCCTACATCCTCACCGTGACCGATGCGCCTGATGGCATCATCCGCACGCATGGCCTGTTCATCGGACAGGACCGCAGCCTATTTGAGGAAGCGGTCAAACTGGCGCAGAAGAAGAACATGACGCTCCTGGATAAACCCCTGAAAAAGGTTGTCGTGCTGCTGGATGAGCAGGAGTTCAAGTCCACCTGGCTGGGCAACAAGGCGATATACCGTACGCGCATGGCCATCGCAGACGGCGGCGAGCTGATCGTTCTGGCGCCAGGCGTGGACAAGTTCGGCGAGGATCCGATGGTTGACAAACTGGTCCGCAAGTACGGCTACAAGGGCCGCGGCTATGTGCTGGAGATGCTGAAAGAAGCCGCTGACCTTGGCGAGAACCTTTCCGCCGCAGCCCACCTCATCCACGGCAGCAGCGATGGGCGTTTCACCGTCACCTACTGCACCCGCCTTGTCGGCAAAGAAGAGGTGGAAGGCGTTGGGTACAGCTACCTTCCCTACGAAGAAGCCAAAGAGAAGTATCATGCCGATACGCTGCGTGCCGGCCCGAACATTCTGCCCGATGGGGAAGAAATCTACTACATCCCCAATCCGGCCCTGGGCCTCTGGATGGCCAAAGACCGTCTGAACTAAAACGCATTGTCTGCGGGCAAAATCACACAAGGCTTCTGAATGCGGCATTTCGGGAGCCTTTTCTCAAACCTGAACCAACGCGCCTGCGATGGTGGAATCGGGAGGGTGGCACTATGATCTTTGATGGGCTGAACCTCTATACAGGCAGGCATGTAAGCATAGAAACAAGAAACGGCCTGGTCTTCCGCGTTGACGAGCCGGGAGCGCTGCCCGAGGGCATGCATCTGCCCATGCTCAGCAGGGGATTTGTGGATATTCAGGTGAATGGCTACCGCGGTTTTGATTACAGCGGGGACCGGCTCACCAAGGAAGGGATTGTTTGCCTGATCAACGACCTCGCGCGGGCCGGAACACTCAGGCATATGCCCACAGTCATCACCGGCAGTCATGCAAGGACCGAGGAAAACCTGAAGTCTATCCGTAAGGCGGTTGAAAGCGATCCGGTCATCAAAGCTGCCATTGCCGGTATCCATCTGGAAGGCCCGTACATATCCGGCGCTGACGGCGCCAGGGGCGCGCACAGTCTGCAGTACGTCCGAGACCCTGATATTGATGAGCTTCGCCGGTGGCAGGAAGCCGCGGGCGGGCTTATCAGGCTGATTACCCTGGCACCTGAGCGCAAAGAAGCAATTCCGTTCATCAAGTCAGCTGTCGGGATGGGGATCTCGGTGGCCATCGGGCACAGCCTTGCCACGGAGGAAGAGATCATGCAGGCAGCCCAGGCGGGGGCAACCTTGAGCACCCATCTGGGAAACGGAAGCCCAGCGCTGCTGCCAAGGCTGAAAAACCATATTTGGGCGCAGCTTGCCAATGATTGGCTGCATGCCAGCGTCATCGCGGACGGATTCCATGTCCCGTACAGTACGCTGAAGGTTTTCGCAAGGGCCAAGGGCTTTGACAAACTCATCCTGACAAGTGATGCCGGGCCTATGGGCGGCCTTGCGCCCGGTCGGTACAGATGGGGGGAAACGGACGTCGATGTTTACAATGACGGCCACCTTGGCCTTGCCGGCACCCAATACCTGGCCGGTGCGGGCCATCTGCTGGACCGCGCGGTCCCGGCATTGCACAAAGCCGGCGGATGCACATTGAGGCAGGCGATTGCCATGGTGACTGACAATCCAGTCAGGCTGCTGAGACTGGATGGGTACGCAGGCGATTTTGTCGTTGGGGAGCCCGCGGATATCCTTTGCTTTGAACAAAAAAATGAGCGTATAAACGTCCTGTCATACGCCCGGGATATACGGGAAGAGTACTTTGGCGATATCAGCTGAGTCAAAACGCGGGCAGTACTTTTGTTTCAAACGGTCAGCCTGAGTAGAGCCGCTGCCTCACTGTCCAGGTACATGATCGCAGAGGCATGCCTGCGAAGCACGGAAGCGGGGCAATCCTCCGTGACAGGACCCTCCAGCATCGCTTGGACGGCCTTTGCTTTGTTGGGTCCGGGGACAGTACATATCAGGTGGACACAGCGCATCAGGGTGGGGATCGTCAAGGTCAATGCGTGCGTCGGCACCTGGGAAAGCGTCTGAAAATTGCCTTCGTTCACCTGCTGCGTGCGGCATTGCAGGTCAAGCGCGACCTGTTTGGCAGTCCGGGGATCATCGAATCGGGCATTGGCAGGGTCGTTGAAGGCGATGTGCCCGTTTTCCCCGACACCCATGAAACATACATCTATTTGGCGCTTATCAAGCAGCGCGGCATAGCCCTCTTCCTGTCCGGGCAGTGTTCCCATGCAGTGAACAGATTTGAAGGGTAGCGGCGTGAAGAGGCGTGTGCGCAAAAAGGTCGAAAATTGCTGAGGCGCGCTTTCATCAAGACCAATATAGTTGTCCATATGAAAGGCGTTGACGCGCGTCCAGTCCACCCCTTTTGCGTTGCGCAGGTTATCCAGCACTTCCGTCTGAGAAGGCGCCGCGGCGAAAATCAGGTTAACCTCGGGTTTATCCCTCAGCGCTTCATGGATCCTCTTTAGCCCCTCGGCCGATGCTGCTTTTCCCATTTCCCGGCGGGTCTGATGGATTTCCACTGTCAGGTTATCCACCTTCAATGCTTTCATCTGCCAAGCGTCTCCATGTCGATGCTTTTGCCAAGGGAGGATGAGCGATATATGCCCAGGATGACTTCAAGTGGCAGCCTGCCCGCCTGGGTGTCTTCAAGCAAAGGTTCATTGCGCAGGATGGCGCCTGCGAAGTTGACATAATGGCGGATGTGGCCTTCCAGGGAGATGGCCATCGGGTCACTGGAGGCGACATCCTTGGGCGCTTGTCCCACGGGGAGACGGCAGGGGATATCAACATCCCAGCGGATGATCGCGTCCTCTTCAAGCACGATGCTGCCCTTGTCGCCGCAGATTTCCAAACGCCGGGGGTATCCGGGAAAGCAGGCGGTGGAGCCTTCAATGGTACCCAGAGCGCCGCTTTCGAATTCAAGGATGGCGACCGCGGAATCCTCTACTTCGATATCATGGATCTGCGTGCGCGCAAAGCCGGTAAGTGTCCTGGGCGCTCCCATCAAGGAACGGAAGATGTCTACGCCGTGGATCCCCTGGTTCATCAGCGCGCCGCCGCCATCCAGCTTCCATGTGCCGCGCCATGCGCCGGACGCGTAATACGCGGGTGAACGGTAGTATTTCATCTGCAGGCTGCCTGAGGTTACTTTGCCAAGCGCTCCAGCATGAATGGCACGTTCGATTTCAAGTACGGCGGGGGAAAAGCGGTATTGCGATATGATGCCGACCTTTACATGGCTGCCCTGGGCAGCGTCAATCAGGCTGTCCGCTTCCTCAAGCGTCAGGCTCATTGGCTTCTCCAGCAGCACATGCTTGCCATGCCCGATGGCCTCCAAGGCCTGGGGCGTATGCAGGCCGCTGGGCGTGCATATGCTGACTGCGTCAATGTCATCTGATTCAAGCAGTTCGTCATAGCTGTCAAAGGCATTGATACCCCAGGTCTGCGCGAAGCTTTCCGCGCTTTCCCTGGGGTCGCTGTAGCAAGCCGTTAGCTGTACCTCCGGTGTTTGCCGCATTGCCATCGCGTGCTTGTTCGAGATGCCGCCGCAGCCAATGATGGCAATTCGTATAGAACTCATAATCAAGCCTCCTTTGTCAGTGCATTTTCGCGCCAATGCCAGCGCTGTTCCAGCCTGTCAAGATACGCTTTGGTCGCTTCAAGGCCTCCCTGGGAAAAAGAACTGCCCTGCGGGTGCATGATGTCTTCCTCGGTCAGCGATGACTTGATCCGGTAATGTGTTTCGATGGAGCAATAACCGTCGTAGTCAACTTTCAGATGTGGGATCAGGCCGTCAAAGTCCACGGAGCCTTCCCCGATCAAAGCCGGGGTAAAGGCTTCCCTGCCAGCCTTGATATCCTTGATGTGCACATGGCGGATCCATTTGCGGATGCGCTGATAGCCATCCGGGAACGCAGGGGGCGCGCTGAAGTCGGATGCTTCATTGCCCGGATCATACAGAGCCATCATCCGCGGGCTGTTGACCAGCCGCAAAAAGCGCTCCAACAGGAAAATGTTTCCCGTCCTGACGCTGGGCTCCGATTCGATAACGAAAGTCAGGTCAGCATCCTGCGCGATGCGGACAGGTATTTCATAAGCATCCGCTGCTTCCTGCAGGTCCTGCTCTCCCGCGCTTTCGCGTATGAAGGCGAAGCCACGGATCAGTTTGGCGCCCCACAGGTGCATATAGTCCGCGCATCGGCGCAGGGCTTCCAGATGCTCTTTGCGCGCTTTGTGGTCCAAGGAGCTGATTTTGTAAAGAGGGGAGGCAACGCAGCAGATCCCCAGACCGTGGCCATCAGCGACGCGTTTGATTTCCCTGGCGTCCTCAAGGCTCATCTGAAAGGGATTGCGCTCATTGACCGAGCGGATCTCGATTGCGTCAAGGCGGTATTCCCTCGCCAGCCCAGCCGCGACGCGGATGTCCTGGGATATCTCATCTGTGATGACAGCGGTCCTATACATTGCTTTCTTTCTCCGCGTACTCCATCAATTCAACGATCACGCCGTCCTGCGTTCTAAAGAAGCCCACCCGGTGCCCAGCAACCGAGTCAAACGGCGGCAGGATGACGGTAAGCCCCTGCGACTCTGCGGCGATATCATCGACATGCCAGGCAACATGGCAGGCGTTTCTCAACAGATCAGGCACCGGACTGTCCTCTTCATAGCGCAGCCATTCAACGCGGAAGGGATGCAGCTTGGGATCGGTAACCCATACCTTTGTCCTTGCTACATAGCGCTCATTGGGTTGCCTGACTGAGGCGGGCAATCCGATATGGTCAAATTCGCGCATTTACACCTTCTTTTTTCTGGCGAACAGTTTTTTGACCGGCGCCGTCATGTTCCTGAAAAAGGCGAACTGGGGGAGCACCAGGGCCAGGATAAAGACGATGAAGAAAATACTGATCGGCCTGGTGAAGAAAGGGGCGATGCTGCCGTTGTGCAGTATCAGCGCGCGGCGAAGGTTCTCGTCCGCCATGTTGCCCAGGATGACGCCCAGCAGGAACGGGGCTGATGGATACTTCATATAGCTCATCGCGACACCGATGAGGCCAAATACAAACATCAGCTTGACGTCAAACACGCGGTTATTGACAACAAAGGCGCCGATGACACAGCAGACAAAGATGGCGGGCATCAGGATACGCTGGTCAATTTGCAGCACGCGCACGGTGAGTTTGGACATATTGGAGGCGATCAGCCACATCAACAGGGATGAGACCACCATGAACACGACAACGTAATACAGGAATTCAGGCGTATCCGTCATCAGCAGGGGACCGGGGCGGTAGCCGTGCATCCAAAAAGCGGCAAGTAATACGGCAGCCGGGGCGCTGCCCGGAATAGCCAGGGAAAGAACGGGGATGATAGCGCCGCCAATCGCGGCGTTGTTGCCGGTCTCTGAAGATACGACGCCGTCAATGCAGCCTTTACCATACATTTCGGGGTTCCTGGATGATTTCTTCTGCGCCCAATAGCTTAACCAGCCGCCTGTGTCTTCGCCAACACCCGGGATTGCGCCCATGATCGCTCCCAACACACTGGAACGCAGCACGTTGAGCCAATTCCTGCGGTAGATCGCGAAGCCTTCTTTGGCGCTGTACTTCTGGCTTTTTACCAGCGCCCGCTTGGCTGCGGAAAAGGCATTGACGATCTCAGGGAAGCCAAACAGGCCGATCATGACCGGCAGCAGGGAGATGCCGCCCGTCAGGTTCATATTGCCAAAGGTGAAACGCGCGAAGGAGCCGACCGTATCGCGGCCCACCTGGGAGATCAGCAGCCCCACAAAGCCCGAGATCCATCCCTTTATCGGGCGGCCTCCGCTGGTCAGGTTGCCGCAGATCACAATTCCGAAGACAGCCAGCAAGAACATCTCATGCGAGTTGAACTTGAGCGCCGCGCTTGTTAGCAGCGGGGTGAAGAGGATCAGGTACAGCACGCTGAGCATTGTGCCCGAAAAAGAGGAGATATTCGAGACAAAGATCGCCAGGCCGCCTTTGCCTTGTCTGGCTAAGGGATATCCGTCCACTGCGGTGGCGGCGGACGCCGGGGTGCCGGGAATATTGATCAGGATCGCGGATTGGCAGCCGCCCGAGATCGCTCCGATGTAGACGCCAATCAGCACCATAACGGCCAATGGTCCGTCAAAGGAATAGGTGAGTCCGGTCAGCAGCGCGACGGCCATTGTTGCCGTCAAGCCGGGAAGCATGCCAAAGATAAGCCCCAGAAAGACAGAGATCGTCAGCGCGATAAAGCCATAGGGCGTAAAGACGACAGAAAACGCGGCGGCAATGTAATCCCAGACCATATTGTATCCTCCTTAAGGCATTGGGACTTCAAACGCGTACTGAAACAAGCCGACGATACCGGCCACGCACAGCGCCGCAATCATCAGCATCTTCAGCACGGTCTGCCATCTGCCGTCATAACGGACGTACACCAGCACCGCGGCAAGCGCGATGAATGAAGCCAGCCAGAACTCCAGCCTGCCAAGCAGGATGAAAACATATATTGCAAAGACGATCAACCCGACCAATGCCCTGTGCACCTGCCCGCTTTTTGCTGTCAAGACCGCGCCGGCTTTCAGGCGCACAATGAAATTCTTCACTTGATCGTGTTTCAGCGATTCTTTCAGCAATCGCAATGCCATCACAAACAATCCCGCAGCGATGATCATGGGCATGAATCCGGCGGACTCATAGAAGACAACCCTTTGCTTTTGCCAATATGCAAGGCTGGTGACAGCAACGGCAACAGAAACAACGATCAGGATAACCGCGGTCAGGAAGTCGAGATGGGCAATCCTTGAATCGTCCGCAATCTCAAAACCCATCGCGTCGCGCTCTTTATCCCCGGGTGCCGCTTCGCTGGGATTTGACTTGTCGTTGATCGGGGAATCCACAGCTGCTTTGTTCACTTTTGCCAATGCGATCGCGTCCTTTCAAAAAGGCGGGGACGGCGTACCGGTACCGCGCATCCCCGCCCAAGTGGATACCCGGGCAATTCTTGCTATTGCAGGCGAGGAATACCGAATTCTTCGGGTGACTTCGCCGCGACACCGTTGTCATACAGGATCCAGGTGACCTTGGACGAGGTAACGTCGCGCAGTTGGATTGACTGCTCCAGATTGAAGGCCTGCAGGATAACGCCCTTTTGATTGGCGAAGTTCTTGGCCGCGTCGGTTTCACAGGCTTTCAGATAGGCTGCCTCAAGCGCTGTTTTGGCTTCAGCGGGAATATCCGAGGGGAACATCAGCCCAAAGGCGTCGCCAAGGGGCAAAATCTTCTCAACGTCGGGCAGGAAGGTCTTGATGGAGGGGATTACGTAATCCAGGCCGTCAAACTTGAGGTCTTCAGCTGTCAGCGCGGCCAGGGCGACAAGGTCGCCGGAGCGCAGCAGGTCAATCATCTCGTTTGACAGCTGGGGTGTGAAGACCACTTCACCGGCCAGTGTCGCGGTCACAGCGGCGGCGCCGCCGGTGTACGCGATATGCTTGTAGTTGCCAAACACGGGATCAACGGATTTGAGGATCTCCATATTGACAAAGCCTGTGGAGCCGATGCCGGCTGTGCCGCCCGTGACTTCGCCGGGCTTGTCCTTCAGCGCCTTGTACAGGTCATCGAAGGTCTTGTACTGGCTGTCCTTGTTGACGGCGATGATGCCGGGCACATAGTAGGCGGCCAGGTAGTCCCAGTCACGGGGCGCCCAGTCGGCCAGGCCCATCACGCCGTGTCCGTAGGGCGTGGCGTTTGCGATAAGCGTATAGCCGTCATGCGGGGCCAGGTTGGCGTCGTTCATGCCAATGGTTCCTGCGGCCCCGGGCGTGTTGACAACGGAGATCTTGACCCCCATTGTCTGTTCCATATCCGCCGTCAGCAGACGGCCGATCAGGTCGGACGAACCGCCGGCGTTCCATGGCACAATGAGCGTGATGCCTTTGGTGGGATAACCTTCCGCCATAACAGGCAGTACCAGCATGGATGCGATGAGTAAGATGACAAGGATCCTTTTCATGGGCGCCCTCCTTTATTTCGTTTTGTGCAATGTTCCGCACAAAGATAATTGTAGTATATGGGAAGCAAGTCCCTGTATCAAGATAAATTTGGTGTTTCCGACTGGGGAAAAGTTTATATTGCGCGCTTGCGGAAGCTTGTGGTAATATTTTCGATTGAATTGCCGGTTCTATATATGCTGATGATCCGCTGAAGCCAGCAGGGCCCGGCTTGTGATATAAGGCCTGAGCTGTTGCGCCAGCAGGCGCTTGTTTTTCACACCCGTCAAGCTGTACAGTTTCTTGAGGCGGTAGTTGATCGTGCCGGGCGAAACGAATACATTCTCCGCGGTTGTATCGATGCTTTCTTCGTCAAGCAAAGCGGCAAGGATGCGAAGATCCAGGGTATCGCATGCCATCAGACAGGCTTCTAGGTCCATCAGAAAACCCAAGGCGCGGTCATCCCTGCCCTGGCCATCCCAGGCAGCCGGGCCCACCGGTTCTTCCTCCGGCCGCGGAGGGGTGTAAAAGTCAGTGCTTTGACGGATAATCAGTTTACATGGCAAAGCGATCTGCATATGGTCGATGTTGGGGTTGCTATGCATCAGGATCCAAATATCCGTAGCCAGGCGGCCCATCTGATCGTAATCCAGCGTAGAGGTCGTCAGGGAGGGCTGAACAAACTGACCGATCCTGTAGTTGCCGGAACCTGCCACAAAAAGCTGGCCGGGGACACTTATCCCCCTTGCCTTGGCCTGTGTGATCAGTTCAACCGCCACCAGGTCGTTGACACAGATTGCGCCGTCATAGTTCTGTTCGTGATCAAGGAAACGGCGGATACAATTTTCAAGCCCATCATCCCCCGTGAATACATCCCTGTCGCTGACAGACAGCCCCTGTGCGCCGGCAGTGCTCAAGAATACCTGGCGCCTGAGCATATCGTTGATATCGGTGGACTCATTGCCAATGCTGGCCAGGTGCTTTCGTCCCGCGTGGATAAAGTAAAGGACCTGCTGTCTGACCAATTCCCTTCGGCCCAGTGTCGGACCGGACTGGGGTTCATCAAAATCCTCGGGCGGGACACCGACCAGGATTGCCTTGATGCCCCTTGCTTTAAACGACTGCAATGCCAGGCGGGTCCATGGCGCGCTTGCGCTGATGATCACGACAATGCTTTCTCCCGGCAGTTCACGCACGGCCAAGGGATCTGTCAGGATACGCAGTCTCAGTCCCCGCTGTCCCGCAGCGTCTTCCAGGCCCTTTAAACTGCGGATGTACAGCGCTGACACGCGGCAGGCAGGCTCGATGTATACTTGGATAATACGCTTGAGCATTTCAATACCCCTTCCGGATTGTATCATGGCAGCGTCTGCCGGACAATCGCCCAGGGTTTTCGCTTTGCTGCCCGACGTATTGCGAAGCGTGATATGCCTGGGCTATACTGGGCAGCAAACAAGGAGGGCGTCTATGCGATACGGCTATGCGACCGGTTTTGCTTCCCCTGTCAGGACCGGTATCGATTACCCTTTGCTCCACAGCATCAAGGCGGCCGGTTTTGATTTTGCTGAATTCCCGCTGGCCCTGCTCTCCACCCTTGCTTTGGATGAATGCGAGAGGCTTGCCGGAAAACTTCAAACACTTGGCTTGGGATCGGACAGCTGCTGCAACATGTTCCCGGCATACCTGCGCATTACCGGGCCTCGCCGTGACTGGCCGGCCTGCGCGAAGTATATGGATTCCGCCTTTGTGCGCATGCGCCTTCTTGGGGTGAAGAAAGTGGTGTTCGGCAGTACCGGCGCCAGAAACCTTCCGGAAGGAACGGCTCAGAACGAAGGCTTTGAACAGGTTGCCGAATTTGTGTCAACCTGCGTTGTGTCAATGCTCGAACGCTTTGACATTGTGCTTGCCATGGAACCCATAGGCGGATACGAGGCAAACTTCATCAAAACACTTGACGACGGCATGCAAATCGTCAATCGGGTCAGGCATCCGCGCGTGCGCCTGCTGGCCGACAGCGTGCATATGCTCTATGAGCAGGAGGATCCCCTGCATCTGAGGATGTATGCGGACAAGCTGGAACATATCCATATCTGCGAGAACGACCGCGCGCTGCCGCTTGGTGAGGTAAGCCCCGGACTGAAACAGATACTTCTGACACTTGCCGATATCGGGTACGACAAGACCCTCAGCTTTGAGCCGATGCCCTATCCATTGGATGATATGGCAAGCGCGCTGCGTACCGTCAAGGCATATTTCCATTGATCATATTGTTCGAACCCGGCAGCGGATACTTTAGACGTTGAACAGCAGGGCCAGGTGCCTGCCGATGTGCTTTTCAAGCAGCGTTTCATAATCCCGGGCATAGGTGTCCAGCAGTCTATAGAGCTCGTTTCGGAATGTATGGGTGCCGTCGGGTTTGCGGTCGGTCAAAATCAGGCCGTAGGTGATGTGCAGCAGCTGGCGCGCGTCATTCATGTCCATCAGGCCCGGCAGGTCCCGGTCGCTCAGGCTGTCAAGGGCCGGGATCTTCGTCAGGTCCGTGGTGACGTGGTAGTACTTGGTGGCGTCCTTAAAGTGTTCCAGCGCGAAGGCGTGCAGCCTGCGGTAGAAAGCAGGGTCCTTTTGCGCGGCCAGACGCACCGCCTCCAGCCAGTTGGTGCCGGCGGTCTTGATATGGAACTCTCCCCCCGTCAGCCGCCCGACCGAAGGGAAGACCCTGAACTTGTCGGAACCCGAGTGCACGCTGAGTTTGTAATGGAAATGCTTGGCGATGGCATCGTGGATGACAAGTTCCCTGTCGAACTGCTCAAGGTCGCCGATATAGTCGATGCCCTTTTGGAATTCCCCGCAGAAGCGCGGCGCAAGCGAAGCGAAACAGATGCCTTTGCGCGTCAGTTCGCTTGCGACGAAGTAGTGCTCAAGGGGCGTGGTGGGCGTCATGGTCTCGTCGATGGATATCTCAAAATCGACGGCTTTTCCCGCGATAAACCGCGAATAAATTTCGCCGATGAAGCGGAGGGCGCCGCCGTATATCAGCACGGCGCGCCTGAACGTGTCCCTGTCAAAACGCAGGCTGACACCGGGGGCAACGCTGAAATCCTTGTCCAGATAGCGTTTTTCCAGCGCAGGATCGGCCGCATAGGCGGCGTCCAGTTCCGCGGAATTCATGGCGTTCACGTCCCCGCGGATGTGTTCGCTTGAATCAAGCGTAATCATGGAGAAGCCGCACCCCAGCGCGTATTCGACCTCTTCGGGTTTCTTGAGGTGGTCGCCGTCGGCGCCAAATCCACCTTTATAGCCGGCCTTGAATACCGCGAAGCTCGCGCTGTCCAGCACCTCCTCATAGCTGCGCTCGGTCAGGTTCAGCTCGCGGATCGACTGCTGCGCCAGCACCGGGAAAACGTGGGGGTATTGTTTGAAAACCCGCAGATGACCTGCGGTCGCAACGCCAAGGCGGTCCCCGACGCCCATGGAACAGCCCTTTTGAAGCCCCGGTCTGGGATGGGTGAAGGGAAAGAGCCTGCGCATCGTCAGTGCGTTTTCATGGGACAAGTCGGCGATCAGGCAGTTTTTACCCTCGCGTTCCTCTTGCCGGCCTTCAAACCCCAGGCTGCCGCCCACGATGACCAGTTTGTCGCCGGCCTGCGTGCGTGCCATGAAAACAGTCCTGCCCTCAAATTGGTTGACGGAGCCGGCATAGGGGGTAAAGCCGCAGATCATGTTGGGTTCACTCATGTCATGCCTCCACATTCAGGCCGAAGTAGCCCATCGCGTTGTTGTAACAGATGTCTTCCACCATGGCGCCAAGCTGCGCCATATCCCGGGGATACTCGCCGTTGTCCACCCAGGCGCCGATTAGATTGCACAGGATGCGGCGGAAGTATTCATGGCGCGTATAGGAGAGGAAACTGCGCGAGTCGGTCAGCATGCCCACAAAATTGCCCAGCGCGGAAAGATTGGCCAGGCTGGTGAGCTGCTCCGTCATGCCGGTCTTTGTATCATTGAACCACCAGGCGCTGCCGTGCTGGACTTTGCCCGGATACTCAGCCGACTGAAAGCAGCCGATGATCGCGCCGATTTGCGCGTTGTCGCAGGGGTTAAGGGAGTAGATGATCGTCTTTGGCAAATTGCCCCGGCTGTCCATCAAGCCCAGCAGTTTGCCAAGGTTCGCGCCGCTGCCGCTCTTCCCCCAAATGGCGTCAAAGCCTGTGTCGGATCCCAGCCGCGCAAAGGCCTGCAGGTTATTATTGCGCACGGCGCCGAAATGCAGCTGCATGACAATGCCCTGCTCCTTGTAAAGTTGAGCGAGGTAAACGAGCACCGCCGTCTTGTAGACGTCCGCTTCCTGCTGTGTCAGTTTTTCATCGTTCAGCGCCTTTTTGAACACAAGGCCGGCATCCGGCGCTTCCTCAAACATGATGTAGTCAAGCCCGTGGTCGGACGCCGCGCAGCCCATGAATTTGAAGTATGTCAGCCTGCTGCGCAGGGCATCCTTGAGGGTGTCCAGGTCGCGGATCTCAAGGCCGCATGACTGACCTAGTTTCCGGATATACTGGACAAATCCGGCCTTGTCGATATTCATTGCCTTGTCCGGACGGAAGGCGGGCAGCACCCGGCAGGCGAAGCCTTTGTCCTCCTTGATCAGCCGATGCCAGCGCAGGTCATCCGTCGGGTCGTCCGTCGTGCAGATCACCCTGACCTTGGACTGCGTGATGATTCGGCGCACGGAAAGCTCCGGCAGCTGTTCGTTCGCCCTGTCCCAGATGCTCTTGCAGCTGGCGGGCGTCAGGGGCTGGGTAATCCCGAAGTAGCGCTGCAGTTCCAGATGCGTCCAATGGTACAGCGGATTGCCGATCAGGCGGGGCAGGGTTTGTGCCCACTTTTCGAATTTCTCGTAGTCACCGGTTTGCGTGCCGGTGATGTATTTCTCGTCAATACCGTTTGAGCGCATCGCCCGCCATTTATAATGGTCGCCGCCGAGCCAGGCCTGGGTGAGGCTGCTGAAGCGGGCATCCTCATAGATCTGCCGGGGATCGATGTGGCAGTGGTAGTCAATGATCGGCATTCCGGCGGCATGCTCATGGTAAAGCGTGCGCGCCGTATCGTTTGACAGCAGAAAGTCTTGATCCATAAAAGGTTTTCCCATGGATTGGCCTCCCTCGACAGCTCATTTTTGTGTTCGGCCCACTATTTTCTAGGCTCATTGTGAAGACATACCGGACCTTTGTCAAGCTTAACCCCAAAACGTCGTGCCCGCTCCGCCCGCCATGGCGGACGGCGTGCCCGATTGCGCGAAATGTGGTATCATAGCAGAGAACGTCGGATGTCTGGCACTCAAGCATACGGTATTTGAGGGCCTGCGGGGAGACGAAACGGTGACTGTCAATGTGGACAGTTTTATCAGGGAGGATTAGGTTTGAGCGTTGGCATTCGCCTGCATGACGTTGCGGGAAGCGGACTTGAGGATCGCTTGGCCCTGGCAAAAAGCCAGGGCTTTGGCTGTATCCACCTGGCTTTGTCCAAGGCGATGGGGGAACTGTATCTGCAGCCCGCTTCCCTGACGCCGGGCCTGGCAAGCTATGTACGCCGGGCGGTTGAGCCGATGGATGTAGCGGTGCTGGGATGCTATTTGAACCTGTCCCATCCCGATGAGGAAACCGCGCGCTCAATTCAGGGCCAATATATCGCGCACCTTCGCTTTTCGCGGCTCCTTGCCGGCGCTGTCGTCGGCACGGAAACAGGCAATCCCAACGCGGATTATCGCTTTGATCCGCTGAAGAGCCACAGCCCGGACGCGCTGCAGCTGTTCATTGACCGCCTGATGCCCCTTGTGGACGCCGCGCAGAAATTGGGCGCGATCCTTGCCATCGAGCCTGTCTATACCCATATCGTTTGTGATGCCAAACGCGCCAGGACGGTGCTTGACACCATCCACTCACCCAACCTGCAGATCATCCTGGACCCTGTCAATCTGCTGGACCCGGAGAACCTGCACAGGCGGGACGCCGTGCTGCAGGAGGCGGTCGAACTGCTGATCGAAGAGACCGCGGTGATGCATATCAAGGACTATGTGATCGATAAAGGGCAAATGCGTGCTGTTGCCCCGGGACAGGGTTTGATGGATTACCGGACGCTTGCGCGCGCTGTCGCCCCCCTGAAACCACGGCTGAACATGACATTGGAAGATACACCCACCCAAAGCGCCTTGCAGGCGAAGAAGCATATCCTTGGCCTCTGGCGCGAATACGGGCAGATGTGAGATCGTATCGCGCATTTTGTGATGGAAAAAGGATTCAGCGTGCGTAAGGCACGCACGGGCTTTGACCTGGTCAACCTGGCCATATTAGCGGCAGTCAGCCTGATATTTGTGGGCAGGATCATCGGCATAGGGATAGGCACCCTCGTCAGAGCCCTTCTGATGGGGTCAATAGCCGGCAGAGTCACCGCCTGGATGAAGGCGAGATACCTTGTGCTGCCTTACTTCAGTGTGTTGGGGCGTTTGGTATGATTTAGGCTGGCATATTCTGCCCTGTCTGCCTATTTGTCCGGATTGTCCGCAGTTTGCTGTGTGCTGCCGATGCCGATCACATCCGGCTGCCGCCTGGTTTTCGTGTAGCCGTTATAGGTGCCCGGATCCATGACAATGTCGCCCATAAAAACCATCGCCGCGGTCTGGCCGCCGTCCAGCGTAAAGGCATCACTGCAGCCTTCCTCAAGCAGGCGCTGTGCGACGAATAGCAGGCCGGCGCCCGCGCTGCGCTTGTTGCGGCCTTCCACCATGATGCCAATGAAATGCCCCGGCGCTTTGAAGCCGATGGCACTGCGGGGTTCAAGCGAACGGAAGTGCCGGCCCAGCACGCGGTCGTCAAGTTCCCCGTTCTTCAGCAGCAGCGGGCCAAAGGCCAATACGTCCAGCGCGCCTTTTTGCAGGTAATCATTGGCGCTGAGTTCACCGGGTGACCGCATCTCCACATGGCCGTCGGGGTAAAGGCTCAGTTCATCCAGCGGCGGGCCGTTGACTGTTGCCTTGTCATACGTTTGGTCGCGCACTACTTTGCCGTCGCGGATGATGAGGCCGGGGTAACGCTTTTCCTCGATGCGCCAGGTGAACAAATCCCCGTTCTGGGCATAGACCAAATTGTGCTGGCGGGCGATATTTTCCGGCTTGTCATAGCCTTTTTCAGGCCGGTCGGGGTTGTTGGAATAAGCGCGAAAAAGCTGGCTGCCCTTGAAGCGCACATCGGCAATGAAGTAATAGATGCGCTGCCGTCCGGGCTCCTTGTAGATACGCCGCTCAATTTCCACCCGCAGATCCGTGCCGATATAGACCCAATGTCCCGTTTCAACATCCACATGGATGAAAGCGGGGCCGTTTTCGCTTATGGGTTTCTCCAAAAATCCATCCCGGCCAAGCGCGGGATAATCAGTGAATGGCGCGGGCGTTGTTATATAGGATGGGAAAGGCGCGGGGGAAGGGGCGGCTGTCGGCGCAGGGGTATCAGCCACCACATACTCCTCCGCGCCGGCGCAATGGGCCAGAAGCAGCGCAAGCCCAAGCAGCAGCGCGCGTGATATCATGCGCCGCATCCTGCTTTTAGGCTCCCCCTGTCAGCGCCCGCAGTTCAGCCCCGACGGCGTCCTCGCTTTGGCGCATGGCCTCCAGGGTCTTTGCCATCAACTCGTCTAGCGGCCACTCCAGCATGTCGGCGCCGGCGGCGATGACTTCCCGCGAGCAGCCCGCGGCAAAGGCCTTGTCCTTGAATTTCTTCTTGACCGAGGAAAGCTCCATGTCCATTGTGGAGCGTGAAGGGCGCATGAGGCTCGCGGAATAGATCAGCCCCGTCAATTCGTCCGCGGCAAAGAGGATCTTCTCCATTTGATGCTCAGGCTTGGGGCTGCTCTCACACAAGCCATAGCCATGGGAGCATACGGCATGTATCAGCTGGTCGGTAGCGCCGATGCCTGCCAGCAGTTCGCGCGCTTTGGCGCAATGTTCATCGGGAAACATCTCAAAGTCAACGTCGTGCACCAAACCCACCAAACCCCAGAAGGCCTGCTCGTCCTCAAAGCCCTGATCGGCAGCGAACCAGCGCATCACGGCTTCCACCGTCAGCGCGTGCCTGATATGAAAAACTTCCTTGTTGTACTCTTTGAGCAACGCGAGCGCTTCGTCCCGTGTGACCATATCGTCCTCCGTACCCTGTCAGTACAGGGTTTTTCACCAGAACAGTAGCATACGCGGCCGCCTGAAGTCAAGGCTCGCAAGCACATCGCGGCAAGTGCGCGCGGGGCAGGTTATCGTGGCAAATATGCCTATCCACATTGACTTTTTGGCAGGCATATGCTATTTTGCTACTGGATATACCACTAAAGTCAGGGACATCGCTTGGTATTGCCGCACCTGTACTAGGGTGGGACTTGTTCAGGGTTATACTCCCAATTGTGTAAAGAAATGGTAGGAGGGCGCAATGGACTACAATGCCTTAAGCCTGGAGCTGTGTGAGAAGAACCGCGGTAAACTGGAAGTCGTCTCCAAAGTGCCTGTGTCAACGCGAGAGGAACTGTCAACTGCCTATACGCCCGGCGTGGCCGAGCCTTGCCGAAGGATTTACCAAAACAAGCACGATGTATACAAGTACACCATCAAGAGCCATACGGTGGCAGTTGTCTCAGACGGTACCGCTGTGCTGGGCCTTGGCGATATCGGGCCCGAGGCAGCCATGCCCGTGATGGAAGGCAAGGCCGTGCTGTTCAAGGCATTCGGCGGCGTGGATGCCTTCCCCATTTGCCTGGACACCAAGGACACCGAAGAGATCATCAGGACCGTCAAATACCTGGCACCCACCTTTGGAGGCGTCAACCTGGAAGATATCTCCGCACCACGCTGCTTTGAGATCGAGCGTAGGCTCAAGGAAGAGCTTGACATCCCAGTTTTCCATGATGACCAGCACGGCACAGCCATTGTAGTGACAGCCGGGCTCATCAATGCGCTCAAGGTTATTGGCAAGGCTTGGAAGGACGTCAGCATCGTCATCAGCGGCGCGGGCGCAGCGGGCATTTCCATCTGCAAGCTGCTGATGCAGATGGGCCCCAAGGATATTATTCTTACCGCGCGCAAGGGCGCCCTTGCGCCGGGCGAGGCGTGGATGAACCCCGCACAGGCTGAAATGGCCAAAATAACCAACAAGCAGGCCAAACGGGGATCCCTCGCCGAAGTCATCAAAGGAGCAGACATCTTCCTGGGCGTATCTGCCCCCGGTGTGCTCACCACCCAGATGGTGTCCACCATGACAAAAGACGCCATTGTATTTGGCATGGCAAACCCAACGCCGGAGATCATGCCCGATGAGGCCAAGACCGGCGGCGCGCGCGTCATTGCCACAGGCCGAAGCGACTTTCCAAACCAGATCAACAATGTCCTTGTTTTCCCGGGCATATTCAAGGGCGCCCTGATGGTGGAGGCAAGCGATATCACCGAGGAAATGAAGATGGGCGCTGCCCTTGCTATCGCTTCCCTGTGTTCGGATGATGAGCTGAATGAGGAGTACATCATTCCCAGCGCTTTTGACAAACGCGTGGCCGATGTCGTTGCAGATAAGGTGGCGCAGGTGGCCGAGAGTCAGGGCATCGCACGAAAGCCCCGCGAAAGGTG
This sequence comes from uncultured Christensenella sp., assembly GCA_964584685.1. GTDB lineage: Bacteria > Bacillota > Clostridia > Christensenellales > Aristaeellaceae > UBA1038. The sequence goes on along the minus strand of CAZPBJ010000005.1, from coordinate 55,883 downwards.
AGCTTTGCTTCCGGGAAGCAAGGAATTCACGCGCCCGCCGACAGCTTGGCAGTCGGCGGGCGCGTTTACCCGGAAAGGAACCGTATGCACGCACTGGAGAAGATCCTGGCAGCCCATGCCGGGCTTGAACAGGTTAAAACGGGGGAGATCGTCAACTGCCAAATCGATGTCGCCGGCATCAACGACCTCTACCCTCAGGCCATGTACTCGTTTATTGAGATCGGGGGGAAGCAGGTCAAATACCCTGAGCGTGTGCTGATTTTCCTGGATCATTTCGCGCCTGCCTCCACCATCCGCCAGGCGGATAACCAGAAGCAGTTCCGTGACTTTGCCAAAGCGCAGGGGATTGAGGGCCTGCAGGAGATCAATGAGGGCGTCTGCCATCAGATCATGGCTGACAAGGGCTTCTCCGCCCCGGGCAGGCTGTTTGTGGTGACCGACAGCCATACCACCACGCACGGGGCCTTTGGAGCCTTTTCGACAGGCGTCGGGGCAACCGATATCGCCTGTATCCTCAAAACCGGTGAATTGTGGTTCCGGGTTCCGGAGATCATGGACATCCGCCTGGAGGGCAGCCTGCAGCCTGGCGTGTATGCCAAAGACGTCATCCTGTACATCATCGGACAGCTGGGTGCCGACTATGGCGTCTACCGGGGCGTGAACTTTTCCGGCAGCCTGATTGGCAGGCTTTCGATGGCTGAGCGCATGACCCTATGCAACATGACCACTGAAATGGGAGCCAAGGCTTCCTATATACAGCCCGATGCCGTGACCTTTGACTACCTCGGGGGCACCAGCGCCAAGGATTACACGGTATACGAAACCGACTCGGATTACGCCTACTGCGCCACGCATGTTTTCGACGTCAGCCGGATCGTGCCGCAGGCTGCCGCTCCCTTCAGCGTGGACAACGTGGCCCCGGTGGCGTCCTTTGCCGGGACGCCGGTCCAGCAGGCCTATCTGGGTACCTGCACGGGCGGCCGCCTGGAGGATTTCGCTGTGGCGGCAAAGATACTGGCAGGGCAGCGCATTGCTTCGGGCACCCGCATGCTGATCGTACCGGCTTCCAAAAAGGTGTTGAAGGACGCCATGAAAGCAGGCTATATCGATGCGCTGCTCGACGCGGGCTGCACACTTGTCAGTCCAGGATGCGCCGCCTGCCTGGGCACGCATGAGGGCCTGATCGCGGAGGGGGAAACCTGTGTCACCTCTTCCAGCCGCAATTTCCCCGGCCGGATGGGGCACAAGAACGGGCGTATCTATATCGCTTCACCCGCCACCGTAGCGGCTTCGGCCCTCAATGGCGTGCTGACTGACCCAACGCCGTATTTATATTGAGGTATGTATGATAGCCAGAGTTTTTGAAGGTAAAATGCATGTCTTTGGGGACAATGTCGATACCGACCAGATCTACCCCGGCCAGTACCTGGATGTGACCGACCATCAGGAAATGGCGAACCACTGTATGCAGGGCGCATCCGAGCGCTTCAGCGGCGAGTTTGTACAAGGCGACATTGTTGTGGCAGGCACCAACTTCGGCTGCGGCAGCAGCAGGGAAAACGCAGCCATCGCGCTTCGGGTGCGCGGCGTGGGCTGCATCGTGGCCAAATCCTACGCGCGCATCTTCTACCGCAACGCCATCAACCTGGGATTGCCGCTGATCGTCTGCGCGGACATCGACCGCGTCAAGGCCCATGGAGAACCCCTGCGCGTGCAGCTGGAAGAAGGGACGGCAGTAAACCTGTCATCAGGCATCAGTGCCCAAATCGAGTCCATCAGCCAATACGCGCTGCGTATATTGGACGCGGGCGGCATCAAGCCGCTGATGAAAGCCCAGGAGGAACAGCGCGTTTGAATCTGCTGCTGCCGGTCACGACCGTCTTTCCCATATTCTTTTACATGGTGCTTGGCGCTTTCTTCAAGCGCATCAAGCGTCTGTCTGAGGGCACTGTCACCCAGCTGAACAAGATCATCTTCAGCTATTTCTTCCCCTTTGTGATGTTCAGCAACATCTACAAGACACAATTGGACAAGGCGCTCAACGCGCGCTATTTGATCACAATCACAGCCCTTGTACTGCTGATCTCCCTGGCTATGGTGCTTATCATTCCGCGTTTCTTTATCAGCAAACCTGTGCAGGGCAGCATGATACAGGCTGTCATCCGCGGCAACACCATTTTATTCGCGCTTCCTGTGGTGTCCGCCATCGCGGGGCCTGAGAACGTCGGCCTGGCGTCTTTGTGCGTAGCCATCGTGGTGCCCATATACAATGTCATCAGTACTGTGATACTCGAAGTGCTGCGCGGCAAGAGCCTGCGCCTTCTGCCTTTGCTGACAAGCCTGGTGAGGAACCCCTTGATACTGGGCGCCTTGTTTGGCTTGGCAGCCAAGCTGATTGATTTGCAGCTGCCCGCGGTACTTGAAAATACCGTTTCCGACATCGCGAAACTGGTGACCCCCCTGGCGCTCATCATGCTGGGCGCCGGGCTCAGGTTTTCTGACACGCTTACCTACCGGCGCGAGCTGTACTGGGTCAGTTTGATCAAGCTGGTCCTCGTTCCGATGATCTATGTCCTGGTGATCAAAGCTATGGGATTTGACAAGGTGGCGGTCGCCACCGCACTGGCGCTGGGCGCTGTGCCGACAGCGGTTTCCACTTATGTGATGGCACAGGAGATGGAAGCTGACGGCGTCCTTGCGGGCCAGTTGGTGGCGGTTACCTCTGTGCTCTCCATCGCATCGGTTTTCCTGTGGGTGCTGCTTTTGTCCACCATTGGCTGGATAGGATAGGGAAAGTGACCAAAGGACGAAAACCTTGACAAGCCGCGGCCTGTAACGGTAGACTGAATCCAGAAAACATTCCGGTCAATTGACGGGCGTATACTTCAGCAGGTGCGAGATACAGGAGGCCGTACATGAAAATAACAGTGGACGCGATTGCCGGCACCCTTGAGTCCAACGATGTAATGGTGTGGGTGAACCCTGCCAAAGGGCTGAGCGTCGAGATAGAATCCATTGTGCTGCCGCAGTTTGGCAGGCAGATCAGGCAGGCGGTGCTGGAGACAGCAAAGGACTTGCAGGTGGAGGATGCGGCTATTTTTTTGCAGGACAAGGGCGCCATCGAATGCACCATCAAAGCCAGGGTTGAGACAGCGCTGATGCGCGCGAAGGGAGCATTGGCATGAGGCGCACCATGCTTTTCGTGCCGGGCAACAGCCCTGCCATGATGCTCAATGCCGATATCCATGGAGCGGACGCGCTCATATTTGACCTGGAGGACGCCGTCGCCCCGGCGGAGAAGGACGCTGCCCGCGTGCTTGTGCGAAAAGCGGTTCAGGCTTTGCGCTATGAGGGCTGTGAAATCATCATCCGCATCAACCCGCTGGACAGTGCCTATGTCAAACAGGACATTGAAGCGATGGTGCCGCTGCGCCCCGCGATGCTGATGCCCGCCAAGGTGGCTTCCGCTGCGGAAATAGAACAGATTTCCGCTTTGGTCGCAGCTGCCGAGGCCGCGTCGGGTATGGCTGAGGGCAGTGTTGGCCTCATCCCGCTGCTGGAAACCGCCGCGGGCATTGAGCACGCCTATGAAATAGCCGGGTCCAATCCCAGGGTAAAGGCCATTTTCCTGGGCGCGGAGGACCTGACCAGCGATCTGCAGGCCATCCGCAGCAAGCAAAATGATGAGATACTGTATGCCCGCGGCCGCGTGGTCATTGCCGCCCGCGCCGCCGGCATCGACGCATATGATACGCCTTTCACCGACGTCAATGACGAGGAGGGGCTTGAAAAGGACGCCCGTTTCGCCCGCGGTCTTGGCTTTTCCGGCAAGGCTGTGATCTCACCCCGCCATGTTGCGGCTGTCAACGCGGTTTTCAGTCCTTCGCAGGAAGAGATCGGCTACGCCCGCCAGGTGATGGCCGCCATCAGGGAAGGTGAGCGCCTTGGCAAAGGCGCTGTTTCACTCAATGGCAAGATGGTGGACAAACCTATCGTGGACAGGGCGAGGCGCGTGCTGGATGCCGCGCGGGCGCTGGGAATGGGAGGGCTTGAAGATGCCTAAACTGATTGATTCTCTGCCGGAAGCCATGCGGCGCTGCGGCCTCAGGGACGGCATGACGCTGTCCTTCCATCATCACCTGCGCAACGGTGACGGGGTGCTCAACATGGTGCTGGCCCAGGCCGCCCAAATGGGCCTGAAGGACCTGCGTGTCCAGGCCAGCTCCCTGTTTGATGTCCATGCGCCGCTCATTGACCATATCGCAAACGGCGTGGTCACCGGCATTGAGACCGGCTACATGAGCGGTCGCCTGTGCCAGGCGATTTCGCAAGGCGCGATGGCAAAGCCCGTACGCTTCCGAAGCCATGGCGGCAGGCCCGACGCCCTTGCAAGCGGCCGTGCGCGTATCGACGTCGCCTTTATCGGGGCGCCTGCGGCGGATCCCATGGGCAATGCCAACGGGGTCGACGGTGCCGCGGCCTGCGGTTCGCTTGGCTATGCCTATTCAGATGCCCAATACGCCGACAAGGTGGTGTTGGTGACCGACCATGTGATGCCCTACCCCCTGGCACCGGCGTCCATCCAGGAAACAGATGTTGATTTTGTTGCGGTTGTGGATTCCATCGGCGATCCGGGGGGAATTGTGTCGGGCACGACCCGCATCACGCGGGATCCGGTTGGCCTGGCTATGGCCAAATACGCGGCGCAGGTGATTGCCGCAAGCGGCCTGCTCAAGGACGGCTTCTCCTTCCAGACCGGCGCGGGCGGGGCCTCGCTGGCCGTGACGCAGTTCCTGAAGCCCCTGATGAAGCAGGCAAAGGTTACAGGAAGTTTCGGTTTGGGCGGCATCACGGGCTATCTGGTGGAGATGCTGGAAGAAGGCTACTTTGAGAAGCTGCTGGATGTGCAGTGTTTTGACCTGCGGGCGGTGCAGTCCATCCGCGGCAACCCCCGCCACAGGGAGATCTCCGCTGCCAGATACGCCAGCCCCGGCGCCAAATCGGCCGTAGTCAACTCGCTTGACGCGGTCGTGCTGGGCGCCACCGAAATCGATACGGATTTCAATGTCAACGTACATACGGATTCAAACGGGCTGATCATGGGTGGTTCGGGCGGCCACTGCGACACGGCGGCAGGCGCCAAGCTGGCCATCATCCTGGCGCCGCTCTTCCGCGCGCGCCTGCCCATTGTGGTGGACAAGGTGCTTTGCGTGACGACGCCGGGCGACACCGTGGACGTGCTGGTCACCCAGCGCGGCATAGCCGTCAATCCCAAACGCCCTGACCTGGCGGATAGGCTGCGCGGAGCAGGCTTGCCTGTCTACCCCATCGAGGAACTCAAGGAGATGGCAAGGCGTGTGACCGGCGTGCCGGAGCTTATCAGGCCGGGCGGCCGCGTGGTGGCCGAAGTCGAATACAGGGATGGCCGTATCATTGACAGGATCCGGAGCATCCAGGCGTCATGACCAGCCCGGTGCTGCTTGCCAGGGATCTGCGCTGGCAGACGCGTTTGGCCTTGTCACGCGGACAGGACTGCGACCTCATGAGCGTCACCCTGCGCGCGCCTCAAGCACAGCGCCTGGAGACGGCGTTTGGCAGGGCTTTTGACAGCCTCTGCCAAAGGCTGGAACGTTTTTTCGCTTTGCGGGATACTGCGCCTGAGCTTGTCTTGTCCACAAGGGACGCGGAGGGCCCTGCGCGCCATTACAGGGTCAGCGGCGCAGAACGTGCCAAGGCGCTGGCCGTGCGCTTTGAAGAGGAAGCGCCCGGCGGCGCGCTGCTGGATATCGATATAATGAACGCGAAGGGGCAGACGCTTTCGCGAGAGGGTCTGGGGCTGCAGCCGCGCGCCTGCGCGGTGTGCGGCGCGCGTCCTGCCTCCCTGTGCATCAGGGGCGGCGCTCACGGCATGGATGAAACGCGGGAGGCATTCCTGAAGATACTGGCCCGGGCCGCAGCGGAAAAGCATGCGCCGCTCATTGGCCGCACGGCGCTCAAAGCCCTGCTCTATGAGGTCAGCGTCACGCCTAAACCCGGGCTGGTGGACCGGCTGCGCGCGGGCGCGCACGATGACATGGACTATTTCAGCTTTCTGGACAGCGCGCTGGCTCTGGGTTCCTATTTCGAAGCCTGCGCCGCCATCGGCGAAGAGAGCACCACGCCAGCCGGGGAATTGCTGCAAAGCCTTCGGCCTTTGGGCATCCGGGCAGAACACGATATGATGCGGGCAACAGGCGGCGCCAATACGCACAAGGGCTTGATATTTTCCCTGGGCATTCTTTGCGCCGCTGCCGGCCGGCTGGGGGAAGGGGCCACGGACAGCCAAACCCTGTGCGCCCTGGCGGGCAGCATCGCGGCACCCGCGCTGGCAGACGCCGCGTCCCAAACGCCCAGCCATGGCCGGGCAGTCATGGCGCGCTACGGTGACCTGGGCGCGCGGGGTGAAGCGGCCCTAGGGTTTCCCTCTGTACTTGAAATTGCCCTTCCCGAACTGCGCAGGGCGCTGAACGAAGGGGAAGGGCCTGACAGGGCCGGCAGTTTGGCCCTGCTGCGGCTGATGGCAGCCCTGCGGGACACCAATGTGCTGCACCGCGCCGGGGAAGAGGGGCTGGCCTTCATGCGGCTTGAGGCGCAAAAGCTGCTTGACACGGGCGTGCCCATGGAAGCGCTGCTTGGCTTTGCGCAGCGGATGGAAGCCCGCCGGCTCAGCCCCGGCGGCTGCGCCGACCTGCTGGCGCTGGCTTTCTTCCTTTATCTGCTGGAGGCGGCGCTTGCCCCATCCTTGCCGTGATGGTATACTGACCTCATTCAAGCGGCACGGAGGAACAGATGAAGGACGGCCCCTGGGACTCGTTTATAGATACGCTTCCTGCGGATTTGGTGCGCCTTAACGCCCCTTTGGCAGAATATACTACCATCAAGGTGGGCGGGCCAGCCAGTATCCTGCTGGAAGCACGGGACCGGGAGGAGATCGCCCAGGCTGTCAAGGATGCCAGGTTTTACGGCATCCCCGTCCTGTTGATCGGCGCAGGCTCAAATCTGCTGATTGATGACGCGGGCTGGGAAGGGCTTGTCATCCACTTTGGCGCGCAGTTTGAGGAGATCCGGCTGGAGGGCAGCACCATCACCGCGCAGGCGGGCGCATGGCTGCCGGGCATTGCCAGGATGGCCGCGGACAAGGGGCTTTCCGGGCTCGAGTTCGCAGCCGGCATTCCCGCTTCCGTTGGCGGCGCTGCCCTGATGAACTCCGGCGCTTACGGCAGTGAGATGTCACGCGTGATCACATCGGTCGAATGCCTGGATGCAAATGGGGATTTGCGCTGCCTGGATCGTGAGGACATCGGCTATGGCTACCGCTCAAGCCGTCTGATGCACGAAGGCTTTACGGTGCTGAAGGTCACGATGGCCCTCACGCCCGCCAACGGCGAGGATATCTGGCAGCGCATCAATGAAAACATGGCGCAGCGGCGGGCCAAGCAGCCCCTTACCATACCCAGCGCAGGCTCTTTTTTCAAGCGGCCTGAAGGCCATTTTGCCGGCGCGCTGATTGAGCAGGCAGGCCTCAAGGGTTACCGTGTGGGAGACGCGGAGGTCAGCCAGCTTCACGCCGGTTTTCTGCTCAACCAGGGCAAGGCCAGCGCGAGCGACTTTTTTGAGCTGGTGGAGCACATTCAGCGGACCGTGGATGAAGTCTTTGGCGTCAAGCTGGAGCCCGAGGTCCGCATCATCCGCCAAAGCAAGGCATGACTTTTTCCGCCGCAGTCAAGCAGGAGCTGGCTGCCCTCCCCCTGGAGAAGCCCTGCTGCATGGCGGCGGAGTTCAATGCCCTGACCGCATGCTGCGCCAGCCTCAGCCTGCAGGGTGGCGGACGCGCCCAGGTGCAGTACCGCACCCTGTCAGCCAGCGTCCTCAAGCGCATCTTTATCCTGCTCAGACGGCGCTACAACCTGCGGGGTTTGCCACGTCAGTCCAGCCTCGGCCGTTTGGGCGGGCAAAAGCAGTATGCCTTGCAGCTGAGCGTTCAGGACAGCCGTATCCTGCTGCAGAAGCTGTTCCCCGGAAAGTCCGCTCAGGATCTTGGCGCCTTTCGCGGCGTGCCAAAGCGCGTCGCGCGCAGGATCTGCTGCAGAAGGGCATGGGTCCGCGGCGCTTTCCTGGGATGCGGCTCCCTGAGCGATCCTGAGGCGGGATACCGGGCTGAGTTTGTGCTTCAGGATGCTTCCCGCGCTGCCTATCTGCTGCGTCTGCTGGCCTTGTGCGACGTGCGGGCCGGTCTGCTGCAGCGCCGCGGCGCCCAAGTGGTTTATGTTCGCCAGGGAGATGCCCTGGTGACGCTGATGGGTTTGATGGGCGCTGCGCGCGCGGTGCTCAGCATTGAGAATATCCGCGCGTCAGCCAGTTTGAACGCGGCCGTCAATCGTATCACCAACTGCGACAGCGCCAATGTCTCAAAGCAGCTGAGCGCGGCCCAGCGGCAGGTTGCCCAAATCACCCGCATTTCACTTGCGCGGGGGCTCACCGTCCTGCCTGGGGAACTGGAGCAGTTGGCTCGGCTGCGCTTAAGCAACCCGGACGCAAACCTTGCGCAGCTTGGTGAGCTGCTTGACCCCCCGCTGAGCAAGTCGGGCGTACAGCACCGCATGGAGCGCATCCTGCGTTTCGCGCAGGGCCCTTTGACGCAACAGCAATAGAACAGGAGCCAGCTATGCAAAAAAGAAGCATCCATATCGAAGGGACCCTGCCCATGACGCGGGACAGGGTGATCCGCCTGGTCAGTGTCAGTAATCTGTTCAGCTGCCGCGTGCTGCTTGAGGGGGAAAACCTGACCATCAACGGGAAGTCCATGCTTGGCCTCTTATCCATCAACTGGACGACAGGCCGGGATTTTGATCTTGTCTGCGATGGCGAGGATGAGCTTGACGCGCTTGAAAGCCTCACCCGGCTGCTGGAAGAGGATAAATAAACCAAAGGAGAATCTTCATGATCAAACGTTATCTGGTAACCGCGGGTGTCTTCCTGCTCATCGACATCGTCTGGCTGGCCTTCATTTCCCCCAAGCTTTACAAGGCGCAGATCGGTCACCTGATGTCAGGGAAAGTCAATTACCTGGCAGCCGGGCTTTTTTACCTGATCTTTGTGGGCGCGCTGCTCTTTTTTGTGATCGACCCCGCGATAGCCAAGGGCTCCGTTTGGCAGGGTGTTTGGACAGGCGCTTTCCTGGGCCTTGCGATGTACGCGACCTATGACCTGACCAACCAGGCGACGCTCAAAGAATGGCCGCCGCTGATCACTGCCATAGACCTTGCCTGGGGCACCTTCATCACTGCCGCCACAAGCGGTATTGTCACCCGCATATTCCTGTGACATAGGGAGGAGGATCGCCTTGCACACCGGCATTGAGCCCCTTGCCTTTCATGGCGCCCTGATGAGCGGGGCGCGCATGGTGGAGGGAAAGCGCGACGAACTCAACCGCATCAACGGCTTCCCCGTACCCGACCGGGACACCGGCAGCAACCTGGCTTATCTCATGCAGGTGCTGCGGCGCCAGCTCCCAATACCCAAAGGGTTTGAGGACCTGCTGACAAAACTCGGCGAAGCGGCGCTCATGGGCGCCCGAGGCAACAGCGGCGCTATCTTCTCGCAGTTTTTTGCCGGCTTCAGGACGGCCGCCTGCAAGATCAGGGAGAACATTCACGAGAGCCTGCCCCTGCAGGCCCTGGCGGAAATGTTCCGCGAAGGTTACGCCAGCGCGTACCGATCCATCCAGGCGCCCAGGGAGGGGACCATCCTCAGTGCCATGCACAGCTTTGGCGAGGCTTTTCACCAACTGCTGGCCCAGGGTCACGATTTGGCGCGCGCCGCGGAAGGGTCGCTGCACCGTCTGCGCGACACGGTGCGCGAGAGCATGAACATCCTGCCCCAGCAGCGTGCCCTGCGCGCGCCTGATGCCGGCGCGATGGCTTTCCTTTACTTTACCGAGGGTTTCATGCGCTCTTTGCTCGGCCAGGCGGATGATCAGGCTGCGGCTGAAGACAATGCCTTTTTTGAACTGCCGGCAATGGAAGAATCCCCGCATGCCGATATCGCCGATGACACGCGTTACCGCTACTGCACGGAAGTCCTTTTGACAAAGAAGGAAGGCGCGCGCATCGATGAGGCTTATAAAGCGCGCCTGATCACCATGGGCGACAGCCTGGTGGTTTCCCAGACAGAACAAATGGCGCGCGTGCACCTGCACACCAACACGCCTGCCGAGGCGGTCGATTTGTTGGAGGGCCTGGGGACTGTTAACCAGGTCAAGACAGACGACATGCTGATGCAGCAGGCGCTGTCACGCTCCCATCCGGGCCGGGTGGCGCTGGTGATCGATTCCATTGCCGATGTGCCTGAGAACCTGCTGGGACCGCATGTCTATTGCCTGCCTCTGCACCTGTTGGCAGACGGCGTTTCCTATCAGGACAAGCGAAGCATATCGCTTGAACGCATGCGCCGCCTGGCAGGGAAGCTAAGCAGTTCCCAGCTGAACCTGGAAGAGATCAGGCAGTTCCTTGACCCGATTCTGCGCAGTTATCCCCAGGCGCTCATCCTGACCGTATCATCCAAAATGTCTGGAATCCATGACCGATTCCGGGAATATCTGGCGCAAAATCCCGACAAGCGCGTTCGCCTGGTCGATTCACGCGTCAATTCCGGCGCCGAGGGTCTGCTTGCGCTGCGTGCGGCACGCCGCCTGCAGGAAGGAGCCGGGCTTGATGAACTGGCTGAGGAACTGGAAAAGCTGCGTGAGCGTGCCAAAGTGTATGTGAGCCTGCCCCATTTGCGGGCCATGGTATCTTCCGGCCGGCTCAACAAGCGCATTGGGCGCGTGCTGCAGGCAGTCGGTTTCCTGCCGCTGATCACCATCAACCGCGAGGGGGAAGGCACAGTCACCGGGCTGGCATTTTCCAGGGCCCGCAGCGACAAGCTGCTGATGAAAAAAATAGTGCCCGGCCGCATAGAAACGTATGGGGTCGTCCATGCCAACAATCCAGCGCGCGCGCAGAAGGCGGCACTGGCCATACAGGGCAAGCTGGGCATCGCGCCGAGCTTTATCTGTGAAATATCATCCATCGTCACACTGTTCGCGGGGGAAGGCGCCTATGCCGTGGCCTTTATCGAAAAAGAGCCGGAACAAGGGAGAGCTTCATGAAATACGCTGTCATCTACCTGATCCTCCTGGCCGGTTTCGCGCTGGTGTTCCGGATTGGCAAGCGCCACGGCAAGCATGATTACATCGATATCCTTTGGGGCCTGGGTTTTGTGATGAGCGCGGTGCTCTCATGGCTGCTGGGCAGCCGCTCCCAGGCCGGGCTGCTGATGACCCTGCTGACCCTTGTATGGGGATGCAGGCTCAGCTTCTATCTTGCCAAGCGCAATATCGGCAAACCCGAAGACTACCGCTACCGCGCCATGCGCGAAAAGTGGCGCAGCCGCTTTGAGCTGGTGATGTTTGTCAGGATCTACCTGCTGCAGTTCGCGCTGAACCTGCTGATCGGGTTCCCCATCGTCTATACCAACCTGCAGGGTCCCCAGGGAACCAACTGGGCCACCACGCTGGGTTTGATCGTGTGGCTCACGGGGTTTGGCTTTGAGGTGATCGGCGATGAACAGCTGCGTCGTTACAAGCTTGACGCGGGGAACAAAGGCAAGCTGATGACCCGCGGCCTGTGGGCCTGGACCCGTCATCCCAATTACTTCGGGGAGTCGCTGGCCTGGTGGGGCATCTTTATCATCAGCCTGACAGGGGGCATTGGGCGCTTCTGGCTGGTCTTCAGCCCATTGCTGATCACCCTGCTGCTGCTGTTTGTGTCCGGCGTGCCGCTGCTTGAGAAGAAATATGAAGGCCGGGCGGACTGGGAGCAGTACAAGCGGCGAACGGCCAAGTTTTTTCCCCGTCCGCCGCGCGGCTGATTGGCGGCCTGCGCTCCTCAGGGACGGCCGGATGACCGAGATCCGGTGAAATCACAAAAAAGTGAAGAAACAGTTGACGAAAAGTCACATTTCTGTTATAAATTGTAAGGAAGTATACCCTCCGGGGCGGGCGGCAGGTCCGCGCGCCGCGCACGGAAAGGACGAAGGATATGTCAAACGCAAAGAAGGCTGATCCCTACCGCAGGCTGCTCAGGGTCATGATCGTTCTTTTGGTTCTCTTTGTGCTCTTTCTGACGGGCTATCTGCTGCTGGACTCCTATCAGAAGGGACAGCATACGGATCAGCAGCGCAAGGTCGTTGAGGCCAACAACCAGATGATTCGGGAGTACAATGAGAAGGTCCTTGCGCGCGAAGCCTCGCTGGAGCCCGACATCGCGCCTACCTGGCCTGAGCCCAAGGCGACAGGCGTCGATGTCGTCAGTTTAAAGGGCTTTGCTGTCAAAGGCGCGGAAGATGTGACAGTCACCAGGGCCGAGGCGCTGATGGGCGGCCTGATGGTTGTCAACCGCTGGCACGAGCTGCCTGCCGATTTTGTCATCGCCGAGGCGCAGCTTGGCAGCATCATGGACGGCACCAGCCGTCGTGTTCCCACTGAAGCCCGTGTGCTGTCCCTCTTTCCCAACGCCATCGCGGCGCTTGATCAAATGATCCAGGCCGCAGGCGAAGAAAATCTCAGCTTTTTCCTGGTGCGCGACGCGTTTCGCAGCATGCAGACGCAGACAGAGAAGTGGAACACGGAGATCGCAAGGTTCACTGCCCGCCTTTCAGGCGATGCCCTGACAGAGGAAGCGCGCAAGGCAGTCAGCTACCCGGGCACCAGCGATTATCAGACAGGCCTGTCCGTGAACATGGATGCCTACTCCGCCACCGACCCCGTGCTCAACAGCTCAGCCTTCCAGGATACCCCCCAGGCCAAGTGGCTCAACGAAAACTGCTGGAAATACGGCTATATCTTCCGCTTTCCCATCATGGGTTATCCCGATGCCGATACGGTTGACAAAGGTTACAAGACAGGCATCAGCATCAAGCTGGACGCCTACCGCTTTGTGGGCGTGCCCCATGCGCTCGTGATGCGTGAAAAGGGCCTTTGCCTGGAAGAGTATATCGAATACCTGATTGAAAACCAACACCTGGCCGTCTACGAGGATGGCATCATCAAATATGAGATCTTCCGCACGGAGGCGGGCACTGCCGATACGCAGATCTCCATTCCCGCCGGCGGAACCTCATACACAGTTTCCAGCGACAATATGGGCGGCATCATCTGCGCCGTCACTTACTGAGTTCAAACTGACTGTCCTTGCCCCGCTTCGCGCATGTTCGCAAAGGCCCTGATCACCATATAGCTGTAGGGCGCCAGGCCCGGATTGTTTGCGTCACGCAAAACCAGGGCGTGGGGGACTGAGAGTACCCTGAACATCATTTGGGTGTATGTTTGGGCGCCGTGGATTTCCATCTGCGCTTTTATTTGGGCTGTCAGGTCCGTGAGTTCAATATCCCCAATGGGCGTGCCTGTCACGCTTTCATAGTTTTTTCTGACGCTTCTGCCCATCAGGCGCAGCAAACTGCCCACAGGCTCATCCCGGTGCAGCATCAGGCGTCCCTCGAGTCCGTTTCCGGTGAACACTGTCAGCGCCGTAGCTGCCTCACGGGGCGGCAGCAGTTTAAGCGCCTCGATAAAAGCGATATTGAAACGCAGGGCGTCCTGCGTGCCGCTGAAGCCATTGGCTTGGGCGAGCATCGACATGAACAGGGGAGAGTCCTGCATACCCTCATAGCACAGGACGCGCATCGGGTGATCGGCTTCATAAATAAAGCAGCGGCCCATGTGATGCTGCAGTCCCACACGGGTGAAGAGATCTTCGCTGTTGATGAAGTGAAACAAGGGCCAGGTATGCGTGTCCTGTGCCGCATCGGCTGCAACGCTGGGCGATCCGAAGCCGTAGCCCAGTATATTTCCTTGCGGCACGCCTAGGCCGATCAGTTCCCGGAACCAAAGCTGCAGGACGGCAGCGCCCTGGCTATGGCCTGCCGCCATGAACCTGAAACGGCAGCTCCCCTGCCCGGCTTCAAGGATGACGTCACGCAGGCTCATGCGAGGCAAGCCGAGCTGCTTGGCAGTCTGATCAAAGAGGATCCTGTCCGCGTTGTCCATGAACTGCCGGCATAATGAAGAGAAACCCTCGTGAAAGCCATCCGGATGACGCAGCTGAAAGTTGACGGCCCAATCGCTCATGCGCCTGCCTGTTCCCATGAAACCGACAGCGACCGCAAAGCGCCCTTCAGGCAGCGGATGGATCATGGTGATGGCTTTGCCTGTTTCCTGTGCCTTGCTGCGCCGCAATGCCCTGCCTGCCGCCCGGCGGATGATATGGTTTGAAGCGATGTGCCGGCGCGCGGAGACGGCGATATACTCGTTGAGTATCCTTTGGCGCAGCGGCACGGGTTCGGCTTCAGGCGAGCGAACGCCTGTCAGCACCCGCTCATCGGCCTGTATGGAGATATCGGTCCAGCCCGCGTTCAGCCAGCGGTTTACATCAAAATTATAAGCAACGGCGGCCAGTTCCAGCGCGAAGCGCGCCGCCTCGCGGTTGGGCTGCAGCGCTGCCCCTTCCATTTGGGACAGGAAGGACAGGTCTCCCAGATTAATCTGCGTATATCGCCCGTAGCTTGCCATAGGCTACCTCCAGTATGGCAACATTGTAACATAGCGTCCGATAAACTGCAAGCGTAAGGTGTTAAGAGAAATGATAAATATCGTAATAATATTGTAATATATATTTACACGCTGTTAACATCGTGTTACAATTATCGCGCAAAGACATGAATGGCGGTGATTGCATGCACTTGAAACGCAGGTATCGGTTTTTCGCCCTCTTTATCGGGCTGGCTCTTATGGTTCCGTCCCAGGCTTGGGCGGCCTATGCGACGATCCGTCCGGGCGCACAGGGCCAGCAGGTGATTATCCTGCAGCAGGCCCTAAGTTCTCTGGGTCATCCTGTGGCGGCTGACGGCAAGTACGGCGCGGTCACAATGGGCGCCGTAACCGCCTTTCAGCATCAGCAGAGTTTGACGGCTGACGGCATTGCGGGTGACAGGACACTCAGCCAATTGTACCGGCTTGCCCCGCAATTTGCCCCCGCTGCCGGTACCCAGCCCTTTCCCACCGATGTTCCCGTACCGGTCACGCCAAGCGGGCAAAGCGGCGGCACAGTCTACGTCAGAACGGGAAACACAGGCGGCCTTTACCTGCGCAGCGCAGCCACTGCCCGTGATTCCCGCAATATCATCACCTCGCTGCCCAACGGAACGGCTGTTGAGGTCTTGTCCGCTGGCGCCTATTGGTCCAGGGTTCGGGCAGGGACACTGGAGGGCCATGTGATGAGCAGGTTCCTGGCCGCCGATGCCGGTGCCGCAAATACCCCTGAAACGCCCGCATTGCCGCTGCCTACGGGATCAGGGACGGGGACTGCCGTTGTGCAGTCTGCAGCCAAGGGATCTTTGCGGCTGCGCAGCAGCGCCACCACTTCAGGTAACAACGTCCTGCTGAGCATACCCTATTCAAGCACGGTGCTGGTACTTTCCCGCGGCGCGCAGTGGTCACAGGTGCGCTACCGCAGCCAGGACGGGTATGTCGTCAGCAGCTTTTTATCGTTTTCCGACGCCTTGCCCACCCCGGCAGACACACAGGCGCCCGCGCCGAGCGCGACGCCCGTCATACAGGCATCCCCAAGCCCTCTGCCCCAGGATGCCTCGATCTTTCCCCGCACGCTGCGGGCGGGCGACAAAGGCGATGATGTGAGCCTGCTTCAAAGCAGGCTGGCAAAGCTTCTCTACGCCGTTGTTGAGACGGGCAGCTATGACGACGCCACGATATCCGCCGTGCGCAGCTTCCAAACCATCAACGCCTTGACGGCTGACGGCATCTTTGGCGCTGAGTCCGCCCGCGTGCTGATGTCCCCGTCCGTCAGGCCCGGCAGCAGCACGCAGCCCGCCTATAAAGTGCTGCGCATCGGCGACAAGGATACCCCGGCCGATCAGGCAATCAGCGCCATGCAGACAGCGCTTGCCGCCCTTGGCTACAAGTGCGGCGTGGACGGCTCCTTTGGCAACAATACCCATGACGCTGTCGTTGCCTTCCAGACACAAAACGACCTGGTCATCTCCGGCATCGCCGATGCCCTGACACAGCTGCGCCTCTTTTCGGGCAGCGCCAAGGCGGCGCCGGTCAATGACGCCGCCGTGGATACTTCCGGCGCGAAAACCGGCGGGCCGTCCCTAAGCCAGGTCAAGCTGCTGGATTGGTATACCCAGGTCAAGCCCAACATCAGGCCTGGGCAGCTTGCGCAGGTATTTGACCCGGCAACGGGCATCAACTTCAACCTTCAATACTACTCGCTTGGCGCGCACGCCGATTCCGAGCCCAGGACCCTGAGGGATACCCAGCTGATGAACGCCTCCTTTGGGGATGCCAGCTGGAATATCCATCCTGTGTATGTCAAGCTGCCCGACGGCAGCTGGACGCTGGCAGCCATGCACAACAATCCGCACCTGTATGGCAGCATCAAGGATAACGGCTTTGGCGGCCATCTGTGCGTGCATTTCAAGCGGGAGCTTGAGGAGACGCAAAAATCGGACCCCAATTACGGCATGCAGAATCAGGTAGCCATCCGCAAGGCCTGGGAACGCATGACCGGTCAGGCCGTTCAATAGATTACTTGAGAAAAGCAAGCCCCCTGCGCACTGCGGCAGGGGGCTTGCCTTCATAGGATCAGCGGGCCAGGCTTCCCATCGGATCCCAGGGTTCCAGCACGGTCAATTCGCCTTCGTACTGCGTGCGCTGATCTTCGCTCAGGTACTTCTTGTGCACCACGACCTGATAGGTGTACTCATTGAACCAATCGTCGCTCATCAGGTAGTATCCGTCCTTGCCGCGGTCCTTGCCCCAGCTGTTCTCCACTCGCCAGCGCTGCGGCCTGCCCTGATCATCCAGATGCACGCCCTGCAGCACCATGGCGTGGGTCATCAGGCTTTCACCGTAATCCAAACGCTCGGCCTTGCCCAGGGGGAAATCTGTGCCAAAGAGCTGCTCAAGCGCCAGGGAAGCAACATCCATGACGCCCTGTTCCCTCAGCAGGCCCTGGCCCACATCACAGCCAAACCAGACCGGTTCCCCGTCCTGCATCTGCGCGACGGCGGCTTTTTTCAGCTCATCGATGGGCAGGTTGAGGTAACGCACGGGACGGGCTTCACGCACAGACCCAAGGAAGCGGACGGTGTATGGCTTATTGTAAGGCTTATCAGCGGTTGGGGCGTTGATGAGGCTGACATAGTCGCTGAGGTCCCAGCCAACATACTTTTTGTAGAATGCCTGCGGGGTAAGCTTTTCGTCACGGATGAGCTTGTCGTCCTTGTCGTGCGTCAGCAGGCTGACTGTCCGGGGCGGGAAGCCCAGGCAGATGGTAAGCATGCGGTATACGGTGGACAGCATGGCGTCCTTTTGTTCGCGCAGTTTCGCCATCGGCTCGCCTTTGCCGTGATCATGGCGCAGTTTGGCGGCGTACTCGCGCAGCTTGAGGGTAAGGTACTTGTCCATTTCATGCGTATCCATCGAGCAGGCAGTCTCCGGCATGGCGTCCTTGGGGACAATGCCGTATTTTTCAACCAGACCGGCAAACATGTCAAACTGCCCGCCGTCACCCAAGGGTGACATCAGCAGAAAGGCGATCACTCGGCTGTTGGTGGCTTCATCCAGCGTTGAAAGGATGTTTTCCAGGAAATAGTTGGATTTTTCCAGCTTGTCCCAGAACAGGGGGTAAACTTGTGAGAATTCAAAGCTTTCAAGGTTCAGCTTTTTGATCATGCCATAGCGCATCGCGTTGAGAGCGGCAAACATCCAGCAGCGCCCGCTGTGGTGCTGATTGGTGATTTCACCCGATTTCAGCTGCAGGGAGTATTCATGGACCTGTTTCCTGAGCGCCTCCACATCGGTGGCGGATTTGACGATGCCGTTGGCGGTGACTGTGTTCATGGCCAGCCGCTGCGCTGGATCCTCGCGGCATTCCAGATTATAGCGTTCCAATGCGGATGAATCGATGTGCATACCGGCCTCCTGTTGTTTTTAGACTGCGCCCTGTGCCATCATGGCCTGGGCGACCTTGAGGAATCCTGCGATATTGGCGCCCAGGGCATAGTCGCTCGCGTCGCCGTAGGCCTCAGCCGCCTGCGATATTTGGGTGAAGATATTCTCCATGATGCCCTTGAGCCTTCTGTCCACCTCATCAAAGGTCCACTGCTGGCGCATGGAATTCTGGCTCATCTCCAGGGCGCTGACGGCCACGCCGCCGGCATTGGCAGCCTTTCCGGGGGCAAACAGCACGTCCTTTTCGCGCAGGAGGGCGACGGCTTCATGCGTCAGGGGCATGTTGGCGCCTTCGGCGACGGCTTTGACGCCGCCCGATACAAGTGCTTCCGCGCCTGCACGGTCCAGCTCGTTTTGCGTAGCGCAAGGCAGCGCCAGCTGGCAGGGCACCGTCCAGATGCCCCAGCTGCCCTCAATATAGCGGCTGCCCTTGACACGCGCGGCGTATTGCGAAATGCGCTGCCGCTCAACTTCCTTGATCTGTTTCATGACGCTCAGGTCAATGCCCGCTTCGTCAATGATGAAGCCTACGGAGTCGCTCATCGCGACAACCCGCCCGCCCATTTGCTGCGCTTTTTCCGCGGCGTAGATGGACACGTTGCCGGATCCGGATACAATTACCCTTTGGCCCGCCACGCCAAGGCCATGCTTCCTGAGCATCGCGTCCATCAGGTAGAGCAAGCCGTAGCCCGTCGCCTGCGGCCTGGCCAGCGAACCGCCGTAGCCAAGGCCTTTGCCCGTCAGCACGCCTTCGTAAAGGCCGCTGATGCGCTTGTACTGTCCGTACAGGTAACCGATCTCACGCCCGCCTACGCCGATGTCGCCAGCAGGCACGTCCGTGAACTGGCCGATATGGCGATACAGCTCTGTCATCAGGCTCTGGCAAAAACGCATGACCTCCATATCGCTTTTGCCCTTGGGGTCAAAATCGCTGCCGCCCTTGCCGCCGCCAATGGATTGGCCTGTCAGGCTGTTCTTGAGCACCTGTTCCAGGCCGAGGAACTTGACAACGCTGAGGTTGACGCTGGGATGAAAGCGCAGCCCTCCCTTGTAGGGACCAATGGCGCTGCTGTACTGCACGCGGTAGCCGCGGTTGACCTGCACCCGGCCACGGTCATCCACCCAGGGGATGCGGAAGATGATCACCCGCTCGGGCTCAACAAAGCGCTCAAGCAGGCCGGCCTGCTCGTAGTCCGCGCGCCCTTCCATGACGGGAGACAGGCTGGTCAAAATCTCGCGGGCCGCCTGCAGGAACACCGTCTCGTAACTGTAGCGCTGCTCCAGGCCTTGCAATACGCGGGATACATACTCGTTCATCCGGTCTGCCTCCTTAAATCTCCGCCTTTGGGGACTGATGCATAATATTAGGTTTATCGGTTTTTTACAAGCGGCAGACTGCACTTCCCTTGTATAAAATGCGCGGCATCGCTGCACGGTGGAGGCTGCTTTTTGCGGGTAACCGCCCTTGTGGTATAATGGGATGACATAATGACCGCTTCGTGCGTTTGGGGAGGCATCTCAGTGAGGGACACGCAAGAGCTATACCGCAGGTGGATGGCGTTTGAATCGATGCAGGGGGAGCTGAAGGCCGATCTTGAGGCAATCGCGGATAATCGGGAGCAGATCGCCGACCGCTTCTACCGCAGCCTTTCCTTTGGCACGGGCGGCCTGCGGGGCAAGATGGGAGCGGGCACAAACCGCATGAATGTGTATACCGTTGCCAAGGCAAGCCGCGGGCTGGCCAAATACCTTGCGGCGCAGTCCGACCTGCCCGGCTGTGTCATCGCCTATGACAGCCGCGGCAACTCGGCCCTTTTCGCGCGTGTTGCGGCTGCCGCGCTGGCGCAGGGGGGCGTGCGCGTGCACCTGTTCGCCCAGCTGGCCCCTACGCCGATGTGCAGCTTCGCCGTGCGTTATTTCAAGTGCGAGGCGGGCGTGGTGATCACCGCCAGCCACAACCCGGCGGAATACAACGGCTACAAAGTGTACGACAAGCATGGCGGCCAGATTACCGATGAGGCGGCGGACAAACTGTCCGGGCTGATCGCCAGGCAAAAGGACCTGGTGCGGGACTTTGCCGACTACGACGCGTTGACGCGCAAAGGGATGATCCGCCTGGTCGACCGCGATGTGTGGGATGCCTATCAGGAGGCTATTCTGGCGTTGAGTATCCAGGCGCCGGCTTTCCCCCTGCATGTAGTCTACAGCCCTCTGCACGGCACAGGCAACCGCCCCGTGCGCCAGATGCTCAGCAACCTGCCGCTGGTGCAGGTCAGCGTGGTGCCTGAGCAGGAGATGCCCGACGGCAGTTTCCCCACCTGCCGCAAGCCCAATCCGGAAAATCCGCAGGCCATGGCGCTTGCAGCCAGCCTGATGGAAGAGATCGGGGCCAACATCTGCCTGGCCACCGATCCCGACTGTGACCGTCTGGGCGTAGGCGTGCGCACCAGGGAAGGTACGCGCATCCTGACGGGCAATGAAGTGGGGGTGCTGCTGCTGCATTTCATCTGCGAGGGACGCCTGGCCAAGGGCACGATGCCCGACAATGCCGTGCTCATCAAGACCATTGTCACCGCGCCCATGGCCCAGGCCATTGCCCGCCACTACAATGTGCAGGTGATCAATGTCCTGACCGGTTTCAAGTACATCGGTGAAGCCATGAACCGCCTGAAACGCGAAGGTCAGCTGGAGCGCTTCATATTCGCCTTTGAAGAAAGCCTCGGGTATCTGTCCGGCACCCATGTGCGTGAAAAGGACGCTGTCAACGCGGCGCTTCTGGTCTGCGAGATGGCAGCGCATTACGCAAGCCAGCGCATGACGCTGGCGGACGCCTACAGATCCCTGGAAACGCGCTTTGGCGTGTATCTGAGCGGCCTTTGCACCTTTGTCTTTGAGGGACAGGAAGGGGCGCAGGCCATGGCGCGCGTGATGGCGGGCCTGCGCAGCGCGGACAGCGTAGCCGGCTGGGAAGTGCTCAGCCGCGTTGATTATCTGGCTGACGCAACAGGGCTGCCCGCGTCCGATGTGCTGGCCTTTACCCTGACGGGGGACAGGCAGCTCATCGCCCGGCCTTCCGGCACGGAGCCCGTCCTGAAGCTTTACCTGAGCGTTTTGCAGGGCGAAGGGGAGGACGGCGCGCACAAACTGGACGCCCTGGATCAGGCGGCACGCCAGATGATCGCCGCTATGCAGTAGGCTGACTGTTTATTCATTGTTTTTCGGTGCCTTTCGTTACTTGTGGTCAATAGTCGACCGTATTGTGCATTGTACGACTGAATGGACTGCATTAAAGTACGATTCAAATACGAAAGGGGAGATTCACATGAAAATCAAGAATAGGCTATTCGCCTTAGCGCTCGTAGCGGCGCTGCTCATCCCCGGATTAGGCGCTGTGGCGCAGGAAAAGCTGCCCGTGGTAGGCATCGTGCAAATCGTTGAGCATCCCGCACTGGATGCCGCCCGTCAGGGGTTCCTGGATTCGCTCAAGGAGCTGGGCTATGAAGATGGCAAGAACATCGCCTTTGACTATCAAAACGCTCAGGGCAGCCAGGATATCCTGACCCAGATCGCCGATCGTTTTGTAGCCAACAATGTCGACATGATTCTTGCCATTGCGACCCCCTCCGCCCTGACAATGGCAGGCAAAACGGAGACCATTCCGATCCTGGGCACCGCCATCACCGACTATGTTGACGCGAAGCTGGCCAAGTCCAATGAGGAACCCGGTTTCAACGTTTCGGGCACCACGGACATGAACCCCATCGTGGAGCAGATCGACCTGCTGCGCAAACTCGTGCCCGACGCTAAAACAGTTGGCCTGCTTTATACCGGCAGTGAGCCCAACTCTGTTTTGCAGGCGGTCATCGCCACCCAGGCTATCGTGGCCGCCGGCATGGAGGTCAAGGAGATCAAGATCAATAACTCAAATGATGTGCAGCAGGCTGCCACCAGTCTGGCCGATCAGGTGGATGTTATCTATCTGCCCACCGATAACGTTGTGGCCAGCGCCATGCCCATTGTGGGTGAGGTGACCATGGCCAAAAAGATTCCCGTCATCTGCGGTGAAGCGGGCATGGTCTCCGGCGGCGGCACGGCTACGCTGGGCATCAGTTACTACAACCTTGGGTGGCAGACAGGTCTGATGGCCAACGATGTGCTCAAAAACGGCGCCGACGTATCCAAGATGCCCATCCAGGCGCAGACGGAGTTCGAATATGCCTTCAACCTGGAGAACGCGGCGGCCATCGGCCTGGTGATCCCCCAGGAATTGTTGGACCTGGTCAAGAAATAATGAAAATGTTTAAGCCGGGCGGGGCAGGAGCCCCGCCCGGCTTAACGTGAGGACAGGCATGCAGGACGTATTGCTGGGAGCGGTATCCCTTGGGCTGCTGTGGGCGATGATGACAATCGGGGTCTACATCACCTATTCAATCCTGGGTTTTGCCGACATGACGGTGGAAGGTACCATTACGCTGGGCGCTGCGGTCAGCGCCCGTGTGATCTTCGCGGGAGGCAGCGCCTACCTGGGGCTGGGACTTTCGCTCGTGGCCGGCATGCTGGCAGGGCTTATCACCGGCATCCTGCATACCAAGTTCAAGATACCCGCGCTGCTCAGCGGTATCCTGACCATGATCGCGCTTTTCTCCATCAACCTGCGCGTGATGGGCAAGGCCAATATCTCCCTGCTGCGCATGGAGACCATCTACTCCCCCGTAACCAGGCTGTTTGGCCTGTCCAAGACCCTGTCGGTCATCGTCTTTGGCGGCATGACATGTGCCTTAATTATCGCCCTGCTGTATTGGTTTTTTGGCACCGAGATAGGCAGCGCCATCCGTGCCACCGGCAATAACCCCAATATGGTCAGGGCGCAGGGTATCCATACGGATACGACGATCATCCTGGGCTTGATGCTCTCCAACTCCCTGGTGGCGGTATCCGGTTCCTTGATAGGCCAGGCGCAGAACTACGCGGACCTGCAGATGGGCACCGGCGCCATTGTCATCGGCCTGGCATCCCTGATCATTGGCGAGGTGCTGTTTGGCAAGCGCAACTTTTTCATGCGGCTGCTTTCGATGGTGCTTGGCGCCATCAGCTACCGCATCATCATCGCCATAGTGCTCAAGATGGGCATGCCCTCTGACGATCTCAAGCTTTTCACCGCGCTGACGGTCATCTTCTCGCTGTCGCTGCCGCGCTTCAAGAACATGTGGCAGGTGATGAAACGCTCGGCGAAGGGGGCCGCTTAGCGATGCTGAAGGTCAACAACATCACCAGGATATTCAACCCCGGCACCGTCAATGAGCGTGTCGCGCTGGACAATGTCAGTTTGACGCTCAGCACCGGGGATTTTGTGACCGTCATCGGCGGCAATGGCGCGGGCAAATCTACTCTGCTCAACTGTGTGGCGGGTGTCTATCCGCCCGACGCGGGCAGCATCTTCATAGATGATATCAACGTTACCCGCCTGCCCGAGTATGAGCGCGCCAAGTATATGGGCCGCGTCTTTCAGGACCCGATGATGGGCACCGCGGCCGACATGGAGATCCAGGAAAACCTGGCCCTGGCGTACAGGCGGGGCCAAAGGCGCACGCTGCGCTGGGGCATCACAGCGGAGGAAAAAGCGCTGTACAAGCGGATGCTGCAGAGCCTCGAACTGGGGCTGGAGGACCGCATGAGCAGCAAAGTGGGCTTGCTGTCGGGCGGCCAGCGCCAGGCTTTGACGCTCCTGATGGCCACCCTGCACAAGCCCAGGCTGCTGCTGCTGGATGAGCACAGCGCGGCGCTTGATCCCAAGACCGCAAAAAAGGTGCTGGCGCTGAGCGACCGCTTTATCAGGGAAGGCGGCTTGACCACCATGATGGTCACCCACAATATGCGTGACGCCATCAAGTACGGCAACCGCCTGATCATGATGTCGGGTGGCAGCATCGCCATTGATGTGTCGGGTGAGGAGAAGCAGAAGCTGGGCGTTGAGGATTTGCTCAAGATGTTTGAGCGGGTGCGCGGGGATGACCAGGATATCCCTGACCGCATGGTGCTGGGCTAATTGTAACAATTTCGCAATAATGTGCCGTTTGCTCCCTTGACGGGGCAGGCGGCTTTCAATATACTGCCGAAAAGGGAAAGGAGTGCCTATGTATCGCAGACTGACGGTTTTGACCCTTGTGCTCTGCCTCGCGCTGGGCACTGCCTTGGCTGCCACCGAGCCATTTATTACGCAGCACACCCATGGCGACCGCGAGGTGAAACGTATCGCGGTCACCATTGACGATTGGTATGAGCCTGAGCTTCTGGAAGCCTTCCTTGACGCCGCGGATGCAAGCGGCGCCAAACTGACCCTCTACCCTATCGGCGTCAACCTTCGCCCGGCCCAGCGTGAGCAGTGGCAGCGGGCTATCGACGAAGGCCATGAGATCGGGAATCACTCAAATACCCACAAGAATCTTGAAGAGGCCAGCCGCACCACTGTCATGGCGCAGTTTGACAATATGGAAAAGCGCCTGGAGGCGGCCCTGGGTCATCCGCATGCCATGAATACCGTGCGCTATCCCTTTGGCGCGGGCCGCCACAACGGCACCCGGGGCGCCTTTGCCAAGGCTGTTTTCGACGCGGGCTACAGCCATGTGGCTTTGTGGGACATCGACGACAATAAACCAAAGGATATCATGCGGCAGGTGGAGAACGGCAGCATCATCCTGCTGCACGCCAACAACCATGACCTGCGGACCCTGAAAACCATCCTGCCCCAGCTGCAGGCCGAGGGCTACGCCATGGTGACGGTATCGGAGCTGCTGGGCATCACTCCGTCAGTGCAGCTGCAAGGCGTGAATCCCTGACCAGTCGGCGGGCAGCTGAAACAGCTCCTCCGGTGGGGCAAAAAACTGCAGGTGCTCGCCTGTTACCGGATGCGTAAAGGCAAGCGACCAGGCGTGGAGCATCAGCCGCGGCGCGTTGGGTACACCGCGGTTTGCGTAGAGAGGATCGCCAAGCACGGGATGGCCGATGGCTGACATGTGCACGCGGATCTGATGCGTGCGGCCGGTGATGAGGCGGACATCCAGCAAAGCGCGGTCACTGCGCTGCTCGATCAGCCGCCACTGTGTCATGGCGCTGCGGCCGTCGGGCCGGGGCGCCATTTTCTTGCGGTCTTTGAGACTGCGGCCGATGGCCAGGTCGACCTGGCCGCTTTCCTCCTTCATGTGCCCCGCGACAATGGCTAAATAATGCTTTTCCATCTTGCGCTCCGCCAATTGCCGGCTGAGCGCTGCGTGGGCCTGATCGTTCTTGGCAACCAGCAAGAGGCCGCTTGTGTCCTTGTCCAGGCGGTGCACGATGCCCGGGCGGCGCTCCCCGCCGATGCCGGAGAGCTTGTCCAGCCTGTAGAGCAGCGCATTTACCAGCGTACCTGTCTGATTGCCGTTTGCGGGGTGAACCACCATGCCGACGGGCTTGACAACAAGGGCCAGCGCCTCATCCTCATACAGCAGGGTGAGGGGGATATCCTCCGCTTTATCCTGTGTTTCCCGGGTTTTCAGATATATAAGAACCACTTCATCCTCAATTGATGGTTCAAATGAGGTCTTTGTCACCACAATCCCATTGACTGTCACCGCTCCCTGCCTGATGAGGCCCGCGGCCCGCGAACGCGTCAAGCTGTCACCTGCCAGCAGCTTGTCCAGCCTCTGTCCGTTTCCTCTCAGGCGTATCTCATCCATGGCGGATCTCCTTGCTGCGCAATATGCCGATAAAGGCCAATATGCAGCCCAGGGTGATGGCGATATCCGCGACGTTGAAAATGGCGAAGCGCACAAACTCGAATTCAAAAAAATCGATCACATAGCCCCGCGCCGCCCTGTCGATCAGGTTGCCAAGCGCGCCTGACAGGATAAGCGTCAATCCCATGCCAAGGAGCCCTGGCGGATTGGCTTTCCACAGATAGACAACTATCGCCAGCGC
Organism: uncultured Christensenella sp.; assembly: GCA_964584685.1. Lineage (GTDB taxonomy): Bacteria > Bacillota > Clostridia > Christensenellales > Aristaeellaceae > UBA1038. The sequence continues at coordinate 29,815 of CAZPBJ010000005.1, read as the reverse complement.
GGCAAGGGCGGTCAGCAGGATAAGCGGCAGCGTGCTGTTTCCAAAGATGCCAAAGGCCGCGCCTGTGTTCCTGGTCCCCGTAATGCGCAGCAGGCCGGGAAACAGCGGGCTGTTTGTGTCTTTGAGCAGCTGCTTGCTCAGTTGGTCAATGGCCAGCACAGCCGGGATAAGGGGCACAAGCGGGCGTTTGGGCATCGGCGTTCCCTCCACTTCCCCGGTATTATAGAAAATGCGCCAATTGAAAGCAAGGACGGACTAAGGGGGCCTTGGGCGTGGTATATTGGCAATCGGGAGGATGAAACAATGAAGAAATTTCTAGCGGCGGCGCTTGCGCTGCTGATGGGTGGAACCGCGGCGCAGGTCAGCGCGGGGGAGGGTAACAGTACGATCTATTTTGCCGGAGGCTGTTTTTGGGGCATCGAAAAGCTGATGAGCCTGGTGCCGGGCGTGACGGACGCCGTCAGCGGCTATGCCAATGGGCTTGTGGAAAATCCCAGTTACGAACAGGTGAGCAGAGGCGACACCGGGCACCGCGAAACCGTCAAGGTGAGCTATGACGCGCAGAAGGTCGATTTGAAGTCGCTGCTGAAGCTTTACTTCTCCGTCATTGACCCGACGCTCAAGGACCGGCAGGGCAACGACCGCGGCAGCCAGTACCAGACCGGCATTTACTGGGATAACGAGGCGGACAAGTCGGTTGTGCTTGACTATGCCGCCCAGGAGAAGGCAAAGTACAGCGTTTTCCATGTGGAACTGGCGCCGCTGTCAAAGTTCTGGAACGCCGAGGACTATCATCAGGACTACCTGGACAAGAACCCCGGCGGCTACTGCCACATCCCGGCATCCGCTTTCGAGCAGGCAAAAAACCTGGCGCCACTTGTGCAGCGCAAGGCGGAATACCGCAGGATCAGCGCCCTGCAGGCGCAGGAAATGATGGCCGCGGACAAAGCGGCGGTGATCGTGGACGTGCGCACGCCCGCCGAGTTCGCGGACGGACACATCCCAGGCGCGGTCAATCTGCCTTTGGACGATATAACTGCAAAAGCCGGCACCATGCTGCCTGATAAAAACGCCACGCTGCTTGTTTACTGCAGGTCGGGCGCCCGCTCAAGGAGCGCTTCCATGCAGCTTGTCCAAATGGGTTACACAGGCGTCCATGACTTTGGCGGCATCATCAATTGGCCGGGGCCTGTCGTCAAGTAGGAAATGCGCCGCGGATAGCTATTTCCTTTGGGGCAACAAAATCCCTGCGCGATCCGGTCGCGCAGGGATTTTCCCGCTTTGCAGGCTAAAACCGCCTGATACCCTCACTCGTGTTTGGTTTCATTTTGCGCCGCCGCGAGCGGCTGATATAAAAGAGCGCCAGGTTGACTGATCCCCCCAGGGTGATCAGCAGCAGGGGGAGAAGCTTGAGCATGCTCCACAAATCGGGTAAAAAGAGAGTCTTTGCCCCTGCGGTGTACAGGGCAGTAACCACGCACAGCGGGATGAGCAGCAGTGACAGCAGCGTCTTCTTCCTGCTCAAAAAAGCAAAGAAGCCAAGCGCGATGCATCCCATGAGGAATCCCGGGACCCTGAGGATCTCCCAGTCGACATATTTGAGCGCCGCCCCGAGGCCGATCTTCTCACCGACCGCCATTTGATAGTACATCCCAAGCGGCCGGCTCATCGCGTCAAGGCGCGTGCTCAGTTCGTAGCCCGCCCAGACGATCAGCAGCAATGCGCCCCAGAAGAGCATCCGCCTGCCGGCGTTTTGCAGCGTCTCCACCGCTATTACCCTATGCCGGCGCCGACCCGGCGTTCCAGGGCCAGCAGCGCGTCCTTTTTGTCAAGCCCGCCGCCGTAGCCTACCAGGCGGCCGTCTGAGCCGATGACACGGTGGCAGGCCTGGATGATTGAGATGGGATTGCGGTGGTTGGCGCCGCCCACCGCGCGTCCCGCCTTTGGATTGCCGACTTGAGCCGCGATCTGTCCGTAGCTGCGCGTTTGACCGTATGGAATGGCGCGCAGCGCCTGCCAGACGCGATGCTGGAAGGGCGTTCCCTTGGGGGCGAGCGGCAGATCGAAACTGCGGCGGTTTCCCGCGAAATATTCAAGAACCTGACGCCTGGTTTCCAGCAATAACGGTGTTTCCGCCACAACGTCATCCGGCCGCATTCCTGTTATAAAGTCAAGCGCGACAATGTTTCCGTCCTCTTCCCGCGCCATCATCAAGCCCAGTGGGCTGTCAAAATACAAGGTCTGTGGCATGGCATTAGCCCTCGATTCTTTCCTGATGCACAGATTATGCCTGCAGCGAAATCCGCTGTCAAGACGCGGCGGGTTTTCCTTTGCGAAATGCGCAAATCGCTTGATAACTGCATAAGCCCGTGGTAATATGTAAATCAAACAAAAGGAGGGATGCCTATGAATAAGACTGTCAAGGAGTTCAAGGATTTCGCGCTCAAGGGAAATGTCATTGATTTGGCTGTCGGCGTTATCATCGGCGCCGCGTTTGGCAAGATCGTCGCCAGTCTGGTCAATGATGTCTTCATGCCTGTCCTCAGCCTGCTGACCGGCGGCATGAACGTTTCAAGTCTCTTTGTCCAGCTGTCCGGCAACGACGTCGCCTACAAATCCATCGAAGCCGCCAAGGAAGCCGGCGTTGCCACGCTCAACTACGGCCTGTTCATCCAGACCGTGATCGACTTCGTGCTGATCGCGCTGTGCATCTTCCTCTTCGTCAAGGCCATCAGCAAGATGCGCAAGAAGCAGGAAGCGGCCCCCGCGGCGCCCGCGCCCCGTTTGTGCAAGTTCTGCCGTCAGCCCGTCGCCGATGACGCGACCCGCTGCCCGCACTGCACCAGCGAATTGACCGCAGCCAAAAAGGCCTGATGCTAAAACCCCCTTACCGCCATTGGTTCTGGGATTTTGACGGCACCCTGTATGACAGCTATCCCCGCGTTGTCCGCGCCTTCCAAAAAGGGCTGCGGGCCAAGGGGATAGCTGTTCCCAACTTTGAGGTGCTCAAGCTCGTCAAGGTGACATTGGGGCACGCTGCTCGCCACTTTGCCCGGGGGATCCATGCCGATGAACTGCTGGCGATGTATGACGTGAACGCCGAGACCGAGGGATCCGATTCCTTGCAGCCCTACCCGGATGTGGACAAGGTGCTGAAAGCCATTGCGGACGCCGGCGGCAGAAACTATCTTTATACGCACCGGGATCAATCGGGCGTCAGGGCGCTTGAGCGCAACAAGCTGTGGCAGTATTTTGCCGATGCGCTCACCGGCGATGACGGGTTCCCGCACAAGCCTTCGCCCGACGCGCTCAGCCACCTGATCGAAAAGCACAGCCTTGACAGGCGTGACTGCGCCATGGTGGGCGACCGCTCCATCGATCTGGACGCAGCCAGGAATGCGGGCATCGACGGCATCCTGTTTGACCCCGACGGGTTCTACCCTGATTACCCCGCCAAATATCGCTACGCAAGCTACCTGCGGATGCTGGAAGACCTGAAGAAGCAGGACTGACCCCAGCCGCCCTGTCGCAGGGCAGGTAATTTTGCCCTTGCAATCTTCGCTGAGCCGTGCTAATATGATGCCCGGCCCCTTGGGACCATAGCTCAGTTGGCTAGAGCGCTACGTTGACATCGTAGAGGTCGATGGTTCGAGCCCATTTGGTCCCACCATAGCAGAAGCCTTGAAAACACTCACTTTTCAAGGCTTTTTGTTTGGCTCTTTTATGCTCAGTTTTTCAATTCCACCCCCAGTTCCACCCCCACCAGCTTTTTGGAGCCCTTCTTTCTGTCAGGCGAACTATGAGTATCTATGCATTGCGCGTGCTTTTTGTGTTCAATACACGCACTACCACTAAAAACACTATTAACACTAAAAACCTCCCAAACCTTCGACAGCCGCCATTGCCTCCAGCATCGTGGGCATATTGGTATGGACATACTGCTGGAGGGTGAAGGCTATCTTTGTATGGCCAATCATCTCTGACAGCGTCCTGACATCCACACCGGCACGGACGCAGTTGGTGGCGAAGCTGTGCCTCAGCGCATGGACCCCGCGCCGCTTGAGGCCTGCAGAGTCCAGGGTGATGCGCAGGACGCGCCCCAGGTTGGAGCGGTCCGAAGCAGCGCCCAGCTCGTTGGCGAACACATAGGTTTCACCCTGCCCGGGCGTACTGCCTGCCCAGGCGGATCCGGCGCGCAGGCGCTCAAGCATCTGCGCTTCCCTCTGCGAGGCGAGCAGCTTCTTCATGCGTTCGGTGAGGGGTATGGAGCGCCTTCCTGCCTTGGTTTTGGGCGGCGCTACGGACAGTTTGTACTTTGGCTCATCCTTTTCTTTGTCCAGGTTGAGCACACGCTGCGCGGCCTGCCTGATCATGAAGTGTTCTTCGGCGATATCCTGCCAGCGAAGGCCACAGAGCTCCGAAGCGCGGAGGCCGGTACCCAGGATGAACTGCAGCGCCCGGCCTGCCGTTGTATGCGGCAGCGCATCAACCAGGATCTTCTGCTCGTCAATCGTGAGGAACTCAATTTCCTTCGGCGCTGCCTGTGGAAGGGCCAGGTGCAGGGAGGGATCCTTGGTGATGAGGTTGTTGATCATCGCCTGCTTCAGCGCCGCCCTGAGCGGCTCCAGCTGCTTCCTGACACTAGCGGGAGCCCGGCCCAGCGCGACCTGGTCGTTGATGTAGCCCTGGATATGCTCGGGACGGAGCTTCTGCAGCTTGTGCCTGCCCAGGCGCGGTTTCAGGTTGTTCTCGATGTTGTGGTAATGCACTGTTGCGGTGCTGTCCCTCCAGCGCGGCCTGCCATACACCTTGAACCATGTATCAAGCCAGGCGCTGATGGTGATCTCTGAAGGCTCGGCATATTCTCCCCGGTCTATCTGCCGCAGCACTTCGCGCAGCTTCCTGGTGACCTCCTCCTGAGAATTGCCATACACGCTTCGCCTTATCCGTGTGCCTTGCGCGTCATACCCAACAGAATACCGGCCTTCCCATGAGCCGTCAGCACGCTGCCGGATGTTGCCGTCATTGTTACCGCGCTTCTTTGCCATCTTGGGCTCCTTTCGTTTGCAGATCATGCAGCAGTAATTGGAAGGATTGCTCACGCTCTTCTGTGGTGGGGGCATAAGGCGCCAATTTACCGCCAGCCCCTAATCTTAATGATTCAAGGATCATGGATAGCCGCGCTGACATAGCTGCAGCATACATATCAGGGGAGAAATCGCATTCATACATCCTTCTTTCGACATTGAATCTTGCGCTGTCATCGATACCTGGCTCACCTGGCTTTATATTCAGTATTCTCACAACTGTACTGAGAAATTCAAAACTCGAAAGCGCAATGCTTAGAGGAGCGCACCATCCCGCATTTATTGCAGTTCCATCCTTGTCCTTCTCAATAAAAGCGTCATCAAGCTTCTTGAATTGTTTTAATGATTCAATAGCTGACTGTGAAATACCCAGTTCCAGATGGGTGGTAATATGCTCAGGCTCAACTCCAAAAAGCAGATAATCCGCAGATACCCGGAAGTGATTCGCAAGGTCGATGATATCAGGAGCCTTGAGCATCCTTCGTCCTTGTTCCCACATACTGAGCTTCTCCCTGGTGATGTACAGCTGCGCAGCCAATTCTTCCTGCATCTGATCACCTCTTAGTTTGGCTATGCGATCTCCGATTTCTCTTTGCACCATATCCTGAACGCCTCCTTTGATGTGACTTTAATGCACCACAAACACATTATAGTGCATAGTACCATTGCTTGTCAACAGGACAATATGATATAATACTTTTGCACCAAGAGAAAGAAACGGTGCGATAATACACTTCATGTAAAGGAGAAACATCAATGGAAAATCTTACGGTAACCAGCAAATCAGTACTGACCACTTCAGTTCAGCGGTTGAAATTGCGCGGTACTTCGTGGATCACGCTATGGCTGCGACAGGCAAGGCGGTGGGGCTGACCCCTGCGGCGCGTGAAGTGCTGGAGGAGCTGAAGAAGCAGGCAGAGTCCCCATTCCAGCCTTCCGAACTGAGGCAGAAGCTGCGATCCAGGAAGCAGTTCAAGGAAGGTGCCAAGGTGGATGAAGCGCTGGACTGCCTGGCTGCCGCAGGCTTCATCCGGCTGGCCAGCCCGCCAGCATGGCAAGGCATCGGACGCAGGCCCGAAGCGCAGTATGAGTTGCATCCCGACCTACTGAACAGGAAGAAAGGAGCGAATGAGCATGGTAATAGTCACGGATCCTAAGCTGACCCGATATCTTCGGGAGGGTCTTGATCTTGTCAATTTCGATGTGCTGGAGATCCACCCGCAGGATAAGCGTAATGCGGCAATCATCATGCACGACAGGCGAGAAAACAGACCAACACCCTGGTGCGTGGAATATGGCGGCGGCGGGCATTATTTCGACACCAGGGAAGAGCTTGACGCATACTTCAAACGGCGCGGTTGGCGCGCAGGAAAGGGGAATGAGGATGTTTTATAAATATAACCATAAACCTGATAGCAGGGCCGATGTAGTGGACGCACTCTACTATTGGAAGCTGAAAAAGAAGATCTTGGAGTTTAGAGCAGCGCGGATTATTAAAGATCCGAGTGATTTTGAAGAAGATGGTCTATTTGATATGCTTACTGACGATCTGATTTCCGCAAAGGATGAAATCGAGCGCTTAGAATTGTTTTTACTGGAATGGGACAGGAATATGGGATAGGAATTCCGCGAATGAATAAATCGTCAGCCGCAAATAAATAGGGCCGCCTGCCAGCAGCCCCCCGATGAATGAACAATAACATCATACATCGGGGGGCTTAATATGTCAAACGAAGAACTGGCCTTGCTGGCACAGGCCGGGGACAGGGAACAGCTGCCGGTGCTGTGGGAACAGGTGAAGCGCCTCTGCTTCATGACCGCAAACCGATATTATGAAATAGCGGCGAACAATGTCGCGGTCAGCGTGGAAGACCTGCAGCAGGAATGCTGGTTTGCGATGCTGGAGGCTTTACAGCGCTTCAAGCCTGAGCTGGGCAGCTTTAGCAATATCCTTGTCCTGTGCGCCAGGAGGCACTGCAGGGCGGCCCTGGGCCTGCGCGGGCGCGTCAGGGAGGAGCACTACCGCAGGCAGTCAATGGACGAGCCGCTGGTGGATGGGGAGGAAATGACGCTTGCCGATGTGCTGGAGGACGATACGCTGCCGGGCATGACGGATGAGCTGGAGCTGGAGGAACTGCAGCGGGATGTCAGGGAAGCGGTTGCCAGGCTGCCCTATGGCGAGGATGAGATCATGCGAAGGCACTACCTGGAAGGGGCTTCCATCACGGCGCTTGCCGATGAGCGCGGCGTGACAAAGGGCTATATTTGGCAGAAGAAGGAGACCGCGCTCAAACGCCTGCGCACCGATGGGCGGCTGAGGGAATACAGGCAGATGAACTTCCACCGGCACAAGAGCGCAGAGGCCTTCCGGCAGAGCGGCAGCTCAGTGGTGGAGGACCTGGTGCTGTGCATGGAGGACAGGCGGGAACACGCTGAGCGGGTGCTGGCCACTATCATGCTGCAGGGGAGCCGGGAAAGGCCGCTGTAGGGCATAGGAAGCGATTTACGCGCCTCCAACGTACTGGGTAAATAAACTGCTATCATGGAGGGAATATGCCGATAAAACGCAATCAAGGGCATCTGCTTGCGTATGGGATTGCTGCCTATAGCCCTTCAGGGGCTCCCGGTGCGACATTGGCAGAGGGCCATTCCTCCAGCCCCATGCGATCCAGCAGGGCCTTCTGTGCGTATAGGTTGACGCTTTCCCCGGCAGTATCGGCAGCTGCCTGCACAAGGGCTTTCTGTCCCTTCGGGAGCCGCACAAGCAGGCTGTCATAGGACTTGCGGTTATAGCGATCCTTCACCGCGCTGGATGTCTTTGTTTTGCCCAACGGATCACCCCCTCCATCATGCTGCCAGTATACCATAACCGCTGGTGATATCAGTATGCACAATAACCAATAATTCGCCGCAATCCTTGTGTGAATTGTCAATGGCAATACTGATAGCAGTATTCTATACTGCAACATATCAGCCGAGCCGGGGCGATGATCCCCGGCAGAAGGAATGGAACACATGAGCCATGTAGAATTGATTGATGCTTGCTGCCTTTGCCAGGGGGCATTGGACGCGGCAGGAATCATCGCCCAGGATTTCACCGAAGGTTACTTTGGCCCTGAACTGGAGAATGCAGCCTATGACGCGGGGCGGCTGGTAGGAACATACAACGAACACAGGATCCGCGCTGATATCCTTCAGGACTATATCATCAAAGCGCAGCAGTTCATGGAGAGCATCCACAGAATGGCCAAACAGGGGGATCCCTCACGCCAGGGAACTGTGAGCTGACGCTATCCCGGATCTTTAACCCCCAGCTGGAAGGCCGGGGGCTTTTCCTGCTTCGGCGGCATAGTGGAGGGACCCAGGCCAAGGCCGTTATAGGGAGCATTTCATTATCCACATAATCAGAGACTGAAGGACGCGGGAATCATCCACGAATGGGGCGATAGAGAACGCCGGGGCCGCGCTGCCATGCTGCGTAAAAACGCCGCTGTTCCTCCAGCCTGAAACAAATACCCTGTCTGTCAATGGCATAGGGGCGGCAGAGGGCCTATTCCTTGCAGGCATGGTAATATGTACCCTCATGTGGAGATAGGCCCTTCCTGGGCTTGCCATAGGAGCCTGGTGCCATGTTTGCACAGGACTTGTTGTCTACTTCCCGTAGAGCCGCTCCCGCTCCCTCTGTATTTCCATATGAAGCAGTTCCTTGGAATCCATATCCCTGTACGGAGGCCGGAGAAGTTCTCCCAGCCTCTTGTAGTCTAGATCCTGATCGTCCAAACCATGCTGAGAAGTCGTATTGGATTCCTTCTCAGGCTGCGGCTTCATTTGGTTGTCTTGATTAGTCATCTGCTTGGTTCCTCCATAGCTGGTCACCAACAATGCTTGGCATTCCTGTACAAACATCATACATCAAGCGATACCGATCAGCAAGGAATGATGATGGAGGAACAGGCATCGGCATAGCAAAAGCCCCGCTCACCTTGCGCTAAGAGGCTCCAATTGCCAAATAGGGCAGTCGTGGGTGGGGCTTATGGTATCCAGCAGATTAATGGGCTTCAATCGCCGGTATCGGTGGATACCCTCAGCGAGGAGTGAAGCAGCCATGTCACCGGGGCATATGGGTAGCTTCAAGCGCATATTACTGCTGCCGTGGCGGGCTGTCAAGGGGCTGATGGGGGTATTCGCCGGGAATGTATAGTCAAATAAATGATTGCATAAATGTATGGTCATTTTACCCTTATAATTGCTCATAAAATAAGGCATTAACACGCAGTTGTGTGCATAATAAATCCGAATGTATGCAAGGGGATGGGGGAGTGCTTGAGGCCAAATACATAGGCAGTACCGAAACAATCGGCACATGGTCATTGCATTATGATGCATAAGGATATGCAAGGCAGCGCATGGGATACCTTCGTCATGGTAGGTGGCATAACTTCACCCATGAGAGGGGGGAGGGGGGGGTATCCCCTATGCCTATGCACAGCAGAAAACCGATAGCCGGGGGGGATAGCCGAGGCTGGGACTCCAACGCCGCAGCCGCCCCTACACCTGAAGGGTGGGAGGCAGATCGAGCATGGGGGTAGGGGGGTAGGCCGAAAGAAGGTACTTGATCGCGAGATCTGTCATACGCTTTTTTACAAAACACCCCGGCGGGATCAAAAACACCTGGACAGCGCATCTGATCGCGGTAGCAGCCATAAGCTAAACAGGGGGGCTGAGCAAGGTTAGGCACATAGCCGCCTCCGGCAGGCTCATTAGAGCCGCTCAACAGGGCTGATGCCTCATTTTTAGTGTTTTTAGTGTTTATAGTGTGGTGTGTGTTATTCGTAGTGTTTTTAGCGGTATGGGTAGAAACATAATTCAATGTATGTATAATTATACAAAATATAGTATAAATATACATACATTTCCACCCCCACACTCCACCCCCACGGCGATGGTACAGAGCAGTACTGGTTAGCATCAACTGCTCAGAAATCGTTGATTTTACTGCATTGTTGAACACGCAATACTACTGATTATCACCAGATTTTGGCGTTGACATCGTAGAGGTCGATGGTTCGAGCCCATTTGGTCCCACCAAACAGAGTCCTCGAAAACATTGTGTTTTCGAGGACTTCGATTTCAATGGTGAATTTATCAGCCATGTCTGATATCCTTAGTTGATCCCGACCCATCCTGAATTATCCGCGGCGCTGCCGATGACCGCATGGACGAATTTTATGCCGTTGATACCGTCTTGTATGCGCGGAAAGTCAATACCGGATGTATCTTCCCCATTTTGATGCATGAGGACTGCCGTTATGAAATTCTTGTACAAGTTGGCAAAGGCGGAGTGCAAACCTTCGGGATGCCCCGCAGGCAAGGTAC
>CAZPBJ010000005.1:7550-19342 GCA_964584685.1 uncultured Christensenella sp. | reverse complement strand
AGCGCCTGCCTTCTCTTTGATGTAACCGTTGGCGCGCGCCAGGATCCTGGGCGCTTCATGCCGGGGGGTGAAGCGCACATAGTCGGGATGCTCCTGCTGCCACTCAAGGGCGCCTTCATCGCCATAGACGCGTATTGCCAGGCCGTTGAGGTTGCCGGCAGCCACCTGAGAGCACCAGTAGGCGCCGTTGGCTCCGTTTTCATACTCCACAATGATGTTTGCATTCAAATCCAGGGGCTGTCCAAAGCGGTTGACGGTAGCCAGCAGGCGTTTGATTTTAAGCCCGGTGACATAGTGGACGAAATTCTCAATGTGGGTGCCAATATCCCCGACACAATTGGAGATGCCGGCTACCTTGGGGTCCTTGCGCCAGACAGACAGCTTAAGCTGCGCGCCATCCAGCGGATGCAGGTCATCAAGCAGCCATTCCTGGGGATATTCGGCGTTCACGGATATCACTTTGCCTATTTTACCTTCGGCCACCATTTCACGCATCACCTTTGCCATTACAAAACCGGTATAGGAATAGTTGACGCCAAACAGCAGCCCTTTTGCCTTGGCCAGGAGCTGCAGTTCCTCTGCCTGTGCAACCGTGAAGCACAGCGGCTTTTCGCACATGACATGGATGCCGTTTTGCAGGAATTCCCTGGCTATGTCATAGTGTGTGATGTTGGGCGTGACAATGCTGACAAAATCGATCCCGTCCTCACGCTTTGCTTCGGTTTTTGCCATCTGCCTGTAATCCGGGTATACGCGCTGCGGGTCAAGATGGCAGGCTTCCCCGGTTTCCCGGTTCTTGTCGGGCGAAGAGGCGGAAAAACAGCCCGCAGTAAATATGGCGCGTGTATCAAACCCGATGGCCTTGCGATGGACTTCACCGATAAAGGCACGGATGTCCCCGCCGACCATGCCATAACGTACTTGTTTCATCATTTCAGTCTCCCGCTAATTGGCGATCGCCTCGTCAAATTTGACGGACGAAGGCATGAAGTTGATTTTTTTGACATATGCGCAGGCTTCGGCCGCGCCGTCCATACGGTCCATTCCGCTGTCTTCCCACTCAACAGAAAGGGGTCCGTCGTAGCCGTGTGCATTGAGGACGCGGATGATCTCCTCAAAGTTGACGCCGCCATGCCCCAGGGAGCGGAAGTTCCAGCCGCGCCGCAGGTCGCCAAAGTCGATATGCGAGCCCAGCAGCCCGCTGCGCCCGTCCAGCGTGACAGCGGCGTCTTTCATGTGCACATGATATACGCGGTCAATGAAGTCATTCAGGAAAAGATGGGGCTGGACGCCCTGCCAAAGCAGGTGGCTGGGGTCAAAGTTCAGCCCAAACTCGGGCCAGTCCCTGAACTTGTCAAGGAGACGCCGGGTTGAGTAGTAATCAAAGGCTATCTCGCCCGGATGCACTTCCAATGCAAAGCGGACGCCATGCTTGCGGTATTCAAGCAGAATGGGCGTCCAGAGGTCGAATATCTGCTGAAAGCCCTCTTCTACCATCTTTTCGCTTGTTTGAGGGAACGAGTACAGATATTTCCAGATGGGACTGCCGGTAAAGCTTGTGACGATTTTCACGCCCATTTTTTCAGCGACCGCCGCTGACTTCTTCATCACATCGATTGCCCAGGCACGGATGCCCTCCGGATTGTTGTGAAGGGCCGCAGGCGCGAAATTGTTCAGCCTCGGGTCCGGAGCGTCGCCGACGCACTGGCCGATGATATGGGTGGCCAATGCCTCGCACACCAGGTTGTGTTTTTCCAGCTGATCCAGCATCCACTTGACATAGGCGTCATCCGTGAAAGCGCGCTCAATGTCCACTCCTTTGCCCCAGCAGGCGATCTCCAGCCCGTCATAGCCCATCCCGGCTGCCAATTGGCACAATTCGTCAAACGGCAGGTCCGCCCATTGAGCGGTGCAAAGAGTTACAGGTCTTTTCCTCATGGCGTTTTCCTCCTCAGATTTCTCATTTTATGCAGCAGCTGCTATATAATCTGACCGGGGGTTTGATTATTTGGCTTGGATTATACGCATATGCCAAGGCTTGTCAAGAACAGCATCCCCGCATTCCTGACATGGAAAAGGCGGCTTTGCGGTGCTATACTGTGGGAAAAGGCATGAGAGGGGTCAAAAAGACTATGCCGATCAATGAACTGTACCGATCTGATGTTGCCGCCATCCTGGCCAGGCGCCATGACCAGGGCGCCGATATGTGGACAACCCCCGACAGGCGGCTTATCAAAGGCACTCCTTTTTCAACGCTTGGCAGCACCCTTTTGCTGCTTGAGCTTGGCATGGATCCCGATGATCCGGTGCTGGCGGGGGCTGCCGGGCTCTTCTTTGGCGCATGGCGCGAAGACGGGCGGTTCAAGCTGGCCCCGCAGGGCGCGATCTATCCCTGCCATACGATCATTGCCGTTGACGCCCTGTGTCACTTGGGTTTCGCTGAGGACAAGAGAGCGCAAAAAACTTTTGAGCACCTCCTGGCCATACAGCACAGCGACGGCGGGTGGCGCTGCAACAAACTCAGCTTTGGGCGTGGGCCGGAAACGGCGTTTTCCAATCCCGGGCCTAGCCTGGTTGCCCTTGATGCTTTCCGATACACGCATTATCTCAATGCTGAGCCGGCTTTGGACAAGACTGTCGAGTTTCTCCTGGGTCATTGGACGACAAAACTGCCTCTGGGGCCCTGCCACTATGGGATCGGCACCCTGTTCATGCAGGTGGAATACCCCTTTGGGAATTATAATCTCTTTTTGTACGTCTATGTGCTGTCATTTTATAAGAAGGCGCGGGGGGATCCCCGTTTTCTGGACGCGCTGGCGCAGCTGGAGTCAAAACTGTCGGATGGCCGGGTGGTAGTGCAGCGTGTTAACCCAAAGCTGGCGAAATTTACTTTCTGCAAAAAGGGAGAACCAAGTGTATTGGCTACGGATCGTTACCATGAAATACTGAAAAACTTGGGGAGATAGGAAAATCCCCTGCGGAATGAAAGCATCGCGGGGGATTGTTGAAAAAGCAGTCAATCAGGCGGCGACGTCAATTTGAATCCCAAATAACGGAAGGCCCATCATCCGAATGCTCGGGGGCTTCCCTCTCATTATCTGTATCTTCCTGCACCTGCTTGTCAAACAGGCGCAGGATATCTTCCTGGCTGAGTTTCTGGGGCATCACTTCACCGGGCGTGATGAGCTTTTCAAACAAGCGGCGCTTTGAACTGCTCATCTGCAGCACCTGCTCTTCCACGCTGCCCTGCATCACCAGGCGCAGCACCTGCACAGGTTTCTCCTGGCCCAGGCGGTGGGCGCGGTCAGCCGCCTGATCTTCGGACGAGGGGTTCCACCAGGGATCAAAATGGATGACCGTATCGGCGCCTGTCAGGTTCAGGCCCGTGCCGCCCGCCTTGAGCGAGATGAGGAATACGGGCTCGCCGCCCGCGTTGAAGCGCTCCGTCAGTTCCTGGCGCTCCTCGGGCTTGGTGTCGCCATCCAGGTACAGCGTCCGGATACCCTCCTGGCTGAGGCTTCGGCGCAGGATTTTAAGCATTTGGGTGAACTGCGAGAAGATCAGCACCCGGTGCCCGTCTGCCAGGGCTTCGGGCAGGATATCCATCAGCAAGGTCAGCTTGCCCGATTCGCCTGTGTAGTGCGGCAGCACAAGCGCCGGATGGCAGCAGATCTGGCGCAGTTCCATCAGCGCCTGCAGGACCTGCGCGCGTCCGAAGCTGAGCTGGCTGTGTTCCATCAGGCCCTCGATGCGCAGGCGCTTTTGCGCCAGCACCGCGTTGTACACCTTGCGCTGGTCTGAGGGCATGGTGACCGGGATGAGCGATTCTATCTTGGGCGGCAGCTGCGCCATCACGTCTTTCTTCAGCCGGCGCATCAGAAAAGGGCGGATGCGCGCCATCAGGTCATCCGCGTTTCGGCCATTGTCGTAGCGGCGCAGGAATTCCCGCGCCTTTGGCAGGTAACCGGGCAGCACAAAGTCAAACAGGCTGAACAGCTCCGCCACGTTGTTTTCCATGGGCGTGCCGGAAAGCGCCAGGCGGGTCTGCGCCTGCAGGCGCTTGACCGCGCGCGCCGAGAGGCTCAGCGTGTTCTTGATGAACTGCGCCTCATCCAGCACCGCGTAGCGAAAGGGGATCTCGCGCAGCAGATCGATGTCCTGGCGGATCAGGGGGTAGCTTGTCAGCAGCACATCGAAAGCGGCGGATCCCGCAAAGCTTTCCAACAGCAGCTGCCGTTTGGAGCGGCTGCCGGAAACGATCTGCACCTTCACGTCAGGCGCGAAGCGCCTGAACTCGCTTTGCCAGTTGTACAGCAGGCTGGTAGGCATCACGATGATGGAAGGCAGGCGCTCCTGCTCATTTTCCGCGCTGTGGCGGATCGCCGCGATCGTCTGCACTGTTTTGCCCAGGCCCATCTCATCGGCCAGGATACCGCCCATGCCAAGCTGCCGCAGCTGGATGAGCCATTCAAACCCCTTCTGCTGGTAAGGGTGCAGGCCGGCCACAGGGCTTAGCACCGTAACGGCGGGGGGAGAGGCCATCTGCCGGGCTGCCTGGTCGATGCTGACCGGCAGCGCGGCGCTGTGCATGAGGGCCTGCAGATATGCCGCGCGGTATGGCTTGAGGTTGCGCAGCGCGCTGTCCTCTTGCGCTGCCTCCAGCGCGGCCTGGGCAAAACCCTGCCACGATTGGGTGTCGCCCAGGGAAATAAAGCTGCCGTCCTTGTAGCGGAAATATTGCTTGCGGCTGCGGATGGCAGCCAGGATGTCCGCCAGTTCTTCAATGGGCGTGCCATTGTCATAAAGCTTCAGTTCCAGCCGCCCGCCCTCGCCGCTGAGCGCTGCCCGAAGGCTGGGGGTACGGGGCGACATGCGCTTGAAGTCGGCGCTGAGGAACAGCTCCGCATGGCGGCTGAGCGCCTGCACGCCCTGGGTCAGGAAGCGGTAGACATTCTCTTCGCCCGCCACATACACATAGCCTTTGCGTACGTGGAAACCGGCGTCACCCATCGCCTCCAGCACCCGCCTCTCGCCCATGGCGTCATGGAGCAGCAGGGCCGGTTCCTCCTTGTCAAGGGAGAAGGGGTCAATGATCGTATTGCCGTAGATGAAGTTGACCCTGGCGGCAATATCCTCATTTGCCTTGTCCAGATAAATGCGCGCTTTCAGTGGCAGGCGGATCATCTTGCGTTCCAGCGCTTCCTCCAGCACCACGGCATGGCGGCGCATCAGTGTAGGCAGCAGTTCGCCCGTCACGCGGGACAGCTGGCTGCGGGGGAATGTGAAGCGCTTGTCTTCATGGCGCATCAGCAGCGCTGTCAGCCTGACATCCTCTTCCTGCACGCGCACCAGCTGGCCCGATAGCATCAGGTATCTGCCCCCCGGCAGCGCGGCCTGGCAGCCCTCTTCGACATCCGCCCTGATCTTGATGCCCCGCGCGCCGCCCGACACATAGAAGACCGCCGGCAGCGCCGTTGTCTGGATGCCCTGCTGGATGCGCGTATGGCCCTGGGCGGACAGCCTGAAGCGCATGCCGCCAAGTTTCTCAAGCACTGCCAGCGCCACCTCCGGGGGCAGCCGCAGCTTGCGCGCCTGCTGTGCGGACAGCTGCGCGTTTGCCTGTTCAAGCGACTGCATGAAGGCAAGCAGCACGCGTAAAAAAGCCCCGTCCTGCTGCGAGAACGCGGCAAAACCAGGTGTGATGGACAGGCCGGGGGCGATCTGGATGCGCTCGTCCCCTGATATCGCGCGCAAAAAGCCGGGCAGGTGGCGCGCCACATACAGCCGTCCTTCGCCCACGCGCAAGCCCAGGGAGACGCCGTCGGCTTCGATAAAGACAGAGGGTTCAAGCGTGAGCGTCGGGGCTTGCGGCAGGATGCTCTCCACAGCTTCCAGGAAGGCATCGCTGAGCGCCTGGTCGCGGAAAAGCATCAGTTCCCTGAGAGCGCCGCTCTCTTCGGCCGCCATATAGGCGCCCGCGAGATGCCGGCAGTGTGCCTGGCCGCAGTCGCACGCGCTGTCCTCCATCGCCCGCAGGCGAACAAGGGCATAAGGATTTTGGTCCACCATATACTCTATCAGCCCATCGCCGCGCCGCAGTTCACGCAATAGACCCTGACCGGCAAGGGCTTCACCTGCCTGCCAGTCCTTGCTGCTGGTATTTCGCAATAACGCCGCGCGTGAAATCATACCTTCCCCCTTAAAAAAGCTCGAATCTATTTTATACGACAGGGGGGAAGGGAATTCCTGCCGCTTGACTAATCACGCAGCGCGTCGATAAGCCAGGGCAGCGACAGTTCAAATGGCGCGCCAAAGCGGCTGAGCGCAGGCGCGGCCGGGGCTTCCCGCAGGCATTGATGGAGGAACTTTACGCCAAGGTCCAGCGCCCGTTCCAGATTTTTGCCCTTGAGCAGCGCTGATTCGACAGCCGAGGCGAACAGGTCGCCTGTACCGGGCCAGTTTCCGGTCATTTGGGGCTGCAGGGCGATGGCAGGCGCGGTCATATTGCCATCCAGCGCAGCCGCGCCGATGAATCCATCCCCGGTGCTGACACCGGTGATGACCGCGGCTCGGGCTCCAAGGCCAAGCAGGCCGCGCAATTGACACAGGAGCCGCTCGGGCTTGTCCGCGCCCTTTTCATAGGGCCGGTCAAGCAGCAGGGCAGCTTCGGTGCGGTTGGGGAATATCAGGTCAGCCTGTCGGCACAAGGCGCGAAAACCGTTTGCCAGATCCTCTGAACAGCCCAAGTATCGCTTGCCCCAGTCGCCCATGACCGGGTCAACAAACAGGAGGGTCTCTTCGCTGCGATAGCGGTCGATTGCCCTTTGCACCAATGGGATTTGTTCAGCGCCGGACAGATATCCCACATGGATGGCGTCAAAGCGCAATGGCATGTCGGCCCAATGATCAAGTATGGCCTGCATATCCGTGGTCAGGTCATGTTTATGGACAGCGCCAAAGCCGCCTGTGTGGGCGCTGAGAAGCGCCGTGGGCAGGAGACTGACGTGGATGCCTGCGCAGGATAGCGCAGGCAAAGCCACGGTTGCCGCACAGCGGCCCACGCAGGAGATGTCTTCTATCAGCAGCAGTGTTTTTTGCGCGGCCACGCCTAAACCGGACGCTCCTTGCCCATGAAGCTGACAACCAGCGTTCCCGGGCCGGCATGGGAGCCGATGACCGGGCCGATCAGCTGGGTATTGATGCCCTTGAGGCCGGGCACGCGCTGCATGGTCAGCTGCGCCAGCAGTTTCGCTTCTTCCTCGACATCGCCGTGCAGGATGGTCATCTCCTGATCCTCGGGATGCTCGATGTACTCGGCGACCTTGTCCACCAGGGCCTTGAGCGCCTTTTTGCTGCCCTGCACCTTGGCATAGGCTTCCAGCTTGCCTTCCTTGGTCAGTGTCAGCACAGGCTTGATATTGAGCATGGAGCCGAAAATCGCGCTGGTTGAGGACAGGCGGCCGCCGCGGCGAAGATAGACCAGGTCATCCACCGTCACCCAAACATGGGCGCGCGTGCGGTTTTCCAGCACCCAGTTCTCCACTTCCTCCATCGCGGCGCCCTTTTCGTACAAGGCATGCGCCCCCTTGATGAGCAGCGTCTGCGGGGCGGAAATGGCCAGCGTATCCACCACGGTGAATTTACGGTGCGGATACTTTTGCAGCAGCTCTTTTTGCGCTTCGAGTATGTTCAGGAAAGTAGCCGACATCTTGGATGAGAAGGCGAGGAACAACAGATCGCTTTCCTGCAGGATGGGCTCGAAGTATTCAAGGTAGGCCGCCGTGGGCAGCAGGGAGGTTGTTGGCGTCGCGCCCTGGCGCATCTTGGCGAAGAATTCCTTTTCTGTCCCGGCCTTGCCGTTGTCGTCAAAGTATTCCTGGCCATCGATGGTGTAGGGCATCCTGACCACCGGGATATTTTTTTCCTGGGCGTACTGCCATGGCATATCACTGTCCGAATCAGTCATGAAGATGTAGTTCTGCGGCAAAAGGCATCCCTCCCCCTTATGATTTGGCTTTGAAATCATTGCCATTGTACATGGTTTTATGCACAGGCGCAAGCGATTTGTGCATGAATGCGCCGCCTGGCCACATCATATATTTCCCTTGCGAAAACCATGCCTTCAGGTATAATGGACAGCAGAGGTGATGTGTATGAAAGATATTCGTGCCCTGTTCACCAAACAGAAAATGATGCGGACCGTGCTGTGGGCGCTGCTGCCAGTAGCCTTGATGGCGGTTTACCTGTTTGGCTGGCGTCCTGTCCTGATGGGCGTGATCGTAACCCTGGCCGGTATCCTTGGCGAGTACCTGGTGATGCGCACGATCCAAAGGGAAAAGACCAAGGTATCCGAGGCCGTGCTGGTCTCTTCGGTACTTTTTACCCTGACCTTGCCGCCCGCCACGCCCATCTGGATCGCGGTTGTGGGCATCGTGTTTGGCATCGTGTTTGGCAAGGCGGCCTTTGGCGGCTTCGGGCGCAATATTTTCAATCCGGCGCTTGTCGGGCGCTGCTTCATTTACATCGCCTTTCCCGGGTTTATGACCGCGCAGTGGTCGCTGCCTTTCAGCGGTTTCCCGGGCGGCTTTGCCAGCTGGCTGCCCAGGCAGGCCGCTGATATGGTTTCAGGCGCTACACCCATGCTGGCGCTGCAAAAGACCGGCGCCCTGGCGCCGCTTGACAGCCTGCTGCTGGGCACCATCCCGGGTTCCCTGGGTGAGACCAGCGCGCTGCTGCTCCTTTTGTGCGGGGCATTTCTGATCGTCAAGAAGGTCGCGTCCTGGCAGATCATGGCGTCCACGCTCGCCTCCGGACTGCTTCTTTCAGCGGCGCTGTATTATACCGGCGTGACAGCGGCCCCGCCGCTGTTTGCCTTGCTCAGCGGCGGCTTTGTATTTGGCGCTGTCTTCATGGTCACCGATCCGGTGTCCGCGCCAAAGATCAAAAGCGCCCAGTGGGTCTACGGCTTCCTCATCGGCACGGTCACGGTCATCATCCGCAGTTTTTCCCTGTTCACGGAAGGCATGATGTTTGCCATCCTGATCTCAAACGCCCTGACCCCGCTGATGGAGCTCAAGTTCAAGCAGCGCCAGGACAAGGCGAAGCTTAAAAGTGAGGTGGCAGGCGCATGAAAAAGGGCTTTGTCTACACGGTCGCCTTCATGGTGATTTTGAGCGCTGCGCTCACCTTCGCCCTTGCCTTTTCCTATGAGGCCTTCAAGCCCGCCATCGCCACCCACAAGCAATTGGCGGAGGAGCGGGCGGTACTCTACGCCTTTGGCCTGGAAACAGGCCTGGAGGACAGCGGCGTTCACGCGCTTTTTGAAAAGCTGATCACACCCGGCGGGCTGGACGGCAAGACAGGCTATACTTACCGGGAGGCAGGCGAAGTCAAAGGCTACGCGCTGCCCTTCGCGGGACCGGGGCTGTGGGGCACCATCCGCGGCTATCTGGGCGTCAGCGCTTCCCTTGACCGGACGGCCGGCCTGGTCTTCACCCAGCAAAACGAGACACCCGGCCTTGGCGGCCGCATCGATGAGCTTCAGTTCAAGGAGCAGTTCAGGGGCCTGCCCATAAAAGCCGGCACGGAGCTGGTTTACGGCGCGCAGGGAGACAATCAGATAGACGCCGTCACAGGCGCAACGCAGACCTCAAGTGCCGTGCTGCGTATACTCAACAGCGTGATCGCTCAGGACATTCATACCGGGGAGGGAAAGTAGGATGGCTGAAAAACCCAACGCGATCATCAAGCGCAACCTCTTCAGCGACAACCAGGTTTTACGCGGCATTCTGGGCATCTGCTCATCGCTTGCCGTCACCAACACGATGAAAAATTCCCTGGTCATGGGCATCGGCCTCAGCTTTGTCACGGCGCTGTCCAGCCTGACCTTGTCGGCGATGCGCAATGTCATTCCCCACCGGGTGCGCATGCTGGTGCAGACGCTGGTCATCGCCGCCTATGTCATCTTTGTGGACCTTCTCCTTCAAGCGTTCATGCCTGATATTTCCAAACAGCTGGGCCCCTATGTGGGACTCATTATCACCAACTGCATCATCATGGGCCGGGCTGAGGCCTATGCCCAGAAGAACCCGCCCATCCCGGCCGCGCTTGACGGCTTATTCGCCGGCCTTGGCTACACGGGCGTGCTGGTCCTCATCTCCCTAATCCGTGAGTTCCTGGGCTTTGGCGCCATCTTTGGCTTCAACGTCAACTTCGTCGGTTTTGAGACCTGGACGATCATGATCATGCCGCCTGCCGCCTTCTTCATCATCGGATCCATGATCTGGGGCCTGAGCGCCCGCGCCCAGCGAAAAGCCGCTGCCAAAGCAAAGTAAGGGGAGGAAGATAAACGATGCCGCCCATTAACCCATTGATCATCTTCCTGGCGTCCATCATCACCAGCAACATGATCCTCACCAACTTCCTGGGGATGTGCTCCTACCTGTCGGTCTCCAGCGAATACAAGACGGCGACGGGCCTGGGCATGGCGGTGACGATGGTCCTGGTCATCACCTCCGTCATCAACTGGCTGGTCTATGAATATGTCATTTTACCCCTGGGGCTTGAGTACCTGCAGTACATCATCTTCATCATGGTCATCGCGGCCCTGGTGCAGGTGCTTGAGATGGGCATGGACCGCTTTGTGCCTGACCTGCACGCCAAGCTGGGCATCTTCCTGCCCCTGATCACCGTCAACTGCGCCATCCTGGGCGCGACGCTCTTCCAGGTGATCCGCAGCTACGGCTTGCTGCAGTCCACCCTCTTTGGCCTTGGTTCCGGGCTGGGCTGGTGGCTGGCCATCGATATGCTGGCCGCCATCCGCGAGAAGATGGCCAAGGTCAAGCTGCCCCCGGGCATCTCGGGCCCCGCGCTGTCCTTTATCATCACGGGCATCATGGCCATGGCCTTCATCGGCTTCAGCGGCATATTTACCATCCAGTAAGGGGAGAGTATATGAATTATTCGATTATACTCAAAACGGTGGCCAGTCTGGCGCTGATCTCAGGGGCGCTGTCTGTGGTGATATCCATTGCGGAAAAGTTTCTCAACAACTACGGGACCTGTGAACTGGACATCAACGGCGGCCAAAGGAAGCTCAGCGTTCAGGGCGGCTCTTCCCTGCTCTCCACCCTGGCGGGGGAGAAGGTGTTCATCCCCTCCGCCTGCGGCGGCAAAGCAACATGCGGTTTGTGCAAGGTGGGCGTACTGGAAGGCGCCGGGCCCATACTTCCCACGGAAGAACCCTACCTGAGCGCCGAAGACCGCGCCAGGGGGCTGCGCCTGTCCTGCCAGATCAAGGTCAAGGGAAACATGAAGCTGCGCATCCCCGAAGAACTCTTCAACATCAAGGAATTCAACTGCGATGTGGAGAGCATCACCGACATGACCTACGATATCAAGAAGCTGCGCCTGAAGCTGCCTGCCGGCGAAATCATCAGCTTCAAGGCGGGGCAGTTCATGCAGATCTACTCCAAACCTTACGGCAAGGTCACCGAAGAGGTCTTCCGGGCCTATTCCATCTCGTCAAAATCCTCGGAGCATGACTATCTGGAGTTCCTGGTGCGCCTGGTGCCCGGCGGCATCCTGACCGGTTATGTGCACTCAGCGCTCAAAGAGGGCGGCAAGCTGAGGGTCTCGGGTCCCTATGGCGATTTTTACCTGCGCGGCAACTGTGATGAGCTGATCATGATCGCCGGCGGTTCCGGCCTTGCGCCCATTCGTTCCCTGGTATATGAAGTGATCGAAAAGGGCCGCACCGACCTGAAGATGCGTTTCTTTTTCGGCGCGAACAC
>CAZPBJ010000005.1:0-7540 GCA_964584685.1 uncultured Christensenella sp. | reverse complement strand
GGGACCTGTACTATATGGAGGAGTTCGCCCAGATCGAAAAGGACTATCCGCAGTTCAGCTTCATACCCTGCCTGGCAAAACCGGAACCTGCGGATAACTGGACGGGCGTAACGGGCTTTGTCACCGTCGCTTTGGCCCAGCAGGTTGCCTCGGCAGAGGGCAAGGAAGCCTATCTCTGCGGCAGCCCGGGGATGCTGGACGCCTGCATCAAGATCCTCAAGGACAAGGGTTTCCCCGATACGACGATTTTCTACGACAAGTTCTCTTAAGGAGGCAGCATGAAGCAGAACCCAAAAAACGAGACGCTGCGTGAAAACCTGAGCGCCGGCAAGCTGGCCAAAGAGGGCTTTCTGGGAAAGGACGACCGCAGCCCCGAGCAGATCGTGGCAGACGATGCGGTTGCGCTGGCTGATGTAAACCTGAGCGCCCAGGAGGTGGCAGACGCCATGCGTGCCCTCACCAGGCTTGGCTTGGAAGGCATGGGCCAGGAAGTGGACACCAGGGACTTCAAACTGCTGGTTGAAGAATACATGGGCTATATGCCCTGCCCTTTCCGCGATAACCGCCGCGCCGCCAAACGCAACACGCGCGCGACATCCAAAGCGAGCGGTGAAACCATGACGTGGACGGATATGGGCATCCATCTGATCCACGCACATGGTTTCTTTCAGGGAATCGGATCCCCCTACCGCCTGGAACCGCTTGCGCTTGCCGCCTTCCTGCAGCTGATCAAGGCCGAATAGGGGGTATGCGCATGAAAAACACCATAGGCCTATTTTTGGTGCTTTGCTGCCTGCTGAGCCTGGCGCCCGCCGCACT
This sequence comes from uncultured Christensenella sp., assembly GCA_964584685.1. Classification (GTDB taxonomy): domain Bacteria; phylum Bacillota; class Clostridia; order Christensenellales; family Aristaeellaceae; genus UBA1038. The sequence continues at coordinate 6,721 of CAZPBJ010000005.1, read as the reverse complement.
GGCGGAAACGGTCACAGCGCTTGACCCGGCGGCATTCGCCGATCGTTATTACCAGAATCCTTCGGGCATCAAGGATATCGGCGACCCCTTCATCCTTTCTGCCGAGGGAACTTATTGGTGCTTTGCCACCACCGGCGGCCTGTTCTTTCAGGTGCGCCAAAGCGTGGACCTTGTCACCTGGGGCAAACCGACATATGCCTACGCGCCGGACAAAAACAGCTGGGCGGACAGGGATTTCTGGGCGCCCGAAGTATACGCCTATCAAGGGTCATACTACCTTTTCTACTCCGCTCGGGAGAAGGTGAGCGGAAGCCTGCGCATCGGCGTGGCGCGGGCGGACAAGCCGCAGGGGCCCTACAAGGATCTGCGCAATGGCCCCTTGTTTGATTATGGCTACGCTGCAATCGACGCCCATCTCTTCATCGATGAAGGGCAGCCCTATCTCTTTTTCGCGCGTGACTGTTCTGAGAACATCGTCAGCGGCAGGCATGAAAGCCACCTGTACGGCGTCAGGCTCTCAAGCGAACTGGATGCCGCGGTTGGTGATCCTGTGCCGCTGACCCGGCCCGATCAGCCCTGGGAGATGGCCTCGGGCCCCGATTGGCTTTGGAATGAAGGCGCAAGCATCGTCAAGCATGGCGGCCGGTATTATCTGTATTACAGCGCCAACTACTATGCCGGCAAGGAATACGCCGTCGGGGCGGCGGTAGCGGATGATCCGCTTGGCCCCTATACGAAACTGGGCGACGCGCCTCTCATGAGGTATGTTGAGGAGGACGGGGAGATCGTGGTATCGGGGCCGGGTCACAACAGCTTCTTCATGGTGGGGGATGAGCTTTTCACCGCCTACCATACCCATGTTTATCCGCGCTCCCCCTCAGGATACCGCCAGATGGCCTTTGACAGGGCCGGTTTCAGGCAGGACGGCAGCCCATACATCAACGGTCCGACACTGGGGGCGCAGCTCAGGCCCCTGGCTCTGCTTGGCCTGCATAATTATCTGCCCGGCGCTGTCCCCTCATCGCCTGAATCGGCGCTGCTCTCGGACGGCGACTACGGAATCGGAGGACCGGGACTTTCGCCCGACGGGTCCTCCCAGCCCTTGCTTGAATGGCGCTGGGACAGCTCGGTGCAGGCGGACAGCCTGATCCTCTACGCGAGGACAGGGGAAGACGCCGCCGGCCGCTTTGTGTTTGACGGGGCGGACACGCTGCCATTTACGATGAAAGCGGGGAATATCATTCTTGGCGACAGCCTGAGCCTGCACTTCGCGCAGCGCAGCGTCAGCCGGCTGCAGATCGTATGGGATGGGCAGGCGCCGCTTGCCTGCGAGCTGCTGGTGATAGGGCAGGCGCCCTGACGCCGTTGCCGGGGCATGCCGGAGTCTCACCTTTGCCGGCAAGGCGTCAGCCGCCGAAATCTTCATTGATAAAGCAAGCCCGGTAGGGTATAATCAGTCGAATGCAAACCGGCTGCCGCCGGCCTTGCGATCCAAGGAACTTGAAGGAGGAACTGTCCATGTCCAAGTATGTATACCTTTTCCGAGAGGGTAACGCCGGGATGCGCAACCTGCTGGGCGGCAAGGGCGCCAATCTGGCTGAGATGACCAACATCGGCATGCCGGTGCCACAGGGCTTCACCGTTACCACCGAAGCCTGCACCCGTTACTATGCCGATAAGAAGACGATCGCGCCCGAGATCGAAAAGCAGATTTTTGATGCCCTGGCCATCACTGAGCATGAAGCGGGCAAGAAATTCGGCGACCTCAACAACCCCTTCCTGGTATCCGTCCGTTCCGGCTCCCGTGCTTCCATGCCGGGCATGATGGATACCATTTTGAACCTGGGCATGAATGATATTTCCGTCCAGGGCCTTGCCCGCCTGACAGGCAACGAGCGTTTCGCCTATGACAGCTACCGCCGTTTTATCCAGATGTTTTCCGACGTTGTCATGGAAGTGGAAAAGAAAAAGTTCGAAGCCGTGCTGGACGGTGTCAAGAGCGAAAAGGGCGTCAAAGGCGACACGGACCTCAAGGCGGAGGACCTCAAGGAGGTCGTCAAGCGCTATCTGGCGCTGTATCTCAAAGAGAAGGGCGAGCCCTTCCCGCAGGATCCGAAGGTTCAGCTGATGGAGGCCATCAAGGCCGTTTTCCGCAGCTGGGACAATGACCGCGCCGTCTATTACCGCCGCATGAATGACATCCCGGGCGATTGGGGCACCGCCGTCAACGTGCAGGGCATGGTCTTCGGCAACATGGGCGACGATTCGGGCACCGGCGTTGCTTTCACGCGCAACCCCTCCACCGGCGAAGACAAGCTGTACGGTGAGTATCTGATGAACGCGCAGGGCGAGGACGTGGTGGCCGGTATCCGCACGCCCAATCCCATTTCCCATCTGGAAGACCAGATGCCCGATGTGTACAGGCAGTTTGTGGACATTGCCAATAAGCTTGAAAAACACTACCGCGATATGCAGGACATGGAGTTCACCATCGAAAAGGGCAAGCTGTACATGCTGCAGACCCGCAACGGCAAGCGCACCGCGGCTGCCGCCCTCAAAGTGGCGGTTGACCTGGTCGCCGAAGGCATGCTGAGCGAAGACGAAGCGGTGCTCAAGGTCGAGCCCAAGCAGTTGGAAACCCTGCTGCACCCCAACTTTGACCTGAAAGCCATCAAGGCCGCCAAGGCGATTGCCGAAGGCCTGCCCGCCAGCCCCGGCGCCGCAGCGGGCGGCGTCTATTTCACCGCGGCCGCCGCGGCCAAAGCCGGCAAGGCCGGCAAAGCCGTCATCCTGGTGCGCGAGGAAACCACGCCTGAGGATATCGAGGGCATGGACTTGTCCAAGGGCATCCTGACCGAGCGGGGCGGCATGACCTCCCATGCGGCGGTCGTCGCCCGCGGCATGGGCCGCGCGGCCGTCGTCGGCTGCAAGGACCTGCACATCAATGAGGACGCGAAGACCCTGACCGTTCACGGCCTGGTCTTCCACGAAGGCGACCCCATCTCGCTTGACGGCACCAGCGGCAAAGTCTACCAGGGTATGATCCCTACCGTAGACGCCGCCGTATCGGGTGATTTTGCCAAGCTCATGGTCTGGGCGGACAAGGCGCGCAGGCTGAAGGTGCGCACCAATGCCGATACGCCCCGCGATACCAGGCACGCGGTAGAATTTGGCGCGGAAGGCATTGGCCTGTGCCGCACGGAGCATATGTTCTTTGAAGCAAGCCGCGTCAAGGCGATGCGCGAGATGATCCTGTCCGACAACGCGGCGCAGCGCAAGGACGCGCTGGCCAAGATTCTGCCCATGCAGCAGAAGGACTTCGAGGAGATGTACATCGCCCTGGAAGACCGGCCGATGACCGTACGCTATCTGGATCCGCCGCTGCATGAGTTCCTGCCCCAGAAGAGCATGGTGGATGAGATCGCCGCCATCGCCAAGGAACTGGGCACCACCAGCGAAAAGATCGTTCAGAAGATCGACGCCCTGCACGAGTTCAATCCGATGCTTGGCCACCGCGGCTGCCGCCTGGCTGTCACCTTCCCCGAAATCGCCGAAATGCAGACCCGCGCCGTGCTGCAGGCAGCGCTCAAGGTGCGCAGGGAAAACAAGATCAACGTCAAGCCCGAGATCATGATCCCGCTGGTTGGCACTGTCAAGGAGCTGCAGTTCGTCAAGCAGATCGTGCTGGATACCGCCGAGCAGATCTTCAAGGAAGCCGGCGAGCGCATGGACTTCCAGGTCGGCACGATGATAGAGATCCCCCGCGCCTGCGTGGTGGCCGATAAGATCGCCCTGGAAGCCGAGTTCTTCAGCTTTGGCACCAATGACCTGACCCAGATGGGCTTCGGCTTCAGCCGTGATGACGCGGGCAAGTTCCTGGACGCCTATTACAGCACCAAGATTTTGGAAAGCGATCCCTTTGCCAGGCTGGATCAGGAGGGCATCGGCGAGCTGGTCAAGATGGCTGCGGAGAAGGGCCGTCAAACCCGCAAGGGCCTGAAACTGGGCATCTGCGGCGAGCATGGCGGCGACCCCAGCACCATCGAGTTCTGCCATCACATCGGGCTGGACTATGTCAGCTGCTCGCCTTTCCGCGTGCCAATCGCCAGGCTGGCCGCGGCGCACGCTGCCATCAAGGAAAAGAAAGCCAACTAAGTCATTTTCCTGGATTCACCACAGGGGCCTCCGCGTGTCGCGGGGGTCCTTTTTTGAACTTGATCTTGTGCGGTCAGCTTGTCGGTTAAAAGCGAAATGCGCTTGAAAAGGTTGTGTTTTGTTTGACATCACCACGGCGCGACTGTATACTGTAAAAAGCGGCATTTGCCGATATTCGTCAGTTTTAGGAGGGTGCGATCATGCCATTAGTCAATTCAAGGGATCTTTTCAAGCGCGCCTACAAAGAGGGCTATGCCCTTGGCGCTTTCAATGTCAATAACATGGAGATCATCCAGGGCATCGTGGAGGGCGCGACAGCTGAGAAATCGCCCCTGATCCTGCAGGTTTCTGCCGGCGCGCGCAAGTACGCCAACCATACCTATCTGATGAAGCTGATTGAGGCCGCGGTAGAGACTAGCGGCCTGCCCATTGTCGTCCACCTGGATCACGGCCCGGACTTCGAGACCTGCAAATCCTGCATCGACGGCGGCTTCACCAGCGTCATGATCGACGGCAGCCATTTGTCCTTTGATGAGAATATCAAGCTTACCCGCCAGGTGGTGGCGTATGCCCATGACCGCAATGTCACCGTTGAGGGCGAGCTGGGCCGCCTGGCCGGCGTAGAAGACGATATCAAGGTCTCTTCCGAGGATTCATCCTACACCAGGCCCGAAGACGTGGAAGAGTTTGTCACCAAAACGGGCTGCGACAGCCTGGCCATCGCCATCGGCACCAGCCATGGGGCCTTCAAGTTCAAGGGCGAACCCAAGCTGCGCTTTGACATTCTGGAGGAAGTCAGCCGCCGCCTGCCTGAGTTTCCCATCGTGCTGCACGGCGCTTCCAGTGTGATCCCCGAATACGTGGACATGATCAACCAATACGGCGGTAAGATGGCCGGCGCCCGCGGCGTACCCGAAGAGATGCTGCGTCAGGCAGCCGGCATGGCCGTATGCAAGATCAACATCGACTCCGACCTGCGCCTGGCTTTCACCGCCTTGATCCGCAAGCATTTCGTTGAGCATCCCGACCACTTTGACCCGCGCCAGTACCTCTCCGACGCGCGCAGCGCCCTGGCCGGCATGGTACGCCACAAGATCGTGCATGTGCTGGGCTGCGGCGGCAAGGCCTGATATCAACAAACCAAGGTTATTCAAAGCGCTAAACAACTAAGGAGCACGTCATCTATGGAGTTGGAAGGCAAGGTAGTCGTCGCCCAGGGCGGCGGTCCCACTGCGGTCATCAATCAAAGCCTGGCAGGCGTCGTGCTGGAGTCGCGCAAGTTCCGCCAGGTCACCAAGGTATACGGCGCCGTCAACGGCGTGTCCGGCATCATCAACGAGAACTTCCTGGATTTGACGCAGGAGACCACGCACAACCTGGAGCAGGTGGCAGTCACCCCATCCTCCGCCCTTGGCTCCACGCGCGATAAGCCCGATGAAGCCTATTGCGAGGAGATATTCAATGTCTTTCGCATCCATAACGTGCGCTACTTCTTCTATATCGGCGGCAATGACTCATCCGATACCGTGCGCATCGTCAATCAGCACGCGGAGCGCTCACACTACGAGTTCCGCGCGATCCATATCCCCAAGACCATCGACAACGACCTGGTCCTCAATGACCACACCCCCGGCTATCCCTCGGCGGCCAAGTATGTGGCGCAGTCCTTCATCGGGCTGAATCTGGATAACCGCGCCCTGCCGGGCATCCACATCGGCGTGGTGATGGGCCGGCACGCGGGTTTCCTGACCGCAGCCGCCGGCATCGCGCAAAAGTATCCCGACGACGGCCCGCATCTCATCTACCTGCCTGAGCGCACCTTTGTGCTGGAGAATTTCCTCTCGGATGTAAAGAGCGTCTACGACCGCCTTGGCCGCTGTGTGGTGGCTGTTTCGGAAGGCATCCAGGATGAAACGGGCACGCCCATCCTGGCCAAGCTGATGGAGCGGGAGACTGACGCGCACGGCAATGTGCAGCTTTCAGGCACCGGCGCGCTTGGCGAGGCCTTGACGGAGCATATCAAGCAGCAGCTTGGCATCAGCCGCGTGCGCAGCGATACGCTTGGCTATGTCCAGCGCAGCTTTCTGGGCTGCGTATCGGAAGTTGATCAGCATGAGGCGCGTGAGGTGGGGGAAAAGGCGGCGCAGTTTGCCATCTGGCACAACATCGACGGCTCCATCACCATCAACCGCACCGGCTATTACTCGGTGGACTATCAGATCCGCGATTTGTCCGACATCGCCGCCTACACAAAGCATATGCCCGATGAGTTCATCAACGCGCAGGGCAATAATGTGACGGAAGCGTTCAAGTATTATCTGCAGCCCCTGCTGGGGCGTGACATGCCTTCCGCGCACCGCCTGAGGGCGCCCCTGGCACCAAAGATGCGGGTCAAATAGCAGCAGATTCATTCGCAGAGGTTTGGGGCATTTTCCCCGGACCTCTTTTTCATTGCGCGCACATGGTCGGTTGCATACAGTTGGTTGCATTGGCAAGCGGTGTCCAAAGTGATATAACCCGACTTTTACAGTTCAAGAGAACAAAAATCTCCTGAAAGCATTGCAGT
>CAZPBJ010000004.1:0-106933 GCA_964584685.1 uncultured Christensenella sp. | reverse complement strand
AGTTTTGCAAGGAAAGAGAGTTTGGGCTGCCGACGGGTAAGGCTGAATAGTAACCTTGTCCCTTCTCTTGACCCATCTTTTCTGGTAGCCATTCTTGACAAACGCAACAGCAATCCCTATACTGTTGACCGTGCCGCCCACGCTTCAAGCCAAGCGGCTATTATGCTCTTGCAACACCAAAGGGGGACACCATGTCAACGCTGGAAACAGAGGTCCTGCGCAGGCGGACCTTTGCCATCATCAGCCACCCGGACGCCGGCAAGACCACCCTGACGGAAAAGCTGCTGCTCTACGGCGGCGCCATCCGCCAGGCGGGCAGCGTCAAGGCGCGCAAGGCCGCCGCGCACGCCACCAGCGACTGGATGGAGATCGAAAAGCAGCGCGGCATCTCCGTCACCTCCTCCGCCATGCAGTTTTCCTTTGAGGGCTACCATATCAATATCCTGGATACCCCCGGCCACCAGGACTTCAGCGAAGATACCTACCGCGTCCTGGTCGCAGCCGACTCCGCCGTCATGCTCATCGATGCCTCCAAGGGCGTTGAGGAGCAGACCATCAAGCTCTTCAAGGTCTGCCGCCTGCGCAATATCCCCATCTTCACCTTCGTTAACAAGATGGACCGCGCTGCCAAGGACCCCTTCGCCCTCATGGAAGAGCTGGAGCAGGTGCTTGGTATCCGCTGCTGCCCCGTCAACTGGCCCATCGGTGTCGACGGCGACTTTCAGGGCGTCTATCAACGCGATTCGTGCATGATCGATCTGTATTTCTCCGGCGACCACGGCGCCACCAAGGCCGTCAAGACCGAGATCGCCCTGGATGATCCCGCCGTCACCGGCATCCTGGAAGCGCGCTACATCAAGCGCCTGCGGGACGAGCTGGAGCTGCTGGACCACGCCGGCGACCCCTTTGACCTGCCCGCCGTCCGCCGCGGCGAGCTGACCCCCGTATTTTTTGGCAGCGCCATCAACAACTTCGGCGTGGAGCCCTTCCTCAGCCGCTTCCTGACATACTCCGTGCCCCCCACCCCGCGCGACAGCGACGCCGGCCCCGTCGACCCCCTGAACGAGCAGTTCTCCGGCTTCATCTTCAAGATCCAGGCCAACATGAACCCCGCCCACCGCGACCGCCTCGCCTTCCTGCGCGTCGTCAGCGGCGTCTTCAAACGGGATATGATGGTGTGGCACTCCGGCTCCAACAAGATGGTCCAGATGAAGACACCCCAGCAGTTCATGGCCGATGAGCGCGAGATGGTGGACGAGGCCTACCCGGGCGATATCCTTGGGCTCTTTGACCCCGGCCTCTACTTCCTGGGCGATACCCTCTGCCAGGGCCGCAAGCTGCGCTTTGAGAAGATCCCCATCTTCGCCCCCGAGCACTTCGCCCGCGTCCGCGCCTTTGACTCCATGAAGCGCAAGCAGTTCATGAAGGGCATGCAGCAGCTCAGCCAGGAGGGCGCCATCCAGATCTTCCACCGCGATGAGATGGGCCCTGAGGAGATGATCGTGGGTGTGGTGGGCGTCCTGCAGTTTGACGTGCTCACCTACCGCCTGGAAAACGAGTACGGCGCGCTCCTCAGGATGGACACCCTGGGCTTCCGCTTCGTGCGCTGGGTCACCGAAACACCCAGGCCCGTCGATGAGCTCATCCTTACCTCCACCAGCGCCCGCGCCCGCGACAGCCATGACAACGACGTGCTCCTGTTTGAAAACGAGTGGAGCATCCGCCTGGCCACGGAAAAGAACTCAGGCCTGAAGCTGTCCGACATCGCGCCCAAGGTAATCGACAAGATCTGAGCGTCACCGCTTTCACCATACATGAAGGAGATCCTTTGATCCTCAACTATTTGACCCCGCTTTTCCTCTCCGAGCCTCACCGCCACAAGCCGCCGGACCGGGCCGCCAGCAGGCTGCCCACTGTCCGCGCTTTGGCGCGCAATGATGAGAGGAATAACTATATTTATGATCAGGGAAGACATCCGCAATATTGCCATTATCGCCCACGTTGACCACGGCAAGACCACACTGGTGGACAAGATGCTCCGCCAGGGCGGCGTGTTCCGCGCAAACCAGCAGATGGTCGAGCGCGTCATGGACTCAAACGACCTGGAGCGTGAGCGCGGCATCACCATCCTGGCCAAGAATACGGCCGTGCACTATGAAAACCTCAAGATCAACATCGTTGACACCCCCGGCCACGCCGACTTTTCCGGCGAAGTGGAGCGCGTGCTCAAGATGGTCGACGGCGTCCTCCTGCTGGTGGACAGCTTTGAGGGCCCCATGCCCCAGACCCGCTTTGTCCTCAAAAAGGCGCTGGACCTCAAGCTCCCCGTGCTGATGGTCATCAACAAGGTCGACAGGCCCGACGCCCGCTGCGACGAGGTCGTTGGCGAGCTGCTGGACCTGCTCATCGACCTGGAAGCCGGCACCGACGCCCTGGACAAGCCCATCCTCTACGTCAGCGCCCGCCACGGCACCGCCACCCTGGACCACAATGAACCGGGCGTGGACCTCAAGCCCCTGTTTGACGCCATCATCAAATACATCCCCGCGCCTGTGGGCGACCCCGACGCCCCCGCGCAGGTGCTGATATCCACCATCGACTACAATGAGTACGTCGGCCGCATCGGCGTGGGCCGCATCGCCCAGGGCACCCTGCGCTCCGGCGCCATGGTGGTGCGCTGCAACTACAACAGCCAAGCCGTCTCCCAGCCCTGGCGCCTGACGGAGCTGAGCACCTTCTCGGGCCTCACCCGCACAGCCGCCGACGCCGTCAGCATGGGCGACATCGTTGCCCTCAGCGGCCTGCCCGACATCTCCATCGGCGATACCGTCTGCGACCCCGCCAAGGTGGAGCCGCTGCACTTCGTCGCCATCGGCGAGCCGACCGTGTCCATGACCTTTTCCGTCAACGACAGCCCCTTCGCCGGCCGCGAGGGCACCTATGTCACCAGCCGACACCTGCGCGCCCGCCTCTACCGCGAGCTGGAGACCGACGTCAGCCTGCGCGTGGTCGACGGCGAGACGCCCGATATCTTTGAGGTCTGCGGCCGCGGCGAACTGCACCTGTCCATCCTGATTGAAAATATGCGCCGCCAGGGCTACGAGTTCCAGGTCTCCCGCCCCCAGGTGCTCTATCACGACGTGAACGGCAAGCGCCATGAGCCCATCGAACGCCTGCACGTCGACGTGCCCCAGGCCTACGCCGGCGCCGTCATCGAAAAGATCGGCCGCAGGCGCGGTACGCTGGAGACCATGGCCGGCCTTGAGCGCGTGCGCATCGAGTTCCTCGTCCCCTCGCGCGGCCTGTTCGGCTACCGCAGCGAGTTTTTGACCGATACCCGCGGAGAGGGCATCATGAGCGCCGTCTTCAGCGGCTATGAGCCCTTCAAGGGTGATATCCCCCACCGCAACCTGGGCAGCCTGGTCTGCTTTGAAACCGGCGATACCACCCAGTACGGCCTGTTTGGCGTGCAGGAGCGCGGCACCCTCTTCATCGGCGCCCAGACTCCCGTCTACGCCGGCATGATCTGCGGCCAGTCAAACCGCCCCGGCGATATCGTCGTCAATGTCTGCAAGGCCAAGCACGTCACCAATATCCGCAACTCGGGCGGCGCCGAAGACAGCCTGCGCCTGGTCTCCATGCACACGCTGACGCTGGAGGAGAGCCTTGAGTTCATCGATGACGACGAACTGCTGGAGGTCACCCCCAAGTCCCTGCGCATGCGCAAGCGCGAGCTGAGCCACGACGCCCGCATGCGTGCCGGGGCAAAGAAGAAACAGCAGTAGGCAGACGGTCTTCTGCTGACCTCCCATCGCATCCTTGCCCATCCAAGACTTCCGCTTTGCCGGAAGTTTTTGATTTCCGGGGCGGAAACTCTGTCAAAGTAGACTTTTCTGACTTGCAGGTCAGAAACTATTGACTTAAGAAAACAGCGAACCGTAACATGGATAGGCATAACACATTTGGGAGGGACCCTCCATGAGCACATTGCTGGGCTGCGGCTATTCCGCCCAGAGCGGCGAAGACCTGCACCTGCTGAACCTGGATGAAGAAGGGCGCCTGACCTGCCTGTGGAAAGAACGCAGGGGGGATTCACCGTCCTTCCTCACCGGACATGGCGGCACGTATTACGTTGGCTGCGAGATGCCCGGTCTCGCCCGCATCGCCGCGTACAGGATCGAAAATGACCGGATGAGGGAAGTGGCGGCCATCACGGTGCCGGATGAAGCCGGCCTGTGCCACCTGCTGGACACACCCAGGGGCATAGTTGGCAGCTGCTACGACAGCGGCGGTTTTTTCATGACGGATCACGCTTTGTCCCGAATCATCTGGCGCGACCGGCGCGGCGGCGAAAGCCGCGGGCACTGCGCCGCGATATGGAACGACCGGCTTTTGCTGGTAGACCTGGGGCTTGACCGCGTGGACGCGGTGTCATCCGACAGCGCCCCTATTTCGCGCCTTCGGTTTCCAAAGGACACACAGCCGCGCCAATGGCTGTGGACTTCACCCGATAAAGCCATGCTTGTATGCGAAGCCGGCGATTGCCTGATCCCGGTATATGCCGGGCTTGACGGGCTGACAGCGGGGGACAGGATACCGCTTGCCGCGGAGGGCTTCCCGGCATCTGCCTGCCTTGCCCCCGACGGCACCGTCTTTGTGCCCGTGCGGGGCAGCGACCGGATCGTCACGCTCCGCCCGGAAGGCCAGGAAAGCGTCCCCCTCAAGGGGCAATGGCCCCGTTATTCCGCTTGGGTGGACGGTTTTCTGCTTGTCTGCATGCAGCGATCAAATGAGCTGCTGGTATACCGCAGGGAGGGAGGCCGGCTTGCCTTGCTGGACGCCTATCCCCTGGGCGGGGCCGCCTGCGTGATCGCTGTGGAAGGATAAAAACTTCATCAGCGGGCAAACGGCAAAGCAGGCCCCGCATTTCACTGCGGGGCCCGCCTGTCAGCCTACTGAACGCCTATTAGAACTTCCCGTCCCCGCCGCCCAGGATGGAGTTGAGGATGTCCTGAAAGTTGATCCCCTGCTGCGCCTCGGGCTGCGGTTCCGCCTGCGGCTGGGGATACTGCTGCGCGTCGACCTGGATGTCCCTGAGGCTGCGTGTCTTGGCTTTGGGCGCCGCGGCACGCGATTGGGTGCCGGTATTCACGGAGGCGGCCTGATTCCGGGTTTTTGCCGCGGAAACCTCGCCTGTGGGGCGTTTGAAAGTATACAGCAGGAAACTCTGGCCCAGGGGAAGGACATTGACCAGTTCCCAGCCGTCCTTGCCCGCCGCGTTCAGCTGATCCAGGCGGATGACCTCCTTGACGCTCATGCCGGTCTCCAGTTTGAAAACGATGTAATTGTATTCCCAGATCTGCATTGATTTGCCCTCCTGTTCAATATTAATGCCATGATCCTGTGCACATCATACCACAAGCGGCGTACAATTGCCCGTGTGATCAGATCCCCGGGCCCCACAGCAGCCAGATGAGCACATAGCCCGATGCCACGGCGATCAGGGTGAAGGGGACGCTCATGCGCATGAACTCGCCCGCTTTGACCTCGTAACCGGACTTGCGCAGGATGCCAAGCGCCGTGATGTTGGCGGAAGCGCCGATGGGCGTCAGGTTGCCGCCCAGGGTCGCGCCGGCCAGCAGGCCAAAGTACAGGATGGTCGGGTCAATGCCCATCAGGCCAGCAATGCCGGCTGTCACGGGCAGCATGGTGGCCACATAGGGAATGTTGTCGATAAAAGCCGAGAAGAGGACGGAGGCCCAGACGATCAGGGAATAGATCAGGAAAACATTGCCCGAACTGAGCCTGACAAACAACTGGCTGATAGCGGTGACCACACCGGCTTCCGTGATGCCCGCGATGACGATGAACAGGCCGGCCAGCAGCGACAGGGTGAAGAAGTCGATCTCCTTCATCGTCTGCGTAAAGGTTTCCCGGGGCTTTCCGGAGCGCATGGCCTCCCTGACGATGCCAATAGCCAGCAGCGCCAGGCAAATCAGGCCGTTGGTCACGGCGGGCTTATCGGGGATGAAGGAGGCCAGGATCAGCAGCAGGATGGTGCCCGCCAGCAGGACCGTGGGGAAATAGTCCGTCACGATCGTCTTCTCGTGCAGCTTAACCTTTTGTTTATGCTTGCGGAACAGGACGAACAGCACAAAAGACGAGAGGATGGCGCCTGCCTGCACTACAAAGAACAGGCCCGGCTTGCCTTGATAGAAGAAGAAATCCAGGAAGTCCATCCCGGCAGCGCCGCCCAGCAGGATGGACGTGGTGTCGCCCACCAGCGTCGCCGCGCCCTGCAGGTTGGAAGATATCGCGATGGCGATGATGCCCGGCACCGGTGAGATGTCCAGTTTCCTGGACACCACCAGGGCGACGGGCGCCACCATCAGCACGGTGGCGACGTTGTCCACAAAGGCCGAGATGATCCCCGCGAACAGGGATAGCGCGATGATGACCCACTTGACATTGGGCATCAGGTCAATGATGTGGTCCGCCATCAATGAGGGCATCTTCGACTGGATGAAGAGGTGCACGATGCCCATGGTGCCGGCGATCATCATGATGACGTTCCAGTCCACAGAAGTCAGCACCTTGTCCAGGGGCAGGATGCCAAGCGCGACAAACAGCATCCCCGCGCCAAGGGCAATGTATGCCCTGACCTTTGGGAACGCGAGCAGAGAAGCGTAAGTGCCCAAAAAAATAAACGTGGCTTCCAAAGTCAAGTCCTCCCGACAGAATGTCCTTAGGGATTATACACGCCGGGGATTGCTTTGGACACGCCAATGGGGTGCTTATCAGCAAAAATTGCGCCGTGGAGGCAGCGGTCTCCATTCCCTCTCATGGGACAAGCCGCAGCGGGCCCTTGTCATCCACGGGCAGAAATACAGGGTATTCCAGGCCGTGCCTGGTATCGTTGGCATGGCCGCAGAGCATCAGCTGCCCGTCAAATCGGCGAAACAAACTCACGTGTCCGATGTCCCTGTCCAGCAGGAGCGCGTCGCAGTGCCGCCAGGGACCCGCGAGCCTGCCGCTTTGGCTGAACGCTACGGCAACGGCGTACCCGCCAAGCCCTCCGGGTGCAGCGCCCTTGACGCAATAGCTTGACCAGAGCATCTGCAGCGTGCCGTCCTTCGAGCGGTGCAGGCATGGCGCGTCCGTCAGGAGGCCCGTCTTGTCCACCCGGTCGTCGCGCATCAGGCGGATCCAGGGCAGACGGTCCTTCCCGGTATCCACCAGGATCAGAGGTTCCCCGGATATCGCCGCTCCCAAATCCTCCCTCAGCGGCAAAGCGCAGATCCTGCCGTAGAACAGTTCCGTCCACTCATGGCAAAATATGATCCAGGGCTGTCCTTCTTCTACGTAGAGCGTGCCGTCCAGACACTCATGCCCCCTGAGCGTGACATGCCCGCGGCTGTGATCCCTGTATGGCCCCTCCGGCCGGTCGGCGGTCAGCACGCAGGTACCGCGATCTTCCCCAATGCCGCCTTTGCAGGAAGCAAACATATAATACTTGTCCCCGAAACTGTGCACCTCGGGCGCCCAATAGTTCCTGACGCCCCAGAACAGCGTCCGGCCCGAAAAAAGGCCGCCCCACCTGCGTGAAGCGGCCGCTTTGCCGTGAAGATATCAGTGTTTCTTGTGCTTGTCTTTAAGAAGTTTCTCCTGCGCGTCCCGCGCGGCGTCCTTGGCCTTGGCGGCGGCGTCCTTGGCTTTGCCCGCGACCTGGTCGGCATGGCCCTCGATCTTCAACTTGGCATTGTCTGTCACTTTGCCGACAACTTCCTTGACAGCGCCTTTGGCTTCCTGCGCCTTGGCCTTTGTTCTCTCCAGGGCGGTCTCAGCCTCTTCCTTGAGGTTCTGGGTAAACGGTTTCTTCTTGTCCATATAATCGCCTCCTTTCGCAGACGGTAATGTGCTTGTTGGGAATACCTGCAGAAAGAATATACCGGAATGACAGGTCTTTAAACGCCCATATACCACATCTTGTCAATACCGCGATCCTCTCCTCCCTTGTTTTCCCATGTCCCTTCATCTACAATGAGGACAGAAAAGCTGCCCGCCCACTCAAAGCGGGAACGACTCAAGATCCCGACAGACCCAGCCCGGAAAGGAGCCCTATGAACACACCTATCCTGCTGGCTTACAACCTCAAGGGCGACCGCGCCAAGGCCATTGGCCAATTGGCCATTGACCACGGCATCGTCATGAGGACGGTCGAGCCCAAAGAGTACGGCCAAAGCCTGCGCAGCCTGCTGGCGCCGGAAGTCCCGGGTGAATCAGCCGATGCGGGCGAAGGCTTTAAAGAAGAAATGCTGGTGATGGCCGACTTCCCCCCTTCACTGATCAACCGTTTTCTGGATGCGTTCAGGCAGCGGGGGATCCCTTCCGTCAAGCTCAAAGCCCTGCTAACCCCGACCAACGGCGAATGGAACGCCGTCAAACTGCACAGTGTGCTGCTGAAGGAAAGCGCCGCCATGGCGCAGCTGCGCGCACAGGCGCAGGCAAAAAGGGCGGAGGAGACAAAATAAGCCAAAAAGTGATCAAATCACGATTCGACGAATCATGATGCGATAAGAAGTGATTCGACTACTTTACCTATGTGTGCCTTTCCTCGCCAGTGTCGCCCAGAACGCCGGGATCTTCATATCGCCCAGCCTGCCTGTGTTGTTATAATCCTCATAGAGATCCAGCAGTTCAAAGCCGGCTTTCAGCTGGCCGCCGATCTGCTCGTTGATGCTGTGGGAAAACTGATAGCCGCTTGCCTCAGCCAGGCTTCTGGCCAGATCCTGCGGATTTTTCAATGGATTGAAGGGCAGCGCGCTTGTGATGCGCTCCTCCGCCTCGTCCACGATGAAGTTGATGCCATTGTCAAGGCCTGCCAGCAGCAGGCCGCCGGGCAGCAGGACGCGGGCACACTCCAGCCAGACAGGCTCCACCTGCTCAATGTAGCAGTTGGAGACGGGATGGACGATCATGTCAAAGCCGGCATCGGGGAAGGGCAGCGGCCGGGTCATGTCGCCCTCCACCAGGTCAATGGCGTAGCCTTCGCGCTGCGCCACCTCCCTGTCCTTTTGCAGCTGTTCCCTGCTGAAGTCAAACACGGTGACCCGCGCACCGAGCGCCGTCAGCAGTGGGCCCTGCTGCCCGCCGCCGGAAGCCAGGGCCAGCACGCGCTTGCCGGCCACATCGCCCAGCCAGACGGGAGGCACGGGAATCGTCGGCGTCAGCAGCAGGCGGTAATCACCTGCCTTTGCCCTGATGAAATCGGCATGGCTCATGGGGATGGACCATTCCCAGCCCTGCGCGACCCATCGCGCGATGGTCGCCTTGTTATGCTCGATATAGTTCACGCTTTGCCCGTCCGGAAGTCGACCATGGCCTGAATGAGCGCACGGGGGATGGGCTTGTCCCAGGCCAGATGGATGCTGCCCTTGGTGGTGGCAAGACCCGTGAGTTCGTCCCTGACCGCCTCGATAGTGTCAGGTCCCGGGTATAGGCCCAGGTGGTCCCTGGCCGCGGCGAAGTGGAAAATGTTGCCCCGCAGGTAAAAGGTCGGCATGCCCCAGGCGATCTTCTCGGTTGCCTCGGGCACAATTTGGTGCAGCAGCTCCCTGAGCTCCTGCATCCTCTCGCGCTTTTCCCCCTGGAAAAGGGCGATGTAACTGTCGATGCTCTCAGGCGTGCCTGCGCTTGCCGCCTGGCGGGGTTTCAGCGTCACGCGCACCTTATCGCCCGGCTGCTTGCCGATTTTGGCGCGAATGTCTTTCCTGATGCCGATGATGTGGCAGGGTGTGCCCATCCTGACAAGCTGCCCGTCATAGGGTTCGCCGTCAAAGGTGGCGTGCACGGCGGCCCTGGCTTTGCCATAGACGGCCTTGACGTCAAAGGGCACCTCTACATAGGCGCCGTCCAGGTCGGGCACTTTTTTGATCTCGGCATCAAATTCCTGGTATTCCTTGTTCCAATCACTCATTTTCTATCCTCACCTGGCAAACTTTCATGGCCGCAAGCGCCGTCAGATGCCCCTGCGGCGTCGCCCCGGCACAGCAGGCCGCGTCGACGATGATCTCGGTTTCGGGCATGAAGGCACGCAAGATCATGGCATTGGACAGCACGCATATATCCGTGCACACGCCCACAATTGTAATGCTGCCGATGGGATCCTGCCTGTTCTCTTTGGCCAGCCGCTGACCCAGCGCCGCCGAGCCGAAGACAGGCTTGTCCACCGGCTCCTCGCGCCTGAGCGCCTCGATTTTCGGGTGCAGCTGCCAGCCCTGCGTGCCGCGCACGCAGTGCCTGACGGGCAGTTTTCGCCCTTCCTGCGTGCTGAAGTAGGCGCTGTCATGCGTATCGCGGATATTGATCACGCGGCCCTCAAAGGCGCTCATCTTGTCGGCCACCCTGTCAACAATGGCCTGCGCCTCGGGCGTGCCAAGCACGCCGTCGATGAAGTCATTTTGCATATCGGAGACGATCAGGATATCCTGCATGGGCTTATCCCCCTTTACACATAACGTTCCGCGATCTGTTCCAGCTTCTGCAGAAAGGCGTTCTCGCCAAAGGTATTGATCTTGAAGAAGACCGCCTGGCTGCCGCCTGAAGTGATGCCGGAAACAAACAGGCTGTCCCCATGCCCCACCAGGGTGACAGACAGGCTGACCCGGTTGGAGCCAAGCCAGCTGTAGCGCTCAAACACGCGCACCGCGACGGTGACCCCCTCGGCCTCAAAGTCGCTTTGATCCTCCAGGCTGGCGGAAATCGAACCGCGCAGGATGCCTTCCTCGATAGCGGCCAGCAGCGCGTGGAAATCCCCCGTCAGCTGGCGCTCATACTTTGCCATGCTTGTCCCTCCCTATACGTGAAGGTCCTTGCGGACATAACGAATATACCCCAGCAGCAGGCATCCCATTGTCACGCCCATGCCCAGGGCAACGTAGAAACGCTCGAAAGCGGCTGGCCCCACCAGCCTGGCCGCCTGGGTGTAGTAGTAGGGGGTGACATAGCGGAACAGCGCGATGGTGGTATCCAGGCTGATGAGCAGCTGGAAAAAGTAAAGCATCAGGGCCAGACCGATGCCCAGGCCCAGGCTCTCCCGCCGCAGGAAGGCCGAGATGCCAAAGCAGATGCCCGACATGTGCACCATCAGCATACCCTGTCCCAGTTGGATCTCCAAAAAGTCCCGCATGCTCCAGGCTTCGCCGAGTATCTGAAAGGAGGCAAGGGAAGCGCCCGCCGTGATGAGCCCAAACAGGAAGAGCAGCAGCCACATCGCCAGGAGTTTCTGGATCAGCACCCAGCCCCTGCTGACGGGATGGGGAAAGAGATACTCTGCCGTCCGGCGGCCCTCTTCCTTGGCCAGCATGTTGGTGCCCAGGATGGCAGCGTACATGCCCGCGCCCAGTGAAAGGATGTTGCCTGCCTCCATCGCGTAGAAGCCCAGCACCGTGCCATAATCAAGCTCCTTGGACATAAAAGCCTTTGCCAGGGCGCCCATGCTGTTGAGCATGGATTCGACCAGGGCCATCTGGTTTTTGACCCGGGGGAAAACCATCATGCCGATGATGGCCAGGGCAGAGCAGGACAGCGCCCAGACCAGCATCGCCTTGCGCCCCTGGCGCCACTCATGCGCGAATATCGTCATCGGCCCTCAGCCCCCTTTTCATAGAAATGCATGAAGATCTCCTCCAGCTCCGGCTCGGCGATCGCCAGGTCGGTATAGGGCAGCTGATTCAGCCGGGCCACCAGGGCATGCAGGTCGCCGGAATACAGGATGACGGTCTCATTCCCGTGCCGCTGCACTTCCAGCACGCCTTCCAGCGCCTCAACCTCGGGCGGCAGCTCTTCGGGCCCGCGCAGGGTAACGCGCCTGGCAAGGGAGCGCGCGAGATTTTCCACGCTGTCATTGGCTACCAGGCGTCCCTCGCGGATGATGGCAGCGTGGCGGCAGTGATGCTGTACCTCACTCAAGATATGGGAAGACAGGAATACCGTCGTGCCCTGCCGGTTGCGCTGGGTGATCACATCCCAAAGCGCGCGCTGCACCAGGGGGTCCAGGCCGCTGGTGGGTTCATCCAGTATCAATAGTTCGGGTTTATGTTGCAGGGCGCACACAATGGCGACCTTCTTTTTGTTGCCAAAGGAGAGGTCCTCCACCATCCGGTTGGGGTCAAGCGCCAGGCGGTCGCACAGCACCCAGCTTTCCTTTTCGCAGTCCCGGCGGCGCAGGCGCCCGGACAGGGCGAACACATCCTTCACCCTCATGCGCGGGTAATAGGCCAGCTCCGAGGGCATATAACCAACGCGGCGAAGGATCTCCGTTTTTCGTGAAATCGGCAGGCCCAGCACCTCGGCAGAGCCGCCCGATGCCTTGATCAGGCCCAGCAAGGTGCGGATAAGCGTGGATTTGCCGGCCCCGTTTGGCCCGATGAAGCCGAATATGTCGCCGCGCCCGACGCTCAGGTCCACCGCCTCTATCCCCCGCGCCCGGCCATAGCGCTTGGTCAGACGGCGTGTAACGATCGCCTGTTCCACCTTGTTCCCCCTTCAAGCGCCGTGCTTTTGATGGCTTGAGTATATCACATTCCCCGGCCCGCATAAAGCGCACCTGCGCCCTTGATTTTCCATGCGGTTCATAGTGACAGCGACCCTTGCCTGTGCTATACTCAATCAAGTCAAAACGCGAATACACACCCCAAAGATGAAGGAGGCTCCAATAGACACCAAAGCAAGAAGACCCCTGGTCTGGCTCGTCATCGCGCTGGTCATCATTTTCCTGGGCAGTATCCTGGCACAAAACTTCCACACCTCCCTTGGCACCGTCAAAGCGCAGCGCATTTCCTTTGAAACAGGCAAAGGCACGCTTTCCGGCATCCTTTATCTGCCCAAGGGCGCCGGCGCGAGCGATCCGCGCCCCAGTGTGGTGGTGACGCACGGCTACCTCAACTCGGCCGAGATGCAGGATGCAAACGCCATCGAGCTCAGCCGCAGGGGCTATGTGGTCTTGGCGCTTGACATGTACGACCACGGGCACTCGGCTGCCAACGCCGATGTCACCGGCACGTTCTTCGCCTTCTGGCCTTCGGCCATGTATGACGCGGTGACCTACCTCTATGAGCAGCCCTATGTGCTCAAAGACGCTCAGGGCAACGGCATCATCGGCGTGACGGGCCACTCGATGGGCGGCTTCTCCTCCACAATGGCCGTCCAGCTGGATGAGGAAGCCTTTGCCACAACAGGCATCAGGAAGATCTCGGCCAGCCTCACAGAGGGCTCCGATTTCCTCTACACCGGCATGCTGGGCAATTTTACGCCTTATACGAGCGTTACGGTTGAAGTGGCCGTGCAAAACGGCGGCGGCCGCACCCAGGGCAAGCTTGCCGCGCAGTTCGATGAGTTCTTCTTCAACGCCGACGGCAACGAAGGCGGCACAGTCAAGAAGAAGAACTTCACAGGCACCCTCGCCGGCAAGGCCTTCCTGGAGCAGGCCGAACCGCTGCCCGACACCTGGTATGACACAGCCGACGGCGGCAGGCGCATCATTTATCAGCCCTATGAGATCCATCCCTGGAATCATTTCTCCCAGACGTCCACCGGCCGCGCCATAGAATTCTACACCGCCGCCTTTGCCCCCTTCAGCGCCAGCCTGCCGCAGCTTGACGCGGGCAATCAGATCTGGCTGTGGAAAGAGCTGTTTGAACTGCTGGCCCTGGCGGGTTTTGTACTGCTGTTTGTACCGCTCGTCATGCTGCTGCAAAAGCTGCCCTTCCTGAAGCTCGCCGGGACTGAGGCTTTGCAGCCCACGCCCAGCGTAAGCACAGCCGCTCACAAAACACGCGGCCTGATCCTCCTGGCATTTGCCGTCATGGTGCCCGCGCTGATCTTCCCCGGCCTGATGGACAAGAAGCTGGACGGCACTTTCATGCAGGCCTTCAAATGGGGCAGCCTGGCCTTCTGCGCACTGGGCCTGGTGCTTGTCGTACTGGGTTTCCTCAAAAAAACGGCAGGCAAATCCACCGTATACAGCGGCCTGCTGATCCTGCTTGCCTCCGGCAGCATCTGGTACCTGACAAGCTATCCCACCTTTGCCGCCGGCCGTTCCTGGCCTGCCCCCACAGTGAACCAGATCGTTTACTGGGCCCTGATGTCCGGGCTGCTTGCCCTGCTGATCATGACACTGGTCTTCCTGCTGTGGCGTAAAAAGGAAGGCGGCAGCTTCGCCGACTACGGCGTCAAGGCAAAGCCCGTCACGGTGCTTGCCGGCTTGGTCACAGCGCTGGTGGCTGTGCTCATCGGCTATGGGCTGATCTTCCTGATCGACGCCCTCTTCCTGACCGACCTGCGCATCTGGGTGTTCGCCTTCAA
Organism: uncultured Christensenella sp.; assembly: GCA_964584685.1. Lineage (GTDB taxonomy): Bacteria > Bacillota > Clostridia > Christensenellales > Aristaeellaceae > UBA1038. Next base: position 92,569 of record CAZPBJ010000004.1, on the reverse strand, counting down.
AACCTTTGAGCCCAGCATCCTGCTCGCCGCCCTGCGCTACCTTCCTTTCTTCTTCGTGTACTACTTCCTCAGCGCCGCCGCCATCTGCGTCAACACCAACACGCAGAAAATGCAGGGCATCAAGGGCTACCTGCTGGCTATGGCGCTCAACTGCGGCGGCATCGTGCTCTACCTCATCGGGCACTACGGCTTGCTGTTCCTGACCGGCACCGCGATGTTTCCCACCCAGTCGCTCTCAAGCATCCTGCTGTTTGGCTTCGTGCCCACGTTGATCATCGCCGCCATCTTCACGCGGGCGCTGTACAAGCGCACCGGCAGCATCTGGCTGCCTGCCTTCCTCAACGCACTCCTGCTGACGCTGATGACACTGGCCAACACCGCCGTGTACTTCCAGCGCTGATCCATTAGCTGTCGGGGTAATTGCCCGACCGCCTGTAAATGAAAAAGGTCCCGCTTGTCGGAAACGATGGGCGGGATCTTTGCTGACAAAACTCATATTGACAATATTGGATATGGGATATATCGTATGGATCAGGTAATTTGGATTTGAGGAGGTGTGATGGTGGAAAGGGATTACGTGAACGAAGCGAAGATCTTCAAGGCCTTTTGCGATGAAAAGCGGCTGCGTATACTGGAACTGCTGCAAAGCGGGGAGAAATGCACCTGTGTGCTCAACGAGGCGCTTGATATACCGCAGTCCACCCTCAGCTACCATATGAAGATATTATGCGAATCCGGAGTCGTTGCGGGGCGGGAGGATGGGAAATGGACCCACTACAGCATCAGCAAAAAGGGCGTCCTGTGCGCTATGAATATCATGAGGGATTTCTCACGCCAAAACGCAAAGCGTCAGATGAGCCTGGATTGCTGCCCATAAGAACGGCGCACCCGTCAAGGCAGATCAATACCATCATGGCATATTTGAGAGCGAGGCAAAGTTAAAGTGCAAGTATTGGGAACCGCCTGGAATTTTTTCCAGAACCAGATTCTGGGCATGAGGTGGCTCAACGCGCTGATAGGGAATACTCTGTCCGCGCTGGGCCTTGACACGGCGAACCGCTGGGTGGGAAGCCTGCAGTTTTTCCTGTATGACGTGATCAAGATCGTGGTGCTGCTCTGCTCCCTGATCTTCATCATCAGCTATATCCAGAGTTACTTCCCGCCGGAGCGCAGCAAGAAGATCCTGGGCCGTTTCCACGGTATCGGGGCGAACATCGTGGCCGCCCTGCTGGGCACGGTGACACCCTTTTGCTCCTGCTCATCCATCCCGCTGTTCATCGGCTTCACCTCAGCGGGCCTGCCCCTGGGTGTGACCTTCTCTTTCCTGATCTCCTCGCCCATGGTGGACCTGGGCAGCCTGCTGCTGCTGATGAGCATCTTCGGCGCGAACGTGGCCATCCTCTATGTCGTGCTGGGTTTGGTCATCGCGGTCGCCGGAGGCACCATCATTGAGAAGCTTCACATGGAAAAGCATGTGGAGAGCTTCATTCTATCCGCCGGCAGCGTAGACATCGAGGCGCCAAGCCTGAGCAGGCGGGATCGTCTGGTTTACGCCAAAGAGCAGATGCTGGCCACCTTCAGAAAGGTCTTCCCATACATCCTGATAGGCGTGGGCATCGGAGCGGTCATCCACAACTGGATCCCGGAGAGCTGGATCGCGGCCGTGCTTGGCAGCAAGAATCCCTTTGGCGTGGTGCTGGCAACGCTCATCGGCGTCCCGATGTACGCGGACATCTTCGGCACCATCCCCATCGCCGAAGCGCTGCTGGGCAAGGGCGCGCTGCTGGGTTCCATCCTGGCCTTCATGATGGCGGTCACCACGCTGTCGCTGCCCTCCATGATCATGCTGCGCAAGGCGGTCAAGCCCAAACTGCTGGCCCTGTTCATCGCGATCTGTACCGTCGGGATCATTATCGTCGGCTATTTCTTCAATTTCCTGCAGGGATACATTCTATAATGTTTGGAGGAGAAAATATGACAAAGACCATGTATCCGGTACTTGATTGCGCCGACTGCACCGACAACTGTACGTCCAGGAAACAGGTGCTGGTCGAATACCTGTACCTTGACTTGAACACCTGCGAGCGCTGCATCGGAACCGACCTTGAACTGCTTGAAGTGCTGGATGTCCTGACCCCCGCGCTGCGGCTGGCCGGCTATGATGTGCAGTACACAAAGGTCGAGATATCCACCGCTGAACTGGCTCAGCAGTACCGCTTCCTCTCTTCTCCCACCATCCGCGTCAACGGCAAGGATATCGGCGGACCGGTAAAAGAGAACGATTGCGGCTGCTGCGGAGAGATCAGCGGAACGGACGTTGACTGCCGGGTTTGGGAAGCTGAAGGGCAGGCCTATGAAATCCCGCCAAAGGAACTGCTGGCAGAAGAGCTCCTTCGCGCCGTGTTTGCCCAAGCGGAATCCGGCTGCGGCTGCGACGCGTATAAAATGCCGGAGAACCTGGAAACATTCTTTGAAGGGAAAGGCCGCAGCGGATGTTCCTGCGGAGGTGCCTGCACTTAAGGGACAAGAAAATTACTGGAGGAAATCAAAATGGCCCTATTTGGAAAGAAAAAGGAACAGCCTGCTGCCTCATGCTGTGAAAGCTGCGAGGGATGCGCCCCGCAAAACACACAAAAGACGGAGACCGCAAAAAACGAAAACCCGACAGTCAAGATCCTGGGCAGCGGCTGCGCAAAATGCAATGCACTGGAGGCCTCAACCAAAGTGGCCCTGGACCAGCTTGGCATGGACACAGCCATCGATCATGTGACTGACTTCGCGAAAATCGCGGCCTATGGCGTGATGACCACGCCCGCCTTGGTGGTGGACGGCAAAGTCGTCTCCTATGGCAAGGTGCTGAAACCCGACGAGGTAGTCAAACTTCTGCAAAAAGTCAGGGCGTAAAGTCCTGCCCAACGAATGGGCACAGAGGTGTAAAAATGGCAAACAAGCAAAGCGGCATTGGTTTCTTTGAGAAATACCTGACCTTGTGGGTGCTGCTGTGCATGGCGGCAGGCGTGCTGATTGGCCAATATATGCCGGGGATACCGGCCTTCCTGGGGCGCTTTGAATATGCCAGGGTATCCATCCCCATCGCCATCCTGATCTGGCTGATGATTTACCCCATGATGCTGAAAGTTGATTTCCAAAGCATCAGGGATGTCGGCAAGAACCCGAAGGGCCTGTATGTGACCTGGGTGACCAATTGGCTGATCAAGCCTTTCACGATGTTTGGCATCGCGTGGTTTTTCTTCTACGTCGTGTTCAAGGCGCTGATTCCCGCGGATCTTGCAAAAAGCTACCTGGCAGGCGCGATCCTGCTGGGCGCCGCGCCTTGTACGGCGATGGTGTTTGTGTGGAGCCACCTGACAAAGGGAAACCCCGCCTACACCGTGGTGCAGGTGGCGACCAACGACCTCATCATCCTTATCGCTTTCACGCCCATCGTCGCCTTCCTGCTGGGCGTTGGCGGCATCCAAATCCCCTGGGATACGCTGATCCTGTCGGTCGTTCTGTTTGTGGTCATCCCGCTGACAGGCGGCATCATCACTCGCACGCAGATCATAAAGCGCAGGAGGGAGAGCTATTTCAGGGATGTGTTCCTGCCCAAGTGGAACCATATCACGGTCGCGGGGCTATTGTTGACGCTGGTGATCATCTTCGCCTTCCAGGGTAAGGTCATTGTCGAAAATCCCCTGCACATCCTGCTGATCGCCGTCCCGCTGACCATCCAGACCTTCCTGATCTTCTTCATCGCCTATTTCGCAGGCAAGGCGCTGAAGCTGCCTTATGACATCGCGGCACCGGCCGGCATGATAGGCGCGTCCAACTTCTTTGAACTGGCGGTCGCGGCAGCCATCTCCCTGTTTGGCGCACAAAGCCCGGTGGCCCTGGCCACCATCGTAGGGGTGTTGGTGGAGGTGCCGATCATGCTCACTCTGGTGAAGATCGCCAACCGGACGAAAGGATGGTTCAAGCAAGATGGCCCGGCAAATCAGAAAGCTGTCACCTGACGACTGGCCTGAAGTCAGCCGCATCTATCAGCAGGGGATCGACACCAATCTGGCTACCTTCCAGACAACCTGCCCCGCCTGGGAAGAATGGGACACCTCGCACCTGCAGGCCTGCAGGCTGGTCATCACGGAAAATGACCGGGTATTTGGCTGGGCTGCCTTGAGCGCAGTCTCGGGCCGCTGTGTCTACGCCGGTGTGGCGGAACTCAGCCTTTATATCGACAATGCCCATCATGGGCAGGGGCTTGGCAAGGCGCTGCTGAATGGGCTGATCTCCTCTTCGCAGGAGAACGGTTTCTGGACGCTGCAATCCGGCATCATGCAGGAGAACATCGCCAGTATCCGCCTGCATGAAAGCTGCGGTTTCCGTATGGTAGGCTATCGGGAAAGGATAGGACAGGACCGCTTTGGGGTCTGGCGCAATACCGTCCTGATGGAAAAGCGCAGCGCTGACAGCCGCTTTGGCGGTCCCTTTCCCGACAAGGGCGCAAAGGAATGAGCAGCATGATCAAAGTCGCGTTTATCTGCGTCCACAACGCCTGCCGCAGCCAGATGGCCGAGGCGCTGGGCAAACAGCTGGCTGCGGATGTTTTTGAAAGCTATTCGGCGGGAACCCAGACCAAGCCGCGTATCAACCCTGATGCGGTACGCGTCATGAAAAACCTCCATGGCATCGACATGGAGGAATGTCAGTATTCCAAGCTTATCGGCGACCTGCCGCCCATCGATGTTGTCATCACCATGGGCTGCAATGTGGAATGCCCCTATTTGCCCTGCCGGTACAGGGAGGACTGGGGTCTTGAAGATCCCAGCGGGAAAAGCGGCGATGAATTTATCAAGACCGCAAAGCTGATCGAAGGGAAGGTGCTCGATCTCAGGGAACGCCTGCTGTTTGGAAAGCTTCTGTAATGCTTAATCCTTGTGCTCGTGCAGCCCTTTAACGCCGCGGAAGCCGGTGTCGCGAATCTGCATGATCGGCGGGTTGGGCTTGAAGTTCGATTCTTCACTGCCCGCCGCCACGCGCGCATGGGGGACTGCCCACATGACGGCGTTGATGATCACCTGCTGGATTTCCTTTTGATGATAGATGGGGAAGGTCTCATGACCGGGCTGGAAGTAGAACACCCTGCCCCTGCCCCTGCGGTAGCAGCATCCGGAGCGGAACACCTCGCCGCCTTCAAACCAGCTGATAAAGACCAGTTCATCGGGCGCCGGGATATTGAAGCGCTCACCGTACATCTCCTCGTGGGGGATGATAATGTTCTCACCCAGGCCCTGCGCGATGGGATGCGAAGGCTCAATCACCCAGAGGATCTCCTGCTCGGCGACTTCCCGCCATTTGAGCCGCCCCGTAGGCGTGCCGCATAGTTTGCGGAAGATCTTGCTGGCATGGCCGGAGTGCAGCACGATCAGGCCCATGCCGGCGATCACATGGCGGTACACCCGCTCCGCCACCGCGTCCTCCACCTTTTCATGGGCGGCGTGGCCCCACCAGATCAGCACATCCGTGTTTTCCAGCGCTTCTTCAGTCAGGCCATGCTCCGGCTGCTGCAGGGTCGCCGTTTGGGCGTCCATGCCGGCTTCCCGTAAAAAGCCGGCGATGCAGCCGTGGATGCCCTGGGGATAAATGGCCGCGACCTGCGGTACCTCTACATCATGGATGTTCTCGTTCCAGACGGTTACACGTATCATGGTGTCCTCCCGCTTCCTGTGTTGTCAGCCAGATTATAGCACTTTTTGCACGATCGCCATATACACAAGCGTGCCCAAAGCCACGCTCAGCAATGTATTGCGTTTCCATACGTAGCTGGCCGCCACCAGCGCCACGCAGGCAAGTTCCGGCAACGCGAAGGGCGGCGCCAACGGCCGCAGGTCCTTGAGGCAATATACCACCAGCATGCCGATGGCCGCGCAGGGCAGCACGGCGCTCAGATAGCGGATGAAGGCAGGCGTCGCTTTGCCCGCCGGAAACAGCATGAAAGGCGCGAAGCGTATCAGCGCCGTCACCAGCGCCACCACCGCCACCAAACCCAGGGTCTCGATCGCCATCAGCCCCTCACCTCCGGATCCAGCCGGGCGCGGAATATACTCAGGCACAGTATGATCAGCCCCATGGCAGGCAGCAGGAAACCCTCCCTGCCAAAAGTGAGCAGGCAAGCCAGCGCACATGCCACCCCAATCACCGCGGGGCGCTTGTCCCGCGCGTCCAGCCACTGCTGCGTAAAGATGACAACGAACAGCGACGTCATGGAAAACTCAATGCCCCGGGCGTCAAAGGCCAGCAATTCCCCTGCCAGGCTGCCAAGCAGGCTGCCCAGCACCCAGTAGCTTTGATTGAGCGCGGAGATGAAGAAGTAGTACCAGCCCTTGTCCAGCCCTTCGGGCATCTGCGCGTGGCAGACAAGGGAGTAGGTTTCATCCGTCAAGGCAAATATGAGATAAGGCTTTTTGCGGCCTGTGCCCCTGTACCTCTCCAGCATCGAAATGCCGTAAAACAGGTGGCGCGCGTTGATCATCAAGGTCATCAGGGCAGCGCTGAGCAGCAAGGCGCCGCTTGTCAGCAGGCCGATGGCGACATACTGCATGGAACCGGCATAGATGAACAGGCTCATCAGCAGGCCCCACCAGAAGGCGTAGCCACTGCTTGTCAGCAGCACGCCAAAGCCAAAGCCCAGCACCAGATACCCCGCCATGACGGGCAGGGTCTTGGGAAAGGCGGCCTTCAGCGCGCGTTTGGGCAAGGCAATACCTCCTGAAGCGCAGTAGCCTCATTTTAGGCCAAAAACAAGCCCGTCGGCAAGGCGCCCTTGTTCTTGCCTTGTTTATTTGCACTGCCTTGACACAAGCGGTAAAGCAAGATATCCTCATGGCAGCTGTTGTTCAAAGGAGATTCTGCATGGAACCCTTGTATGTGATGGAAGGCGTCATCATGGCAGGCAAACACATCGGCCGCACCCTGGGGGTGCCCACTGCCAACCTGCCTAAGCCGGAGGGCCCAGGTGTGCCGCCAAACGGCATCTATGTGGCGCAGGTGCTCTTCCCTGAGGATAACGGCCGCCTGGAACAGGCTGTTCTCAGCCAGGGCATTCATCCTACCGTACCCGGAGGCCCCGCGACGGTGGAAATATTCCTGCTCAACCTGCAGGAAGACCTCTACGGCAGGCCCATTGTCGTGGAATACATGGAATACATGCGCCCGGAAATCAAGTTTGACAGCCGGGAAGAGCTGCGCGCGCAGATGCAGAAGGATATCGCCTATGCCAGGCAGTGGTTCGCGCAGCGCGGAACCACAGGGCAAAACTAAACCACAAGGAGAACCGTCATGCCGAAGATCACTTTTATGGGCGCGGGATCAACAGTCTTTGCCAAAAATGTGCTGGGGGACTGCATCATGACGCCGGCGCTGGAAGACAGCACGCTGGCGCTGTATGACATTGACGCAGGGCGGCTCAACGAGTCCAGGCTGATGCTGGAAGCCATCAGCCGCAACGCGGGCGGCAAGGCGAAAATCGAAGGCTATCTGGGAGTGGAAAGCCGCAGGAACGCCCTGCGGGACGCCGACTATGTGGTCAACGCCATCCAGGTGGGCGGTTATGATCCCTGCACCATCACGGATTTTGAAATCCCCAGGCGCTTTGGCCTGCGCCAGACGATTGCCGATACCCTGGGCATCGGCGGCATCTTCCGCGCGCTGCGCACCATCCCCGTCATGATGGACTTCGCCCGTGACATGGAGGCTGTCTGCCCCCAGGCCTGGTTCCTCAACTATACCAACCCCATGGCCATGCTGACTGGCGCTGTCCAGCGCTATACCGGGGTCAGGACCGTCGGCCTTTGCCACAGCGTGCAGGTCTGCGCGGACCACCTGCTCAAACATCTGGATATGCCTTATGATGAGAAAGTGCAGTGGAAGATCGCCGGCATCAACCACCAGGCCTGGCTGCTGGAAATCAGCCGGGACGGCGTCGATCTTTATCCAGAGATCAAACGCCGCGCTGCCGCCATCACTGACAGGCACAATGACATGGTGCGCTTTGAGGTAATGAAGCGCTTTGGCTACTACATCACAGAGTCAAGCGAGCACAACGCCGAGTACATGCCCTATTTTATCAAGGACAAGTACCCGCAGCTGATTGATGACTTCAATATCCCGCTGGATGAATACCCGCGCCGCTGCGTCAACCAGATCGGGACCTGGAAACAGCGCAGGGAAGAACTGATCAGCAGCCCCGCGCTGAGCCATGAGCGCACGCACGAGTACGCCAGCTATATCATGGAAGCGATGGAAACCAACACCCCCTACAAGATCGGCGGCAACGTGATCAACAAAGGCCTGATCACCAACCTGCCCCCCAACGCCTGCGTTGAGGTGCCTTGTTTGGTTGACGCGTCCGGCGTGCAGCCCACGCATATCGGCGCCCTGCCCGAGCAGTGCGCCGGGCTCAACCGCACGAATATCAATGTGCAGCTGATGACGATCGAAGCCGCCATGACCCTCAAAAAGGAGGCCCTCTACCAGGCCGCCTTCCTTGACCCGCACACGTCAAGCGAGCTGAGCCTGGACGATATCGTCAAGCTCTGCGATGCCCTGATCCAGGCGCACGGCGATTGGCTGCCGGCCTATCACTGAATGACAAAGGAGCTGTCCATGTCCCTGCTTGAAGACAAGGCTACTGAATATTACCGGGCCGACTACAACTGCGCGGAAGCCCTGATGCGCGCCATCAACGATGTTTACGCCCTGGCCCTTTCCCAGGAGAGCCTCAGGCTGGTTTCGGGCTTCGGCGGCGGCATGGGCTGTCAGAGGGCCTGCGGCGCCCTTTGCAGCGGCATCGCCGCGCTTGGCCCGCTCAAGGTGCAGGGCCGCGCGCATACCACCGAGGGCTTTGGCGCGCTTTGCGCCGCCTGGGTGGACGCCTTCATCCGCGACCTGGGCAGCGACCTGTGCAGCGACCTGAAGCCCCTGTACAGGCGCGAGGGCAGCGGCTGCCTGAAGACAGTGCAGATTGGCGCTGTGGCGTTTGAGCGGTTTTTGGCCGAACAAAGCCTAGGCTGAGACTTCGCTTGCCGCGGTGTCCGGCACGAATGGCCGCCTATGCGCGGCTTTTCGTTTCTTGTTCTTTTCGGGTACTTTCCCCGCCGGTAAGTTGAAGCTGAAGCAAAGTAACCCTATAATAAGGCCATTACAGCAAGGGCACGGCTTTTCGCGCCTTTGAAAGGAGCGCCCCGTTGCCCAACTTTTCCCTCGGCGATGATGTTTTCCTGCGCGCCGCGCAGGAGTTTCCCACCCCTTTTTACCTCTACGATGAAAAAGGCATCCGCCAGGCCGCCAGGCGCGTCAACCACGCGTTCAGCTGGGCGCCCGGCTTTCGCGAATACTTTGCCGTCAAGGCGCTGCCCAATCCGCAGATCCTGCGCATCCTGCTGGAAGAGGGCTGCGGACTTGACTGCTCGTCACTGACCGAGCTGATGCTGGCACGGCGTCTGGGTGTTCAGGGCGACCTGATCATGTTCAGCGCCAACGCCATGCCGCCTGAAGAGTTCAGCTATGCCCGGGGCCTGGACGCGATCATCAACCTGGACGATATCAGCGACATCGAGACCCTGCGCACCCACGGGGGCATACCACAAACCATCAGCCTGCGCTACAACCCCGGCGGCGACTTCGGCGATGAAAAGGGCGTCATGGGCAGCCCCAGGGAATCCAAGTACGGCATGACACGGGAGCAATTGAGCCTGGGCCTGCGGACGCTCAGGGAACTTGGCGCAGTACGCTTTGGCCTGCACGCCTTTTTGGCCAGCAATATGAACAACCATGACTACTATCCCAAGCTTGCCGCGCTGATGTTTGCCCTGGGCAAGGAACTGGCCGCGGAAACGGGCCTGCCGCTTGCCTTCGTCAACCTGTCTGGCGGCGTGGGCATCCCCTACCGCCCGGATGAGGAGACTGCCCACATCCTGCCCATCGGACAAGGGGTGGAGCAGGCCTACCGCGCCGCCTTTGGCGATCCGCAAGGCGCGCAGGTCGCCGTCAAGGCCGAGCTGGGCCGGTACATGACCGGCCCTTCTGGCTGGCTGGTCACGCGTGCCATGCACGAAAAGCGTATCTACAAGCACTACATCGGCGTGGACGCCACAGCCGCCAACCTGCTGCGCCCCGCGATGTACGGCGCTTACCACCATATCACCATTGCCGGCAAGCGCAACGCGCCGCTGACACATACCTATGACATCACAGGCTCGCTTTGCGAAAACAACGACAAGTTCGCCGTTGACCGCCTGATGCCCGAGATCGCCATGGGCGACCTGCTGCTGATCCATGACACTGGCGCCCACGCCTATGCCATGGGCTACCAGTACAACGGCCGCCTGCGCAGCGCAGAGGTGCTCTATGGGGAGGACGGCAGCTTCCGGCTGATCCGCCGCGCCGAAACGCCGGAAGATTACTTCGCAACGCTATATGGAGAAGGCCTGCCTGAATTCTGAGCGGATATGCCAAAGCCCCGCCTCAACAGGGTTGAAACGGGGCTTTGATTTGGCTTTGCTTAGCCGTTGGTGGCGGGCGTCGCTGTAGGGGCGGCGGGCGCATCGGTCACGACCGGCGCGGGGGTCGCCGTGGCCTCAGGGGCCTTGGGTGTGCAGCCAACCAGCAGAGCCGCAACCAGCAGCATGGCCAGCAGGACAGTCAACTTCTTCATGTGAATACCTCCTGTCTTTTTAGCAAGTTTTTCACCTGCAGACGGAATTGTACGCCTCTAATGCCCTGGTGTCAAACCGTTTGTGTACTATATGGTCACATTTTTTTCACTGTATATACATTTATTTCCCTCAAAATCATCTCACCGCTTGCCTGATGATAATCGTCAGCGGTTGTTGACGCTTGCGCGCGGTGACCCTACAATGCTTATCATAACCTGGTCCGGAACTTGACCGTATCCGACCGGCGAGGAGCGCAAGGGTGAACGACGTCATTTCGTCCATGCTGGCCGATATCCCCATCCCAAGGATGGCAAATATCCTGCAGCGTTTCGATACGGAGCGGGTCGCTTCCGTCGAAAACGAAATTGGCGGGCAATTCACTGCGCCCTGGGTACGCAAGCTGGTGAAGCAAGCGCCCAAAATCGGCGTCACCGTAGGCAGCCGCGGCATCGCCAACCTCAAGGAAATCGTCAGCGCGATATGCCTTCAGATAAAGGCCGCGGGCTCCCTGCCCTTCATCCTGCCCTGCATGGGCAGCCATGGCGGCGCATCTGCACTTGGCCAAGTGCTGATGCTTGAAGAGCTTGGCGTCACGGAGGCATATTGCGGCGCGCCTGTCCTGGCCGGTATGGAGGCAGTGCGGCTTGGCGAAGCGGAAGGCGTGCCCGTTTACTACGACAAACTGGCCCTGTCTCTGGACGGCGTCATCGTCCTCAACCGCGTCAAGGCGCACACGGAGGTCACCGGCGGTATCGAAAGCGGCATCTGCAAAATGATCACTGTCGGCCTGGGCAACCACATCGGCGCGCTGTCATTCCACGCCCTGGGCCTGGACAAGGCGGTGCGCTGCCTGAAAATGAACGCCCGCTTCGCCCTGGAACACGCCAACATCCTTTTTGCCGTTGGCATCGTTGAAAACGCCTATGAGCAGACAGCGCGCATCAAGTTCATCCCCAGGGACAGGGTCATTCAGTTTGAGCATGCCCTGCTGGCCCGCTCAAAAGAGCTTATGCCATCCTTCCCCTTCAATGACATCGATGTGCTGGTGGTGGACCAGATCGGCAAGAACATCTCGGGCGACGGCATGGACCCCAACATCATCGGCCGCAGCATGGTCAGGATCAAGAACAGGGATATCCGCATCAGCCACATCGCCGCCCTCGACCTGACGACAGAGTCGATGGGCAGCGGCATGGGCGTGGGGCTGGCGGATGTCACCACGCGCAGGCTGACGGACAAGATAGATCGTCAGGCCACGTACATCAACGCCGTCACTTCCGTCGCGCCCCGCGGTGCCGCCATCCCGCCTGCCCTGCCAAACGACCGCGCGGCCATCCGATTTGCTATCAAGGCCGCCTGCGACGGCAAGGATATGAACAGGGTGTGCATGGCAAGGATCCGCAATACGCTGCAAATGGACAGGATGCTGGTGTCGCCCGCGATCCTGGAGGAACTGCGGGACAAGCCCGGTATCACGCTGCTTCAGGAAGCGGAAGACATGTGTTTTGACGCACAAGGTAATTTGGATTTGCTGTAGCAGGATCAAACAAATCCATGTGAAGAAGCCCCCGCAGCCCAGATGATGCGGGGGCTCGCCTGTATACCCATGCTACCTGGCTCTGGAAACCGAAACCGGCGGCCACCGTGAAGGCCAGGCCTCCGATATCGCCCAGCAGGCCCGATATGGTGACGCCCAGATAGCGCATTTTGTACACATTTTCAGTTACATAACGAAAAGACATTATTTGAACGAAGTGTGATTTTAGCATCAATTGTATACAAACCTGAAGCACATATGTTCAATAACTACCTCTTACCCTTGTCATAAGGAATGCCTTCAGCTTTCGGGGCACGCGAGTTTTTGGAGGTAAAGGCAAGCACTAACAGTGTAATTAGATAAGGGATCATACGGTAAAAGTTGGTGTTGATGCCAATCTCCTTGAGTAAAAAGATACCGTCACCATTGATATCCAGGCTGGAATACGAGGCTGCGATGCACTTGAACAAGCCGAATAAAAGCGCGGCGCCGGCAATATTGAGCGGCTTCCAGTTGCCAAAAATCATGACAGCCAACGCAAGGAAACCAAAGCCAGCCACATCGCCATTTACCGAACAATTGGCAGTTGTCAGCGCGTACACAAACCCGCCAGTACCCGCCAGAGCGCCTGAAATCATAACGCCCGCATAACGCATCCGCGCCACATTGATGCCCAATGAGTCCGCCGCGTGCGGGTTTTCTCCGCAGGACCGCAGTCGCAGGCCAAATCGCGTCTTATACAGAAGAACAGCAAGCACGGTGAATAGTATCAGGCAAATATAGGTCGTCAGATACACCTTGTTTAGGAATGTTTCGCCGAAAAAACCCAGCTCGCCTGTAAAGCCGAACATTTTCTTCTTGATCATAAACCAGGTGGCGCTATCGCCGCTTGCCATCTGTAATGTGTTTTGATTGACAAGCAGGCGGACGAAGAAAAGCACAAGCGCGGGAGCAATCAGATTCAGCGCGGTGCCGCCGATCGTCTGATCAGCCTTCAGGTTAATGGCGGCGAAAGCAAGCAATAAAGAAAACAAAGAGCCCAGGATCCCTGCGACCAGCATGGCCAGCAATGCAAACCCCTGAAGCGACATCCAATCACCCGCCGCCCTGGCGGCATCAAAAACTCCCCATTGCTGCATGATACGGACAAAAAGCACACCGGCAAACGCGCCAAAAATCATCATCCCTTCAAGAGCCAGGTTGATGATACCGCCCCGCTCGGAAAACACGCCGGCCAATGCGACGATCATCAAAGGAATTGCATAAATCAGTGTCTGACGAATCAAAAAGGACATGTATTCTATGCCTCCTCTTTTGAATCAGGCGCAAGGCTTACACCGGCATCGACATTGACCTGTGCCGGGTTGGGTTCTGAAGCGTTGTCCTCAGGATGGGGTGAATTCTTGCTGCGCTTACCGTCCAACCACATCCGGATCATCAGGGAAAACGCAGACAGATAAACGATTACACCGATGATGACGTCCGTTATATACTCGTTGTAGGCTGTCAGGTTTGTCACTTGCAATCCCGCGATATCAAGCGCAGACATAAAAACGCCGGAGAAAATGACGCCGATGGGATTGCTGGTAGCCAGTAACGCAACCGGTATTCCATTGAAACCGGCTGCCGGAAGAGCCTGATACGTGGTCCAGTAAAACTCTGTATTGCCGGACAGATAGTACAGCGTTCCCGCTGTCCCAGCCAGCGCGCCGGCCAAAGCCATGGCATAGATGATGCTGTTCTTGTCCCGTATTCCGGCATAGCGCGCGGCGTAACGGTTGGATCCGCAGGCTTTTAATGTAAAGCCAAAGGTTGTTTTATTGAGAAGGATGTATACCAGAATGGCAAGAACAATGGCAATAAGAATGCCGCCGTTGACCTGTGAACCGGGAAAAAGAGTATCCAGTCCCATCTTTGGTGTTTCGACTCCGTTGAATGTCGTCTTGTAGATGTAACCGGTCTTGCCGCTTTCAGCAATGTTCTTGAGATTGCTCACATCGAAGATCCAGGTAACAAGATTAGCCGCGATCCAGTTTGTCATGATGCACGCGAGCACTTCATTGATATTGAAAAAAGCTTTGAGCATGCCCGGGATCGACCCCCAGACCGCCCCGGCAAGCATGCCTCCGAGGAAGGCAAGAAGCCACACCAGCCAGGCTGGTACGACAGAAGTGGGAATGCTCAGTGCGATAAACAGGGAAGCTGCTGTGCCGGCAAGGAATTGGCCGGCTGCGCCGATGTTGAATAAGCCCGTTTTAAAGGCCAGCGCGACAGACAAGCCCGTCAGAATCACCGGAGTGGCCCTAAAAAGCATATTCCCCAAACTATTCGGGTTAAAACCAAAGGAAAGCGCGCCTGCAGCATCGCGGCCGGTGCTGAAAATCCCGGCAAAGATAAGCTGAACGCCATCCCAGGCTCCTTTGATGCCTATGCCGCTGTTGGAAATCCCCACAGCAACAATGATCAGAGCGCCGGCAGCAAGACCAATCAATATGGAAATGATGGAAGCAAGCACAGTGCGAACGTTTTTGTGCTGCCAAAGAGAGGAAAGATATTTTACCTTCATGCGGTCGCCTCCCCGTTCTGCCGGCGGGCTCCTGCCATATACAATCCCAATTCTTCCACCGTGACGCTCCCAGGTTCGAACTCTCCGACCAATTCGCCTTCATACATAACAAGAATACGGTCGGAGAGGTTCATCACTTCGTCCAGTTCCAGTGAGAACAGAAGGATCGCCTTCCCTTCGTCCCGCTTCATTACCAACTGTTTGTGGATATACTCGATCGCCCCGACATCCAGCCCGCGCGTCGGCTGTGCGGCGATGATCAATGGCGTCGACCGGTCCATCTCCCTCGCGACGATGGCTTTCTGCTGATTGCCGCCGGACATGCTGCGGACAACGGTCTGCGGTCCTTGTCCGGAGCGTATGTCATATTGGCTGATCAGCTTTTCGGCATAGGATCGTATAGAATTGAACTTAATAAATTCACGGTTTTGGAACTCTTTTTCCCAGAAACGCTGAAGAACAAGGTTCTCTTCGAGTGAAAAATCAAGGATTAACCCGTACTTATGCCGGTCTTCAGGAATATGGCTCATACCAGTCACGCTTCGTTCCCGAACGTTTGCATCAGAGATGTCCCTGCCGCACAGCTTGATACTGCCCCTGGTACTTTTGTCCAAGCCTGTCAGCGCATTGAGCAGCTCTGTCTGGCCGTTGCCATCAATACCTGCGATACAGAGGATCTCGCCCATTTTGACATCGAAGCTGACACCTTTGACCGCATCACGCTTGTACAAGTGCGAGGGAACGTGAAGATCACGAACCTGCATGATGTCCTCGCCTAGAGTGGCGGGCTGTTTCTCGACAACCAACTGCACCGGCCGACCAACCATCATGCGGCTGAGCTCTTCCTGCGTGGTATTGCAGGTATCCACGGTCCCGATGCAGCGGCCTTTGCGAAGCACCGTGACGCGGTCGGATGCATCCATGATTTCATTGAGCTTGTGCGAGATAAAGAGAATGCTCTTTCCTTCCCTGCTCAAACCCCGCATGATCTCAATCAATTCTATGATTTCCTGCGGTGTCAGCATGGCGGTCGGTTCATCAAAAATCATGACTTCATTGTCCCGATAGAGCATTTTCAATATCTCGACCCGTTGCTGCATCCCTACCGTTGTGTTCTCAATCCTGGCGTCAAGGTCCACATGAAGGCCGTAACGCTTTGAAAGCTCTTCGATTATCCTGCGGGCATCCATTTTTTGCAGGAATCCGAAACGGGTATCCTCCGCGCCCAATATGATGTTGTCAAGGACTGTAAATACGTCAACCAGTTTGAAATGCTGATGCACCATACCGATGTGCAGGGCTGTGGCGTCATTGGGGTTATTGATTTTGACTTCCGTGCCGTTCTTTTTGATGATTCCCCTGTCCGGACGGTACAGCCCAAACAGCACACTCATCAACGTTGACTTTCCGGCGCCATTTTCTCCCAAGAGCGCATGAATTTCCCCTTTGCGCAACTGAAGCGAAATATCGTCATTGGCTTTTATCCCGGGAAACTCCTTGGTGATGTGAAGCATTTCGATTACGTACTGCCCCTCCATGCCTACATCCCCCCCTCTGTTTTTGCGCGCTTAATTTCTATTTTGATTATAATGGCGCTCCTTAAAATAGCAAGCGGAAATTTATGCATCCGCCCGACGCGCGAACTGCCATCAATAGATAAAGGGAAGAGCTTTCGCTCTTCCCCCTGGGGTATGAACGAATCCTGTTACTCGATGAAGCTGATGGTCAGATTGCTGTAATCCGCGACGATGGCCTCATAGTTGGGATCAACAACGACCGTGCCTGCCTTCACGGCTTCATACAGGGTGTTGTAATCTTCCACGGTGTAATTCTTCAGTTTCCATGTTGCGGTCGGAAGCCCGACGGCGTTGTCATTCACACCCAGTGTAACGACGGTACCGCCGATCTCAGACCAGGTGCCGGCATAAAAGTGACCGATCGCCCATTCCGCCGCTTCACCAAGGCCCTTCATTGCTGAAGTAATGACAGTTTCAGACTCAAATGACTGGTCTTTGTCAACGCCTACAACAAACGTATCGTTCTCTGCCGCCGCAGCAGCGATGGAAGTGAACATGGATCCGCCGCAGACAAAGAGCACTTCCGTGCCATTCTCATACCAGCCATTGGCCATGGTCTGCAGCTCGGGTGATGCACTGTAGCTTGCCCCATAGAGGAATGAATAGTTCATTTCGACTTTGATGCCCAGTTCCGCTGCGGCGGCATTTGCGCCCTGCGCAAAGCCGTAACCGTACCGGTTGACTGCGGGGTTGGTTCCGCCGCCCCCGCCGCTGAATCCTAGCTTAGTGAAGCCTTCCTTCACAACCGCATACCCGGCAAAGTAGCCGCATTGTTCTTCCTGGAATGCCATTGAAACAACATTGGGCAGCGTGTTGCCGGCTGCGTCTGTCATCAGCCAGCCGTCAATAAACACAAAGTTCACACCCGGGAAATCGACTGCAGCCTTGGACAGCGAAGCCGCCTGCAGGTATCCTGCGGCAACGATGATCTTTGCACCGCCGTCGGCAGCGGCTTTCATGGCATCATAACGATCATCATCGGTTGCCTGATCGCCGTTGGCGGGCTGATAATACTTGTAGCTCAATCCATTCGCAGCGGCATGCCCCTTTACGCCATTCCATATGCCCTCATTGAAGGACTTGTCTTTGAGCTGTCCGACGTCGGTGACAAAAGCGACCTCATACGTACCGTCAGCAGAAGTCATGGTGTCTTGGACCTCGTCAGGGTTCAGAGCGGGTTCCGCTATCGCGCCAAATACGCCCAATAGCATTGCCATTGCCAGCAGAACAGTTAGGACCTTTTTCATTTGCTTGCCTCCTCATTTTTTCTAGAGCTTGTAACAAGAACCTAAGCGTTGTTTTTTTGAAACAACTCCTGTTTCGATTCATTATAGCAAAGCCGGCCCGGCACTTCAAGTGCGTGCCGGCGTACTTTGACAAAGATTGTGTACGGCGTACTTTGACAAAGATTGCCCCTCCCGCTGTTTTTTTAGCGGATCAGGGTGGACAGGGCCAGCGTGAACTGCGCGGCGTAATAGAAAAGCATGCACAGGTGGTCTGACAGCCGGCCTGCGGGCTTGTGTACCAGGCGGTAAAACAGGATGCCGTCGCTCAGGACGAAGAGCAATGCGCCAATGAAGACCGGCGGTTTTTGTTCAAACGCCAGCGACAGCATGGCCGCGATAATCAGGGCATAGGCGGCGTAAGGCGCAAAGGGCCGGTCAAGCCTGCTGCGCAGTTTTCCGACTGCAGGGAGCATCAGCAGCGCGAGTGCCGCGAACACCGACAAATTTTGTAGTCCCGGGGACTGCAATAACAGGAAGGCGATCATGAAGCAAAGGTGCCCCAGCGCGAAATTGAGCATGCCGGCGATGAAATGCAGTTCCAGCGTCACATCCGCCGCCGCGCACAAGGCGATGCCGCCTGCCAGCCACAGGTGGGCGGGCAGCCTTGAGCCCAGGGCGCCGTAAAGCGCCAGGAGCGCCGCAAGCAGCGTCGTGCCGCCCTTCATCGCCAGGATGGTCCCGCGGCTGTACCAGGCCTTGTGCTTGCACAGCTGATAGCTGACGCCCAGCGCCGCCATCGCATACAATACGGCCGCGATGACGGGCAGGCCCGCCTGAAGACCCGCAGGGCCCGCCGCGTTCATTGGGTGACGTCGGCGTATTTGGCGTCTTCCCGCAGCAGTTTCGCGGCAAAGGAGCAGGTGGCGGAAAGCTTCCTGCCCTGTGCCCTGGCCAGGTCGGCCACCGCGTCCACCAGCTTGCCGCCCATGCCCTGGCCGCGCAGACTGTCCGACACGTAGGTATGGGTGATGGAAAGCCCATGATCGCCCAAAGGGATGAAATTGATCTCGGCCAGAGGCTGCCGCGGGTCTTCCCCCAGATATAAGCTGTCACTTGTCCTGTTGAACATCTGTCCTCCGCTGCGTCAGCGCGTGATATTTTCTCCATCTTACCATGTCGGGGGCAAGCACGCAAACACACCCGGCAGGCACTTCAATCAATTTCAGCCGCGCCCTTGTGCGGACATCTGTTTTCGTGCTATGATACCTAAACAATATGGAATAAGGGAATAACTTGAAGTTATTCGGAGGTACTGCCATGAGCACAGGCTTAAGGGCAAGGTTACAGACTTCCTACCCCGGGCTCTCCCCCCTTGACAGGGTAACGGCTGATTACTTTCTGGCCAATATGGAGCATCTGGGCAATACAAGCATGACCGCGATCGCAGCCCAGTGCGGCATCAGCAAACCTGCCATTGTGCGCCTTTGCAAGAAGCTGGGCTTTCAGGGTTACAAGGGCTTCCTTCAGGCGCTGAGCGCCGAGCAGGCCCTGGAGAAGGACCGCGCAGGCGAAAAGCGCCAGGAAAGTTTGCATGGCATGGATACCGCCGGCATATGCCGCCTGTTGACGCTGCTGGCCATCGATGTGCTCAGGGACGTCCACAAAACCCTGGATATCGCCCAAATGACAAGGGCTGTTGATCTGCTGATGAACAGCAAGCGCGTCATTATCTACGGCTGGGGCCCAAGCCTGATCAACGCGATGGACGCGCAGATGAAGTTCTCTCGCATCGGCTGCAACGTATCAAGCGCGATTGATGAATACAGCAGAAATGTATTGGTGGATAAACTGCTCCCCCAGGATGTGGTGCTGATGCTGCCCTGCCCGGATGATAATCTGGGGGTCATGGGGGTGCTTGAACGCGTGCAGGCGCGCAATGGCAAGGTGATCATCATCACCACCCGTCCCATCGACTGCCAGCTGCGGCCCGATGATGTCCTGGTCATCACCCCGCTCAAAGGCCATCTGCCCAAATATGGCGATGATGACCATTCGCTGGCCGTCAATGTGGTCATGACTATCCTGTCCCTGGCGCTGGGGGAACGGAGAATAGATACAAAGGACGGAGATTAATCGGCTGATACCGCGCTGCTTTCAGCTCTGTTTTAAGCACCTCCAAATCATGGTCCTCCCTGCCATTTGTTTGCGCATGCTTCAGGGGTCTGTTATACTTTCCCCGGAACGCAGGAGAGGGGGAAGTGAATGCTGATCTACTATTGCGCCAAATGCCGGCGGCAGAACATGCGCAATGTCTGCGACAGCTGCGGCAAGGGCCTTTCGGGCGCCGCGGCGCGCTATATCTGGTCCGACCATCGGCTGCCGCTGGCGGATATCGCGCGCGTGGGCAGCGTTTTTCGCATTCCGCTGATCGCGCTGACGCTGCTGGTCGTGGTGATGTTCATCATGGAATACATCCTTTCGGGCGCGAGCGCCGTCACTTTCCTGACGGGTTCGGGCATTTTGCCCTCCGTGGTGAAGGTGTTCCTTGGCGCGGCGGGCTTTGCGCTGCTGATACTGGCGCTGCAGGGACATGAGAACGTGCAGTATGTGCTGGACCCAAAGGGAGCGCTCAAGCGCACCTGGATCACGCCCACCCGGCTGCACTGCTGGACCAGGGGCATCCGCTACGATAAAAGCGCCATCCAGCAAAACGCCGACGGCCTGCCCTTTTTGATGGCGCACGAGGAATACCTGGTCTGGCAGGATGCCAGCCGCTTTGTGCTGCGGCCCCGCGCAGGGCGCATCAACCTCTACCGCCCCTACGCCTTCCTCTTCATGTCCATGCACATTCCCGGGGAATCCTATGAAGGCGCGGCCGCCATGGTCGCCGCCAAGGTCAAGTTCAAAAAGTAATGGGACAGGCGATGACGCGCGGACGCCTTGCGCTGACGGCGCTCCTGGCGCTGATGATCTGCCTGGCGCCCGCTTTTGCAAGCGGACAGGGCAATACGCTGCAGTACTGCATCCTGTCCCATGAAAGCGTCGCGCAAAACGCCTTCCCGGACTTTTCGGTGGATTATCTGCTCAGCGTGAAACGGGATCTGCAGATACGGCTTTTCAAGACCGGGGATGATCAGATTCCCCTGCGGAGCTGGAGCTTGCGGCCCGCCGCGCAAAAGCCGCACATTTTCCGCTGGGACGGCCTGATCAAAGGCAAACCGATAGAGCCTGGTGACTATTCATTGCGCTTTGAAGTGAAAAACGAAGCCCCGCAAACGCTTCCATTCGAAATTGCCCCTCCCGATGAGCCCCTGCCGCTTGCGGTCAGCGATGACGCCCTGTTCCTGCCCCAAGCGCCTGACGACGCCGCTGTCTGGCAGGCGCTGTGCGCGCCTGTCGCCGTAGTGGACGCAGCCGCCACCTCCCATCAGCCTATCTGGGACAAGCCGGGCAAAGGCGCCAAGGAAATCGGCTTTGTGCATGGGCAGACCGCGGGTGTCAAGATACTGCAGCTTGACCTTGACGGCTATGCCCTGGTAGGCGCCTACGCGACTGAGGACGGCGCCTATATCGAAGGCTACATCGACCAAAGCAGGATCAAAGTGGTGAGGCCGCAAACCCGCTTCGGCCTGCTTGTCGACAAGAACGCCCAGACCCTGACGGTCTATGAGGCAGGCAGGAAGCTGGGCATTGTCGCCGTCAGCACAGGCTTGATGGAGAAGAACAAGCTGTTTCGGGAAACGCGCGCCGGCGCCTTTTTGACCGGAGACCGCCAGCTTCAGTTCACCGATGAGGGTTTCTTCTACGATTACGCCATCCGCATCGACGGCGGCAACCTGATCCACCAGGTGGGCTATACAAAGATAGCGGGCGGGCAGGATTTCTCCAGGCAGACCGCGGAATTGGGCGCCAAGGCCTCCCACGGCTGCGTGCGGGTGGACGCGCGTACCGGCGCGGAAGGTCTGGACGCGCGCTGGCTGTTCACCCACCTGCCGCGCAACACCAAGGTGCTGGTGCTGGATGACCCTGCCGCCAGGCAGATGCTGCTGGCTCAGATCGCTACCACGCCCACGCCCCGTCCAAGCCCCGTCCCCACCCCGGCGCCTTCCCCTGCGCCCGTACCGCCCGAAAACACGCAGATAAAGCTGACCCTCATGGGGGACTGCGTCATCGGCAGCGAGGAAAAGGCCCGTAAACTGCCCGCATCCTTTGACAGCTATGTGGCAGACAAAGGCTATGCCTGGCCCTTCTCCGCCGTGCAGGATATCCTGAGCCGGGACGACCTGAGCGTGATCAACTTTGAAGGCGTGCTGAAGGACGACACCCGTGACCGCGAGCCGGGCAAACAGCACTGGTTCCGCGGCCCGACCGATTTCGCGCAGGTCCTGGCGGAGGGCAGCGTTGAGCTGGCGGGCCTGGCCAACAACCATGTCGGCGACTACGGCGCGGCCGGCCGCAAAAGCACCCGTCAGGCGCTGGAGGGGGCAGGCATCCCCCATTTCGGCTATGGCAGGCTGAACATCTTTGAAAAGGACGGCATCCGTATCGGCTTTGGCGGCATCCGCGAAACCACCTACAAGCAGGACAGGAATATCCCCGCAAGGGAAATCGCGGAACTGATCAGGCAAGGCGCGCACTTCATCGTCTACACCTGCCACTTTGGCGAGGAGTACCAACCGGTCAATGGCCTGCAGCAGGAAATGGCCCGCGCCGTGATAGATGCCGGCGCCGACATCGTGGCAGGCGCGCACTCACATACCGTGCAGGGCATCGAGCGCTACAAGCAAGGCCTGATCATCTACTCGCTTGGCAACTTCGTCTTTGGCGGCAACCTGGAACTGACGGCCTTTGACGGCCTGATGGCCGGCCTGACGCTCGACTTCAAACATCAGCAGCTGATCGGCGCCAAACTGACCCTGATCCCGGTGCTGACCAGCGGCATCCAGCCTGCCAATGATTTCCGCCCCGTCATCGCACGGGGCGAGGACAAGGAACGCATCCTGGCGGCCATCCGGGAGCAAAGCGAAATGGCCATCGGGGAAGAAATACTCTTCGGTGGAGACTATGAAACAACGACCGCGGCGGTTGGGCCGTGATTGCATTCACCTGGACAAAACCGTATAATCGGCCTGAATAAGGCAAACAGGGAGACAGTTGATGCAAAAGCTTCAGCGCATCGTGGTCAAGGTCGGCACTTCCACCCTGACGTACGCCAACGGGCGCAGCAATATCCGCGCGATGGAAGGCCTGGTCAAGGTACTCAGCGACATCATGAACCGGGATATCCAGGTGGCGCTGGTCTCATCTGGCGCCATCGGCGTGGGCGTGGGCAAGCTGCGCCTCAAGGCGAGGCCAAAGGATACGCCCGGCAAGCAGGCCGCGGCCACGGTGGGCCAGTGCGAGCTGATGTTCATGTATGACAAAATGTTCTCCGAATACGGGCACAAGGTGGGGCAGCTGCTCATCACCAAGGAGGACGTGGACGACCCCAAGCGCCGGGACAACCTGGTGGCCTGTTTTGACAGGCTGTTCGCCTTTGGCGTGATCCCCATCATCAACGAAAACGACGCCGTCGCGGTGGAAGAGATCGTCTACGGCGACAACGACAGCCTGTCCGCCATCGTGGCTAGGCTGGTGAATGCCGACCAATTGATCATACTGTCTGATATCGACGGGGTCTACGATGCCGATCCCAAAGTGCATCCCCAGGCAAAGCGGATTTCCCGCGTCAGCCAAATCACGCAGGCCCTGCGGGAAGCATGCGGCGGCGCCGGCAGCGACCTTGGCACCGGCGGCATGGAGACCAAGCTGAACGCCGCGCAGATCGCTACGCAGGCCGGCATCGGCACCTGGATCATCAACGGCAACCCGCCCGAAAACATCTACCGCGCGCTGGCAAACGAGGATGTCGGCACCTTTTTTGAAGGAGTGAAGAGAGATGCTTGAAGATCTGGGCAAACGCGCCAAAGCGGCGGCCAGACTGCTGCAAACCAGTTCAAATGAACAGCGCAATCAGGCGCTTGAACTCATCGCGCAGGCGCTGCAAACCGGGGAAGACACCCTTTTGCAGGCCAACCTGATGGATCTGCAGGCAGGTCAGGCCCTGTCAAAGGCCCTGCAGGACCGCCTGAAGCTGACAAGCGCGCGCCTGGCGGACATCGCCCGGGCGGTGCGGGAGATCAGCGCCCTGCCCGATCCCATCCACCGGCTGCTGTGGCAGGATACCCGGCCAAACGGCCTGCGTATCAGGCGGGTCTCGGTGCCGCTGGGCGTGATCGCGGTCATCTATGAGGCGCGCCCCAACGTAACGCCGGACGCTGCCGCCATGTGCCTCAAGAGCGGCAACGCCGTCATCCTGCGCGGCGGCAAGGAAGCCATCCACTCCAACACGGCCCTGGTCAGCCTGCTGCGCTCCGCCTGCCTGGAAGCCGGGCTGCCGGAAGACTGCGTGCAGCTGGTGGAGGATACCAGCCGCGACAGCGCCCTGGCCTTGATGCGGCTGGATGATTACGTGGATCTGCTGATCCCCCGCGGCGGCCAGGGCCTCATCCGATCGGCGATCGAGAACGCCGCCATGCCTGTGCTTGAGACGGGGGAAGGTGTCTGCCACATCTATGTGGACAAGGCCGCCGATATCCCCATGGCGCGCGATGTCACGGTCAATGCCAAGTGCAGCAGGCCAAGCACCTGCAACGCGGCCGAATGCCTGCTGATACACCGGGATATCGCGCAATCGGCGCTGCCGCAGATCGCGCGGGCCCTGCTTGACAAGGGCGTCATCCTGCGCGGCGACGCGGCCGCCTGCCAGCTCATCCCGGAGGCCACGCCCGCAAGCGATGACGACTGGGGCCATGAGTTCAACGACCTCATCATGGCGGTCAAGGTGGTTGGGAATATCGATGAAGCGTTGGAGCACATCGAACGCTACGGAACAAAACATTCTGAGGCCGTCATCACAGGGGACCCTGCCGCTAAAGCGCGGTTTTTTGACAGCGTGGACGCCGCGGCTGTCTATCACAATGCCTCCACCCGCTTCACGGACGGCGGCGAATTCGGCTTCGGGGCGGAGATCGGCATCGCCACGCAAAAGCTTCACTGCCGCGGCCCGGTAGGCGTCAGCAACCTGACCACCTACAAGTACCTCATCGAAGGGGAGGGACAGACCAGATGAATTACGCTTTTATCGGCCTGGGGAATATGGCAGGCGCCATTTTGAAGGGCATGAAGGGTTCCGGCAGCTTTGAAGGGGACGGCTTGTTTGGCTTTGATGTCGATCAAAAAAGAGCAGGGCAGGCAGCGGCCGAGGTCGGCTTGAGCTCCTGTTCATCGGCAAGTGAAGCCATCGGGCAGGCCGATGCCGTGGTACTGGCTGTCAAGCCGCAGACCCTGACTACCTTGCTGAATGAAACAAAGGCTGATCTTCAAAAGAACAAGCTGGTCATCAGCATCGCGGCGGGCAAACCCCTGCGCTTTTATGAGGCGATCCTGGGCAGCGGGGTGCCCCTGATCCGCGTGATGCCAAGCCTGCTGACCAAAGTGGGCGCCGCTTCCAGCGCGGTATGCCATAACGCAGCCGCAACGCAGGCCCATATGGACATCGCTGTCAAGCTGTTCACCGCGGTGGGTACGGTCAGCCGGGTGCCGGAGCATTTGTTCCCGGCCTTTTCCGCCATTTCAGGCGCGGCGCCCGCCTTTGTTTTCGCGTTCATCGACGCCCTGGCATCCGCCGGGGTCAAGGCAGGGCTGAGCCGGGACCTTGCCCAGCAGACAGCCTGCGCCATGGTGCAGGGGAGCGCGCATCTGCTCAAAGAGGCGCATGAACATCCCCGCGCCTTGATGGACCAGGTATGCAGTCCGGGCGGCACCACCATCCGGGGCGTCCATGCGCTGGCCGCTTGCGGCTTTGACCATGCCGTCCATGAAGCGGTGGCTGCTGTCATCGACCGCGACCTGAAGCTGGGGGAGGAAAACTGATGGAACTCATTGACGCCATGCGCGCGCGGGAAAGCTGCCGCGCTTACGATACAAACAGGCCCGTTGAAAGGGAAAAGCTCAACAAAATACTCGAGATGGCCACGATCGCGCCGTCTGCCGGAAACGGCCAACCGGCGCGCTTTGTGGTGGTGACACGGCGCGAAACGCTGGACAGCCTGACCGCGCTCACCCAGGGCATGGGCATCAACACCTGGGTCGGCCAGGCGCCCTGCATCATCGCCGTGTGGGAGCAGATCGCCGACCGCATGGTCGCCCGCTACACCCAGCGCTATGTGGACAGGGGCTGGCCGCTGGTCGACATCGGCCTGGCGACGGAGAACCTCTGCCTGGCCGCCGCGGCGCAGGGCCTGGGCACCTGCATCCTTGGCTGGTTTGAAGAGGAGAAGGCCAAAGCGCTGCTTGACATCCCCGCCCAAAACCGCCTTGCCCTGCTGATCACCCTGGGCTATCCAAAGGAGCCGGCTGAGCCCCGCGCCAAGAAACGCCTGCCGCTTGAGGAAGTGGCGAGGTTTATGGAATAACCGGTACAATCCGATAGATATGCTTGCGGCCCTGTACTTCAAGCCGCAGAAGCCCGGCCTTCTCCAGCCGGAGCAGGTCCTGCCGGGCGGTTTCAAATGAAATGTCCCATTTTTCACGCCATATCTCTGCGGTGACATTCCCCTTGCCGTCAGACAGCAGCCAGGGTACGCCCTCCAGCATGCGCCGGGGCAGCGGACCTTCCTGTGCCAGGCTGTCGGTGATGCCTTTTGCATATACAAACAAAGCCACATCCCGGTTGAGCGCTTCCACGCTGCGTGCAAGCATCCCGGTATAATACTCCATAAAGTACGTCAAATCGGCGCCACCCAGCGGCTGCTGGGTATTGGCGATGGCTTTGTAGTAGCGCGGGCGCTCCTGCGCCAATAGACCGGAGATGGGGAACTGGCGGAAGAAATCATAGCCCGCTTCAAGCAAAATGCGGTAGCTGAGCGCGCGTGCCGTACGCCCGTTGCCATCGCTGAAGGGATGGATGGTCATCAGCATGATGTGCGCCACGCACGCCTTGATGACGGGATGCACATCCTCCCGTGCCAGATAAAGCAGCAATTCGGCCATCATCGCGGGTACACGCTCGGCAGGCGGCGCGGAATAGACAATCTCCTGCCTGCCGGATACCACGTAGACTGGCACATCTCGATAGCCGGTGACTTCCTCCGGGGTATCCTGGGTCAGGATGGAGACAATGCGGAGCAACAGGGCTTCACCCATTGGCTCGTCAAGGGTCTCCAGCACAAAAGACAGGGCCTTGTAATTGTTGAGGATCATCCTCTGGCTGTGGTCGCGCGGTTTTTTACTCCCTTTGATCAAAGCCCTGGCTTCCTCGCGCGTAGTCACCGCGCCTTCGATGAGGCTGGAAAAATAGGCCTCGTCGATTAAGCCGTCTACATATAATGCCTGATATTGTGGCAGCTGCAGGGCAGCTTCGCGCCGGGCCATCGCGGCCACGCGGTCACCGGAAGTCAGCAGCCTCTGCGTTGGCACATACCAAAAAGCCTCGCCATCCAGCCTGTACAAGGGCAGGATGACAGCCCTCTGCCTGCGCAGCGCCACAAGTTCAGGCCAGATATCCTCTATCCTGAAGGCAAGCGGCAAACGGTACTGCACCTGTGCGCGCGGTAGGTAGTCCGCCATGAAATGCTCAAGCAGCGCTTCCTTGCTCAGGGTTTCATCGGGCTTGCCCATTTATCTTCCTCACATCCAATCTTCATCCAGTTTATATCCAGTCTTCATCTACTCTATATCCAATATATATCCAGTTATCATCCAGTCAACGTCCATTCTATATCCAATTTATCGCCGGCGCAAGTCCAAAATGAAAAGAGGCGGGGATTCCTCCCCACCTTAGCGGGCATTTAGTGGTATAGCCTACCGCCGCTCACAAAACACCAGGCTGTTGCCCACCGCCGTCTCCGGCCTGCGCGGATTGGCGCTGTTGGAGATGACCGCAAAGCCATTTCCTTCACGCAGCGCCATCGTTGAGGACGGCCCGCCATCCAGGTTGAGCGCGGTATCCGCGCCAAGGTCTATGGCGACCTGCGCCAGCTGCTGAATCGTCAGGCCATCGGCCATACCGGAAGCGTAGCCCTCGGCCACCAGGAAGAAGCAGCTGCCGTCCTTTCGGATGCCGACTGCCGTGCGCGGATGGGCAACATAGAAGTACCGATAATCCTCCACCCTTGGATTCTCGGGCTGTATCTGCCCGTCCCTGACCAACAGCGGGCCGCCGTCGGGACGGCCTCCGCCCAGGCAGATAACGATATCCGCCCAGTCGGGACTTACAGCGCACTCGATATTGATCAAGTCGCCCTTTTTGAGCCGGCGCAGCACCGCGACGGCGTCTCCCGTTGCCGACAGCACCATCGTGTTCTTGGAAAGCGCCGTACCCTGGGGCACATGCTCGCTGCCGGCGAGGGTCACCTTGCCGGTATTGTGGATGCCGCTCATCTTGCCCTGCAGCGTTTGGTTGGGCAGGATATCGCCCGTCACGTCCAGCCGCACCTCATAACCGCCATCGGGCGCCATCGTGGCGCGGTACCAGTCGTGCGTATAGAGCACCAGTTCATTGTCCTGCCTCGCCTGCCAGGCATTTTTTGGCGTGGACCGATGGGCTTCGATATCGGCCCGGACGCAGTTGAGGGCGTCTATTCGGATACCGCCCAATATCTCCTGCCCTTTGCGTGCGGCGGAAAAGCTCAGCTCTGCCCTTGGCTGCCCGATGCGCGCCTGCCCGTTGGCGGTCAAACCGAAGACCCAGCCTTGCGGGAACTCGCTTGTCATCATCAGGCGGCCTGCCTGCATCGTCAGCCCCAGCGGCCCGCCCGCGTTCATGTCAAAGAAGTCGCCGTTGACGGCAGCCAGCGCTCGCAGCTCGGGATGCCGGTTTTCCAGCCAAGCCATGGACTCCGTGGTCTTCTGCAGCCCGTGGATCTGCCCGTTTTTGCCGGCAAGCATCAGCTGCAGGCCCTCCGTCCTGTTCGGATCAACGGCCAGTACGTGCAGCCGCTGAAACAGCGGCGTATCCCCAAGCCCTCTCAGGCTGTACTGCCACAGGTCAAGGCCAGGGGCCAGCGCGGTGCTGCTGAGGTTTTGCAGGGTATAGCCGGTAAAAAGCACAGCCCGTGCAGGCGAAGCCAGAGTCAGCAGGACAAGGGCCAAAGCGGCCGCCAGTCTCATTTTCGCCAAACGGCTGAGCCTGCCCAAACCTTTCATGGATGGCCTCCTCTCCAGCGGACGGACGCCCGATGCTTCTTTGTCCCCATGGTAATCGCCGCGCCGCAGCCTGTCAATGCTTCCCTTTTGCATTAAAAGCGACTAATCGCGCCATAAAGGTGGTATAATAATAAAAGTTGTGCCTTTCCCGCAGGGACAGGCGCCATGAAAGTGAGGCCCCTATGACCAAGTTCAGCGAGATGACCTATCAGCGCCCGGATTTTGAAAAGCTCTTTGAGGATATGAAAGCCCGGCTTGACTCAATGCGGGAGGCCGCTACGCCCCAGGCCTTGTTTGACGCCATGGAGGCGCTTGACAAACTGGGCTCCGGCCTGGCTACCCAGGCTACGCTTTGCCATATCCGCTATACCATCAACACCAAGGATGCCTTTTACTCGGCCGAACAGGATGTGTTTGACGAGGAGACCCCCCGCTTCCAGGAAATCACGACACAGGTCGCCGAAATCATCCTGGCTTCCGCTTTTCGTGATGATGTGGCCGCCAAGTACGGCCCGCACCTGCTGGAAAAGTACGAGGTGCAGCGCAAGGTCTTCAAGCCGGAGATCGTGGACCTGCTGGTGGAAGAGAACAAGCTGACCAGCAGCTACCAAAAGCTGATGGCTTCAGCCGAAATCGACTTCGAAGGCAAGAAGCGCAACCTTTCGTGCCTTATCCCCTTCATGGAGTCAAGCGACCGCAATATGCGCCGGCGCGCCAATGACGCCAGCTGGAACTGGATAGCGGAGCACGAGGCAGAGCTGGACGAGCTGTATGACAAGCTGGTCAAACTGCGCCACCAAATCGGCCTCAAGCTGGGCTTTGACAGTTTTATCCCTGTCGCCTACGCCCGCATGGGCCGCACCGACTGGAACCAGCAGGACGCCAGGGTCTACCGTGAGCAGATCGTTACCTCCGTGGTGCCCCTGACGCAGAAGCTCTACCGTGAGCAGTCGCAGCGCATCGGCATCCCTGACATGAAGAACTTTGACTATAACCTGATGTTCCTGTCGGGCAACCCCACGCCCAAGGGCGAGGAAGCCTACATGGTCGAGCAGGCCAAGGTGATGTACAGGGAACTGTCCCCTGAGACCGAAGAATTCTTTGGCGTCATGACCTCGCAGGAGCTGATGGACCTGACCACCAAGCCCGGTAAAGCCAATGGCGGCTACATGACCTTCCTGCAGGATTACAAGGTGCCCTTCATCTTCTCCAACTTCAACGGCACATCGGGCGATGTGGACGTGCTGACCCATGAGGCCGGCCACGCTTTCCAGGGCTGGCTGCAGCGCGACGTCCCCCTGCACGACCTGGCCGAGTGCACCAGCGAGGTGGCCGAGATCCACTCCATGTCCATGGAATTCTTTACCCACCCCTGGATGGAGCGTTTCTTCAAGGAAGACACCGAGCGCTACTTCTACGCCCATGTGGTGGAAGCTCTCGAGTTCCTGCCCTACGGCGCTTCCGTGGACGAACTGCAGGAATGGGTCTACGAGAACCCCGAGGCAACGCCCGCGCAGCGAAAAGCCAAGTACCGCCAGATCGAGAAGAAGTACCTGCCGCACCTGGACTACAACGGCCTGGACTTCCTGGAGCGCGGCGGCCGCTGGCAAAAGCAGCTGCACATCTACCTCTACCCCTTCTATTACCTGGACTACACCCTTTCCCAGGTCTGCGCGCTGCAGTACCTGGTGTGGGACATGAAGGACCACGAAAAGGCCTGGGCCAGCTACATGGCCCTGTGCCGGCAGTCCGGCCTGAAGCCTTTCAAGCGGCTGGTGCCCGACAGCGGCCTGGCCAGCCCCTTTGCGGACGGCAGCATCGCCAAGGTCGTGCCCGCTCTGGAAGCTTACCTGGACGGCCTTGACAAGAGCAAGATAAAGTAAATTTCCGGAACAAACAAAGAGGGCTGCGGCACAGGAGGAGGATGCCGCAGCCCCTTTTTGGTTTACCTTGACGCGCTCTCGCCAGGGACAAGTGAACCGCTGAAGGAAAGCTTATTCAACGGTAACAGGCCATTGTATCTCAACATTCGTAAAGTCCTGCTCCATTCCGCCGGCGG
Source organism: uncultured Christensenella sp. (assembly GCA_964584685.1). Taxonomy (GTDB): domain Bacteria; phylum Bacillota; class Clostridia; order Christensenellales; family Aristaeellaceae; genus UBA1038. The sequence continues at coordinate 61,645 of CAZPBJ010000004.1, read as the reverse complement.
TTTTGTATAATTCATACAACAGTTTTAGATTCCCCACGTTCATATTGGCAATACCTTCACCGGAACTATCACCGGAAAGCTTATACTTTACCGATGAAATGTTTTTATCAATGATTTCTTCAATCATCGGGAACAGTGTGGGGGAAATTAAAAAATGAACCCCTATGTAATGCATCCATACGGTAAATGTATATCCGGTCATATCCGGCAGGAGCGTAATTCTTGTTCCCAGCCCTTCTTTAGTCTCATTGGCAGTGGGAATCACAAATTGAATAAGTGACGGCATGCCGTAGGTTGTATTATCGATAATGACATTCATTAGGACCTCTGCCTTCTCCTGATCCGTTGGCCATTCGTCAGCTGAAGAAAAGCTAATCCTGCCCATAGTACCATCCTCAACCATCTCAACCTTGAATACTTCGTTTTGCTCAAATACCGAGTAATCGAATGCAGCGAACGAAACGCCGGAGCATGCCACAAACAGACACAAGGCAAGCAGGAAAGCTGCGGTTTTTCTTGTCATTTTCGTTTCACCTCTCTTTCCGGTAATGGATATTATCCACCTGGAGAGTCTGAGGGCTGCGGCACAGGAGGAGGATGCCGCAGCCCCTTTTTATCGGCCTTGACGCGCTGAAGCGGCGATCGCCCTGCGTACGTCAATCGGAAACGGTCACTTGGGCGGCAGCGGGAGCTGCATCAGCGGACCGTCCCTTTTCCCAAAGGCCAGCCTGCCGCCCTCCGGCAGGGTCACCACCAGGAAAAAGTTTGTCAGCTTGTACTTGTACGTCATGATCTTGCCGTCAAGCAGGACCGCGAACTCCTCGCTGCCTGCCATGACGCAGCCTTGCTGTGTCAATTCCTCGGTAGGCGAGACCTGCGTGAAACGTCCGTCCCCATGGAAGGTCCATTCGACATACACCCCGCCCAGCTTGCCGCCAAATGTCCCGACGATCTGCGGAACAGCCGGCGCGCACACCGCCGCGTCCTGGGCGCCCAGGCGCACATAAGGCGCTTTCATCCTGCGCAGGGTGGAGCTTCCCCAGCTGTACTTTCTGGTAAACAGGTCACCTTCAAAGATGACTTCCATATCCGCCGGTTCCGTTTTGAGGAGGTCGACGAAGCGCCCTGAGAAATAGGCGGATGAAGACGGAAGGTCGAAGAAGATGAATTCGTAGTGTCCATCGGGATACCATGTAAACTGCACGGTATTGCCCCCCTGGTAGCCGACCCAGGAGCCGACGAGCTTTGGCAGGTTTTCAGCGGCCATTTCTTCGGGACTCTTTGGAGTTTTAACCGTTTGCGCGGCTTCTGCCCAGCCCGTCAGCGGGAGCAGCAGGCAGATGACCATCAGGATCGCCAGCAGCCTTGAAGATTTCAGCATTTTGATTCCTTTCCTTTCTGTTCATCGCATGGGTTTATGTACTACTTGCCGCGATTTATCACTCGTCATTCAGCAGAGGTCACTTGGGAGGCAGCTGCACCAGCGGTCCGGCCTTTTTGACAAGAACAACCCTGAGGTCCTCCGATGGATTGATGACCATGTTGATATTTGGTCTTGCCTTGTACGGATACTTGACGACCTTCCCATTCAGGAGGATAGCCAATTCATCGAGGCCTGCGATATACTGCCCCTTCTGCGTCAATTCCTCGGTGGGCGTAACCTGCGTGAAACTTCCGTCCCCGTGGAAGGTCCATTCGACATACACGCCGTCCAGCTTGCCGCCAAATGTCCCGATGAGTTCCGGGACAGCCGGCACGCATGCCGTCTCTTCCTCGGGGTTCAGGCGAACATAGGGCGCCTTCATCCGGCGCAGGGTGCAGCTTCCCCAGCTGTACTTTCTGGTAAACAGGTCACCTTCAAAGATGACTTCCGTATCCGCCGGTTCCGTTCTAAGCAGGTCGGGGAAGAGCCCGGAATACAGGGCAGCGGTTGAAGACGAAACATTGAAAAATACCAGTTCGTAGCGTCCGTCGGGATACCACGTGAACTGCACGGTATCGCCCCCTTGGTAGCCGACCCAGGAACCCACGAGCTTTGGCAGCAGCTCGGCGGCCCATTCCTCGGGATCCCTTGATTTTTCAGCCGTTTGCGCGGTCTCTGCCCAGCCTGTCAGCGGGAGCAGCAGGCAGATGACCATCAGTACCGCCAGCAGCCTTGATGATTTGATCATTTTGATTCCTTTCATTTCGCCGTATGGCTTTGCATTTGCGGGTATTGCCGTCCCCTGTTCGTTATTCAACGCTTCAGGGTACTTCTACATTGATCGCCCACTGCATGGGCACCTGCACCAGCGGACCGGTTCTTTTGGTGAAGGCCATCCTGTTGTCTTCCGATAGATAGACGACCAGGAAATCATTGCGCATCCTGTAAGGATACTTGCTGATCTTCCCGTTGAGGAGGATAGCCAGCTCCCCGCCGCCGGTGATAAAGGTTCCGTGTTCAGTCGATTCCAGGTAGGGATTGACCTGCGTGAAGCGTCCGTCACCGTGGAAGGTCCACTCCATGTAAATGTCCTTTCTCCTGCCGCTGAACGTCCCGATCACCGCGGGATCAATGCCGGGCGCCGCCGTTTCTTTATCTTCGATCAGGCGGACATAGGGCATGCTCACCCTGCGCGCGTCATCCTTTGACCCATTGTCCTCAATATGCAGGATATCACCCTCAGCGACCGCCTTGTCCGCCTTTTCGAGGGTCTTGGAGGTCCCGGTTCTGTTATAGCTGGATTGCTGCAAAACCGTCATATCATACCGTCCGTTGGGATAGAAAGAGAACTGCCCGCAAAGGTTCATAAAGTGGATGCCGACCCAGGAACCGATATTCTCAGGCGGCCAGCCGCCCGTCTGTGCGAACTCTTCCTGATAGGCAGGTTCTGCAGACTCTCCTGTATCGATCTGCCACTGCATGGGCACCTGCACCAGCGGGCCGGTTCTTTTGCTTAAGGCAATTCTGCTGTCTGGCGATGGATAGACGATCAGGTAATTATGATTGGCAGCACTGTAGGAATACTTGCTGAGCTTTCCGTTCAGGAAGATGGCCAGTTCACCGCCGCCTGTGAAATAGGTGCCGTTCTCACGCAGTTCCTCAGTGGGCGTGACCTGCGTGAATCGCCCATCCCCGTGGAAGGTCCACTCGATGTATGTATCGCTCATCTTGCCGCCGAAAGTCCCCATCAGCGCCGGATCCATCCCGGCCGCCGCCGTTTCTTTCTCCTCGTTCAGGCGGACATAGGGCATGCTGATCCTGTGCAGGTCACCCTTTATCTCGCCATCCGAGAGGTGCATGACATCGCCCTCAATGCTTTGTATAGGCTCCGGTTCGAGGTTCTTTGAGGTTCCGGTGCTGTTAAAGTACGGATTGCTGAAGAGCGTCAGGTCATATCTTCCGTTGGGATAGAAGGTGTACATCCCCCACAAACCCTTCCAGTATCCGGCCCAGGATCCGATGGTTTCCGGCGGCCATCCGCCGGTCGCAGCGAACTCTTCCTGATAGGCGCTTTGGGCAAACGCCGGCGCGCCGGACAGCGGGAGGAGCAGGCACAGCACCGGCAGAAATCCCAGAAGTTTGGATATCCTCTTCATTTTCCTGCCTTTCCTTTCAACCAGAGGTTTTGTCTGTCGCAACAGGCGCCTCGTTTTGTGTCATGTGTCGTTTGGATCATCTTGCTCTCATCTGTTAGACGGACAGGATGGGATTTTGGTTTTTGATTGGTGTAAAAAATGTCCGGATCCTTAAAAACGCTCGGCATGCTCACCCGCCATGCGGAGATGTTGTGCCTTGCTCAATAGCCGATGCCATAAAGCTGCACCAGCGGGCCGGCCATTTTCTGCAGAAATTGCCGTTCAAGGTCCGGCAGATCCAGCATCAGGAAGTTTGGCCGTATCTTGTACGTGCACTTGATGATCTTATTGTTAAGCAGTATCGCCAGTTCACCGCCGCCCGCGATATAGAAACCGGCTTCCCTTGATTCTTCGTACGGCGTGACCTGCGTGAAACGGCCGTCCCCGCGGAAAGTCCACTCGATATAGGATCCGCCCAGTCTGCCGCCATAGGTCCCGACAAGGTCCGGGTCCACTGAAGCAAATACCGTCCCGGCCTCGTCCGTCAGGCGTACGTAGGGCGAAGAAACCCGGCTGAAGCGGCTTGCCACGCCGCCGACAGTGAATTCCATCAGGTTATCCCTAAAGGCAACATCATCCCACTTCATGAAATCCGCGAACGACCCGGAGCTGTTCAGGGAAGGAGACTCAAAGACCGTCACATCATACCGCCCGTCACGATAGAACGTGAACTGCCCCCACAGGTCCGCGAAGTTGCCCACCCAGGAGCCGATCTGTTCAGGCGGCCAGCTGCCGGCGCCGGCAGCGTGTCCCGCCGCCGCGCCAATCAGGGGGAGAAGCAGGCAGAGAATCATCAATACCGCCGTCAGCCTTGAAGACTTGGTCATGTTGCGTCAGGTCCTTTCCTTGTGTCGTTAAGTGATAGAAGGGGATAATCCCATCATTGGGCTTGAAGTGGCCTGGTGGTCTACTTGCCTGTAATTTCAAAGGGTATCCCATTGTCCTGCGCGTATTTCAGAGCAAAGGAGCCTTCGCTTGCCTTGAGCGTCAGGGCCGGGCAGTTGTCAAACGCACCTTCGCCGATCTGGGTCACGCTGTCCGGGATCGTCATGCTTTGGATGCTGACGCAGCCGTCAAAGGCATGGGCTCCGATGGTGGTCATGCCATTGGGGATATTGACCCCCGAACGGTCGCTGTGACCAATCCACCAGTAAATTGAATAGGGTGACTGTGAGGCCGAGTCGGCGATAGCCAGGTCTTTCAGGCTGACACACCCGCGGAAAGCGTTCTCCCCGATGGTTTTCAGCGGGCAGCTTCCCCGGATGACAGACACGCCGGCTATCTTGTATGAGTCAGGGTCATACTTCTCATACATATTTCCCGTATCCGTACCAATCAGCATAACGCTTTCCAGGCTGTCACAGTTTTCAAATGCAGCCTTTCCTATCCGATCGACAAAAGCCGGGATCGTGAGGTTGACCAGGTTCTTGTTCGTTTTGAATGCCTCATCACCGATGCTGACCACCGCGGAAAAGGCGACCACTCCGGGGATACCGACTTCAGATCTGTCTCCATGATAGCGTTTGACCACAAATCCTTCGGGCTTCTCATCCTCTGTAAATGCCCATTCAAAGCCATCATCCATTGATGTCTGTTCTTCAGCCGCAGGAACGATTTCAAATGGTATTCCCTTGTCCTGTGCGTACTGTTTTGCGTAGGAGCCTTCGTTGACCTTGAGCGTCAGGGCCGGGCAATTGTCAAACGCGCCTTCGCCGATCCAAGTCACGCTGTCCGGGATGACGACGCTTTCGATGCTCTTGCATCCTTCAAAGGCGAAGCTGCCGATCCTTGTGATGGAACCGGCCGTGACGCTCTTCACGGTCAAGTTCCCCCTGAACGCCTCGTCGCAGATGCCAACCACCGCGATCAAGGCAGCCTCATCTGGAATGCTGACCTCGATTTCACTGCCGAAATATTGCCGGACGGCCCATCCTCTTGGCGCTTCCTGCTCAAATGTCCAGCCGAAGCCGCCATTGACGGTCATCTTCTCCAGTTTGCCCGGTTTCCTGGCAAAGAACCGGACTTCCCGGCCCGGCAGCTCCAGCCGCAGGGCATTTGTGCTTCTCCCGTAGGCGCACTTGATGCTTTGTCCATTCACGCGGATATCCAGTTTCCCGCCGATGGAGAAAAAGCATCCGTCACGCTCCAGCATCTCACCGGGCTTGACCTGTGTGAAGCGGCCGTCGCCATAGAAAGTCCATTCCATGTAGGTTCCATTCCAGGTGCCGCCGAAGGTGCCGACAATTTCCGGGTCCACATATTTGGTTGGGGTCTCATCGGCCTCCTTCGCGCGATAGTAGGGCGATTTGGCCCGTTGGAAGTCGCTCGTCACTCCATCAAGAGTAAGCCGCATCAGGTCGCCCTGGACAGTTATATCATCCGCAGGGATCGAGCTGACGGTTCCGGAACGGTTCTGATAGGGGGCCTCAAAGGCCATCGTTTGATACCTCCCGTCAGGATAGAAGGTGTACTGTATCCATAGCTTGAAATTTCGATCGTATCCAACCCAGGCGCCGATGAGCTCCTGCGGCCAGGTATTTGGTTCGGCCACGGTCTCTGCCCCGCCTATGAGTGAGAAAAGCAGGCACAGAGCCGTCAATACCGCGAGCAATTTTGAAGACCTGATCATTTTGCTGCCTGTCCTTTCACTGTATCCGTTTACTTGCCGACAATTTCATAGGGTATCCCATTGTCCTGCGCGTACTTTAGTGCGTAGGAATCCCGCGGGACGGTCAGAACGAGGCGAGAGCAATCCATGAATGCGCCGTCGCCAATAGTCTCAAGACTCTTAGGCAACTCGACGGATTCCAAGCGGGTGCAACCGACAAACGCGACACTTTCGATGCTGGTGAGATGGTTCGGGAGGGTGATGGCGGTGAGGTTTTCGCAGCCGGCAAACGCTCCGCCTGCGATACTGGCCAGACTGTCCGGGAAAGTGATGCCGGTGAGGTTGGTGCAGTTTATAAAGGCACTTTCCCCAATGGCCCTGGTACCTGAAGGAATCTGATAAACCCCCGGCTTTTCCCCAACCGGGTAAGCGACAAGAATCCCGTCCCTTGCATTGAACAGCACACCATCTGTCATAGTGAACACCGGATGATCGGGCGACAAACGGATGGACTCCAGGTCACGGAAGTCCTCGAACGGGTTTCCCTCCATCCTGACAAGGCTGTCCGGCAGCATCACGCAGACGAGGGCAAGGCAGTTGGAGAACGTACTCCCTCTAATGGACTCTAGTCCTTCCGGCAGCACGATGGATCGAAGACTGGAGCAAAACGCGAAAGCGCCGTCGCCAATGAACTCCAACCCCTTGGGCAGCTGGATAGATTCGAGGTTTGAGCAGCGCATAAACGCGCCGATATCGATGAACGTCAGCCCTTCGGGCAAAACGATCGAAGTCAGGCCGGTACAATCCCGGAAGGCAGCATCCCCGATGGCTCTGGTTCCTGAAGGAACCCGGTAAGCCCCGGGCTTTGCGGTCGTCGGGTAAGCGACAAGAATCTTTTCCTCTTTGTTGAACAGCACGCCGTCTGTCACTTCGAACACAGGATGGTTGGGCGATACATGGATAATCGATAGGTCGGGGAACCCAACGAAAGGATTTCCATTCAACAACATGAGGCTGTCAGGCAGTGTGAGGTGGACAAGGCCGGAACATTTGAAAAACACAAATCCGCCAATGTCTTTCAAGCCCTCTGGCAATGTTACAGAGGACAAACGGGAACAGGAGAGAAAGGCGCCGGTACCGATGGACTCAAGCCCTTCCGGCAGCGTCACAGAGACCAGGTTGGAGCACTGACGAAAAGCACCGTCACCAATGGATTGAAGCCCTTTGGGCAGTGTCACGCAGAGAATTCTGGGATTCTCTACAAAGGCCCAGCGGCCGATGGATGTCATCGGATGCCCGTCCACCTCGGATGGGACCCTCAGGTCCCGGTCTTGCCCGCTGTAGCCGATGATTTCAGCGTTTCCGCTTTGGTCAAGCGTGTAGGTGAAATCACCGCTTATGTATTCAACTCCTTCCACTGCAGACTCCGCGCTGCCTGACAGCGTGAAGGTCAGGAACATGGCCAGCAGCAGGATCATTGCCTTTTTCATACAGTTTCCTTTCCTTTCTTAGTGAAGCCTAAGCGCTTGGTCTGCAGTAAGTACCCCGCGTCATCATTCATGCACGATTTCAAACGGGATCTGCCGCTCCTGGGCGTACTGCTGCGCGTAGGAGCCGTTGCCAACCTGCAGCTTCAGGTTGTCGCAGTAGATGAAAGCTTCTTCGCCGATGGCCTTCACGCTGTCGGGCAGCGCGGCGCCTGTCAGGGAAGCGCACCAGGCGAAGGCCTGCTGCCCGATGGACGCGAGGCCTGCCGGCAGGGTGACGGTTTCAAGCGCGTCACACCAGAAGAAGGCGAATTCCCCGATGTTTGTCACGCCATCGGGTATTTGGACTGTGGTGAGGCTTTCGCAGCGCCAGAACGCGTAGTCGGGGATATTGGTGATGCCCTTGGGCAGGGTGATGTTTGCCAGACTGCTGCAGTCGGAGAAAATCGCCGTGCCGATGCTCCCAATGCTGTCGGGGATAGTAATGCTCTCCAAACTCAGGCAGCCCGCGAACAAGCCGCCGCGCAGCTTGTCTATCCCTTTGGGGATACTGACGCCTGTCAGGCTCGCGCAGTCGGAGAACACGCCTTCGCCCAGGTACGTCAAACCGCCCGGCAGCATGATATCTGTCAGGCCCGAACAGCCCGTGAACGCCGTGTTATCGATGTAGGTCACGCTGTCGGGGATGGTGAAGGCGCTCAGGACCTTGCAGTCAGCGAAGGCGGACTTGCCGATGGTCTTCAGGCGCGATCCGCCGGCCTGCGTGCCCCCTTCAAAAGTGACACTTGCCAGATTGTCGCAGCCGAAGAACGCGCAGTCGCCGATTGCTTCCAGGCTGCGCGGCAAGGTAATGCCGATGAGCTTCTCACTGTGGGCAAAGGCGCCCGCGCCGATGCCGCTCACCTGGATACGGTTGATCTTGTCGGGAATCACGACCGCCTCTTCCAGGCCGTAATAGCCTGTGATGACCCAGCCCCTCACGCCCTCGCGGTAGGAGGTCACATAGGTGAAGGCAAGGTCCCGCTGGGGGGAAAACAGGAAGTCAAGCGCGCCGGTCTTCCCCGCGAAAGCCAGCGCCATCGCGCTCACCATCAGGGTGGACAGTACAGTGACCAGCACAAGCCGCAGCGGCCGCGCCCGCTTTTCTTCACCCCTGCCGCGGTACGACGCCAGCATGTGCTGCAGGTTTTGCTCAAAGACCTCATCGGCGCGGATAAAACTGTCTTTCAGGTTTCGCTTGTCACTCATAGGCTCCATCCCTCCGGCCCGTAATACGCTTTAAGTTTCTCCCTGGCACGGGCCATCCTTGTCTTGACCGTTCCCTGCGGGACGCGCAGCATCCCCGCGATCTCGGCCACCCTGTAGTTCTCAATGTAATAAAGCACAATGGGCAGCCGCAGCTTTTCATCCAGGGTCATCAGCGCGTCGTGCAGTGCGATATCCTCGTCGGGCGACGGGGGAGGAGGTTTCGGGTCCGGCGGATCGTCAGTGATCCGTTCGTGTTTGCGCTGCCGCTGGATGTCGTGGCACTCGTTGATCAGGATGCGGATCAGCCAGGTCTGCATATAGCGCGCGTCCCGCAGGCGGCCGCGGTTTTCCCAGGCTTTCTCAATACTATTCTGCACAGCGTCCTCATAGTCTGAGCGCTGTGACAGCTGCATGCGGCAGATCCTATAGAGCGTCTGCGTCATATCACCGACGCGTTGAGAAAACTCTTCGCCTGTCATCTCACATGCTCCCCGGGCACATTACCCTTCATCCGTTAGACGGACTTGATGGCGATTTGGTTTTTGGTCGGAATATTTTTGAAAATGGAAGAAAGCGCGGCAATAGGCTCCCCGGCCGGGGCGGCGGGGCTGAGCGCAAGGTTTGCTATTGGGTTTTCGGGTGATTCAGCCCCTTACTGCCAGGATAGGCCCTTCATGATGCTGCCCCGGATATCTATTACGGCACCGCCGCGTCCCCTTCCAGCAGGATGATGAGCCTGTGCGTGTCCGTATTCCAGGCCAGGAATTCCAGCTGGACCGGAATCGTCTGATGCGCCATTGTTGCGTTGTCACCGGGCATAGCCCAGCCGTAATGCCGCTGCGCCGAGTTCACAAAGCGGTACAGGGAGACAAGCGTCATGTCCGTGACCATGGCCAGGTAACCGGATGCCACGGCGTCAACAACCGGCCTGGGCGCAACCGGGGGCAGGGTACGCCTGAGCTGTTCGGGCAGTTTGTCCGGCCAGGGCGGCAGCGGGACAAAGTAGACCAGATAGCGCCCGACCGTGATGTCCAGCATCTCCTCATCGGCGCGGTACCCAAGGCGCACGAAGCTCAGGTTTTTCGCGTACTCTGTGCGCTTGTCTTCCGCCTCGCGCTGTTCATAGCCTTCCTGTGCAAGCAGCGCCTCATAGGCCAGCGCGTCATCCGGCTTGACCTGTGCATAGGTCAGCGTCACGTTGTCCAATCGGTTCTCGATCTCCTGCGGGGCGGCGTCCTTGTAAATCCCCCCGGTAAACACCGGGGTTGTACAGGCCAGCTGCGGCGTGAGCACATCCGGCCACACAGCCTTGCCCGCGTCTATCGTGAGCTCAAGCGTCAACCTGCGCGTCTTCAGGTCAAAGCGCAGCAACAGCGAACGCTTGTCCCTCAGGGCATGGTCACCCGTCAGGTACCAGCGATCCTCCTCCAGTTTTTCCGCCAGCGTGATCACCTCCGGCAGGGAGACATCACAATACCCGCTCAGGATCGTTTCAAGGCTTCCTTCCCTGCTGAGGCTGTCCAAAGGGACTTTTCCTTCTTCAAACAGCGCGGGGAAACCCAGCGCCTGCAGAACGTCCGGGATCACCCCTGCCTGTGCCGTGCTTTGCGCGTTTGCGTAAAACGAGGACGGCAAGGCAAGCCAAAGCGACAGCAGCATGGCTGCGCCGCGCGCAAAACGACTGTTCATCCTGATTTCCTCTATATGTTGTGTTTCGCTTGTTGGTATTGTCTGTGCATGGATGTCGAACAGGACGAATCTCTGCCGGACGGTCAGGAAAGGTAGAAAATGTGCCGGGCTGTTAACTAATTTCATTATACACCGCTTGTGTATTCTCTTCAATCATTCGGTAAGAAAATAATGATCGTCACAGGAAACAGCGCAGCGGCGCAATCCTGCCGCCCCTGCGCTTGACAGTCAAATGCCCTCCCCTATAATGGATCTTGACGCCAATAAGAAACCAAGGAGGAACCAATGCCAATCAACCATATCCTGGTCGTCATGCCGGCCTACAAGGAGCATGAACAGCAGCTGCAGGCCGCGGCGCCGGAGGCCAAGATCAGCAAGGTGAAGCCTGAGAATCTGACCGTTGAATTCGTGGAAGAGGCCGACGTGATCGTGGGCGGCCTGCCGCCGGCCTTTTTGCCGCACATGAAAAAAGCCAAACTGCTGCAGCTTAACTTCGCGGGCGTGGCGCCGGCCTATCTGGCGCTTAAGGACAGCCATCCCGATACCGTGCTTTGCTGCGCATCGGGCGCTTACGGGCCCGCCATCTCCGAGCATATGATGGCCATGCTGCTGAGCCTGATGAAGCGGCTCTATCAGTACCGCGATGACCAGCATGAGGCCGCCTGGATCGACCGGGGCGCTGTGCGCAGTGTCCGGAGGGCCAAGGTGCTGGTGCTTGGCCTGGGGGATATCGGCCTGCACTTCGCCAGGCTCTGCGCCGGCTTTGGCGCTGAGGTCATCGGCGTCAGGCGCCGCGCGGGCGCTCCGCCGGAGGGCGTCAGCCGGGTCGCGACCATGGCGGAGCTTGACAGCCTGCTGCCCTGGGCGGATGTGGTGGCGCTGAGCCTGCCGGGGACGCCCGAAACCTTCCATCTGATGGATGACAGGCGCCTGGCCTTGATGAAGGAAGGCAGTTTCCTCTTGAACGTAGGCCGCGGCTCCGCCATCGACCAGGATGCCCTGCTGGCCGCCCTGCGAAGCGAACATCTGGCCGGCGCGGGCATCGACGTTACCGATCCCGAGCCCCTGCCCAGGGACCATCCGCTGTGGCAGGAACCCAACCTGGTGCTCACGCCCCACGTCTCCGGCCTGTACCACCTGCGCCTGACGCTGGACCTGATCGTTGACATTGCCTGCCATAACATCAAGGCGCTGCCGGATGGGCCTTTCATCTCACGGGTCGACTATCAGGCGGGATACAGGGAATAAACAAGAAAAAGCAGCCCGGGGTGACCATGATGGCACCCCGGGCTGTTCTGTTTATCTGTCAGGTTTCCGCCGGCGCGTAGCTGATGTGCTCAATATCGTAGAATGTCGGTTTTTCCGCCCAGGTCTCCTCGTCGATCCTGACGCAGTAGCCGCACAGGTTGTCCACCCACCACTCATGGTAGGGCTTCCGGGGAATGCCGTAGGCACCCATCAGGGCCATCGTGGTGCCGCCGTGCGCCAGGATGTGCAGGCTCCTTTCGCCCGCCTTGATGGCTGCCTTGACCAGTTCGTCCAGCGCCTTCATCACGCGCAGGCCAAAGTCGCGCCTGCCCTCGCCCCCCGGCATGGGATCCATGCCCCCGTTAGCGTTCCACTTGATAAAAACGGGGTCGTCGCGCAGCTCTTCGCTGCTTTTACCCTCAAAAACGCCAAAGCCCATCTCGCTGATGCCCGGGACGATAACCTGCCGGGCGTTTGGATAGAGGATCGCCGCGGTCTGCCGGGTGCGCTGAAGGGACGTCACATATACCAGGCTGATGTTTTCATTCTTGGATCCGTTCATGGCCTGGCGCAGGCCTTCGTCGGACAGGGGCATATCGGTGGAGCCGACCCATCTGCCTTCTACATTCCCCTGGGTCAGCCCGTGGCGGACGATGGTCATGATCATGAAAAAGTCTCCTTCACAACATCCGTAAAGATTCGCTTCGCTGTCTTGGTCAGTCATTACTGCGATAAGAATAATGGAATCGAATCAAGGCCTGCAAGCTCAATCGTCGCCAGTCTTCGTTCGCTTCAGCTCACTTGCTGGCTCGTTTCGCTTGACTCCTCCACCTGCCTTCATCGCCCACAGGGCGCGGCAGGTTCCATCCTCCCTTGACCCATTTTTCAGGTCTGCCACTCTTCAAGCAAGCCGCGCATCCAGGCAAAGACATCCATCTGGTAAACACTTTGAAGGGTTTGCGGCGTCAAGGCGTCCTTCACCCCGCCCAATGCGGCTGCCTTTCCCCGGTGCAGCAGCAGCGCCCGATTGCCGTACTTGCGCGCCAGGCTCAGGTCATGCACCACGCTGACCAATGCCCTCCCCGGCGTCTTCAGCCACTCCCCCAGCAGTTCAAACAGCTGCTGCTGAAACAAAAGATCCAAATGGTTCGCCGGCTCATCCAGCAGCAGCAGCCGCGGATCCTGCGCGAAAAGCTGGGCCAGGAAAACCCGCTGCAGTTCTCCGCCCGACAGCGTAAGTACACTATGGTCAAGCAAGGGCGCCAGCCCCGTCATCTCAATCGCCCGGTCAATCAGCTTCTGCCCCTGCGGATCCCCCCTGCGGGAGAAAAAGCTGCCCCGCGCCGCGTAGCGCCCCAGCCGCACTACCTCCAGCACCGTAAAGGCATACCCCACCGTATGCCGCTGCCCAAGCACACCCAGATACCCCGCGCGCAGCCGCGGCTTTACATGCGCCAGGTCCTGCCCCTCAAACGTAACACTCCCACTGTAAGGCAGCGCCTGGGAAATCGCGTTCAGTATGGTCGACTTGCCCGCCCCGTTGGGGCCCACCAGCATCAGCCAATCGCCCGGCGCCAGGTCAAAGTTAATGTCCCGTATCAGGCTTTGCCCGCCCACAGCAACGCCCAGGCCCTTCACCTCCAGCATCACCGCGGCCTCCTTGCCCTGAAAAAGATCAGCACAAACAGGATGGCACCGATAAAGGAGGTGATCACGCCCAGCGGCAGCTCGATGGGACTGGCGATCGTGCGCGCCAGCAGATCCGCCAGCATTAGGAAAATTGCGCCGGCGAACATCGAAGCAGGCAGCAGCCTGGGGTGCGCTGGCCCGACCACCATGCGCGTCATGTGCGGCGTCACCAGCCCCACAAAGCCGATCGTGCCGCCGATGGATACGCACACGCCGATCAGCGCGGAAACCGTGATCAGCACCCTGAGCTTGACGCCCCGCACATTGACCCCGATGGTGTGCGCGTTGTCTTCGCCAATGGCGAATGCGTCCAGCTCCCGGCTTGAGCTTAGAATCAGCGGCGCGCAAACCAGCAGAGAGATCACCAGCGTCATGACATGGGTATAGCCCGTGCCCGACAGCGATCCCATCGTCCAAAACGTGATGCTGCGCAGCTTGTCGCCCGAAAAGGCGATCATCAAACTGATGATGCTGCCCGCGAACATGGAGAAGATGACGCCGATCAGGATGATGGTGTTGGTGGCCAGGCTGGCGTCTATTCTCCAGGCCAGGCTCAGGATGAGCGCCAGCGAGAGGAAAGCGAACAGCATCGCCATCCCCATCGTGCCCAGCTGCGGCAGCCCCGGCAGGGTGATGCCAAGCGCCAATGCCAGCACCGCGCCCAGCGACGCGCCCGACGATACACCCAGTGTGGAGCCGTCCGCCAGCGGATTGCGCAGCAGCCCCTGCATGGCGGCGCCCGCCAGCGACAGCGCAGCGCCCACCAGGGCGACCGACAGCACCCGCGGCAGGCGCAGGCTGAGGACGATGGTGCCGGCGATCCCCGGGTCGGCAGGTCTGCCAAGCACCGCGCCCACCAGCGTTTTCAGCGTCTCATCAAGCGGCAGCGCGACGCTGCCAACGCTCAGGCACACGAGCAGCGCCGCCAGCGTGAGCAGGCTCAGCGCCAGGTAATCCCTCAAAGTAAACTTTCGGGCTTTCGCGCGCATGATGATGCCTTACTTGCCGTATACGAAGTCATACAGCGCCTTCGCGCCGTCCACCAGCCGGGGACCGGGGCGCGCCAGCGTGTCCGCGTCCGCGTTGTTGATGGCGTCATTGACAACCGCCTTCAGCTTCTCCCAGCCCGCGCGGGCCTTTATCTCCTCTACCGGCGTGGGTCCTTCGCCAAAGTACATGGCCAGGGTCACGATATAGTCCGGGTCGCGCGCCAGCACCTGCTCCTGCGCGACTTCCTTCCAGCCCGCCACGTCGTCAAAAATGTTCTTCAGCCCCAGCATCTGTGTGATCTCCTGCATGAAGGTGCCCTGTCCCGCTGTCCACAAGCCCCACTGCAGGGGGCTTGACTCAAAGTAGACTGTCTTTCCCGATTCAGCAGGCACTTTTGCCTGCAGTTCCGCAAAATCAGCCTGCATTTGACCCACCAGCCCTTCCGCCTCCGCGTCTTTGCCGATCGCCTTCCCAATCAGTCGGATGGCCTCATAAACGCCCGCGATGTCCTGCGCGTCGGTGACCAGCACCGCGATGCCTGCCTGCTCTAGCTTCGTCACCTGCTCGGGCGTCTGCGCCATCTTGGACAATATGATCAGCTGCGGCCCCAGCGCCACGATCTGCTCAATGTTGGTCTCCCCGCCCGACTGCACGGCGGGCAGCGCCAGCGTCTCCGCGGGATAGTTGCAGTATTCGCCCCGGCCAACCACTTTGGCCCCAGCGCCCAGGGCATAGACGATCTCCAGGTCGCCTGGCATCAGCACCGCCACCTGCTCGGCCGGCGCCGCCAGCCTCACCTCACGGCCGATCATGTCGGTCAATACAAGCTCCTGGGCCATGGCAGGCACGGTGCCGGCCAACATCAGCAGTACCAGGACCAAAGACAGTGATTTGGAAAATCTGAACATGGAATCTACCTCCCGCAATCATCAAACGAACGGCACTCACGAAAAAGGGACGCTCCATACAGGGCGTCCCACAGCTAATTACTTATTAGCCTATCCCAAACCCAGGAGCAAGCGGGTCAGCGGGCCAATGGCCATGCAAACCCCTTGGTGCGCAAACAGGTCTCCCGGCTTGGCTTCATCCTCGGGGCGCCTTCCCGCCTTGCGGCAGTGGCCTTTGCCCTTCGTCAGCTTCACGGTTACTGGGATAGCCCGGAATTTTCATCCGATTCCCATCGCGGTCTCCCGCGGCGATCGCTCGCAGATGCGCACGCTATTCATTTGTCCGGTCATTATGGCATGATGGACGGGGGAAGTCAATGAGCCCTCAGCCCCGCCTTTTGCGCAACGGATGGCGCCTCTCCGTAAAGTAGTCCAGCACCATGACCAGTATCAGCACGCTGCCCCAAATGAGCGAGATGTAGTAGCTGCTGATTTGCGGGAAGCGGTTGATGCCGGTTTCCAGCATCCGCAGCAGGAAGATCGCCAGCACCACGCCGCTGATGCGCCCACGGCCGCCCAGGGGGCTGACGCCGCCCAGCACGACGATCAGCACGCACTGCAGCACGTAGACGCCGCCGTAGTTGGCGCGGGCCGAGTTGTAGTTGGCCAGCATGATCAGGCCGCCCAGCGCAGCGCACACACCGGAGATCATGTAAGTCTTGATCAGCAGGCGGTCGTTCTTGAGCCCGCTGAAGCGCGCCGCCTCGGCGTTGGTGCCCAGCAGGTAGATCTTGGTGCCAAAGGTGCTGCGGGACAGCAGCACCCAGATGAACAGGGCCATGACGATGAAGATCAGCAGCTGCACGGGTACCAGCCCGCCAATCTTGTTGTTGATGGTCAGCGCGTACTGCACGGGCAGCTTGCTGACCGCGTTGCCGTTGGTGAACACGATGGCGATGCCGGTGAAAAGCTCGCTGGTGCCAAGGGTCGCCAGTATGGGCGGGATGTGGACCTTGGATACCAGCAGGCCGTTGAGCGCGCCCAGGACCGCTCCCAGCGCCATCCCCAGCGCGAATACCAAAGGAATCGCGTAAAATGGCAGGCTGCCGTCCGCCTGCGTGACGGCTTTCAGCAGGAAGGCCATCAGGATGGCGCTCAGGTTGGCGATGCTGACAGCCGACAGGTCAATGCCGCCCGTGATCATGCACAGCATCACGCCCAGGGCCATCAGCCCAAACTCGGGAAACTGGGAGGCCATCGTCTGGAAATTGATGAGGGTGTAGAACTTGCTGAACTTCGTCAGCGCCATGAACACCATCCACGCCAGCATGACGATGACCAGCCGCCAGATGTGGCGGTTGCGGGAATACAGGGTTTTCAGGTTGGCCTTTGCCTGCAGCGCGCTCATGCCTTTAACGCCTCCTTCCACGCTGATCCGCTCTTTGTGATCCTGTTGGCCCGCAGCACCTGAAAGGCGCTGACGCCCGTGCCGATGATGATCAGGGCGCCGATGAACACGCTCTTCCATATCGTGGGGATGCCCAGCAGGATCATGGAGTTTTCCACAATGACGATGAGCAGCGTGCCCAGCGCCGCGCCCGTCAGCGACCCCGCGCCGCCCTTGATGGCCGTGCCGCCCAGCACGACGCCCGCGATGATGTTCATCTCCATGCCCAGCATGTTGGTGGGGTGGTTTTGCTGCATCATGCAGGTGCGGAAGAGGCCCGCCAGGCTGGCGATCATGCCCACGATGACATAAAGGAAGAACTTGCTGCGCTTTGTGTTGAAGCCCGCGCGCACGGCGCTTGTCTCATTGCCGCCGATGGCATAGATGCTGCGGCCGAAATAGGAGTAGCGCAGCATCAAAAACGCCAGTACGTACACGATCAGCAGCGCCAGGAAAGCGACGGGCATGCGCGAGGTGAGTCCGGATGTGTTGTTGACAGCCACAAACAGGGATGAGGTGCCGAAATCCTGCATCCCCGGCGGGATGACCGCCAGCTGCACGCTGTTGAGCGCGCCCTGCATCACACCCTTGAAGACGCTGGAGGTGCCCAGGGTCACAATGAGGGCAGGCAGGGAGAAGTAGCCGATGAACATCCCGTTGAACGCCCCAAGCAGCGCGCCCAGTACCAGGGAGATGACGATGGGCAGCCAGATGCCCCCTGTGTACCCTGTGTCCAGCAGGTACTTGGTGGCCGCGTAGGAGGTAAGGGAGGCCAGCGCCGGAAAGGACACGTCTATGCCGCCCGAGATGATGACCATGAAGGCGCCCACGGCGAACAGGCCCGGCACGATCATGGCCGAGGCGATATCAACCAGGTTGTTGGCGGAGAAAAATTGGCCCGATCGGATCTCGATAAGGACACAAAGCGCCAAAACAACGAGAAAGACATAGGGTTCGTTGCGCCGCGTGAGTTTCCTGACTGCTTTTTGCACGAGCTGCCCTCCTACATCATGTGCGCGAGTATCTGCTGCTCATTGGCGTGCTGCGCGTCCATTTCATGCACGATGCGCCCGCCTTTGAGGACGATTACCCGTGAACAGTTCTCCGTCACCTCGGGCAGGTCATCCGAAATGATGATGATGCCCATGCCTTCCCTGGCCAGGTCCTGCAGGATCGCGTGGATATCGTGCTTGGAGCCGATATCGACACCCACCGTGGGACCCGAGAGCACCAGCACGTCCAGATTGCAGGCCAGCCATTTGGCCAGCACAACGCGCTGCTGGTTGCCGCCCGACAAGGTCTGGCAGGCATTCCTGGGATCAGGCGTCGCGATGGCAAACTCGCTGACCAGGTGCCGGATCTCCTTGTCACGCTTGGCGCTGTCAAACAAACCCAGGGAGGTCGTCAGTTTATCGATCTCCGAGATGATCACATTGTCCCGGATGCTCTGCGGCAAAAAAAGCCCTTCGCTGAGCCTGTCCTCGGGCACCAAGCCTATCTTGTGCCTGACCGCGTCCTGGGGATTTTTGATGGCGGCCTTCTTCCCCTTGACCAGGATATCGCCCGAGTTTGCCGGGCGGATGCCAAAGAGGCTCAGGGCCAGTTCGCTGCGCCCCGAGTCAAGCAGCCCCGTGACACCGATGATCTCACCGGCGCGCAGGGTAAAGCTGATATCCTCAAAAAAACCGTCCAGCGTCAGGTTTCTGACCTCAAGCAGCGGCTTATCCCCGATGGATTCGGGCACGAAGTTCTTTTTGACAAACTCGCGGCCGGTCATGTAGTAGGTGAATTTGGCGGAGTCAAGCTCGGCGGTCGATCCCGTCTTCACCAGCTCGCCGTTCCTGAAGATCGTGAAGCGCTCCGAGATCTCAAATACCTCGTTGAGCTTGTGGCTGACAAAGAGGATGGAAATCCCCTGGGCCTTCAGCTGCAGGATGATCCTGAACAGCGCCTGCACCTCTTTTTTGGTCAGCGCCGTGGTGGGCTCATCCATGATGATCAGCCGGGCGTTGCTCATCAGGGCGCGGCTGATGGCCACCATCTGCTTTTGCGCCACGGACAGGGTGCTCACCTGCGCGTCCAGGTCGACGTCGAAGTTGATCTTCTTGACGGCGGTCTGCGCGATCTCGCGGATGCGCTTCCAATTGACAACCCTGCGCTTCTGGGACAGCTCGGTGTTCAGGGCCAGGTTTTCCATGACGGTCAGGTTGGGAAAAACGGAAAAATCCTGGTAAATGACCTGGATGCCGTGCATGATCGCGTCAATGGGCGTGATTTTGCCCAGTTTTTTGCCGTCAAACTCGATGTCGCCCGAGTCGGGCTGATAGACGCCCGAGATGATCTTTATCAGCGTGGATTTGCCGCAGCCGTTTTCACCGGCCAGGCAGTGGATCTCCCCCGGGGCGAGCTCAAGGGACACTCCCTTGAGGGCATGCACGCCCGCGAACGACTTGTGGATGTCCACCGCCCTGAGCAAGCTCTCAGCCATGCATTACCTCCATGATTGACAATGGTCTCCGCCGGGGACCCCGGCGGAGACCGTCTGGTTCACAGGATATCAGAAACCAAAGCTGTCCACGTTGTCCTTGTTGATGACGACCCAGCCCTGGCCTTCCAGGACCTTCTCGCTGCCCTTCTTGAAGGTCAGCGCCATATAGCCGTTCACGCCAAGGTCAACGGGCTCCTTGACTTCTTCGCCGCGCAGCACCTTGAGTGCCAGGGATACCATGGCCTGCCCGGCCAGCGCGGAATCCCACAGGGTCAGTGACTTGACGACGCCGCTCTCAAGCAGCGCCTTGTTGGCTGCCGGCAGGCCGGTGCCGGAGGTGAAGACCTTGCCGACCAGGCCCAGTTCTTCAATCGCACGGGCGATGCCGGGCGCGTCATAGGACGAGGTGCCCATGATGCCCTTGAGGTCCGGATACTTCTTGAACAGTTCCTTGGCCTTGTTGTATGCGACGTCGCCGTTGTCTTCGGACTCGACGCGGGGCTCCGCTTCCAGCAGGGTCATCTTGGGATAGGCCACCTTCTGGTGGGCCACGCCGCCGTCGGCCCACTCGTTGTGGGAGGCGTTGGTCACATGCGCGACCATCGTGGTGTAGAGGCCTTCGCCGCCCATGGCTTCCGCCAGGTTATCCATGATGAAAGCGCCGTACTGCTCGTTGGAGAAGGCTTCGATGTCGTAATGGACGTTGGTGAGGTTGGCGCCTTCATGGGCGATCACGACGATGCCGGCGTCCATGGCCTGCTTGAGCACGGGCTCAAGGGACTCGGGGTTGACGGGCACGACGCAGATGGCGTCCACGCCCTGGGCGATCAGGTCCTGGATCAGCTGCGCCTGCAGGGTGGCGTCGATTTCAGCGGTGCCCTTCTGGTAGGCGTTGACATTGTTCTTGGCCGCGTACT
Source organism: uncultured Christensenella sp. (assembly GCA_964584685.1). Classification (GTDB taxonomy): domain Bacteria; phylum Bacillota; class Clostridia; order Christensenellales; family Aristaeellaceae; genus UBA1038. Next base: position 41,329 of record CAZPBJ010000004.1, on the reverse strand, counting down.
CGTCCACGCCGGCCTTCATGTGGACAAACCAGGGGTTGGAAGCGTCCTTGGGGACGACGACGATCTCCCAGTCCTCAGCGGCAAAAGCCGTGCCGAAAAGGGTGAACGCCATGACAGAGACCAGGATGAGTGCCAGCAGTTTTTTCATGTTCTTCCTCCTATTATGATTTACTCCGCCCGGCGGAGCAAGGTTCATTGCCAAGGGGCTCTTTTATCGGTAAATCGGCGCATAGCATATGTCGCTTGTGGCGCCCTGTTGACCAAATGATAGCATTGAAACATCGGCTTTGTCAAGGCAAACGGCGGGCCTGAAACAAGTTTTATATGCCGCCGCCCTTAGTTTTCCGGCTTGACCTCCAGCTTGAGGGGCACCTCGCCCAGGTGTTCAAACTTGAAGCCGTTGCGCTTGTAGGCCTGGTAGTCGAAGGCTTCCATCTCATCCACGGACAGCTTGTGGAACTCGTAGAAGTTGTGCCACCACTCGTAGCCTGTGCCCAGGGACGCGCCCAGGTAAGCGTCGGCGATGTCGATGCCCATCTGGGGCGCTACGTAAAAGGCGCCCATCGCCAGCACATTGACCCCGTTGCCCGTGATGGCGCGAAGCGCGGCGGGCACGCTTTCAACCACGCCGGCAAACACATGGGGGCATTTGCTTGCGGCGATGTGGATGCCCATGCCGGTGCCGCAAAACAGCAGCGCCCGCTCAAACTCGCCTTCGGAAATCATGGAGCCGGCGCGCAGCCCGATGCGGTGGAACATCAGCTCCGGGTCATCATCCTCAGGCGAGCGCACGCCGACGTCGGTAATGTGCCAGCCCTTGTTTTTCAGGTGCGTGACAACGGCTTCCTTGAGGGGATAGCCCGCAAAGTCGGCGGCGACGAGCAGTTCTTTGTCCTTGATCATTTTCATGGATAGTCCCTCCCGGTTTATTTATTATGCTGTTGAGTGTTCCGGCCGCTGTCCCCCGCCTGCGCCCCTCACGGCGCTGCGCCGGCATGTCGCCTGAACTGGTGCCCCTATCATACCCAAGCCGCTCCTTTGTTTCAATAGCCGGCGGAAATTTTCATGGGCTGATTGTATCTTACCCTTTACTTTCCCACGCTAAAGTGCTACCATGCTACCACAACACGACGGAGGTGCGCATGGGCAGGCAGGATGAAGCGAACAAGGCGGGGATGACGCGGCTGCACAAGGCCTTTTTGAGCCTGAAGACAGATGGGGAATGCAGGGCCTTTTTGGAGGACCTGTGCACCTTCATGGAAGTTGAGGAGATGGCAAGGCGCCTGGAAGTCGCGCAGCTGCTGGCGCAGGGGCGCAGCTACCAGGATATCGCCAGGCAAATCGACGTCTCCACCGCCACCATCAGCCGGGTCAACCGCGCGCTGCGCTACGGCAGCGGGGGTTATGAGACGGTGCTTGGGCGGCTGAAACCGCAGGAGGACAGCCATGCAGATCAATGACAGGATCCTTGACGCGCAGGAAAAGGCGGTGTTCGCCCTGCGGCAGCTGTTCCTCGACAGCGGCTACCGGCGCTTCCGCATGAACAAATTCGAACCCTATGACCTTTATGCCCGGCACAAGGACTTTTTGGTCTCCGACGCGGTGCTCACCTTCACGGGCGCGGGCGGGCGGCTGCTTGCGCTGCGGCCCGACGTGACGCTGTCCATCGTCAAAAGCTTTCAGGACGAGGGTGACCTGCGCCTGCAGTACAACGAGAATGTCTACCGGCCCGACCCCTCGGGCGGTGATTACCGGGAGATCATGCAGTCGGGTATCGAATACCTGGGACAGGTAGGCCTGCAGGAGACCTGCCAGGTGCTGACCCTGGCCGCGCACGCGCTCAAGAGCCTGGATTCAAACTGGGTGCTGACGCTGGGGCACATGGGCCTGCTGTGGCCCGCCATCCAGGCCTGCAGCCAGCTCAAGGCGGATCATGCGCAGCTGATGCAGATGGTCAGCCAGAAAAACGCGGGCGGACTGAAACTCTTCGCGCAAACGCAGGACCTCGACAAAGAAGCTGTGGCGCAGCTTGAGCGCCTGCTGATGATGTTTGGCGACCCGCAGGGCGTGCTGGCGGTGCTGGCGGAACGCCACAGCGGGGATCGCGCCTATCAGGAGCTGCTGTGCGTTTACGAAAGCCTGCGCGCGCAGGACCTGGCGCCGCACATCCGCATTGATTTTTCCCTGGGCGCGGACCCGGCCTATTATGACGGCATCGTGTTCAAGGGATACCTGGACGGTATGGCGCAGGCGCTTCTTTCCGGGGGCCGCTATGACCCGCTGATGCGCCGGATGCACAAACTCTCAAACGGTATCGGCTTCGCGGTCTATCTGGACCAACTGAGCAGCCTGCAGCAGGAACTCCCGTCATGATCAACATCGCGCTGCCCAAGGGACGCTTAGGCGAGAAAGCCTACCAGCTGTTTGAACAGGCGGGCTACGGCTGCCCTGACATGATGGACGGCAGCCGCAGGCTGCTGATTGAAAACGCCGGGAAGGGCGTGTGCTACTTCTGGGTCAAGCCCGCCGACGCCGCCATCTATGTAGCGCGGGGCGCGGCCGACCTGGGCGTATGCGGCAAGGATGTGCTGGAAGAACAGGGGCCGGACGTCTATGAACTGCTGGATTTGAATATCGGCCGCTGCCGCATGGCCGTGGCGGCGATGAACGGATACGCTGATGACCCCGGCCGCACGCTGCGGGTGGCCACCAAGTTCCCCGGCATTACCCGCGCCTATTATGAGGCCAGGGGCCGCGCCATAGATATCATCAAGCTGTCTGGCTCCATCGAGCTGGCGCCGCTGCTCAAGCTGTCGGACGTCATCGTGGATATCGTGGAAACAGGCGCGACGCTGAGGGATAATGACCTGGCGCCAATCGCATGGATATTTGACATCAGCGCGCGGCTGATCGCGGGCAAGGCGGCTTTCCAGTTCAAGCAGGCGGAGATGCTGCCCCTGATCCGTGCGCTCAGGGAGGTCCTATGATCACCGTCATGCGCTACTGCGGCGGCGGCCGCCAAGCCGTTATCGGCAGCGTCGCTCAAGGGCCGGACGTCGGCGCCATTGTACGGGAGATCATTGAGGCCGTGCGCCTGGAAGGCGATGCGGCGCTGTTTGGCTATACACAGCTGTTTGACGGGCCAAGGCTTGAAACGCTCAGGGTCAGCGGCCAAGAGATGGAAGAGGCGCGAAGCGCCGTTGAACCCCGCCTGCTCGGGGTGATGGAACAGGCCGCCAAAAACATCGAAACCTTTCACCGCCGGCAGCTGCGCGGCGGCTTCACCCTGGACCCGCGCCCGGGCGTGACCCTTGGGCAAAAAACCTTGCCCATCGAGCGCGTCGGGATTTACGTGCCCGGCGGAACCGCGGCCTACCCCAGCAGTGTGCTGATGAACGCCATCCCCGCGAAGATCGCCGGATGCGGAGAGATCGTGATGGTGACGCCGCCGGGCAAGGACGGCAAGGTCAACCCGGCCATCCTGGCCGCTGCCGGCATCGCTGGCGTGGATACCGTGTACAAGATGGGCGGCGCCCAGGCCATCGCGGCGCTGGCCTACGGCACACAGAGCATCCGGCGGGTCAGCAAGATCGTCGGTCCGGGCAACGCCTATGTGGCGGAGGCCAAGCGGCAGGTGTTCGGCCAGGTGGCCATCGATATGATCGCAGGCCCCAGCGAAATCCTGATCATCGCCGACAGCGGCAGCGATGCCTGCTACCTGGCGGCGGACCTGCTGGGCCAGGCTGAGCACGACAGGCTGGCCACAGCCCTGCTGCTGACCCCCGATGAAAAACTGGCGCAGAGGGTTCAGATGGAACTGGAACGCCAGCTGGCCCTGCTGGCACGCCGGGAGATCGCGCGCGATGCCATTGACAAGCGCGGCCGCGTCATCCTGGTCAAGGACCTGGAGGAGGCCATGGCGCTGAGCAACGACATCGCCCCGGAGCACCTGGAGCTGCAGGTCGAACAGCCCTTCGACTGGCTGCCCAGGGTGCAAAACGCGGGCAGCGTCTTCCTGGGCAGGCACTGCCCCGAGGCGATAGGCGATTACTATGCGGGCGTCAACCACACCCTGCCCACCGGCGGCACGGCGAAATTCTCAAGCCCCCTGTCGGTGGATGAATTTGTCAAGAAGATACAGTATTGCTGTTATACCAAGGAAGCGCTGGCCCGGGAGGGCGGCGACGCGGCGTACTTCGCCGCCGGGGAAGGCCTGGACGCGCACGCGGTGAGCATCCTGTGCCGCCTGGAAGAGGAGAGCCTGTGAGTAAATTCATGAACCCGCGCTACGCCTTGTTTGACGCCTACACACCCGGAGAGCAGCCGCAGGACCGGAAGTACATCAAGCTCAACACCAACGAGTCCCCCTATCCGCCCAGCCAGGGCGTGGCAAAGGTCCTTGACAGGGAGGCGGCCGACCTTCTGCGCCTCTACCCGGACCCCGAGTGCGAAGCGCTCAGCCGGGCGCTGGCGGACCACTACGGGATAGACAAGCAGTGTGTCCTGTGCGGCAATGGGTCCGACGAGCTGCTGAGTTTTGCCTTCATGGCCTGGGGCGGCAAGGGCGCGGCTTTCGCCGACCTGAGCTACGGGCTGTATCAAGTGCTGGCAGACCTGCACCTGGTCAAGGCGGCAATCGTTCCCCTGCGGGCCGACTTCACCCTGGATGACAGGGACTACCTTGGCCTGGGGAAGCTGATTGTCATCGCCAACCCCAACGCGCCCACCGGCATGGCGATACTGCCCCGCCAGATCGCATACATCGCCCAGCAGAATCCCGACAGCGTGGTGCTGGTGGACGAGGCCTATGTGGATTTCGGCGCCGCAAGCTGCCTGCCCCTGCTGAAGAACAGCGACAATATCGTCGTCGTGCAAACCTATTCCAAATCGCGCTCCATGGCAGGCGCGCGGCTGGGCTACGCCATGGGGCCGGCGCCGCTCATCAAGGACCTGCGCAAACTCAAGAACGCGGTCAACCCCTACAACGTCAACCGCCTGACCCAGCTGGCAGGCATCGCGGCGCTGGAAGACAAGGACTACTACACGCTGCAAAACCGCGCGATCATTCAGACACGGGAGGAGACAAGCCGGGCGCTCAGGCAGATGGGCTTTGAGGTGCTGCCCTCGCTAGCCAACTTCGTCTTCGCCGGGCATCCCATGATGGGCGGCGAAGCGCTGTACCTGGCGCTCAAGAAACGGGGCATCCTGGTGCGGAACTTCAGCGGCGCGCGCGTCAAAAACTTCATTCGCGTCAGCATCGGCAGCAAAGAGCAGATGGCGGCCCTGACTGGGCAGCTGAGGGAAATCCTGGGAGGGCAGGCATCATGAGGCAGGCGGCAATCGAGCGCAACACCCTGGAAACACAAATCACCCTGACGCTGGCGCTGGACGGATCCGGCGAGAGCCTGATCAGGACAGGCTGCGGATTTCTGGACCATATGCTTACGCTGCTTGGCAAACACGCCCTGATGGACCTGCATATCACCTGTCAGGGCGACCACGCGGTGGACGACCACCACACGGTGGAGGACGTGGGCATCTGCCTGGGCCAGGCGCTGCGCAAAGCGCTGGGCGACAAGCGGGGCATCCGCCGCTACGGCGACTGCGCGCTGCCCATGGACGAGGCGCTGGTGCTGACGGCGCTCGACCTGTCAGGCCGGGGAATGCTGACCTATGCCATGCAGATCCCGGCACAAAAAGTGGGTACATTTGATACAGAGCTTGCGGAGGAGTTTTTCACCGCCCTGTGCCGCGAGGCAGGCATCACGCTGCACATCAGGCAGCTGTGCGGCCGCAGCAGCCACCACCTGATCGAAGCGGCTTTCAAGGGCTTCGCCCGGGCGCTGCGCGAGGCTGCAAGCCCCGATGAGCAGCTCGGGGATGCCTTGCCCAGCACAAAAGGCAGCCTATGATCGCCATCGTGGATTACGGGGTGGGCAACCTCTTCTCCATTCGCTCGTCACTTGCGGCCATCGGCTTTGAGAGCCTGGTCACCGGCCGGGCGGAAGACCTGGCCAAGGCCGACAAGATCATCCTGCCGGGCGTTGGCGCCTTTGGCGACGCGATGGACAAGCTGCGCGCCGGCGGCCTGGACAGGGTGCTGATCGGGCAGGCCAAGGCGGGCAAGCCCCTGCTGGGCCTGTGCCTGGGCATGCAGCTGCTGATGGAGGAAGGGCTTGAGTTTGGCCGCCACATGGGCCTTGGCTTGATCGCGGGCCGCGTCGTTCCGCTTGCAGGCGCCATTCCCCCCGCGCTCAAGATCCCCCACACAGGCTGGAACGCCCTGCACTTTGGAGAGAAGAAGCATCCGATGTTCCGCTATGTTAAGGAAGGTGAGCATGTCTATTTTGTGCACAGCTACCACGCTACGGACTGCCCCAATGTCAGCGCGACATGCCGGTACGGACAGGAAATCGTTGCGGCGGTGGCGAAAGAAAAGGTGTGGGGCTGCCAGTTCCACCCGGAGAAGAGCGGGAGTGTGGGCTTGAACGTACTGCGCGCGTTTTGTGAGGGATAAGCTATGAAATTGTTTCCGGCCATTGACCTGTTGGACGGACAGGCGGTTCGCCTCATGCGGGGCGACTACGGCGAGGTGACCGTCTACGATTCGGACCCCCTGAAGCTGGCCAAGGATTTCCGCGATCAGGGAGCTACCTGGCTGCACCTGGTGGACCTTGACGGCGCCAAGTCGGGCGAAATGACAAACGCCCCGCTCATCAAGCGCATCGCGGAGGAATCCGGCCTCAAGGTGCAGGTGGGGGGCGGCATCCGCAGCGTGAAGGCGGCGGGCGATTACCTTGACTGCGGCGTGGACCGCGTGATCCTGGGCACGGCGGCGGTGGAAAACCGGGAGCTGCTGGAGGGCGTCGTCAACATCTATGCCGACCTGGCCGCGGTGGCGGTGGACGTCCGGGACGGGTATGTCGCGACCAAGGGCTGGACGCACAGCTCCGGCATCCTGATGGACGATTTCCTCAAGGACCTGGAAAACCTTGGCGTACGCACCCTGATCATGACGGACATCAGCCGCGACGGCGCGATGGAGGGGCCCAACCTGGCCTTGTACCGGGACATCCGGGCGCGCTACAGCTTTGACCTGATCGCTTCGGGCGGCGTAACGACGCTTGAGGACATCAGGGCGCTGCACGACATGGACCTTTACGGCGCCATCGTGGGACGGGCGCTGTACACCGGCAACATCATGCTGTCGGATGCCCTCAGGGCCGCCAGGTGATCACCAAGCGCATCATTCCCTGCCTGGATGTCAGGGACGGCCGGGTGGTCAAGGGCACACGGTTTGAAAATCTGCGCGAGGTGGCTTCGCCTGTGGCGCTGGCACAGCAGTACAACGATCAGGGCGCCGATGAACTGGTTTTTTACGACATTACGGCCAGTTTTGAAATGCGCGCGCTGTTCACGGATATCCTCATGGAAACGGCGCGCCATGTCTTCATCCCCCTGACGGTGGGCGGCGGCATCAACGGGCTGTCTGACTTTGAAAGGGCGCTGTGCTGCGGGGCAGACAAGGTCAGCGTCAACACGGGCGCCATCGGGCGGCCTGATTTGATCGGGGAAGCAGCCAGGCGCTACGGCAGCCAGTGCGTCGTGCTGAGCTGCGACGTCAAGCGGGTGAAAGGCGTTTTTCATGTGTTCGCCAAGGGCGGGCGTGAAGACACGGGGATGGAAGCCGTCGGCTGGATCAGGCGCTGCGTGGATGAAGGGGCCGGCGAGGTGGTGGTCAACTCCATCGATACAGACGGCGTGAATCAAGGCTTTGACCTGCCGCTGCTGCAGGCTGTCTGCGCGGCGGTCAGGGTGCCGGTCATCGCTTCGGGCGGCGCCGGCAGCGCTGAAGATTTCGTGAAGCTTTTCAAGGCTGTCCCGGATATCGACGCGGGGCTGGCCGCTTCCATTTTCCACTACGGCCGGGTCGGCATCGGGGAAGTCAAGGAATTATTGAGCCTTTCGGGCATCAACGTGAGGATGACAGCGTGAATACCGATGATTTGAAGTTTGACGACAAGGGCCTGATCCCGGCGATCGTGCAAAGTGCCGCAAACGGCAAGGTGCTGATGCTGGGCTACATGAACCGGGAAAGCCTGTCCCTGACGCTGGAGAAGCGCTTATGCTGTTTTTACAGCCGCAGTCGGGGGCAGCTGTGGCTGAAGGGCAAGACCAGCGGCAACCTGCTGCACGTGGTCTCAATTGCCGCCGACTGCGACGGGGACGCGCTGCTGGTCAAGGCAGATCCCGAGGGTCCAACCTGCCATACAGGCGAGGAGAGCTGCTTTTTCAACGCCATCCTGCCGGGCGAAGACGCCTTCACGCTGGACGTGCTGTATCAGCTGATACAAAGCCGTAAGTTGGAAAAGAAGGAAGGCAGCTACACCACTTACCTGTTTGACAAAGGCCTGGACAAGATCCTCAAGAAAGTGGGAGAGGAAGCCGCGGAGGTCATCATCGCGGGCAAGGGCGGCAGCAAGGCGGAGACGGTCTATGAGATCGCCGACCTCGCCTATCACCTGCTGGTGCTGATGGCAGAGCAGGGGATCAGCACCGGGGACATCCTGGATGAGCTGGCCTCCCGCCATGTGATCGACCGCAAGGTCAAGCAGGAGGGCTTGCCGGCAAGCCCCTAATGTTCCACGTGAAACAAAATAAATTGATTGACTTATTCCAGATTTAGACTTATACTAAATTTGGAATCATTTTATTGGAGCGGCGATGAACAACGCGTCAATCGAAACAGGAAGCCCGGATCAGGCCGCGGCGATCCTCAGGCACAAGGGTATCAGCCCCACGCACCAGCGCATCACAGTGCTGAAGTATTTGCTGTCACATCCCGGGCATCCAGGCGCAGACGAAGTCTGCGAGGCGACCCGCGACGCGGACCCGCCGCTGTCCAAAGCCAGCGTATACAATATCCTGCATCTGTTTGAGGAGAAGAATCTGCTGAGGGCCGTTCACATCGACGGCGCCTGCCTGCGCTATGACGCCATCACGCAGGAGCACGGCCACTTCCGGTGCGATGCCTGCGGGACGATATTCAACTTCCGCGCGGCTGTCGATGAAATGGCAATCAAAGAGCTGAATGGCTTCCGGATCAGGCAAAAGGACATTTATTACCGCGGCTTGTGCGCAGACTGTCAATCACTCAGTAATCAGAACACAAAGACAATATAAGGAGGAAACAAAATGGAGAATCCCATGGACAAGAACGGCCTGGGCCCTGGCCGGGGCAGCCGCAACGAACACACCACAGACAACAAAGTCATGCGCACTTCGGTGGGCGCACCGGTGGACAACAACCAGGACAGCATGACGGCAGGGCCGCGGGGTCCCCTGATGCTTCAGGACACCTGGTTTCTGGAGAAGCTGGCGCACTTTGACCGCGAAGTCATCCCGGAGCGCCGCATGCATGCCAAAGGTTCGGGCGCATACGGCACTTTTACCGTCACGCATGACATCACGCGCTATACCAAGGCCGACATCTTCTCTCATATCGGCAAAACGACAGAAATGTTCCTTCGCTTTTCCACTGTGGCGGGCGAACGGGGCGCGGCGGACGCCGAGCGCGATATTCGCGGTTTCGCGATGAAGTTCTACACCCGGGAAGGCAACTGGGACCTGGTGGGCAACAACACGCCCGTGTTCTTCTTCCGCGACCCCCTCAAGTTCCCCGACCTCAACCACGCCATCAAACGCGACCCGCGCACCAACATGCGCAGCGCCAATACCAACTGGGATTTCTGGTCTTCCCTGCCCGAAGCACTGCTGCAGCTGACCATCGTGATGGGCGACCGCGGCATCCCCTCCAGCTACAGGCACATGCATGGCTTCTCCAGCCATGCCTACAGTTTCATCAGCGCCGACAACAAGCGCACCTGGGTGAAGTTCCACCTGCGCAGCCTGCAGGGCATCAAAAACCTGACTGACGCCGAATCGGCGCAGGTGGTGGCTCTGGACAGGGAGAGCCATCAGCGCGACTTGTACGAGGCCATCGAAAAAGGCAAATACCCCAAATGGAAGATGTATGTGCAGCTGATGAGCGAAGAGCAGGCCGACGCCATGGCAACCAATCCCTTTGACTTGACCAAGATGTGGTTAAAAAAGGACTATCCTCTCATCCCGGTGGGCGAGTTCGAACTCAACCGTAACCCCGCCAACTACTTCGCGGAAGTGGAACAGGCCGCCTTCAACCCGGCGCACGTTGTGCCCGGCGTCAGTTTCTCGCCCGACAGGATGCTGCAGGGCAGGCTGTTCAGCTATGGCGACGCGCAGCGCTACCGCCTGGGGGTGAACAACGCCCAGATCCCGGTCAACCAACCCAAAGGCGTAGACCATCCGCACAGCTACCATCGCGACGGCCAGATGCGGGTGGACGGCAACCTGGGCAGCGAACTGCATTACGAACCCAACAGCTACGGCAACTGGACACAAAGCCCGCAGCACCAAAGCCCCACGGAAGCAGGCGGCGACGTTTACCGCTACGATTACAGGGCGGATGACCATGACTACTACACGCAGCCCGGCCTGCTTTTCCGTGCGATGACGCCGGCGCAGCAGCAGGCGCTGTTTGAGAACACCGCGCGCAATATGGGCGACAGCACCACACAGATCAAGCACCGCCACATCTGTCACTGTTATTTGGCGGACCCCGATTACGGAAAAGGCGTGGCCGACGCGCTGAAGATCAGCCTGGACGCGGTGGACCTGAACCTGCCTGACGCCATCAGCAAGGAAAAATGGCACGCCGCCAACAACGCGCACCCCGAGTACAACCAGCCTACCAAGCCGGTCGACTCGGGCCGCAGCATCGACACCAATGAAGAGACCGGCTATATCGAGCCGGAGAACGATCCCTGGCTGCTGTAAAGCCGGGTATAACAAAAGGGGCGCCGCGGCGTCCCTTTTGCTATCCGCTGTTCCACGTGAAACATCAGGCTTCCATCAAACGCAGGGTTAATGCCATCGTAACAAGGCTCAGCCCCGCCATGGCCAGAAAGGACAGGTCCAGCCCGGCCGCGTCGATCATGACGCCCATCACGATGGGACCGACCGTCATGCCGATGCCGTACACCGCCTGGTAAAAGCCCATGCCGGCGGAGCGCAGCTCAGGGGCGATGTCCCGCACACAGTGTCCCAGCAGCATGGCAAAAGTAAAGCCGCTGGCGATGCCGGCCAGCACCTGGCACAGGTACAGCTGCATCATGCTGCGGCACAGCGGCGCCAGCACGCAGTAGGCAGCCGAAGACAGGAAACCCGCCGCGACAATGTACTTGATTTTGACCCTGCGGGGCAGCCAGCCGGTGGCAAACAGGTTGACAAGCACCGCGGTGGAGACCAGCACCAGGCTGAATAGGCTCAGCTGAGCTTCGGTGGCCCCGACACGCAGGGCCAGGTTGTTTCCAAAGCCGTAGTAGGTGCCAAAGGCGATGATCTGGGTCAGCAGACCCAGCAGGGATGTCACCATCATGTTCCGGTCACGAGCCACCTGCGCGAAGCTTTTCAGGCCGATGACCTTGGCCGGCCGGGGCTGTTCCCCGACAAATAGGCTTAACGCAAATAAAAGGCTGCCCACGGCTGCGCCCATCACAAAGGAGACGCGAAGGCCGTAACGCGCTGCCGCGGCGCCAATGCTGACATAGCAAAGCAGCCGTCCCAGCTGGTTGAAAATATTCAGTTGGGAGATACGCCGGGGCGCCTCGCCTGAAGCGAAATAGCCCGCGTACAATATGGTAAAGGAGACCCAGGAAGCGGAGGCCATGCCGGCGATGCCGCGCAGGACCAGGAAGCTTGCCGGTGTATACCACGCCAGGAAACCCAGGCCGCCCAGGGCTGTCAGGCCGCAGCCCATGATAATGAAGGGTTTGTGCCGGCCGATGCGGTCGGCCCACAGCCCCAGGGGTATGCGCAGCACCAGCTGGGTGAATCCGTAAATGCCCCCAACCATCCCCATAAAGGCGGCGCTGGCCCCCAGGCGCAGCAGTTCCTTGTTGATGTAGGGCGTGATGGCGTACTGCGAATACCAAAACATGGCTGTCATGACAGCCAGCAGGGGGGCGGAGGATTTGCGTGCCGCTTGTGCGCGATCCATATCGTTCTCCTCATGCGAATAAAACAAAATGAAAAGACAAGATGCAGGATGGCTTTCAGTTCTGCCCGGCTGCGCCCGGCAAGAACCGCCCCCTGCATCTTCGTCCGCTAAACCCGCTCAGCCCGCTATTCCTTGACCCACTGTTCCTTTTCGTCCAGCACCATCTTTTCGTGCATGCGGAAAGTGAGCATCATCAGGCTGTCTGTCAGGTGGATGTTGTTGACCGTCACCTCATCGGGAGCCACCAGGTCGATGGCGGCAAAGTTCCAAATACCCTTGATGCCGCCCTGAACCAGGCCGTCCACCAGGCCTTGCGCCTTCTCGGCGGGAACGGCGATGATGGCGATATCGGGGGAGTGTTTCCTGAGGAAGTTCTGCAGGCTGTTGATATGGTAGACGCGGACCCCGCCAAGGCGTTTGCCGGTGAGCGTTTCGTCGGCGTCAAACATGCCGATGATCTTGAAGCCGGCGGTCGAAAAGCCGGCATACTGCGCCAGCGCACGGCCGATATTGCCCGCTCCTATCACGATCACTTCATGGATCTCGTTGACATTCAGGATGTCGCCGATGCTGCGGCGCAGCAGGCGGACATTATAGCCGCGCCCGCGCCTGCCAAAGCCGCCAAAGGCGTTGAAATCATGGCGTATCTGGGAATCGGTCAGGTTCATGCGGCGTGCCAGGTCCTTGCTGGACAGGTCAACGAAGCCCAGGCTTTCCAGTTCCGTCAGCTGACGGTGATAGGCGGGCAGGCGGCGCATCATGGCGTCGGAGGCGCGCTCCGGATTCTTCTTCAGAGTCATGGTTTCCTCACTTCTGCTGCGCGCATCCGCATTTGCGCATCAGGCGCAGCGCCAATTTCTCCTGGATGGTGCCGGGGATGTCCAGCCAATGCTTCTTCTCCTGGCAGTCGGAGCAGATGAAGGTCTCGCGATGGCGGCCCAGCTTGAAGTCGCGCTCCATCTTGCGGATGATCAGCGCGTCTTCCACATCCCGCTGGTCGGGCAGGTGGGTAAAATGCATGCGCAGCACGTCGGCGTCCTCATACAGGCTCTCGCCCGCGCTTTGCGCCACAAAGCGGCCGTCGGCGTAGCGCCCTGTCTCAATCAGGCCGACGCCCATGCCCACGTTGAACTCGTCCAGCACAAAGAAAGCTTCGGGCGCGCCCTCTTTCAGGGAGACAAGGCCGATGCGCGCGCGCTCCTGGTCCAGGTACTTCTTGGTGCGCAGGGAGTAGCTGTGCATCAGCATGCAGAAGGCTTCTTCATCCAGCGCGTAATAATCGCGGTAGACATCCGCGAAGGTGGTCTTGATGCCGTCCTCGCCTGTGCGGTCGTTGTCGGCAATCCCGTCTGTATCGCCGGGAAAGAGGATGGGCGTCATGTCGCGCTTGAGCAGGATGATCTGTCCTTCGGGCGACTCGACGCGCAGCTCGTTGACCTGGACAGCGCGGTCATTCACCGTCAGGGTGTTGATGATGTTTCCTTCCTGGAATTGATAGCCCATGCTTATCAGATTTTCAATCAGTTTACCCATCGCGGCTCCTTTCACGCAAGGCAGGCGCGCCATCAGGCGCAAGAAAAACAGAACATGATACGTTTATATCAATTTTATCACGAAATTACGGGAAAAGAAAGGCTTGTTTGCCCAATTTCGGCCATTTGCGCCGATTTTCCGCAAAATAAATCCGCCTACCGCTGCAGCAGCGCCTGGGCGGCGGTCAGCAGCTCATCGTTGAGCAGCTCAGCCTGGGTCATGCTGACCTCCCCCCGGGTATTGACATACATCTTGATCTTGGGCTCTGTGCCGGAGGGCCGGATGCAAAGCCAATTGCCCTCCTCCAGCTCATAGTACAGCACGTCGGAAGGCGGCGAGTTCAGGGGCTCCGCATGGCCGCCCTGAGTGCGATGACCGCTCAGGTAGTCACGGACGGCAGCGATGGCAAAGGATCCCACCTTGGTCGGCGGCTGACGGCGCAGGCGCGCCATGATTTCCTGCATGTCCTTGAGCCCGTCCTTGCCAGGCAGCGTCGTTGACTGCACACGCTCACAGTAATAACCGTAACGCTCATACAGCTGCTGCAGCCGGTCATTCAGGGTGATGCCTTCATCCATGCACACGCAGGCGGCTTCGGCAATCAGCAGGGAGGCGTTGACGCCGTCCTTGTCCCGCACCTGGGTGCCCGACAGATAGCCGAAACTTTCTTCAAAGCCAAACAGGAAGCTGTATTCCCCCGTCTCTTCAAACTGCTGGATCTTCTCGCCGATGTACTTGAAACCCGTCAGCACGTCAAACAATTTGACGGCGAAATCGTCACAGATGTCCTGCGCCATCCGGGTGGAGACGATGCTTTTGCAGCAGGCGCCGTTTACGGGCAGCTTATCGGCCAACTGGCGGCTGGACAGCACATGGTGCATCAGCAGGCAGCCTATCTGGTTGCCCGTCAGCGTATGGAAAACACCCTGCCGGTCCTTTACGCAGACGCCCAGGCGGTCGCAGTCGGGATCGGTGCCGAAGATCACCGTAGCGCCAACCTTCTGCGCCAGCGGGATGGCCAGGGAAAAGGCGGCGGGGTCTTCCGGGTTGGGCGCCTTGACGGTAGGGAAGTCAGGGTCTGGCAGTTCCTGCTCCCTGACGACGGAGACCTGCGTGATGCCCGCCTCCTTCAGGGCGCGGCGCACGGGCACATTGCCCGAGCCATGCAGCGGCGTGTAGACGATCTTGAGATTCTTGCCTTCCTTTTTGAGCAGCTCGGGCTGTACGCACAGGCCCAGCACCATCATGATGTAATCGTCATCCACCTGCTTGTCGCCGATGGTGACCAGAAGCCCCCGCGCCCTTGCCTCCTGTTCATCCATGGGCAGGCACTCCCGGTAATCCAGCGCGAAAACGCGTTTGCTGATGGCGTCGGCCATATCGGGCGACACCTGGGCGCCGTCCTGCGCGTAGACCTTGTAGCCATTGTATTGGCGGGGATTGTGGCTGGCGGTGATGGCGACGCCCGCGGCGGCGTTCAAATGGCGCACGGCGTAGCTGATGACGGGGACAGGGCGCAGCGCGTCAAACAGCAGGGCTTTCACGCCGCGCGCCGCAAAGACCAGGGCGGCTTCCCTTGCGAACTCTATAGACATCCTGCGGCTGTCATAGCCGATCACCACGCCGCGGCCCGCAGCATCCGCATCCAGTTTCAGATGGTCCGCCAAACCCGCCGTCAGCCTGCGCACATTGTAGACGTTCATGCGGTTGCTGCCAGCGCCCAGCACACCCCGCATGCCCGCGGTGCCAAAGCTGAGTTCCGTATAAAAACGGTCCTCTATCTCATGGGTGTCCCCCGCGATGGCCTTGAGCTCCGACAGGGTCGCCGGGTCATCCTTGAACATCTCTGTCCAGGATATGTATTTATCCATGACTGTCATGCAGATCAGCCCCCTCAAACGCTATTTAGTCTGCCTTCATTATATGGCCTGCCTGTGAAGCGCGCAAGCACAATTTTTACCAAAGGGGCGCTGCGCAGGCAAAGCGCCCGCAAATGCGCGCCGCGCTTGAATTGTTTGTTGACCGTGTAACGAAATTGTAATATACTGCCGATGGATAAATCTGCGCCTTCCGCGCGACGAGGGGTTGAGGTGCTCATATGATAATGCATTCCAAGAGGTCAAGACGCATAAGCCGGCTGCTGTGCCTGCTGACGGTGCTGGCGCTGCTTATCCCTGCCCCGTTTGCGCAGGCAGGCGCCGTGAGGCAGTTTGGCGTCGTCACCATTGATAACGTGCTGTTTCGCATGGCGGCTGACAGCTCAGACTACTGGGCAAGGCTGAACCGCGGCTGGGTGGCGGAGATCCTTGGCAGCACCACATTTGAAGGCAATCTCTTTTATCAGGTCACAACCAACAGGCCTGACTATACGGACAAGGGCTTTACGGGTTACCTGCGCAGTGATGTGTTCCGTCCCATGACCGGCGCCGAGCTCACCGCATTTCTGGCCAACCCAGTTCAGGCAGGTTACTCCTTTGGCGCTTCGCCTTCGGCGACGACTTCACCCGCCACCATCAGCGGCTTCATCAAGATCAACAAATCAGGCACCAACCTGCGGCAGACACCCGGCGGGGAAAGCCTGCTGCAGATGCCCGCGGCCACCATCCTGCCCTACTATGGCAGCCCCGTCAGCAATCTGGGCTACAGCTGGGCCTACGTCAACCACCCCAGCGCCGGCTTTGGCTATGTGCGCGGCGACTGCTTTGACTTCACCACCCAATCCGGCGTGATCGTCACCCCAACGCCGGTGCCGGTGCAGCCCACCCCGACGCCCACAGCGCCTCCCAGCGGGACCACGGGCTACATCACTCTGATCAAGGGCGGTGTCAACCTGCGCCAGACCGCCGGCGGCAACAGCATCGGTCAGCTTGACAGGGATACCGTTCTGCCCTACTACGGCTTCACCCAACAGGGCGGCTACACCTGGTACTATGTGCTGTCAAGCCTGGGCGCCGGCTATATCCGTTCCGACATGGCCAAGCTGACAGGCGGCACCGCCCCCGTCATTACGCCCGCCCCCACCGGCACCGCGGCGGCAGGCTACATCCTGACGCTCATGGGCGGCATCAACCTGCGCCGCACGCCCAATCCCAATGCCGAGGTGCTCATGCAGGTGGCAAGGGGCAGGGTGCTGCCGCTGGCCGCGCCGGTCGTCACCAACGCCGGCTACAACTGGTACTTCGTCCAGGTGGACGGCCGCACGGGCTACCTGCGCGGCGACATGCTTCGCCAGCTGACGGCTGAAGAGGTAACGCTCTATCTGACCAGCGGCGTAATTCCCGGCGCTGTCCCGCCCACGCCCGGCCCCGAGCAGATCACGGGCCACATAGTGACCACAGCAGGATTGCTCAATGTTCGCGTCTCCCCCAGCCTGGATGCCCAGGTGCTGACACAGCTCAGCAGCGCGGGCGCGGTGTTCCCGATGTATGCCACCGTTTCATCCGGCGGCAAGCCATGGTACAAGGTGCAAAGCGGCACCCAGACCGCCTATATCCTGGGCTCTTTTGCCCGTGTGATGACCCAGGCGGAATATCAGGCCTGGCTGGCTACCCAGACGCCAACCGCCACGCCGGCGCCAAGCGTGACACCCAATCCTGCCGACCTCTCTTCCACGGCTGTCACGACGATCGACCGCGTCATCGTGCGCTCGGCTGCTTCCATGTCCTCCCAGAACCTGACCTTGCTTTACAAGGCAGGCAGCGTCGCCAAACTGCTGAGCGCAAGCACCCCGGGCGGCGGCTATAACTGGTATCACGTCACCGCGGGCGGCGTCACCGGCTACATCCGCGCAGACCTGCTGCGCGTGCTGACAAAGGTGGAGGAGGCGCTCCTCAACCAGACAGGCGACCCCTCTTCACCGCCTGAAGCCAGCTACCGCACGCTGTTCAAGGGCATGTCGGGCGAGGATGTCACCCGCCTGCAGACAAAATTGGCGCAGCTTACCTTCCTGGCATCCTCCGCCATCACCGGTGACTACACCACCGAGACGGAAACCGCGGTCAGGGCTTACCAGCTTGCCGCCGGGCTCTTTGTCGACGGCGTCGCGGGGCCCAACACCCAGCACAAGCTTTACGGCACCGTACCCGAAGGCACCTATGGTCCCACGCCCGGCCCCACTACGCTTTACCCGGTGGAGAAATACACCTGGCTGCCCAACAGCACAAATCCGACGTTCTGGCCCGTCTACACAAATACCAACAAGATCACGGCCGTGCTGACCGACGTCAAGACGGGCATCTCCTGGACGGCCAGGCGCTGGGCAGGCGGCCAGCACGCGGACGTTGAGCCCCTGGATGCAGCAGCCACCGCGGCGATGTGCCGCGTCTACGGCGTAAGCACCTCACAGCAGATCCTGGACAAGAACCTCTACCAGCGCAGAGCGGTGTGGGTCACGGTTCTGGGCCACACATACGCCGGTTCGGTGTACGGCGTCCCGCACAACTATCCCGAGGGCGACCATACGCCCGACAACGAGTTCAACGGCCAGTTCTGCGTGCACTTCATCAACAGCCGCACACACTCTTCAGGCGTGATTGACGCGGCCCACCAGGCTGCCATCCAGTACGCCTACGACAATGCGCCCAGCAGAATGGGCCAGTAACGACCTTATCATCATCGGCGGCGGGGCTTCTGGCCTCGCCGCCGCTTGCGTTGCGCTCAAGGCAGGTCTTCGGGTGACGATCCTGGAAGCCAGGGACCGCGTCGGGCGCAAGCTGCTGGCCACCGGCAACGGCCGCTGCAACCTGCTCAATGCCGGGCCTCCGGTATACTTTGGGGATCCCGGTTTTGCGGTGAAAGTATTGCGCGCCTGCCCTGTGGGGGAAGTGCTGGCATTCTTTGACGGTCTTGGCCTGGTCACCGCACAGGAGGAAGGCGGCTTGGTCTACCCTGCCAGCAGCCAGGCAAGCACAGTGCTGGAAGTGCTGCGCCTGCCGCTTGAAAGGGATCCGCGCTGCCTGATCGTCTGTGACGCGTGGGTCACCGGTATTGAGCGAATGCCGCAAAGCGCTGACAAAATGCCTTCCTTCATGGTTCAGACAAGCTCAAACGGCCGCTATGAGGCGCCTTGCGTCCTGGCTGCAGCCGGCAGCCCCGCGCAGCCCCAGCTTTCCGGCTCGGACACCCTGTATGCAGTTCTCCAAAGACTGGGCCATCGCCTGATTGCTCCGCGCCCCGCGCTGACCGGCCTGATCACCGATCCCCAGGCAGTGCGCGGGCTCAAGGGCCTGCGCCTGCCTGCAATCGCCACGCTGTGCGCGGATGGCAGGCCCATTAGCCGGACACAGGGCGAGGTGATCTTTGCCCAGGACGGCATCAGCGGCGTGTGCATCATGCAGCTCAGCCGCGACGCGGGACAGGCATTGGCGGAAAAAAGACAGCCCGTCGTCTTTCTGGACTTCTCACCCCTGCTTGGGCTGAGCCCCCGCCGCATGGAAAGAAGCCGGCCCGGAGAGCCGGACGCCAACGGGCTTATGGTGCTTGATTTCATGAAGCGGCGCGCGGCAAGGCTGACAAAAGAAGCCCTCCTGTACGGCGCCCTGCCCCGCCTGCTGGCCCAGCGCCTGCAGGACCTGCCGCTTGACCAGCTGGCAGATCAGCTCAGCGCCTTTCCCCTGCCCGTCCGCGCCCTGCGCGGCTTTGAGCATGCCCAGGTGGCGGCAGGCGGCATTGACACAAGGGATATAAGGCCCGACACCATGGCTTCCGACCCGGTGCCCGGTCTGTTTTTGTCAGGTGAGCTGCTCAACGTCGACGGCGACTGCGGCGGCCACAATTTACTCTTCGCCTGGGCTACGGGCATCCTGGCTGCCCGGGCCGCGGCCGCTTATGTTGCCAATCATACGCGCATATCATCGTGAAGAACAACGACAGGGTCAGCCCCTGTAGTCCACCCGCCTGAGCATCAGCCAGCTCAGCGCGATGGCGGCAAACGCGATGCCAAGGCTGACAGGCAGCAGGGTGCCGGGCGTTGTGGCCATGGAGGCCATCATGTCCTGGAACCTGCGGGCCATCATGCCGGCCACGGGCCCGCTGCCTGCTATCATCAGCCGGGAGGCCTGGCCCATCATGCCGTATTCCGCCAGTTGAAAGGGCAGCCAGCCAAACTGGTCGATGATCAGGTAGATGATGGCCTGCAGGTTGAAGGACAGGAGAAGGGCAACGATGACGGCCGCGGTCTTGGTCTGCACCAGGGTGACGGTCAGGATGATCAGGCCAAAAAGGGCCAGGTCGACTGACAGGTGCATCCCGTAATAGGCGGCCAGCGCGCCGATATCGGGGCTGAGGGCGTTGCCGTACAGCAGCGTGACGATGGCGGCGCCGGTGAGGTAGACCAGGTAATAGATGACGGCGGCCGTCATCATGACGGCCAGCTTGGACACCAGCCACTTGCCGCGAAGGTCGCGAATGCCGTAAAGATTCTTGAGATAACCCGTATGGTGGTCCTTGGAGATGAAACCGGCGGCAAAGGCGGCCAGGATCAGGTGCAGCATGGAGGTGCCTGTGTTCATGATGCTGGCAAAGTGATTGAAGTCCAGGAATACGCGGGCCTGTTTGAGCATCTGGGTGACGGCAGGCGGGGCCTTGCCCTCGGTTGCCTTGATGACGCCCGCGCCGGTGAAGAAATAGGCGGCGCCGGCATAAATGGCCAGCAGGAGCAGGGCGAGGATCATGGCGGTGTAAAAACTCCGGGTCTTGAACAGGCGGCGAAAATCCATGGCGATATAGCGTTTCATTTGATGCCCACCCCCGTCAGCCCGACGAAATAGTCCTCCAGCGACTGGTGGCGGACGAAAAATTGGCTGACATATATGCCCCGGTCAAACAACAGGCGGCTGATCTCCTCGTGGCGCTCGACATGCTGGGTGATGAGAAGGCTTTCATGGTCCAACTGCTGGACGGCTGTGATCCCAAAGCCCGCCAGGATGGCTTCCTTAACTTTTTCAGGCTCCGGCGACTTGATCTCGATGCCCGCCCTGCTCTCTTCGTCCATCTGCTCACGGCTCATTTCCAGCAGGACGCGGCCGTCTTTGATGATGCCGTAGGTGCTGGCGAACTTGGCCAGTTCGTCCAGGATATGGCTGGAGATGAGGATGGTTGTGCCCATGTCGCGGTTGATGCGCACGAGCATCTCGCGGATATCCTTGATGCCCTGGGGGTCCATGCCGTTGATGGGCTCGTCAAGGAGCAGCAGGTCGGGCTCATCGATCATGGCCAGGGCGATGCCCAGGCGCTGTTTCATGCCCAGGGAAAACTGCCTGGCCTTCTTTTTGCCGGTGTCGGATAGTTCTACGAGCTTGAGCAGCTGACCGATGTAATCTTTCCTGTTGCGGCCCATGGCGATGCATTTGAACATGAGGTTGTCATAGGCGCTGTAGTCGGGATAGAGGCCGGGGGACTCGACCAGGGCGCCTATCTTGACCTGGGGGCGCCCAAAGGGCAGCTTGCTGCCCCGCATGAGGATCTCGCCCGAGGTGGCGTTGATCTGGCTGTTGATAAGCTTGAGCAAGGTCGTCTTGCCGGCGCCGTTGCGGCCGATCAGGCCATAGATATCACCCTGTTTGATGTGGATGTCGGCGTCCAGGAGAGCGTACTTGGACCTGTACTTTTTGGAAAGCTTGACGGTGCTGAGGAGTTCGGTCATGGTTTCCTCCTATGCCGAAAAGCGGAAACGGTCACTGCGATACGCGCACGGGCAGGACGAGGTAGGTGTACTGGTTGCCGGTGACGGGGCAGATGACGCAGGGGCTGACGTTGGTGTTGAAGCGCATGCTCATATCGGAGGTGTCGATGTTCTTGAACACATCCAGCAGATAGCGGCTGTTGAAGGCGATGTCCAGTGGGCTGCCCTCAAAGTCGATGTTGATGCGCTCAACGACGGCGCCGCGTTCGGCGTTGGCCATGATGGTCAGGCTGTCCTCTTCCACCTTGAACTTGATGAGGTCAAACTTGCCCTGCCGGGCCATGAGGGCGGCACGCTCGATGGCGCCCACCATTTCCTGCTTATTGACGCGGATGGCGGTGCTCCAGGTGGTGGGGAGGATCTGCTTGTAATTGATGTATTCACCGGGGATAAGGGGGCAGTACACCCTTGTCTGGTCAAAGACGGCCATCAGGTGGGTAGCGCTGGTATGGAGGGTGATGGGTGCCTCGGCATCGGAAAGCATGCGGCCGATCTCTGTGATGATGGTGCCGGGCAGGATGGCGGCGTATTGCTCCTTGCCCTGAGGCAGGGCATGGCTGGCATAGACGCGCTGCATGGCCAGGCGAAATCCGTCCAGGCAGATGAAGCGGACTTCCTCCGCGTAGGTTTCCATCAGGCAGCCGGTAAGGATGCGGCGGGTCTCATCGGTGGAGACGGCAAAGGTGATGTGTCCGACGGCTGCCGCCAGCTTGTTTTGCGGCAGGCTGGTCACCAGGTCGCTGTGGATGTCCTGGATCTCGGGAAAATCCTCAGCCGGCATACACAGCATGGTGGTCTTGTTGCCTTGCGCCGTAAAAACGGCTTCCTGCGTGCCCGATGAATCGCTGCCGGTCACGCGAAAGTCGATCTCGCCTTCAAGCTTGCGCAGCATTTCAAACAGCAGTTTGGCGGGAGGCAGGGCGGACCCATCCTCCCGGACAATGGCGGGCACAAGGGTTTTAATGGTCATTTCGCCATTGGTACAGGTCAGCTGGATGCCTGTCTCCAGGGTCTCGATAAAGACGCCTTCATAGGGCGCCTTGGTGGGGTGGGTTGGCAGGGCACGGGTTGCCAAACTCAAGCCATGGTTGATATCAGGCGCGTTCACGGTAAAATGCATGCGATCACATCCTTTGAAGTCTCCCTGTAGCAGGGGTGGGATATATTAGCAGTAGCAGCAGTAGGACCTGTGGACAGTGGGGATAAGTGCCAAATCGCCTGACGGCAACGGAAAAAGTTGTTCAGCCCGCCCTCAGCAATCCGTGCATAACACCTCAACAACAATTGAACAACCTGAAAACGGGTCAAGGGATACTATCCCTTGTCAGGGGATTGGGGGTGAAACCCCCAAATCGTCTCCCTCAAAGCGTCTCCAAAAAAACCAAAGCAAAGACAGCGAAGCGAATCTTTGCGGCTCTTTACAGCCAAAAACTTCAAACCACTCACCTCACACCGTCCCCTTCCCCTGGGCTTTTCCACATTTCCACACAGCGCAATCCCCAGGTTGTGGACATACTTTTCGGGGCCTCCGTTCACATCCGCCCGCCCCGGAACTAATTCCCCCACAGGCCTGTCCACAGCCTGCGGCAAAACCCCTGGCCACCCTTCCCTTACAGCAGGCTTGCCGCTTCATTGTCCAGCAGCACGACGGTCTCCCCATGCAGGCTCAAAATGGAGGCCTGGACCAGCGGGTCGACTTCACCTTTGACCATGGCCCTGATGGCTTTCGCCTTTTCCCTGCCAATGGCGACCATGACGATGGTGCGGGCATTCATGATGCCTCCTGTGCCCAGGGAAATGGCCTGCCTGGGAACATCCTCGGCCTTGTCAAAGAAGCGCGTATTGGCCTCAATGGTGCTCCTGGTCAGGTCCACCACCTGGGTGCCGTAGCTGAAGACGCCGGAGGGCTCATTGAAGCCGATGTGCCCGTTGTTGCCGATACCAAGGAACTGGATATCGATGCCGCCGGCATTGACGATGGCCTTGTCATAGCGCGCGGCTTCGCGTTTCAGGTTGGCGGCGGTGCCGTCGGGCAAATGGGTGGCTTTCATGTTGATATGGTCAAACAGGTTTTCCTGCATGAAGCGGTGATAGCTTTGCGGGTGATCGGCGCGCAGGCCGACATATTCATCCAGGTTGAAGCTAACGCACCCGGAAAAATCAAGCCAGCCGGCCTTATGCCACTGGATGAGCAGCTGATAGGTGCCAAGGGGGGTGGAACCGGTGGCAAAACCCAGGACGGAATCCGGTTTCTTGTATATCTGCGCCGCAAACAAATGGGCGGCGGCCAGGCTTGCCTTTTCTGCTTGGTCAAAGACATGGACGTTCATCAAGTCACGCTCCTCATTTCTGCCCATTATACCATAGTTCTGGCGCTTGGTACACAAGCAGGCCCGCATCTGTTATAATTCACGCAGACTAAACATCATCGGGGAGGCAGCGGATGGCGGGCTTGGGAGAGTGGACGGCGGGCCAAATGGTGACGATGTTTTGCGCGGCGGCCGTGCAAAAAGGGCTGCTGGAGCAGGAAGACAGGGACCACGCCATCAACGCGGTGCTGGAGATGCTGGCGCTGGATGCGCCGCAGGAGGCTGCGTCGATGCTGCCGCTGCTCAGGCTGGGGGATATGCTGCTGGATTACGCGGTGGGACAGGGCCTTTGCCAGGACAGCGTGGAGGCGAGGGACCGCTTTGCCGCGCGGCTGTTTGGCGCCATTACGCCCAGCCCGCGGGATGTCAGGCAGCAGTTTGCGCAGTTGCTTGCCAATCAGGGCCCGCAGGCCGCGACGGCCTGGTTTTACGGGTTTTGCCGCGACAATGACTATATCAGGACAGAACGCATCGCCCAGAATATTGTCTATCCGGCCATGACGCCCGCGGGAGAGATGACGGTCACCATCAACCTGTCCAAGCCGGAAAAGGATCCCCGGGACATCGCGGCGGCGCGCCATCAGACAGCGGTCAGCTATCCCAGGTGCATGCTGTGCCGGGAGAACCCGGGCTACGCCGGGCGGCCGGGCTTCCCGGCCAGGCAAAACCACCGCATCATCCCGCTGACGCTGGGGCATGAGACCTGGTACCTGCAATACTCGCCCTACCTGTATTACCCCGAGCACTGCATCGTGCTCAACGGCCAGCATGTGCCCATGGCGATGACGCGGGACAGCTTTGAGAAAATGGCCGGCTTCGTGGATATGTTTCCGCATTATTTCATCGGTTCCAACGCCGACCTGCCCATCGTGGGGGGATCCATCCTGACGCACGACCATTTTCAGGGCGGGCGGCATATCTTTCCCATGGAGATGGCCGACACCTGGTTTGATATCAGGACAGGCGACCCCGCGGTGCGGGGTGAAGCGCTCAAATGGCCCATGACCTGCCTGCGTTTCACCTGCCGGGAGCGGGAAAAGCTGATCGGCCTGATGTTTGAGGTATTGCAGGCCTGGCGCGGCTGCAGCGACGAAGCGCTTGATATCCTGGCGTTCACGGGCGAAGCCCACAACGCGGTCACCCCCGTGATGCGCAAACAGGGCGAGGATTACTGCTGTTACCTTTTGCTGCGCAATAATCGCTGCAGCGATGCCCATCCCCTGGGCATTTTCCATCCGCACCGGGAACTGCACCACATCAAAAAGGAGAACATCGGCCTGATAGAGGCGATGGGCCTGTTCATCCTGCCGGGCAGGCTCAAGGAGGAACTGGCTGAGGTGGAGGATTATTTGCTTCATGGCCGTCAACTCGGGACCGGTTCACCCCACGCGCCGTGGGCGCAGCTTGTCAGGGACAAGGCCGCCTTGCCGATAAATAAAGAAGAGGCGCACCGTTTGGTGCGCCATGAGGTGGGCCAGGTCTGTTACGAGGTGCTGCGCGATACGGGCGTTTACAAACTGGATGAGGAAGGCAGGCTTGGCCTGCTGAGGTTTTTGGAAAAGCTGGGCATGCGGGGCTGAGGCTTATTTCCCCGAGATCGTTATCCCGTCCACCGCGATATAGGGCATCACGCTGCCGCCGTCGGCCACGGTCTCCCGGCTGACGGCGCGCAGTTTGTTGAGCATGCCAGCCAGGTTGCCCGAGAGCATGGTTTCTGAAACGGCGCCCATCACCCGGCCGTTTTCTATCAGGAAGCTGTTCTTGGCCACGCCGCTGAAATCGCCGCTGCTGCTTGGCTGACCGCCGGAAAAGCGCCCGACCAGCAGGCCTTTTTCGATGTCGGCGATGATTTGGTCAAGCGCCCGGTCCCCGGGCTTCACGATCAGATTGCCCGCGTCGTTGGGCGCGCGCTTGAGACCGGTCTTGTTGGCGACATAGCTTGACAGCATGAATTGCTGCAGTACCCCGTCTTGGATCACGGCATAATCCCGGCTCAGCTCTCCGTCCTGCATGTATCTTTGGCCGCACACGATCCTGTCGTCGTGTGGCGCCAGGCGGATGGTGAGGCGTGGGTCGACTACCTGCTGCCCAAGTTTATCCAGCCATCGGCTGGTGCCTTCCAGGATCACGCCGTCGCCGGCATAGTTGCCCAGCAGCTCGGAGATCACTTCCTGCGCGCAGGTTGGCATGAACACCACCGTGCCTTCGAATTTGCCTTCCGGCTGGGTGGTGATGATGGAATCTTCGGCGTCCTTCAAGGTCCGGCGCAGGCTGCCCAGCTCAATGAAGGGCGTATCCAGGCTGCTTGTGCGCAGCCCGTCGCCGTTGAAGCTGCTTGTCTTGTCCCCCTCATGGCCCGAGAACATCAGGCTGACCGCGTACTCGCCCTCCAAGGACCCATATTCCGCGCCGAGGCTGTTGAGGTAGAGTCCCTCCGTCTTTTCGTGGGTGACGATCATCTGCTCCACCATCACCTTGGGATAATCAGCCCTGATGGTCTCAAGCAGCGCCTTGCTCTGGCTGAACAGGCCGTCCATGTCGCCCTGCGGCGCGCCCTGCTCAAAGCTGCGCTTCCCGCCCGCGGCCAGCTGCCAGGCAGGGTCCTGGGCGGATGCCTGGGCGGAGGCCAGGCAGTCCTTGACCGCCTCATCGACCGCTTCGTATGAAAAATCGTTGATGAGCACTTTGCCGCGCCTGCTGTCCTTGATAAGGGTCAGGTCCAGGTGCTTGTCAAAGGTGGTCCGCAGCAGGCTGAAGAGGCCCCCGTCTACGTTGAACTCCCGTTTCTCCACCGTGTGCGCAGCGGCGCTGTACTGGTCCGCGCCTGCCTTGCCCAGCATGTCCAGCGCGTAGCGCGCGATATCTTGTGCTGTTGTCATATCATCTGCCCCCAATCATCAGCCTGCAGCGCAGGTCAGGTCCGCCCACGCCAACCGGCATAGGCTGCTTTTTGCCGCAAAACCCGCTGCTGGACCAGCGTACCCTGTCGCCTACCATATCGACCGACTTAAGCATCTCAAAGGCAACGCCGGAAATGGTCGTGTCAAATATCGCCTTGCCCAGTTTGCCGTTTTTGATCTCATAGCCCATGGTGACGCCAAACATGAACTCGCCCGTGGTGTCCGCCTGGCCGTTGCCAGTGCTGACGAGGTAATAGCCGTCATCCACCGAGGCGATCATGTCTTCGGGCTTGCTTGCGCCCGGATGGATGGCGGTGTTGCGCATGCGGATGAGCGGTTCGTCAGAGAAGAGCCAGGCCCTCGCGTTGCCCTGAGGCCGCATACCAAAGTGCTGCGCGGACTGGCGGCTGTGCATGTAGCCCGTCAGGATGCCGTCCCTGATCAGCAGGGCATCACTTGCCGGGGTGCCTTCATCGTCCACATAGACAGGCAGGGGGGCTGTCTCCCCGAAGGCTTCACTGGCGAAGTCTGTCAGGGAGACCAGCGGGCTTGCCACCTGTTTGTTGAGCAGCGGGCCTGCCACCGAGCCGCCCAGCACCAGGTCGGCTTCCACCGTGTGCCCAACCGCCTCATGCGCCAGGATGCCCGTCAGCTCGCCTGCCATCACCACGGTCTTCAGGCCTGCCTGGGCATATACGCCTTCGCGCTTGTGCATCACGCGCTCAAAGAGTTTGTCGATGACGGGGTACATCAGCTCAGGCGCGGTAAAGTGCCTGTCAAAGCCGCCAAAGCCCCCGATGGGTTCAAACACTTCCACCGGCACGCCGTCACCTGTCTTGGCGGTCATGAAGATATAGACATAGGCGCGCGGCAGCAGGGTGTGGCAGCTGAAGCCGTCGGAGGTAAGCAGCTGCCTTTCCACGCTGTCGGCGTAGGCGACCAGGGTCCTGCTGTCAAGCTGCGGATAGTTTGACGTGATGTAGGCGTCCAGCGCCTGCAGGTAGTCGATATAGACTTTCTGCGGCAGGTCGCTGACAGCTTCATCGTCAGGCCTCCTGCCCTTTTCAAGGGCAGGCAGGGAACCCGTGCCGCGTCCGGCGTATGCGCTCAGGAAGGCCGCGTTGTCAGTCGCGTTTTTCAGCACCGCGCGCACAGCGTCATCCGACAAGTCGGCTGCCGAGGCAAAGCCGTAGATGCCATCCTCGTACACCCTGGCGCCTACGCCCTTGGTGTCGCTGCGCTGGTTGGCCACCAGATTGCCCTGCCGCAGGGTGACCCTGCGCGTCAGGTTGCGCTGCGCCCTCAGCTCAGTCGAAGCCCCGGGCGCAAATGAGGCGTTGTATTTTGATAGTATGTCCTGTAACAAGTATGCTTGCCCTCCTTCATGGGATGGGCAAAGTGTAGCAGGATTGGGGGGAGGCGTCAATCAGCCTTCGCCGCCCAGATAGTCGATGATCGCCTGCGTATCCGCCGTGACGGGCAGCCTCTCGTCAGCCTCGGCGATGTCGCCCAGCCGGTGCGCGTCGGAGGAACGCAGTATGCGCTGGGCATGGGAATCCATTTCCAGCGGCAGCTGCGGGCAGATCTCCAGGGCTGTGAAGCCTTCTTCCTGCGGCAGGAAGCCAAGCGCCTGAAGGATGCCGTTTGCGCCGCGGTTGATGTGCGCGGGGACCGGAACGCCGCCCAGGGCGCGCACTGTGCGGCACACCTCGCCCAGCCCGGCTGACAGGGCCTGGATGAGCATGCGCTCTTCCTGCGCGATGTGCCTGTCCGCGTCATCCGTTATCCACTGATTCCCGAAGAATTCAGGGCGGTTCTTCCTGTCCGGCAAGCGCTGATAACACCAAAGGCCCATGGCTTCCGCCTGCTCAAGCGAAGCGAAATAGGCCAGCAGATGCACTTCTTCCCGCGTGCAGATCTCAAGGCCGGGCAGCAATAGAAGGCCGGCGCGCTTTGCGCAGGAAGAGACGGCGCGCAGCATCGCCGCGCTTTGATGGTCTGTTACGGCGATCGCCTGAAGGCCCTTGAGCTTGGCCATGGCGCAGATATTGCCGGGCGTCATTTCATCCTCGGCGCAGGGCGAGAGGCAGGAATGGATATGGAAATCGTAATATAAAGACGGCAAGGCGTCAGGCCCGGATGCCCAGCTGCGCCATTCTGGCGCACAGCTCATAGGCGGAAAGCCTGCTTGTGAAGACGGCTATCCCCTCCTGACGGGCTTTCATGAGTGGCGCCTCTTCCATGCGGATATCTTCGGGCAGGATGACGCAGCTCATCTCCGCCAGGGAGGCTACGGCGACCACGTTCAAATGCGTCTGCACGGTAATCCAGGCCATGTCCCTTTTTCCGTGCGCCATCACCCAGCTGAGCAGGTCGCAGGCGTAGCCGCAGGAGACAGGGCGCTCCAGATCGGCGTCCTGCGTGAGAAGCTCGCCTTCAATGTGGGGGAGCAGGTCATTGATTGTCATAATCCTCCTAATCGCCCTTGGGCTGCCAGAGATCTGCCATCCGCTGCGCCATCAGGCGCAGATTGTCCTTAAGCAGGAAAATACAGTCCGTCTCCTTGAAATAACCGCGCACGATATCCTGCGCGAAGCTTCTGCAGGTAGGCGAGCCGCAGCTGCCGCAATCATAACCGGGCAATCGCTCCAGGATGGCGTTCATTTCTTCCATCATCCGGATGGCAACCGTCATGTCCTCGTCCAGCTTCAGGGTGCTGTTTGGCAGTATCTGCTTGTCATGTTTCAGGTGAATGCCCTGCGAGGCAAACTTGTCCGGGGTATCGGCAGGGTCCGCCTGGGGCATGGCGCGTGTCAGGTTCCTCAGGTTCTGCCGGGCGACAAAGTTGTTGTCGCAGGTCAGGGGCCCGCCGACGCAGCCGCTTACGCAGGCGGAGCATTCCAGGTAATCAAGGTCCTGCAGCTTGCCGTTGTCAACCTCCTCAAGCACCCGGATGACATTGTCTATGCCGTCAACCGCCATGGTGTTGAGGCATCCGCTGGCTTCGGCTTCGCCGCCAGCTGTGGCCCAGCCCACCCCCAGCGGGGAGGCCTGGACACGGCTGCTGCCGCACTTCCGCTTGTCCAGGCGCGGCAGCACGCGGCCGTAGGCCTCAACGATGGAGATCGCGCCGTCTACATGGGATTTTTCCTGTCCGATGGGGCTGTTGATGGCGGTCATCTTGGCGGGGCAGGGTGTGATGAAAAAGACGCCGACATCCTGCGGCTTGACGCTGTGGGCAAGGCAGTATTCCTTGCGGGCGATCTCCGCCGCGACTTCCATCGGCTGGCGCAATGGGACGATATGCGGTATCAGGCTTGGAAAGCGCACCTGGATGAGGCGGGTCACCGCGGGGCAGGCGGAGGAGATCAGCGGCCGCGGCCGCCGGGCATCCCCCAGCAGGCGGCGAATCGCCCCGGTGACGATGTCCGCTCCGCGCGCGACCTCAAAGACCTCGTCAAAGCCCACCTCCCTGAGCACATCCAGGATGGCGCCGACGGACCCGGCCTGCTTGCCGAACTGGGCAAAAAAGGAGGGAGCGGGCAAGGCGATGCGGTGCGGGAAAGCCGCCAGATCGTCAAAGCTGTTGGTCAGGGCGACTTTCGCGTGATAAGGGCAGACACGGATGCAGTTGCCGCAGTCGATGCACAGTTCGTCAAGTATGTGCGCGCGGCCGCCGCGTACACGGATGGCCTCTGTCGGGCAGGGCTTCATGCAGTTGGTGCAGCCGCGGCAAAGATCCTTTTGCAGCCTGACTGAATGATAAAGGTTTTCCATGCGCCTTCCTTTCCGGACTTCGGACCCATTTAATCGTGATGCAGCCGGAAGATCATCCTGATTTCGGTCCCCTTGCCGGGCTGGCTGTCTATATGGAAGATGTCGGCGTTGCGCTTCATGTTGGGCAGCCCCATGCCCGCGCCAAAGCCAAGGTTCCTGGCCTGATCGTCCGCAGTCGAGAAACCTGCCCTCATGGCGAGGGGAATATCCGCGATACCTGGGCCGCTGTCCCGGGTGCACAGCGTGATGGCGTCCCGGCTCACTTCCAGGCTCAGCTGGCCACCAAGGCTGTGGATGACGATGTTAAGCTCAGCCTCATAGGAGGCGACACTGACCCTGCGCAGGATGTCGGCCTGCACGCCCAGCTGCCTGAGGGCCCGCTTGATGTCCGCGCTGGCTTCGCCTGCCCTGGTATAATCGCCCTGCGTGATCTCATAGACCTTCGACAGGTGAACGCCGCTCATGAAACCCGGTCTTCCCTGCCCTCGTCCCACTGCATCACGGCGCCGCGAAGCCCGCCCTCATAGAGCAGCCCTGCCGATGTGAACATTGTCTTGCCGGTGCTCAGCACAGCCAGGTGAAGCTCATCCGCGCGGTCAAGCACCTCGTCATCCGGCAGCTTTCCGCGTACAAAAATCAGGCACTTCAAGTCCAGCATCTCTGCCGTGCGCACCACATGCAGGTTGCACAATCCTGTCAGCAGCACCGTTTTCTCATTGACAAAGGCCAGCACATCGCTCATCAGGTCCGAACAGCAGGCGCTGTAGACAGGCGTATCCAGTCTGTCTTCGCCCCTGAGCACCTGTGCGTCCAATACGTTTACCAGGTCGCGGATCGTCATGGCCGGCCTCCTTGTTTTGTTGCATTGTAGACGAAAGCGCAGGGAGGTGTCAACGGGAACAAGCGGCCGGGCCAGGTCAATTCTCTTTGACATTAGACGGCTCACCTGATAAAATGATAATAGTTTCCTATCTCAAACGCACATCCCGGCCAAGCCAAGAGGATAATGCCATGAACAAGGCGCAGCGAAAACCGACGGCATTTGGGCGGACCCGTCATTTCAATTCCCGGAGTTCACCAGGCAGGGATTTGTCGGATAAATTTGTCAAATTATTATCGTGACTACGCCGCCAACTTGTGATATTATGCACTGGGATTTTTGAAACCGACTTGCTTAAGAGGGGGATGCTGAAGGATGTCAGAGGCGGGGGAAAAGTACGACGCGCTGCAGGCGATCATCGCGCGCCACAAAGGTCAGCCGGGCGGCCTGATGCCGGTGATGCAGGAGGCACAGGGTGTCTTTGGGTACCTGCCCATGGATGTGCAGGAAATGATCGCCCAGGGCATGGGAAAGACCCTGAGCGAAGTCTATGGCGTTGCCACCTTTTACTCGCAGTTTTCCCTTGAAAAGAAAGGTGAAAACGTTATCAGCGTCTGCCTTGGCACAGCCTGCTATGTCAAGGGCGCGCAGGCTGTCCTGGATAAAATGGCCGAATACCTTGAGATCCCCGTGGGCAAGACGACAGAAGACGGCCTGTTTACCCTGCAGGCTACCCGCTGCCTTGGCGCCTGCGGCCTTGCTCCCGTGCTGACCGTTGGTTCCGAAGTATACGGCCGTGTCACGCCTGATCAGGTAGCCGGCATACTGGACAAGTACAAGCAGAGGCAGTAGATGCGGGATATCTCGCTGCACCTGCTTGACCTGGCGCAAAACAGCGTCAGGGCAGGGGCCGGCCGGGTGGACATCAGCCTGAAACTCTCACTTGACGGCGCGCTTGACATTATTATCAGCGATGACGGCTGCGGTATGGCGGAAAGCCTGCGGAGCAAAGCGGCGGATCCATTCGCCACGACCCGCACGACCCGCAGGGTCGGCCTGGGGATCCCCCTGGCGGCGGCCAGCGCGCAAAGGACGGGAGGCAGCCTGCGCATTGACAGCGCGCCCGGCAGGGGCTGCACCCTGCGGTTCTCCTTCCTGACCTCAAGCCTAGACTGCCTGCCGCTTGGCGCGCTGGACGAGACGATGATGACCCTCATCCTGGCGTCCCCCCGGGGCCCGGAGTTTTCGCTTTTCCTGGCGTCCCCCCGGGGTGAGACACGGTTTGACACCGCGGAGATACGACATGTCCTGGGGCCGCAGGTAGCCCTGCGCGAGCCGGAAGTAGCCGTCTTTTTAAGGGATATGCTCAAAGAGCAGATCCAATCAGTACTGGGAGGGATATGCAATTGAAAACACTGCAGGAACTTGAGGCCATCCGGCAAAAAACCATGGAAAGGATCAGCCTGCGCAAGGAAGACAAGGACGAAGCCGTGCGTGTGGTGGTGGGTATGGCGACTTGCGGCATCGCGGCCGGGGCGCGGCCGGTGCTGCTCACCCTGATGGAGGAAGTTGACCGCCGCCATCTGCGCAATGTGACCGTATCGCAGACCGGCTGCATCGGCATGTGCCGGCTGGAGCCCATGGTGGACGTGCTGACCCCCGACGGTAAAAAGACCACCTATGTCAAGGTTACGCCGGACAAGGCGCGCATGATTGTTGCCGATCACGTTGTCAATGGCCATCCCGTGGTCGAGTACACCATCGCAGGCGATCAGACAGTCTGATCAAGGAGAAAGTGAAGTATGGACTATTTTCGCTCCCATGTGCTGATTTGCGGCGGAACAGGATGCACTTCCTCGGGCTCGCAGCAGATATTTGACCGCCTGGACAGCCGTCTCAAGGAGTTTGGCCTGGAAAAGGAAATCAAGCCCATCCGGACAGGATGCTTTGGCCTGTGCGAGGCAGGGCCCGTCGTCATCGTCTACCCCGAGGGCACGTTCTATTCCCACGTAAGGCCTGAGGACATGGATGAGATCGTGGCGGAGCACCTGCTCAAAGGCCGCGTTGTCAGGCGCCTGATCCACAAGGAAAAGGACGCCGGCTCCGTCGAGAACCTTCCGCTTGAGGAAATGCCGTTTTACAAGCATCAGACCCGTATCGCGCTGCGCAACTGCGGTGTGATAGACCCCGAGAACATTGACGAATACTTGGCTTTTGACGGTTATTTGGCCCTGCAAAAGGTATTGACGGGCATGACGCCCGAAGAGGTCATTGACATTGTCAAGCAATCCGGCCTGCGCGGGCGCGGCGGCGGAGGCTTTCCCACGGGGCTCAAGTGGAAGTTTGCCCGCGCCAGCAAAGCGGACAAGAAATATGTTGTCTGCAACGCCGACGAGGGCGACCCCGGCGCGTTCATGGACCGCTCCGTGCTGGAGGGCGATCCCCATGTCGTGCTGGAAGCCATGGCGATCGCGGGTTATGCGATGGGCTCCGACGAGGGCTATATCTATGTGCGCGCGGAGTATCCCATCGCGGTCAAGCGCCTGCAGATAGCCATCGACCAGGCAAAGGAATACGGTTTGCTGGGGAAGCATATCTTTGGCACGGATTTCGATTTTGATATCCACATCCGCCTGGGCGCGGGCGCCTTTGTCTGCGGGGAAGAGACCGCGCTGATGATCTCCATTGAAGGAGAGCGCGGAGAGCCCAGGACCAAACCGCCGTTCCCCGCGGTCAAGGGCTTGTTTGGCATGCCCACCAACATCAACAACGTGGAGACCTTCGCCAACGTGCCCCAGATCATCCTGAAAGGCGCGGAATGGTTCCGTACAATGGGGACCCAGCAGTCGGCAGGCACCAAGGTTTTCGCACTGGGCGGCAAGATCAACAACACCGGCCTGGTGGAAGTGCCCATTGGCACGCCGCTGCGCAAGGTGATCTATGACATCGGCGGCGGCATCCCCGCAGGCCGCGCCTTCAAGGCGGTGCAGACGGGCGGGCCTTCGGGCGGCTGCATCCCGGCTGAGCATCTGGATGTACCCATCGACTATGATACGCTGATTGAACTGGGCTCCATGATGGGCTCGGGCGGCATGATCGTCATGGACGAGGACAACTGCATGGTGGACATCGCGCGTTTCTTCCTTGACTTTACCGTCGATGAAAGCTGCGGCAAATGCACGCCGTGCCGGGTCGGAACAAAAAGGATGCTTGAGATCCTCAACCGGATCACGCAGGGCAAAGGCGAACCCGGCGACATCGATAAACTGGAGAAGCTGGCCGTCAACATCAAGAAAACAGCCCTGTGCGGACTGGGCCAGACAGCGCCAAACCCCGTATTGTCCACCATCCGCTACTTCCGCAACGAATACGAGGCGCATATCCGTGACAAGACCTGCCCCGCGCATCACTGCCGCAGCCTGCTGCAATACATCATCAAGGACAACTGCCGCGGATGCACGGCCTGCGTGAAGGTCTGCCCGGTCGGCGCGATCACGGGCGAGCCGCGCGGCAAGCATGAGATCAGCCAGCAAAAGTGCGTCAAGTGCGGCGCCTGCATGGAAAAGTGCCGTTTTGACGCAATCTATCGCCACTGAGCCGGAAGGAGAAGCATACATGTCCAACAACATTTCACTGCGCATTGACAACGTCCCGGTGGAGGTCCCCCGGGGCACTACGGTGCTGGAAGCGGCCAAGGCCGCTCATATCCACATCCCCACGCTGTGCTTCCTGAAGGATCTCAATGAAATCGGCGCCTGCCGCGTGTGCGTGGTGGATGCGGGCGGCAGAAGCCTGCAGCCCGCCTGTGTGCTGGAAGCGACCGACCAGATGGAGGTGCACACCAATACCGTTGAAGTGCGTGAGGCACGCCGGGTCATCCTGGAGCTCATCCTTTCCGTGCATGACAAAAAATGCCTCAGCTGCATCCGTTCCCAGAACTGCGAGCTTCAAAAGCTTTCCCTCGAACTCGGGGTTGAATCCGGGGAAGAGTTCACCGGCGAGCGCAGGGAGTATGCCATTGACGACCTTTCCCCGGCTATCGTTCGGGACAACAACAAGTGCATCCTGTGCCGCCGCTGCGTGGCTGCCTGCTTCAAGACGCAGGCCTGCGGCGTGATTGGGCCGGTGATGCGCGGATTCAATACGCAGATCGCCTCGCCCTGGGAATTGCCGCTCAACGACATGGCCTGCATCGGCTGCGGCCAGTGCATCACGGCCTGTCCCGTCGGCGCCCTGTATGAAAAGGAGGAGGGGAGCCTTGTATGGAAGCTCCTGGCCGATACCTCCAAACACGTCGTGGTGCAGACGGCGCCCGCGGTGCGCGCCGCCCTTGGCGAGGCCTTCGGCCTGCCCATGGGCAGGGATGTCACGGGCCAGATGGTCGCTGCCCTCAGGCGCATGGGCTTTGAGAAGGTGTTTGACACCAACTTCGGCGCGGACCTGACCATTGTGGAAGAAGCCAATGAACTGCTGGAGCGCATCCATTCGGGCGGGGTGCTGCCCATGATCACCAGCTGCTCACCCGGCTGGGTCAAGTACTGCGAGACCTATTACCCCTCCTTCATCCCCAACCTGTCCAGCTGCAAGTCGCCCCATGAGATGACGGGCGCGCTGATCAAGAGCTACTACGCGCACAAGACCGGTTTGTCGCCCGAAGAGATCGCGGTGGTCTCCGTCATGCCCTGCACGGCCAAAAAGGCCGAGGCTGACCGGCCGGAGCTGGCGGCAAACGGCGTGGCGGATGTCGACGCCGTCATCACCACGCGCGAGCTGGCCCGCATGATCAAGGTTCTGGGCATCGACTTCCTCAATCTGCCCGCTGAGCCTTTTGACCAGCTTCTGGGCGCCAGCACGGGTGCCGCCACCATCTTTGGCGCGACCGGCGGCGTGATGGAAGCTGCGCTGCGCACCGCTTACGAGCGCGTGACCGGGGAAACCCTGGAGAAGCTTGACTTTGAGGGTGTCCGCGGCATCAAGGGCATCAAGGAAGCCGCGGTCAAGGTGGGGGAAGTGACCTTGAAAGTCGCGGTCGCGCATGGCACGGCCAATGCCAAGGCGCTGCTTGACAGCGTTTTGAGCGGGGAGAAACAGTATCACTTCATTGAGATCATGGGCTGTCCCGGCGGCTGCGTGACGGGCGGCGGCCAGCCCATCATCGCGTCCTGGGACCGCATGAATTCCGATCCACGCCTGCTGCGCGCCAAAGCGCTCTACCAGTCGGACAAAAACATGCCCCTGCGCAAGAGCCATGAAAACCCCGATGTGCTCAAGGTTTACGAGGATTACCTGGGCGAAGTTGGCGGGCACAAGGCGCACGCGCTGCTGCATACGCACTACCATCAAAGGCCCATGTACAAGCACTGAATGCGTCATGTGACGGACCGGTAAAGGAGAAAAGGGAATGGGAAACATTGTTTCGATCATCATCCAATTGGTAAGCGGCGGCCTTGGCGGCCTGGGCGCGGGAAAAGTCATGCCCAAACTGTCCCTGGGGAAAATCGGTGACATCATTGCCGGGCTTGTCGGCGGCATCGGCGGCGGCCAGCTGCTTGGCGCGCTGGGCATTGGCGCCGCCGGCGGCGGCACGGACCTCACAAGCATCATCACCAGCGTACTGGGCGGCGGCGTGGGCGGCGGCGCCTTGATGGCCATCATAGCGGCTGTCAAGAAGGCGATAGGCAAGAAATAAGGGAATCCGCATCAAACAAGGCGCTTTCTTCGCAACGCGCCTTTGTTTGCGTGTGTTCCCTTGCATAGGGGGGTATACTGTATTTGGATGAATGCGGCTGATCAAGCCGTAACAATCCCGCAAGGCAAGGAGAACGCATGCAAAACAACCAACGAAAGCCCAATCTTCTCCCCGAAGGGAATAACAAAGGGTCCGCGCCCGATAAAAAACCCCTGATCAAGTATTACCTGATCGTGATGGCCTTCATGCTGCTCCTCAACTGGTTCATCCTGCCCTCCATCACCCAGAGGGAAGTGGTTCAGGTGAGCTATACGCAGTTTGACAAGCTGCTCAATGACAAGCAGGTCAGTGCCGTACAAATCGCCGAAGGGCAGATCACTTTCACCGCCAATGACGGCGGGGCCGAACACATCTACAAGACCGGCGTGGTCAACGACCCCACGCTTGTGGAGCGCCTGCGCCAGCAGGGCATCGACTTCGCCGCGCCTATCCCGGAAACGCCCAACGTCTTCCTCAGTTTCGTGCTCACCTGGGGCTTGCCGCTGGCGCTTTTCTTTTTTCTCCAGCGCAGCATGTCCAAACGCATGGGCAGCGGGGCCGGCGCGTTTTCAGGCATGTTCGGGCAAAAGTCCGTCGTCAGGAAATACCAGGCCAACAAGGACACGAAGACATTCAAGGACGTGGCCGGCGTGGAGGAGGCAGTGGACTCGCTCAGCGAGATCGTGGACTACCTGAAAAAGCCTGAAAAGTACACCGCCATCGGGGCCAAGTGCCCGCGGGGCGTCATCCTGGTGGGCCCTCCCGGCACCGGAAAGACCTTGATCGCCAAGGCGGTGGCAGGCGAGGCCAACGTACCTTTCTACTCGGCCTCGGGATCCGAGTTTGTTGAGATGTTCGTGGGCCGCGGCGCGTCAAAGGTGCGCGAGCTGTTTGACGAGGCCAAGAAGAACGCGCCCTGCATCATCTTCATCGACGAGGTGGACACCATCGGCAAGCGCCGCGACGGCGCCGGCTTTGGCGGCAATGACGAGCGCGAGCAGACCCTTAACCAGCTGCTGACGGAAATGGACGGCTTCAGCGGCAACACCGGCATTGTGGTGCTGGCGGCGACAAACCGGCCCGAGATACTGGATATCGCCCTGATGCGGCCCGGCCGCTTTGACCGCCAGGTGCCGGTGGAATTGCCTGACCTGGAGGGCAGGTTCCAGATCCTGAAGGTCCATGCCAGGGATTACCAGATGGAAAGCGACATCGACTACCGGCAGATCGCGCGGGCGACCGCCGGCGCCAGCGGCGCGCAGATCGCCAACATCGTCAATGAGGCCGCGCTGCTGGCTGTGCGCGAGGGCCGCGGCAAGGTGAGTGAGTCTGACCTGCAGGAATCGGTCGAGACGGTCATCGCGGGCAAACAAAAGAAAGGCGAGATCCTTTCCCCGGAAGAGAAGCGCGTCGTCGCCTTCCACGAGGTGGGCCACGCGCTGGTAGCCGCCCTGCAAAACGGGCAGGCTCCGGTGGAGAAGATCACCATTGTGCCGCGCACCTCCGGCGCGCTTGGCTACACCATGCAGGTGGAACAGGATGACAAGAACCTCATCAGCCGCAGCGATGTCCTCTCAAGCATCCGTACCCTGTGCGGCGGCCGCGCGGCGGAGGAGGTCATCTTCGGCGATTATACGACAGGCGCCGCCAACGATATCGAAAAGGTCACCCACCTGGCGCGCGAGATGGTCACAAAATTTGGCATGAGCGATGCCTTCGGCATGATGCGCCTGGAGCAGGGCGGCTCACAGTATCTGGGCGGCGCCGGCCAGTCCAGCTGCTCTTCCCAGACGCAGCAGCAGGTGGACCAGGAAGTCCTGGCCATCATCCGGGGCTGCCAAACGGACGCCCGCACCCTGCTTGAAAACAACAAGGGCAAGCTGGAGCGCCTGGCCGATTACCTGCTGGAGAAGGAAACCATCACCGGCAAGCAGTTCATGGAAATTCTCAAGGCGGACGGGAACGACGTCAAGGAAGAGGAATAATTCAAAGGCGCGCTCAGCGAGAATTACGCGCTGCAGGCGTAAATAATCCATCATCACATAATTATGACATATTCCGTGATTCTCATCACAGAATAATGTATATTTATGTGGCAATCGTCATGTCGCCTGATACTTACCTGATCTCTTTCCTGAGCGCTTCCTTGAAGATGCGGCGCAGGCTCGTTTTGTTGCCGTAGTTGAGGGTGCCCCAGCGGTAGATCTTGATGGACAGCCAGGCGAACAGCATGATGGCCAAAATCATCAGCAGGCCGGACACAAGAAGTTCTAAGAGGGGGACGCTCATTACGCCCGAGCGGGCCGGCATCACCATGATGCTGGTGAACGGGATCAGCGAGGTCACAACGGATACCGCGCTGGCAGGCATCTGGATGGCGAAGGTGGATGCCAGATAGGCCCCGATGAAGAGGAAGGAAATGCTGCCCACCGCGCTGCCGACATCTTCCACCCGGCTGACAGTGGACCCAAGCGCCGCGTAGAGAAAGAGGTACAGCAGATAACCGGTGAGGGAAAAGAAGATGTAGCTGAGGATATAGCTCCTGTTGATCGCGCCGGAGAGCATGGCCATCAGTTCAGGCGGGTAGAAGGAATTGTTGAGCGCGATGCCCGCCAGGGCGCTTGCGATGATCAGCCCAAACTGCAGGATGCCGCTCAGGCCGCCCGCGGCCACCTTGCCCAATATCAGCGAGGTGGGCCTGGTGGAGGTGATCAGCAGCTCCATTGCCCTGGAATCCTTCTCGCGGGCAATCAGCGTGGCGATGCCTTGCCCGTACATGAGCACCAGCATGTAGATGCAGACCATCAGCAGGCTGGCGACCATCATGTTATTCTCCATTGACTTGCCAAGCAGGGTGAGGGTCTCTTTGGGCTGATAGCCTTCTATGCGCGCGAAATCCTCCTGTGACAGGCCTTTCTCGTTGAGCAGGCGCGCTTTTTCGATCTGGGTGATCAGCTGCGCGAACGCCAGGTTTTGATTATCCTGGATGCCTTTATCCTGATAGAGCGCCTCATAGGCCAGGTCGGGCGCCAGCACGAAGCCCGCCTTGATGGTCTTGTCCTTGAGCGCGGCGACCAGCGCGTCGCGTGAGGCGAAAACATTTTCCCCGCCAAGCCCCAGCAGCCCGCCGAATTGCGCCTGCTGGTCCGGTGAGCTGAAGACATAGCCGATTTTTTGTGTCATGGTGGTATCGGCCTTTGGCGCGTCACCTGCTGAAAACATGGCGATGAAGCGCGGGATGGAGGTGACCAGCAGCATCACGACAACCAGCAGAATGGTCGTCACGCGGATGGTTTTCTTCTGCAGCTGCTGGCTGAATTCATAATTGAAGACGATCTTGAAATCCCTCATGCCTGCTCACCTGTCCTTTGGATAAAGATGTCGTTGAGGCTGGGGAAGTACAGCCCAAAACCGGCGATCGTATAGTTCTGCGACAGGGTGAATTCAAGCACATCCCTTTGTGTCAGCATGCCTTTCAAATCCAGGATAAGGTCATCGTCATGCGGCTGGGTAAGCAAGGCGGGGAAGCGGGCTTTGAGCGCCGCGTCCAGAGCTTCAGGCGTCATGTCTTCCACTTGCAGCCGCAGCTTGTCCTGGCCCATGTCGCGCTTGATCTCATCCAGAGCGCCGCTTAACAGGATGCTGCCCTCATGGATGAGCGCGATGTCATCGCAGACCTCCTCAACATAGCCCATCTGGTGGGAAGAGAAGATGACCAATTTTCCCCGGGTCACGAAGGAAGAGAGGGTATCCTTGAATATCTGCGCGTTGACCGGGTCAAGGCCGCTGAAAGGCTCGTCCAATATCAGGATATCGGGCTCGTTGAGGAAGGACTGGGCGATCTGTATCTTCTGCTGGTTGCCCTTGGAAAGCTGTTCCAGCGGCTTTTTCTTGAATTCGCCCAGTTCGAAGTAATCCACCCAGTGGTTGGCGCTGCGCAGCGCGTCCCGGCGGCCGGCGCCCCGCAGCATGGCAAAGTAGACCAGCTGATCGAGCACCTTGTGTTTTTGGTACATGCCGCGTTCCTCGGGCAGGTAGCCGATGCGGTTTTCCTTGACCTTAAAGGGCTTGCCGTCCAGCAGGAAGGCGCCGCTGTCAGGCTTGAAGACGTCCATCAGGCAGCGCATGGTGGTGGACTTGCCCGCGCCGTTGCGCCCCAGGAAACCCATTGCCCGGCCCGATTGCACGCTGAAACTGACACCGTGCAGTACTTCCCTGTCGCCAAAGCGCTTGGTGATGTTTTGAAACTCCAGCTGCATGGCTGTATCCTTTCGTCCGAAGTGCTAACCTGCTACAGTATACACCACTTTGGTGAATCATGTTATAAAATAATCATGAAGATCGAAATGCTCGATAACGATAAAAAAACGGGGCTGTAACAAAACAGTCATTCAACAAGCAAGAATCCCGTTCATCTGAAGTGA
>CAZPBJ010000003.1:104083-118585 GCA_964584685.1 uncultured Christensenella sp. | reverse complement strand
TGGGAACGTCTTCCAGGATGAAGTTCTGGGCACCAACCATGCCGGCGTCGCCGGTCGGGTCGGGCGCGTCGCGCATGACCAGCTCGATACCGGCGTCTTCCGCGGCTGCCTTCATGATGTTGAGGCGGGCCACGATGGTCTCATAGCTCAGGTGACGGGCGAAGGAATAATGGATCAGGATGTCGACGCCCCACTCCTTGGCGGTCTCGACGATCTGGTCGCCGCCGTTGATCTCATCAACGCCCAGGACAAAGTCCGCGGCGCCGGTGATGGAGGCGGGATCCTCGGCCGGGACGCCCGCGATCAGCAGCAGGTCATCGCGCTTGAGGTCGTTCCTGATCTGGGTGAAGGCTGCGGTCGCGCCCTGCACGGCCTGCACCATGATGATGGCCTTGACCTCGGGATCGCTGGCGAACTTGAGCAGCTTGCCGATAGTGGTCTCGGTCTCGGCGGAGAAGTTGTCCGGATAGGTGTCGGTGAGGACGATGTCGGGATACTTCGCCTTGAGCGTCTCAGCCGCGCGGTATTCCTCTTCGCCCTGGGAGGTGGTGCCTGTCACGATGGCGATCTTGTAGCCTGCGGCCATGGCGGGTACGGCAAGCCCGATCACCAGGGTAAGTGCCAGAAGTACGACCAGGAGTTTCTTCATGAGTGGTATCCCCCTTTTCAGATTGTGCGCCCGGACCGCGCAAATGTGGTTTTGGATTATATATCCGGAATACTTTCACATTCTACAGGTTTTGCGGCGCATGTCAATCGTTTTCTGCATATTCCTTGTTCGCTTTTCCCATTTCCCGTGTATTTATGCAGTTTTTATCCCATTGTTCAGTATCTTGACGCGTGCCTGCCTTTTACGGACGGCGCCGCTGCCGGACGCCGCGCTCAGTAAAAGCGGTCTTGGGATGATGGTGTCAGGCGGATGAGCAGCTTCCCCAGGCCCATGGCAAGCAGGCCGGGAAGCAGGCAAAGCAGCGCTGCCAGGACTGTCGCCAGTGAGTAGACCGTCACGCTGAGGACGGGTGAAAGTGCCGGCGCTGCCGAAACCATCGGCAGTGCCGCAGGCACGGGGAGCAGCAGGCTGTTGAGCAGAGGGGACAGCGCGGTGTAGTGGCCGGCGGCCAGATAGATGAGCAGCGCCGGCAGCATGATGGCCAGCGTCAAGCCGGTGGCGATCAGGCAGCGTGCCGCGCCGTTGCCCGTTTGTTTGGGATGGGTCCGGTTTACAGGTTTTCCCGCTGTCTGGACAGCCGCCGTCTGCTGGCGCGCAATGGGCTGCGGCGCGGCCTTGCTTCCCAAAGGCAGCGGCGCTGCCTGCACCTGCGGGCTGCGGGCTTCCTGAGATGCAGACCCCGACACGGAAGGCGTCTCCACCACAGTACCCGCGCCAAAGCGCCGGCCGCTGCGGGGCGCGGAACACTGGATGCACCGGGTATCGCCTTCACGATTCCTGGTCTGGCAGCGGTTGCATATCCACATAGCGCCTAAATACCCATGGAAATGTTGATGTCGATGGCTGACTGCACCATCGGGCCGTCAATCCGGACAGCCTTGGTCACGCCGGCAATATCGCTGAGCTTGTTGTGGATGATCTTCCGTCCGTCGACGCCTACCGTGACGCCGTAGATGTCGTCGCGGATAAGCTGGGCGGCATGGACGCCAAACTGGGTGGACAGCACGCGGTCATAGGCGCAGGGGGTGCCGCCGCGCTGGATATGCCCGGGCACCACGGTGCGCGTTTCCACGCCGCACTTCTCCTGTATCTGCGCCGCGATGCGCTGGGAGATGCTGGAGTAGACGCTCTGGGTCCTGGAGCTCTCACGCTCCTTCTTTTTCATGCTGCCTTCATTTTTGTCCATGGCGCCTTCAGCCACGGCGATGATGGAAAAGGATTTGCGCAGGTTGGCGCGCATTTCGACGACTTCCGCCACCTTGTCGATATCATAGGGTATCTCGGGCAGCAGGATGACATCGGCTCCGCCGGCCAGGCCCGCGTACAAGGTCAGCCAGCCGGACTTGTTGCCCATCAGCTCGATGACCATGCACCGCCCATGGCTGGCGGCCGTGGTGTGGATACGGTCGATGACGTCGGTGGCGATCTCCACCGCGGTATGGAAACCGAAGGTGAAATCGGTGCCCGCGATGTCATTGTCGATGGTCTTGGGCAGGCCGATGACATTGAGCCCTTCCTGCGCCAGGAGGTTGGCGGTCTTGTGCGTGCCGTTGCCGCCCAGGGTCACCAGGCAGTCCAGGCGCATGGCTTTGTAATTGCGC
This sequence comes from uncultured Christensenella sp., assembly GCA_964584685.1. GTDB lineage: Bacteria > Bacillota > Clostridia > Christensenellales > Aristaeellaceae > UBA1038. Next base: position 116,314 of record CAZPBJ010000003.1, on the reverse strand, counting down.
TTCATCTCGGCCACCTTGTCGGTGCCGTCGCCCACGTCGCGCATTTGGCTGAAGGGGGTGCGGCTGGTGCCCAGGATCGTGCCGCCCCTGGTCAGGATATTGGAGAACTGGCTTTCCTCCATGGGGTGGTAGTCGCCCTCGATCAAGCCGCGGTAGCCGTCGCGGATGCCGATGATCTCCGCGTCAAACAGGTGAAAGGCGGCGCGCACCACGCCGCGGATGGCTGCGTTGAGGCCGGGGCAATCCCCGCCCGCGGTCAATAGGCCTATGCGTTTTCTCATGATGGCTCCTTACTTGATGCCAAATACGCCCAGGATGTTGCGCGTGATGGAGCGGCCCACGGTGTAGCCGGCGCCCGAAGCGGTGGAGCGGGTGAAGTTGGCCAGCATCTTTTCAAGCGCCGAGGGTTCCCGCTTGGGTTCCTTGGCAGCCGCCTGCTTTTGTTCCTTTGCGCTCAGCTGCTGGGGCTCATACTGCCCTGTCTTGGGGTTGAAGACCAGCACCGGCGGCTGCCCCTGGAGGACGGCGGGCACATTTTGCTGCGGCGCCTGGTACTGCGGCAGGGTTGGGGAAGGCGGCGCGGCATACTGGGTCTGCATGGGTACGGACGGCTGCACGGGTGCCTGCATCTGGCGCTCCACATACTCGCCCGTCGTTGGGTCATAGACCCTGAAGGTCATGGCGGCGCTGGTCGGCTGCGCCGCTTCGCTCATCTCCGGCTGATATTGGGGCGGGATCTCAGATACGACGCTGGTCTGCGGGATGCCCTGGGAGGCGAACTTCGCGCTGAGCAGCTCATAGGCGCTTTCGCGGTCAAACACCTCATCATACTTGCCCTTGAGGTCGCTTGTGTCAATCAGGGTCTGGCGCAGGGCGGGCGCGATGGCGCCGATGGATGACTGCGGGGGGAGGATGGTGGCGCGCTGGGTGATGGAGGGGCTGCCGTCCTTTTCAAGGAAGCTCAGCAGCGCTTCGCCTGTGCCAAGCGCCGTCAGGATCTCCTGTGTGTTGAACTCGGGGTTGATGCGGAAGGTCTGCGCGACTGCCTGGATGACCCGCTGCTCCTGCGGGGTGAAAGCGCGCAGCGCATGCTGCACACGGGCTGAAAGCTGGCTGAGCACGGAGCTGGGGATGTCCGTGGGATTTTGCGTGATGAAAAAGACGCCCACGCCCTTGGAACGGATCAGGCGGATGGTCAGCTGGATCTTGTCCATCAGGTCCTTGGGGCAGTCCTCAAACAGCAGGTGCGCCTCATCAAAGAAGAACACGATGCGGGGCAGCTCGCTGTCGCCCTGCTCGGGCAGCAGCTCATACAGTTCGCCCAGCATCCACAGCATGAAGGCGGAATACAGCGCCGGGCGCAGGAAAAGCTGGTCGGCGGCCAGGATGTTGATCATGCCGTTGCCGGCTTCGTCCCTGACAAACCAGTCGTTGATATTCAGCGCAGGCTCGGCGAAGAAATCGTTGCCGCCCTGGTCCTCCAGCACCGCGATGGCGCGCTGGATGGCGCCCACCGAGCTCTTGGAGATATTGCCGTAGCGCAGGGTGTAGTTTTGCGAATCCTCGCCCACGTAGGTGAGCATGGCGCGCAGGTCCTTCAGGTCGATGAGCAGCATGTTCTGCTCGTCAGCGATGCGGAAGACCAGGTGCAAGACCCCCGCCTGGGTATCGTTGAGCTGCAGCATGCGGCTCAGCAGCAGCGGGCCCATCTCGGACACGGTGGCGCGCACGGGATGGCCCGACTTGCCAAATACATCCCAGAACATCACCGGGCAGGCGCGGGGCGTGAAATGCTGCACGCCGCAGGTTTCCAGCCGTTTATTGATTTTCTCGTTGAGCTCGCCCGGTTTGGCCAGGCCGCCCAGATCACCCTTGATATCCGACATGAACACGGGCACACCCAGCTGGCTGAAGGCTTCCGCCATCACCTGCAGCGTGACGGTCTTGCCCGTGCCGGTCGCACCGGAGATCAGGCCGTGGCGGTTGGCCATCTGGGGCAGCATGCAAACCGCGCCTTCCTTGGAAGTTCCTACCCATACCTTGTTTTCCAGCAACATGTTTTCGTCCTCCTATGAAATTGGATCAGGCTCTTCCTGATTGACTGACAGCATGGACCAGCGCCACGGCGCGGGCGGAAATGCCCAGGCCTTCGCCTTCGAAGCCCAGGCCCTCGGTGGTGGTCGCCTTGACAGACACCATACCCTCAGTGATTTTCAGGCAGGCTGCCAGGCGCCTGCGCATCTGCGGCACAAAGGGCGCAAGCTTTGGCGCCTGCGCGGCGATGGTAATATCTATATTATAAGGCATAAAGCCCGCGTTTGAAAGAAGCAAATGCGTTTTCCCAAGCAGTTCAAGGGAAGAGACGCCCTTGTAGCACGCGTCGCTGTCGGGGAAATGGCTGCCGATATCAGGCAGCCCGGCCGCGCCCAGCAGCGCGTCTATCAGCGCGTGGGTGGCGACATCCGCGTCGCTGTGGCCCAGCAGGCCCTTTTCGTAGGGAACGCTCACGCCGCAGAGGATGAGGGGGCGCCCCGCGACCAGGCGGTGCACATCGTAGCCAAAGCCAACGCGGGGCGGCTGACTGCCACGCAGGATACCCTGCGCGCGTTCAAGGTCGCCGGGCAGGGTCAGCTTGATATTGTCCCTGTCGCCTTCGACCAGGTGCACCGGCTCACCCAGCGCCTCCACCAGGGAGGCGTCATCGGTCACCTCGCCCTTGACCTGGCTGTAGGCCCGCTCCAGCAGGTCGCGCCTGAAGCCCTGGGGCGTCTGCACCTGCCTGAGGCTTCCTCGGTCCAGCGTCTCAACGGCGAGGCCCTTTTCGTCCACCCGTTTGACCGTATCAAGCAGCGGCAGCGCCGGCACACCGGATCCGTGCAGGCGCGCGCTGTCCGTCACGCGCCTGATGAGCGCCCGGCTGCAAAGGGGACGCGCCCCGTCATGCACCAGGACAAGGTCACAGTCGGGCGGCAGGGCGCGCAGGGCGTTTTCCACGCTGTCGCGGCGCCGGCTGCCGCCCTTTACATAGGCGTCGGCCTCAAGTCCGTCCTGCGCGAGGACCTGCTGAAAAGCCGTCATGTCCTCTTCGCGCGCCGCGATGACAACGCCGCGGCATGCCTGCCGCAAAGCTTCCACGCTGTAGCTGATCACCGCGCGGCCCCCGAGCGTCTGCAGGGTCTTGACCCTGTTCCCGCCCATGCGGCTGCCGGAGCCCGCCGCCGCGATGATCGCCCAGATGCTCACGCTTCACGCTCCCCGGCCAGCCGGCCGATGATGAAGTCATAGACCGCCTGCGCGTGCTCCGGCCAGCGGTCACGGAAACGCGCCGCCAGCTCAGCGGTGGGCAGGCTCAGGTTGATGGATATCAGCGGCATATTCTGCTCAACCACCTGCATGAGGACATGATACTCATTGGCCTGGTCGTGGATGATCCGCGCCGATTTCTCGCGCTCAAGATGGATGCGTGCCCTGTAGTCCGGACCGGCTGCATCGATCAGATCCATGGCGCTTTTGGGCGCGCGCCCCGAAAACAAGGCCAGGGTCTCCAGCCCCGAGGAGGTGATCTCGTACAGGTCGTCGGCGGCCTGCAGGGACCTGACCACCTGTCCCGCGTCCCGCAGCGCGTACAAGGCCGTCTGCAGGTCAAAATAGTTCATGATGTCAGTCTGGGCCATGAAGCCGATCAGCTGCAGATTGCTGCACCGGCCTAAAACCTGCAGGGCATGCAGCGTGAGCACCTTGCTTTCCACGTCGCCCACACGATGCTGGGGAATCTCAGTCAGGATGCCCACTCCCTTCGTAAATAAAGTTGTCCTTGTCGCTTGTTTTCTGCGCGGCAGCCCAGAAGTCCTGCAAACGGGCGGGTATTTCTTCAAGCGTGTTCAGCGCCAGGGGATGGTAATGCGGGGGCAGAAGGCTGCGGTAGGCGCTTTGGCTGAAGCGCTCATCGCACAATAGCAGCACGCCCCTGTCCTCCGGGGAGCGTATCAGCCGCCCGGCCGCCTGCAGCACCTTGTGCATGCCCGGGTGCCGGTAGGCAACGTCAAAACCCGCCAGGCCCTGTTCCGACGCCCTCCGGCGAATGGCTTCGCGCTCATCATTGACCTGTGGCAGCCCCACGCCCACCACGCACACCCCGATCAGGGCAAGCCCCGGCAGGTCGATGCCTTCGGAAAACACGCCGCCCAGCACAGCCAAGGCAAGCAGGGGGCGGCTGTCTGCCGTGAAGCGTGCCAGGTACTCCTGCCGCTCCCGCTCATCCATGCCGCCCTGCTGGACGTGCAGGGGCAAATCACCAAGCAGCTCGGCCACGCGCTGCATATAGGCATAGGAGGGGAAGAAGGCGATGTACTTGCCTTCCCGCCCCTGCGCCATGTGCCGGATGGCCTGCGCGACAGGGACAAGGCTGCGCTCGCGCGCGGTGAAGCGCGTGTCGACGGGCAGCTGCAGCACCAACAGGTGCTCCCGGGGAAATGGCGAGGGCAGCTCAAAGCAGGCATCCTCTTCCCCGCCGCCCAGCAGGTCCCGCATCGCCCTCAGGGGGCTGAGCGTCGCGGAGTAGCAGACAAAGCCCCTGAGCTTGCTTGTCACCTTGGCCAGATGCGGGGTGATATTAAGGCAGACGAGCCGCAAGGCACGCTCCTTGCCCTGTGCCTGGCAAAGCAGCCTGTAATCCTCGGGCGCGGCCGCCTGCCTGCGCAGGGCATCCAGGAAGCCCAGCAGGTCCCTGATCAGGGCGCCGGCGACAGGAAAGCCGGGACTCCTGCCAAGGGCATCCAGGAGAAGCTCAAGGGCCTGTTCCATCTCGGGGGGCGGTTTGTCCGCGCCCGGCTCCATGGCGCGCAGCACTGCCATGACGCGGCCCGCACGGCGGTAAAGACCGCTCTTGCGGGTGAGCGCCTTCCCCGCCTCCCGGCGCATGGCGCCCAGCTGCGCGCCGTTCAGGCTGCCCGAAAGCATCTCCCGCGCGCGGTCGGGCAGGTTATGCGCCTCGTCCAGCAGCACCGTCGCCCGGCTTGGCTGCTCAAACAGGCGCTTGATGCGCAGCCTGGGGTCAAAAAAGTAGTTGTAGTCGCATATCAGGACGTCTGCTGTCTCCGACAGGGCCAGGCTGAACTCAAAGGGGCACAATTGGTGGCGCTGGGCCAGCTTCAGCACCGTCCCCTCATCCCAGACCGCCGCCCGCATCGCGTCCTGCAGGCCTGCCTGTTGGCGCAGGAAGTGCCCCTTGGCCCGCGGGCACCAGGCGGCGTCGCAGCGCATCTCCGCCAAGGGGCACAGCTTCTCCTTGGCGTAAAGGCTCAACACCTTGGCTTTGAGACCACAATCGCGCATGCGCCTGGCCTCTTCCTCCATCGCGCGCCGCGCGGTTCCCCTGGCGGTCAGGCAGACGATCTGTGTGCTCAGGCCTTGTCCCATCGCCTTGAGCGCCGGGTAGAGCACAGCAGAGGATTTACCCGTGCCGGTGGGCATGGTGGCAAACAGCCGTTTGCGGCGGCTGATGGCCGTATAGACCTGCGCCGCCATTTCATGCTGGCCGGGACGGAAATCGTCGTAAGGAAAGGGCAGCGTCCGCAGGCTCTTGTCGCGCCTGCCGATATGCCTCAGCAGCTTCTTTTGCCAGGCGGCAAGGGGCGCAAGCAATGAAAAAAAAGCCTCCGCCAGCTGCTCAAAAGTATACAGCTGCTCAAAGGAAGCCACGATGTGCCCGCGCAGGCTCACATATGTGTTGCGGATGATGAAGGCCGGTATGCCGTCCCGCTGCCCCAGCATGAAGCCGTAGCACAGCGCCTGACAGAGATGCTCGGGAAGCGGCGCAGGCGGCGGTTCGTCTGAACTGAGCTTGATCTCCTCAATGAGGGGCGGTCGGCTTTGGGCATCAAAAAGATCCATGCAGCCGGTGAGGGTAAAGTCAAGACCCTGCGATTGTCCCTGCCAGACCAGGGGCACTTCACGCTGCGCCCCGCTTTGCGCCTGGCGGGCCAGGTGCGCCGCACGCCCTTCTTCCATCAGGGCGGGCGACAGGGGCGTGATGTCCGGCGGAAAATGCGTGAAAGCCACCAACGCGCGCACGGACAGGCGGATGCTGTCGGCCATCAGGGCAGGTCCTCATAAAATACCCGGCACAGGGTCAGCCCCTGTGCGGGCGCGGTCGGACCCAGCGCCAGCCTGTCCAAGCTTTGGAATGCCCGAAGGAAAGCCTCTTCCCCCAGCTTGTGAAGCCCGATGTGGATAAGGGTGCCGGCGATGATGCGCACCATGTTGTATAAAAAGGCGTCCCCGCGCAGCGTCAGTGTGATCTCGTCCCCCTGCTTTTCAAGGCTGAGGCTTTGCAGGGTGCGGGTGGTTGTCCTGGCCGTGCCGCCGGCTGCCTGGAAGGCCGCGAAGTCATGCGTGCCCGACAAGTCCTGCAGCGCGCGGCGCATGGCCTCCACATCCAGGGGCAGCGGCACATGGGCGCTGAAGTCGCGCTTGAGCGCGCTTGCCTGGCGGCGGTTGAAGATCAGGTAGCTGTAGGTCTTCCCCCGGGCGTCAAAGCGCGCGTGGAAGGCGGGCCCCACCCCGCGGCCCTCTGTTACCCGGATGTCCAGGGGCAGCAGGCCGTTGAGCGCGAAAGGCAGCTTCTCCGCGGGGATGCCGCGGCGCATATCAAAATGGGCGCGCTGCCCCAGGGCATGCACGCCCGCGTCTGTGCGGCTGGCGCCGGTGATGGTGACGGGCTGGTCCAGCAGCTTGCCCAGGGCTCTTTCAAGTTCCCCCTGCACGCTGGGGCCGTTGAGCTGCCGCTGGAAGCCGCAGTAAGCCGTGCCTTCGTATTCTATGGTGATCAGGGCGCGCTCATACATAGCGCTTCATCAGCACCACAAAGGCGATGAGCAGGCCAAGGGACGCCGCAGCCAGCCAGTCCCCGCGGCCGGTCTTCAGCACATGCAGGCGCGTCCTGCCCTCGCCGCCATGGTAGCAGCGGCTCTCCATCGCCATGGCCAGGTCGCCCGCCCTGCGAAAAGCGCTCACAAACAAGGGCACCAGCAGCGGGATCATCGCCTTGGCGCGTGCCTTGAGGTTGCCCGAGGCAAAGTCAGCCCCGCGGGCGGACTGCGCTTTCATGATCTTGTCGGCCTCCTCGGCCAGGGTGGGGATGAAGCGCAGGGCGATGGTCATCATCATGGCCATCTCATGCGCGGGGAAACGGATGACCTTCAGCGGTGAAGCCAGGCGTTCCAGGCCGTCCGTCAGGGTGACAGGCGCCGTGGTCAGGGTCAGGATGCTGGAGCCCATCACCAGGAAGATCAAGCGCAAAGAGAAGTGCACGGCGTTGAGCAAGCCCTCCTGCGTGACCTGCAAAAAGCCCCACTTGATGAGGATCGTTTCGCCCGTGCCAAAAAACAGGTTGAGCACGAAGGTGAAGATAAGCAGGATGCGCAGGGGTTTGATGCTCTTGGCCATCATCCTGACGGGCAAACGGCTCAGGCGGGTCACCCACATCAGGTAGGCAAGGATGGGCAGGTAGCCAAGGGGCGAACCTACCAGGAAGACGGCAGCGATGAAAGCCGCGGTCAGCACGATCTTGATGCGCGGGTCCAGGCGGTGAACGGGGCTGTCCACCGGGTAGTATTGGCCCAGGGTAATGTCACCCAACAACCGCCTCACCCCCTTTCAGGTACTGCGCCAGCGTATCCGCCAAATCTTCAAGCCGGTAGCTGTCGGGCAGCTCAAGGCCTTCCTGCTTCAGCAGGTAGCGCAGCTTGCTGGCCTGGGGCACGTCCAAACCCATCTTTGTCAGGTGTTCGACCCGGGAGAAGACCTCCTGCGGGCTGCCCACCATATCCAGGCTTCCCTTTTCAAGCACCGCGATGCGCGTGGCCAGGCGCGCCACGTCGTCCATGCTGTGGGAGATCATCACCACCGTGGTGCCGCCCTTGTGCAGCTGTTCCACATCTTTTAGGAGAAAATCACGCGCCCGCGGGTCCAGGCCCGCTGTGGGCTCATCCAGCACCAGGATGCGCGGCTTCATCGCCAGCACGCCCGCCAGCGCCACCCGGCGCATCTGGCCGCCCGACAGCTCAAAGGGTGATTTCTCGGCGATCTCATCATAGGGCAGGCCGATTTTGTCCATGGCTTCGCGTACGCGGCTGTCGATCTCCTGCTGGGAAAGGCCCATGTTGCGGGGCCCAAAGGCGATGTCTTTTTTGACCGTCTCTTCAAACAATTGCTGCTCGGGGTACTGGAAGACCAGCCCCACCTGAAAGCGCACGGCGCGCTTGTCGGTATCTTTTGCGTTGATATCCCTGCCGTCCAGCAGCACGCGCCCCTGGGTGGGCTGCAAAAGTCCGTTCAAATGCTGGGCAAGCGTTGATTTGCCAGAGCCTGTATGGCCGATCAAGGCCAGAAGTTCGCCGTCCATGATCTCCAGGTTGATATCCACGATGGCGGTCGCCTGGAAGGGGCTGCCCGCCTGGTAAGTGTGGCTGAGGTGTTCAAGCGTGATGGGCAAGGCTCAGCACCTCCCTTCGCATCTCATCGGGCGTAAGGATATCGGCGGGGAGTGTGATCCCGCGGGCGATCAGCATCTGCGCCAGGCGCGTCATCGGCGGCACATCCAGGCGATAGCCGCGCACGCGCTGCACCTGCGAAAAGACCTCCCTGGGGGTCCCGTCCATCACCAGCTCGCCCTTGTACATCACGCACACACGGCCGCAGCGGGCCGCCTCCTCCATGAAGTGCGTGATCCAAACAACCGTGATGCCCCGCTCCTTGTTCAGGCGCTGTACAGTCTCAAAGACCTCTTCGCGGCCGGAGGGGTCCAGCATCGCGGTCGCTTCATCCAGCACCAGCGCTTCGTGCTGCATGGCCAGGATGCCGGCGATGGCCACGCGCTGCTTTTGCCCGCCCGACAGGAGATGCGGCGCGCGGGCGGCAAAATCCATCATGTTGACGGCTTTCAGGGCCCGGTCGATGATACCGGGCATCTCCCCGGTAGGCACGCCGATGTTCTCCAGGCCAAAGGCCACGTCCTCGCGTACCATGGTGGCAACAATCTGGTTATCGGGGTTCTGGAAGACCATGCCGCAGCGCTTGCGGATCTCCCAGGTCATCATCGGGTCCTTTGTATCCATGCCGCTGACCAGAACGCTGCCTGCGCCTGGCGTATAGAGGCCGTTGAGCAACTTGGCGACGGTGGATTTGCCTGAGCCGTTGTGCCCCAGCAGCGCCACAAATTCGCCCTTGCCGATATCAAGCGTGAAGTCCCGGACGGCCTGCTCTCCGCCCTCCTCATAGCTGTAGCTGACAGCCTGCAGGCTCAGGTGCGGGCTCACTGCACAAGCTCCTCTCTGTTAAAGGCGCCTGCCATGTCAAAGCGCGCGTAGAATTCCCGGCGGTACTCGGGCAGGCTGTCATCCAGGATGGCCCGGCGGATTTCCTGCATCAGCCTGATCAGGTAGCGCAGGTTATGGATGCTGGCCAGACGCAAGCCCGTGATCTCGCCCGATTGGAAGAGATGGCGGATATAGGCGCGGCTGTGGCGGCGGCAGGCGTAGCAGTCGCAGTCGGGGTCAATGGGACCGAAGTCCTCGGCATACTGCTTGTTCTTGATCACCAGGCGCCCATGGCGTGTGAGCAGGGTACCGTTCCTGGCAACACGGGTGGCCAGCACACAGTCAAACATATCGATTCCCCGCGCAACGCCCTCGATGAGGCAGTCAGGCGTGCCCACCCCCATCAGGTAGCGCGGTTTATTCTGGACGTAATGGGGCTGCATGGCGTCCAGCATCTCATACATCATCGCCTTGGGTTCGCCCACCGACAGGCCGCCGATGCCGTAGCCGTCGAAATCCATGTCATTGAGCGCCTTCAGGCTCTCCAGCCGCAGGTCACTGTAAAAGGCGCCCTGCACAATGCCAAAAAGCGCCTGATCGGGCCGGCTGTGCGCTTTTTTGCAGCGCTGCGCCCAGCGGTGCGTCATGTCCATGGCGTCCTTTGCCTTGCCATGGTCGCAGGGGTAGGGCGAACAGACGTCAAAAGCCATGGTGATGTCAGCGCCCAGGGCCTGCTGGATGGCCATGCTCTCCTCCGGCCCCATGAACAGCTTGCTGCCGTCCAGGTGGCTGCTGAAGTGCACGCCGTCCTCCTTGATCTTGCGCAGTTCCGCCAGGGAGAACACCTGGAAGCCGCCCGAATCCGTCAGGATGGGCCTGTCCCAGTCCATAAAGCGGTGCAGACCTCCGGCCTTCTCCACCAAATTCTCGCCCGGGCGGATATGCAGGTGGTAGGTGTTGGAAAGGATGATCTGCGCGCCGATGGCTTTCAGATCCTCTGATGAAACGGCCTTCACAGCCGCCTGGGTGCCCACGGGCATGTAGATGGGGGTTTGGATATCGCCGTGGGGGGTATGCAAAATACCCGCGCGCGCACCGGTGCGCGCGCAGGTTTTTTTGACTTCAAATGTGACTGCTGCCATGTATGTCCTTCTTAACGATGAATACTCAGGTAAAGTCGGGCCAGATGGCTTCCAGGCCGGACAGTTCGCGCCTGAAGCTTTGCCAGATGCCCGTATCCGGAGGCGGCGCCAGAAAAACCATCTGCTTGCCGGTGATGGGGTGCAGCAATTTCAGCCGCATGCCCCACAGGGCGATCTGTTGGCCGCGATCCGCCTGGCCGTAGCGGTGGTCGCCCCACAGGGGCAGCTTGGCCGCGGCCATCTGAACGCGGATCTGGTGGGCGCGCCCGGTCTCCAGCTGCACGCAGACAAGGGACAGGCCCTCGCGGCGAACGATGGTCCGCAGGTGCAGCACGGCTTCCTTGCCCTGGCGCAGGTAACCGGGGACCACCCTGACCATATTGGTCTCCTCGTCCTTGACCAGCCAATCCCTCAGGGTCAGTTCATCAGGCGCTTCGCCGCGGACAACCAGCACGTACTCCCTCCCCAGAGAATGATCCCTGATCTGAAGGGCTAGGCGCGCCGCGGCCTTGGATGTCCGGGCAAAGCAAAGCAGGCCGCCCACGGGCCTGTCGATGCGGTGCACCAGACCCAGGTAGACCTCGCCGGGTTTTTGGTATTTCTCCTTGATGTAAGCCTTGAGCAGGGTCAGCATGTCCTGGTCGCCCGTGCTGTCCTCCTGGGTGAGGAGGTTGGGCTCCTTGAGGGCCACAATCACATGATTGTCTTCAAAAAGGATGCGGGGGGTCTCAAAGACCTTCTTTTCCCTGGCCTCGCTCATTGCGCGATCCACCTTCCGCTGCTGCCGCAGGGCAGGATGCCGCCGGTACGCACAGGCAGCACCAGCTCCTGCGCGTCCACATAGCCGCCATGATGGGAAGAGACGGCAAGGGAGAGGATATTTTGCAGCACCGCAGGCTGAAAGCCCGTGGTGTAGCTGTTGATGAGGAAAAAGACGGGCGTATCGCTGAGCAGCTGCGCGCAGGAATCCGCCAGGCTGAACAGCTCGTCCTCAAGCTTCCACACCTCGCCGGTTGGGCCGCGGCCATAGCTGGGGGGGTCCATCAATATGCCGTCATAGTGGTTTGCGCGCCTGATTTCGCGCTTGACGAAGTTCATGGCGTCTTCAAGGATGTAGCGGACACTGCTTTCGGGCAGCGCCGACAGCGCCCTGTTCTCCTTGGCCCACAGCGTCATGCCACGGGCGGCGTCCACATGGGTCACCTGCGCGCCGGCGGCGGCGCAGGCCAGGCTGGCCCCGCCCGTATAGGCAAACAGGTTGAGTACCTTTGACCCGCCCTGTCCGCGCAAAAGGCCCTGCATCCAGTCCCAGTTGGCGGCCTGCTCGGGGAAGAGGCCCGTATGCTTGAACCCGGTTGGCTTGACAAAAAAACGCAGACCTTTGTAGGCAATTTCCCAGCGTTCCGGCAAAGCGCGCGCGAACTCCCAAGTGCCGCCGCCATCCGCGCTGCGCCGGTAGGTGGCGTCAGCCTGTTTCCACGCCTTGGGCTCGGCCTTGGGCCAGATCACCTGCGGGTCGGGGCGCGCCAATACAAACTCGCCCCAGCGCTCCAGCTTGAAGCCGTCCCCGCTGTCCAGCACCTCAAAATCCTGCCAACCCTCAGCAATAAACATCAGCCGCCCCCTTTGTCATGGTCCGTCACTCATTGTACCACGGATTGCCGGGCATGGACAAGCAAGCCATGCGCACACAAAAGGGGTCAAGGGATGAAATCCCTTGTCAGGGGTTTGGGGATGAAATCCCCATCATTCTCTCCCATGCCGCAGCCAAA
>CAZPBJ010000003.1:75029-103983 GCA_964584685.1 uncultured Christensenella sp. | reverse complement strand
TTGTCAGGGGTTTGGGGATGAAATCCCCATCATTCTCTCCCATGCCGCAGCCAAAAAGGCTCAAGCAAAGGCAGCGAAGCGAGTCTTTGCGGAACTTTTAGGCGCTTTAACGCCTTGCCCAAAATAGCGCGGTATCGACAGCCTTATGCCAGCCTTCCAGCGCCTTTTCACGCGCCGCGGTGTCCATCTGCGGCACAAATTCCATATCGGCGCGCCAGGCGGACTGCGTTTCCTGCGGCGTTTTGAACAAACCCACGCCGATGCCTGCCAGCATCGCGGCGCCAAGCGCCGTGGTCTCCAGCACCCTGGGGCGCTGGATGGTGATATGGCTGAAATCAGCCTGCATCTGCATCAGAAGGGCGTTTGCGGTGGCGCCGCCGTCCACGCGCAGCGCGGCCGGGCTGGCGCCTGCGTCCATGGCCATGGCACTCAAGAGGTCATTTGATTCAAAGGCGATGGCTTCCAAGGCGGCCCGGGCGATATGCGCGGCGCTTGAGCCGCGCGTCAGTCCCAGCATGGTGCCCCTGGCGTACATATCCCAATAAGGCGCGCCCAGGCCGGTGAAGGCGGGCACCAGGTACACGCCGCCCGAGTCAGGCACGCTGCGGGCCAGGGACTCTGACTCAGCCGAAGAGGAGATGACTTTCACCTCGTCGCGCAGCCACTGGATGGCGGCGCCAGCCACGAATACGCTGCCCTCCAGCGCGTAGCAGGGCTTGCCGTCAAGGCGCCAGGCCATGGTGGTCAGCAGGCCGTGACGGGACAGGCAAAAATCCTGCCCCATGTTCATCAGCATGAAGCAGCCTGTGCCATAGGTGTTCTTGACGCTGCCCTTGTCAAAACAGGCCTGGCCAAACAGCGCCGCATGCTGATCGCCCGCCAGGGCCGCCACAGGGACGGCGGCGCCCAGGATGTCTTTTTTGAGCAGGCCGACAATGCAGGCTGTATCCAGCACACGGGGCAGCACGGCGCGGGGAATATCCATCATGTCAAGCAGGTCCTGATCCCAATCCTGTTTATGCAGGTTAAACAGCATGGTGCGCCCCGCGTTGGTGGCGTCCGTCACGTGAGGGTTGCCCTGGACCAGGTGCCACGCCAGGAAACTGTCCACCGTGCCAAAGCACAGCTGCCCGCGCTTTGCCTTTTCACGCAGGCCCGGCCTGTCCAGCAGCCACTGGAGTTTGGTGCCGCTGAAATAAGCGTCGGGCACCAGGCCGGTCTTGCTTCGGATGGTATCCTCAGCGCCTGCCCGGCGCAGGCGGTCCACCAGTTCCGCCGTCCTGCGGCACTGCCAGACAATGGCGTTATGGACCGGCTCGCCCGTTGACCTGTCCCACAGCAGGGTGGTCTCGCGCTGGTTGGTGATGCCGATGGCGGCGATCTCCCAGGCGTCGATGCCGGCCTGGCGCACAGCGGAGCGCAGCGCCTCTATCTGACTGGACAGGATATCGGCAGGATCATGCTCCACCCAGCCGGGCTGGGGGTAATACTGTGGAAAAGGCAGGGCTGAAGAGGCCACGGGATGCCCTTCCAAAGTGAAAACGATGGCGCGCGAAGACGTGGTGCCCTGATCCAGGGCGACAAGGTAGCGCTGGTTCATGCGGCCTCCTGTTTTGCAGACCTGCCGGCCTGTTTATCTATTCAAGCCTGATGCCGTAGAGGAAATTATTGTCCTTGCCGGTGGCGCCGATGACCAGCACATCATTATATACCGCGGGGCTGCCGTCGATCCTCCCGCCGATATCCAGGGTGTGCAGCACGCTGCCCGTCCCTGCGTCCATCAAGCTCAGGATGCCCCGCTCGTCAGCCTGGATGAGATAGGCTTGTCCATCCCGGTCATACACTGCCACAGGGGATGAAATGGCCTTGTTTTCCAGCTCGCGCTTCCAGACTTCCGCGCCCGTCTTGCGGTCCAGGGCCACGATGGTCGCCTTCTCCCCATCGCCCGTCAGGTTGACGGTGAAGATGACCAGGCCGCTGATCGCCTGTTCGCCTATCACGGGGCTTGCCTTGACGCCGCCGCGTTCGTCTTCATTGTATTTGGCCGCGATCCCGTACTTCCATACCTCTTCGCCCGTCAGGGCATCGATGCGGCGGATGTAGGCGGTGCCTGCCTTCCTGGTTCGGGAAAACACAGTGGTGCCGGTATATAGGCCCAGGCTGCCGTCTTCATCAAAGCCCAGAGCCGGTGTCGCGTCGGTGTTGTCTCCCGTATCAAAGGCCCAGACGGTCGTCATGGTGTCGGTGTCCACGGCTTTCAGGATGCCGCGCCTGTCCGCCATGAAGGCGTACTTGCCATACATCGCCACGCTGGCTTCCGACGCTACCGACATGTTTTCCTGGTCGGCTTTGGATTTCAGGTAAGTGATCTCCGGGCTGACATCAATGGTCTTCTGATCCAGAAAATCAAAGACAGTATTGAGCTTCAGCGTATACAGCAGGCCGTTTTCGCCCGCCAGCACCAGGGAATCCGTGTTGCGCTCAAATAGTGCCGTGCCGTCAAAGGCGCCGTTGGTGGAGTACTGGATTTGCGTCTTGGTCTGGCGGCCGTTGATGAAGAAGAGCTCTTTTTGGTCAATCAGGCCGTACAGGTAGTATCCGATAGCCCCTGTCTTGCCGCCGGGCATCTTGGAGATGGCCTGGCCAAAGCCGATCATCGGCCTGCCCATGGTGTCAACGGATACCGAGCCCTTCAGGGGATAACCCACGGAGATGGGATCCCTTGTGGGCAAGCCGTCGTTAAGGTCAAAGAAGTAAACCTTGCCGTCCTGGGCGGCCACGATGACCTCCTTGAGCACGGAGACGGCTTTCTTTTCATCGTTCAGGTTCATCATCTCGCGCACTTCCTTGGCCCATTTGACGATGGCGGGCTGGCCTGTCCAGCCCACGCCGTACAGGGTATCGTCAGCCGTGCGCAGGGAGCCAAGCGGCGCCTTCCACAGCACGCTCAGCTGCTTTAAGGGCAGGTCCGCCGTGCCAAAGGCGGCGTTGCGGCGGAAACTGTCACCCCGGAAGGTGAATACGCCGCCCTCATAGTAGACGTATTCATCGGGACCCGGCATGGCAAGGGGCTCCGTACGGGTGAGTGCTGTCAGCTTCTTGCCCTTTTGGTACACTGTGTCGGTGACGCCCATCGCCTTGGCTGCCTGCTTTTCAGCCGCGGTCAAGGTCAGCAGCGGCATCGGGCTGTTGGCTGGCACAGGCTCCGGCGTATCCTGCGGCGCCGCGGTCATTTCCTGCAGGGGTTCCTGAGTGGCCGGCGTTTCGGGCGGGCTTGTCGGCTCTGCTGTCATGACTGCGGCAATGTCCGTAGGCACGCCGGTCACAAGGAGCGCCGCGGCCGCGGTGGGTGCCGTGGTGGATACCGGTGTCGGCGCCAAAGTGACAAGCGCAAGCGGCTGAAAGGTCTCAGTCGGGGCGAGCGTAAAGGGGTCGGGTGAAACATCGTCAAGGGGCGTCAGGGTGAAAGCGGGGGAAGGCACAAAGACAGGCTGGGGCACCGGGCTCGGGGTGGGCTCCGGCGCAGGTGTCTGGGCGCTGAACGCGATGGTCTTGTCCGAGTTGTACCAGACATTGTCCCTCAGCATGCCTGCCCGCAAAACGGATGACATGGGCTGGTCAAAGACCGTGGTCAGTGTCCACACGGTATTCTCCACATCGATGGCGCTGACGGCGCCCTTGACCTCCATTCCCTGCTCATCCATGATGCGCACGCTCTCGACCGGGCTGTCAACGGTGAAAGTAAAGACCGTCTTGACGCCTGTCTGGCTGGCTGTCAGCGGGGTTTCAAACTTGATCAGTTTGGGCGGCGCCTCTTCTTTGATGCCCACAAGGCTAAGGGCACCGTCCACAACGCTTGCCACCCCGCCGCGCAGGGTGCCCATGATGCCGCTTGTGTCCTTGGGCACCAGGAAATACAGCGCCGCGGCGACCGCCAGCAGCAGCACCAGCAGCAGCGCCAGCATCCTGGGCCATAGCGCCGGGACTTCGTAATCGTCTTCATAGGGCTCGACATCCTGAGGCGGACGACGTTCATAGTCATAGGCGACCGGTACCTCGCGCCTTGGCGGCAGGCTGCCCCTGCCGTTGAGGGGCAGAGGCGCCCGCTCGTCGTCAGGTTGATATACTGGGCGCTGTGGCTGCTGGACGGGCGGCTGATAGGGGCTCGTCTGACGGCCGGCGCGGTCCGAGCGCCGCCTGCGCGGCTCCGGATCGCTTTGACTGTATGGCTTGTATGGATCGTTTGACATGATTACCCCCTTGACCCGCCGGCTTCAGCAGGCTTAGAACTGAATCCGCCCCCGGATGAAAGATTCAAGGTCCTTGATGGCTACACGCTCCTGCGCCATGCTGTCGCGATGGCGTACGGTAACGGTGCCGGTCCCTTCCGTCTCAAAATCGATGGTGACACAAAAAGGCGTGCCCACCTCATCCTGCCTGCGGTAACGCTTGCCGATGGAGCCGGCATCATCATAGTCGATCATGAAATGACGGCTAAGGTCCTTGTACACAGCCTGCGCTGCCTCACCCAGCTTGTTCTTTTGCAAAGGCAGCACGGCGGCTTTGTATGGCGCCAGGGCCGGATGCAGGCGCAGCACCACGCGGCTGTCATTTTCCAGCTGCTCTTCCTCATAGGCATTGCATAGGAAGGCCAGGGCCACGCGGTCGGCGCCCAGGGAGGGCTCCACCACATAGGGAATGAAACGCTCATTGCTGAGGGGGTCGATATATTCCATACTCTCGCCGCTGGTGGTCTGATGGGCCTTCAGGTCAAAATCGGTGCGGTCTGCGATGCCCCACAGCTCGCCCCAGCCAAAGGGAAAGAGGAACTCAAAATCCGTCGTGGCCTTGCTGTAATGGCTCAGCTCCTCGGGTTTGTGGTCCCGCAGGCGCAGGTTTTCGGGCTTCATGCCCAGATCCAGCAGCCACTGATGGCACAATGTGCGCCAGTACGCAAACCACTCAAGGTCCTCGCCCGGCTTGCAGAAGAACTCCATCTCCATCTGCTCAAACTCGCGCGTGCGGAAGATGAAGTTGCCGGGCGTGATCTCATTGCGGAAGGATTTGCCTATCTGGCAGACCCCCATGGGCAGCTTGCGCCGGGTGGCGCGGATGATGTTCTTGAAGTTGACGAAAATGCCCTGGGCGGTCTCGGGCCGCAGATAGATCTCCGCCGCGCTGTCCTCGTTGACACCCTGATGTGTCTTGAACATCATATTGAACTTGCGGATGCCGGTGAAGTCGTGCTTGCCGCAGATGGGGCAGGGGATCTTGTGATCGGAGATATACCCTTCCATCCGTTCGTTTGGCCAGCCGTCGGCCTGCAGGCTTTCGCCCCGCTGTTTTGAATAGTCCTCTATCAGCTGGTCGGCGCGGAAGCGTGCCTTGCAGGCCTTGCAGTCCATCAGGGGGTCGTTGAAATTGCCTACGTGGCCGCTGGCCACCCAGACGGAGCGGTTCATCAGTATCGCGCTGTCAAGGCCCACGTTGGTGCTTGATTCCTGGACGAATTTCTGCCACCAGGCGCGCTTGACGTTGTTCTTGAACTCGACGCCCAGGGGGCCGTAATCCCAGGTATTGGCCAAACCGCCATAGATCTCCGACCCCGCGAAAATATACCCCCGCACCTTGCACAGCGCGACCAGCTTATCCATCGTCAACTCATTAGGCATCAACAGGCGCCCTCCGTTTCTTTGCATCATCATAGCGGCGGCCACCTTGTTTGTCAAGGAACGGACAGCCGGACGGGCCTTGGCCTGCCACGGAAAATCTGCATCCTGCCCTGTGCATGGCATGCATTTTGTGCTATTCTTGTATCAGCTTCAATACACGCCACATGCCGATCGACCCTCAACCGCAAAATCAGGGAACTGAATGAAAAGCATCTTGTCCCCAACAGAATACATCCCGCTAGAAAGGAGCTGTCACAATGAAGAGATTAACCGTTGTGCTGATGGTCCTCATCCTGCTGATACTGCCCGGCCTAGCTTCACAGTCAAGCGAGGACTACACGCCCGGGGAACTGCTCGAGCAATGGTACCAGCTTGGCGCCATGCTTCGCGAAAACGGCACTTACCCCTACGTCGAGCTGCACAGGGAAGACAAAGGCTATGAAGTGGCGGCGCTGCAGACGCGCCTGAAACAGCTCAATTATTACGACAAGGAGATTGTCCCTTCCTTTGGCAGCGGCACGGAAGCCGCCATGCGCCGTTTTGAAAGGGTCAACAAGCTCAAGGTCAATGGCTGGGCCTCCATAGAAGACCAGGTGCTGTTGTTCAGGTCGGTTGCCCTGCCCAACACCGGAACAACCCTTCAGCCGCAGATGACGGCTGCCTTCACGCCGCTTGTCACAATCGCCCCTGGTTCAAGCGCAACGCCCAAGCCTCCTGCCCTGACGCCTGCCGCTACCATTGGCAACGCGGTTTCCATCACGCCGCCAACACCAGAGCCAACTCCGACGCCGACGCCGACCGCCACGCTGGGTGAACCCGTTACCGCCCCACCCGTCACAGTAACTCCCCATATTTCATTGGGCCCTGCGGTAACACTTCACTTCCCGACGGCAGTCATCACCGCAAACCCGCATGTGTCATTCAGTCTGCCCAGCAGCCCTATTGTCACCGCAGGCCCATTTGTCACGGCGGTGCTGCCGCCCATCACTCCGCCGCCATTTGAACTCACCAAACCCGAAATCGACATACCACATCCCTGATCCCGCAGTCTAGCGCTCTGCCATGCAAAGCGGCCGGATATTTCCCGGCCGCTTCACTTTGCGTTTTCGCTTGCGGACCCACAACTCTTTTTGTATAATGTTCACGTACGATTTCCCGGTATTAACAAGAGAGAAATGTATAGATATTTTTAGGAGGATGGTTCATGTCCAAGTACTTTGGCACGGATGGGTTCAGGGGGGAGGCAAACATTGACTTGACCGCCGAGCACGCGATGAAGATCGGGCGCTTTATCGGCCACTGGTACGGCAAGGATCACAAGGCCAAGGTGGTCATCGGCAAGGATACAAGACTGTCCAGCTATATGCTGGAAGACGCGCTGTGCGCGGGTCTGACCGCGTCGGGCGCCGATGCCTACCTGCTGCACGTGACCACCACGCCCAGCGTCAGCTATGTGGCGCGTACCGAAGGCTTTGACTGCGGCATCATGATCTCCGCTTCGCACAACCCCTATTACGATAACGGCATCAAGCTCATCAACGGCAACGGCGAGAAAATGGATGAGGAGGTGCTGGACCTGGCCGAGCAGTACCTGGACGGCCTGATCCCCTCCTACCCCCTGGCAAGGCGTGAAGCGCTGGGCAAGTCCATTGATTACTTCGCCGGGCGCAACCGCTACATCGGCTATCTCATCAGCCTGGCCCGCAACTCATACAAGGGCAAGCGCGTGGGTCTGGACTGCGCCAACGGCAGCACCTGGATGATCGCCAAATCAGTGTTTGACGCACTTGGCGCGCAGACCTTCGTCATCAACAACAATCCAGACGGCCTCAACATCAACCTGGACTGCGGCTCCACGCATATCGAACACCTGCAGCAGCTGGTGACAGACCACCGCCTGGACGTAGGTTTCGCCTTTGACGGCGACGCCGACCGCTGCCTGGCTGTGGATGAAAAGGGCGAAGTGGTCAATGGCGACCATATCCTCTACATTTACGCCAACCACATGAAGGACAGGGGCAACCTGCCCGACAACACCGTGGTGACCACCATCATGTCCAACTTCGGCCTGTACAAGGCGCTGGACACCGCCGACATCTCCTACAAGAGAACCGATGTGGGCGACAAGTACGTGTCCGAGTGCATGCGCGAAAACGGCCACCTGCTGGGCGGCGAGCAAAGCGGGCACATCATCTTCGCCAAACATGCCAACACAGGCGACGGCGTGCTGACCGCCATCAAACTCATGCAGGCGATGATCGACAAGGAACAGCCCCTGTCAAAGCTCCATGAGGGCATGAAGATGTACCCCCAGGTGCTCAAGAACGTGCATGTCAAGGACAAGGACAGGACGCTGAACGACCCCCAGGTGAAAGAGGCTGTCGCCAAAGCCGCTGACCTGCTTATGAACAATGGCCGCGTGCTGCTGCGCAAATCTGGCACGGAGCCTGTGCTGCGCGTGATGGCCGAAGCCCCCACCCAGGAGCTGTGCCTGCAGTGCGTTGACAGCATCATCCAGGCGATGAAGGACGCGGGGCACTGCTGACATCAAGGGAGGATAGCAAGATGATAGAGATCAGGGATCTGTTCGATCTGGACAAGACCATCGCCCGGGATCTGTTCACCGGCAAAACCTACCCCTGGGAAATCCTGGCGCCGCTGAGCGATTTCATCCTTGCCCTGGGCCCCACCTTGCCCGGGGAAAGTTTCACGCGCATTGGCGAGGATATCTGGGTGGCAAAAGACGCGGTGGTCGCGCCCAGCGCTTCCCTGAAGGGCCCGCTGATCATTGACGCCGGGGCCGAGATCAGGCACTGCGCCTTCATCCGCGGCAGCGTGATCGTGGGCAAGGGCGCTGTGGTGGGCAATTCGACGGAGCTGAAAAACGCGCTGCTGTTTGACCAGGTGCAGGTTCCCCACTATAATTATGTCGGCGACTCGGTGCTTGGCTTCCACGCGCACTTTGGCGCGGGCTCCATCACCAGCAACGTCAAGGGTGACAAGGGCCCGGTCGTCATCAAGCTGGACCGGGAGCAGATACCCACAAACCGCAAGAAGGTAGGCGCGCTGGTGGGCGACTGTGGTGAGATCGGCTGCAACGCCGTGCTCAACCCGGGTACAATCATAGGACGCGGCGCGCAGGTATACCCGCTGTGCAGTGTGCGCGGCTTTGTGCCCCATGGCAGCATTTATAAAGGCGAGGGACGCTGTGTCCCGCGCGAAGAGAGGACCAGGTGAACCCTTATTCAGGATCTGATATTTAATCCCCTGACCCTGGCGGACCGTGATTGGATGGAGAAGTGCCTGCGGCATGGGCATCGCGGTTCGCTGGAATACAGCTTCAGCTCCAACTTCCTCTGGCGGGAGGTCTACAAGCTGCACGTGGCAAGGTTCCGGGACTATGCCATTGTGCTGTCGGACCCGGAAAACCCCAGCTTTATCTTTCCCCTGGGCACGGGCCCCATCCTGCCGGTGGTGGAAGCGCTGATGGTTTACGCCAAGGGGCGCGGCATTCCCCTGCGCTTCAACACGGTACTGGAAGAGGACAAGGCCAGGCTGGAGGCGCTGTTTCCGGGCCGATTTGTGTTTGAAGAGCTGCGCCACTACGCAGACTACATCTATGAAACCCGGCGCCTGGACGACCTGCCGGGCAAGAAACTGGCCAACAAGCGCAACGGCATCAACAAGTTCATGATGGAAAACCGCGATTGGGCCTTTGAAGACATCACGCGGGACAACATCGATGAAGTGCACCGGATGAGTTTGGAATGGTGCCGGCTGACAGGCTGCATGGACAATCCAAGCCTGTTTGAAGAGAGCTGTGCCGTGGAGCAGGCCTTTGGGCATTTTTTTGAGCTGAAAATGGACGGAGGCCTGCTGCGCATCGGCAAAAAGATCGTGGCGTTTTCCATGGGCGACGCGCTCAACGAGGACGTCTACCTTGCCCACATCGAAAAGGCCTTTGACGATATCCCGGGCGCCTACCAGATGATCAACCAGCAGTTCGTCAGACGCTTTGCCGTCAACTACAAATTTGTCAACCGCGAGGATGACACGGGCGACGAAGGCCTGCGCAAGGCCAAGCTCAGTTACGACCCCGTTTACCTGGTGGTCAAATATTCCGCCACGCAGCAGGGCAGCCTGGCATGATCCGCTCTGCCCGGCCCGGCGACAGGCCTCAAATCAAAACGCTGTGGATGCAGGCCTTTGAGGACGACGAGCATGCCGCAAACCATTACTTTGACAATCGCCATCGGGATGATTGGATGCTGGTGGATGTGGAGGACGATGAACTCCGGGCCATGCTCACCATGCTGCCAATCGATCTGGTGATGGGCGGGCATATCCTCCCCGCGCGCTACTTCTTCGCCATCGCCACCGACAAGCGCCTGCGGGGGCAGGGTATCAGCACAAAACTCATCCTGGCGGCCGAAGCCCTCTGCAGGCAGCAGGGTGCGGCCGCTTCCGTATTGGTGCCCGCAGGCGCGGGCCTGTTTGATTTCTACGGCAAACGCGGTTATGCGACAGAGTTCTACTATCGGGTTGGGAGGTACAGCCCGGACGAACTGCCCGCCTGCCCGCAGGGACACCGGCTGCTGCCTGTCACAGGCAAGGCCATGCATCGCCTGCGCGGACAGGCATTTGCGGGAAGCCGCCTTTTCCTGCGCTGGGACGTTGATGCGCTTGACTATGTGATCGCCTCAGCCGCGGCCTATGATGCCCCCTTGCTGCGCTTCAAAACGCCTGATGGCGAGGGCTATGCCTACTGCGAGCGGGAGGGGGATGAGCTGATCGTCAAGGAACTGGCGCTGGCGGGCATCGGGGTAAACGAAGCTGTCGCCATCCTGCACCATCATCTGCACACAGCTTCCTACACCCTGCGCCTTGCCGCGGACGGGGATGATCCCTCCTCCCTGATTCCCTTTGGCATGATAAAGGCCTTCATGCCGCTGCCAAAGGCTGACGGCACGGCATCCTACATGAGTTTTGCCAAGGATTAAGGCGGATCATGTTTCATTTCCGCTTGACTGTCCTTGCCAAACCCGCTAAAATAGGCATATAAGCAGAACATAAAGGGGGTCATCCGATGAAAAAGAAGGCCGTTATCCTCGTTCTCGCCGCCCTGCTGCTCACCCTTGCCGCTTTTGCCCTGTCCGAAGCGCTTCCCGCCGATAGCTGGGCGGAGAAATTCCCCGATCAGTACAACAGCTACCAAAGGAACGC
Organism: uncultured Christensenella sp.; assembly: GCA_964584685.1. Classification (GTDB taxonomy): domain Bacteria; phylum Bacillota; class Clostridia; order Christensenellales; family Aristaeellaceae; genus UBA1038. The sequence continues at coordinate 93,088 of CAZPBJ010000003.1, read as the reverse complement.
CGACAACAAGGAAGCCTACGACTATGTCGCGGCCCACCCGCAGATCGCCGTGCTGTACGAGGGCTCCGGCTTTGCCACATCCTACAACTCCGCGCGCGGGCATGAGTACACGCTGGAGGATGTGCAGAACATCGGCCGCCCCCATCCCCTGGCCAACTGCCTCACCTGCAAGTCGGGGGACTATACGGCCATGGTCAACAAGATGGGCATCGAAGCTTACAAGATCCCCTTTGACGAGGCTTTTGCCCAACTGAATGAAACCGTCAGCTGCTACAACTGCCACGGAAACGGGGTTCCTGCCCTGCAGGTCACCCACAGCTACCTGCAGGACGCGGTCGGCGGGGACAAGCTCAGCCCCAAGACCCTTGCCTGCGCCCAGTGCCATGTGGAATACTTTTTCCCCAAGACCAGCAAGGCCGCGGTCCTGCCCTATGAAGGGCTGGAGAACGCCTCCCCCGAGGCCATCTACGCCTATTACACCGAGCGCAATTTCCTTGACTTCACCAACCCGCGCACCGGCAGCCAGATGGTCAAGGTGCAGCATCCCGAGTTTGAGACCTATACGGGCGAAGGCGGCGTGCACAAGGGCACTTTCAGCTGCGCGGACTGCCATATGGGCAAGGACGTAAACGCTGCCGGCCAAACCTTCAGCTCGCACTACCTGGTCAGCCCGCTCAAGAGCCCCGCGATCTCTGAAAGCTGCTCCGCCTGCCATGAGGATTTGGAAGGCTTTGTGAAGGGCATCCAGGAGAAAACGGAGACCCGCACCTACCTGATCGCAGACAAGCTTGTGGAGCTGACCAACGCGCTGGCCAAAAAGGTCGAAGCCGGCGCAAAGGACTCGGACCTGGCGCAGCTGCGCGCGCTCAACCGCGAGGCGCAGTTCTATTGGGACTTTGTCTTCGTTGAAAACAGCGAAGGCGCCCACAACTCCAGGCTGTCGGCAGCTTGCCTGGATAAGGCCGAGGCACTCACAGACCAGGCCCTCGCCCTGATCGCCCAGTAGCGGACCATACGCGGGGCCTGCCGGGCAAAATCGGCAGGCCCTTTCATTTACCCATGCCATGGAGGTGCGCGCTTGAAGAAGGTCCTGCGGCTTTTCTCCTCGATGAAGCTGGCGCTGCTGCTGCTGGGATTGATTGTAATCGCCTGCGTTATCGGCGGACTGATCCCCCAGGGCGCGCTTGGCGCGCAGTATGAGGCGCAGTACGGGAAAGAGCCGGCGCAAATCCTGCGGGCACTGCGGCTTGATAAGGTATTTACATCATGGTGGTTTTTGCTGCTTGCGGGTCTGCTGCTGGTCAACCTTCTCCTGTGCAGCCTGCTGCGCTTTCCTTCTGTGCTCAGGCAATACAGGGACTGCTTCAGCCCGGCGCAGCGCCTTGGCACGGGTGATGCGCTGTTTGAGCTTAGCTGCAATAAAGCCCTGGGCGAGGTTTTCTTCGGGAAGATGGGTTTCAGCCAAGTTCAAACGCTTGAGTTTGAGGGCCGCGTCTGGCGCTATGCCTGCCGCCGGCGCCTTGGCGTCTGGGGTTCCTGGCTGAGCCACCTGGGCATGCTGGTGACCGTGCTTGGTTTCGCGCTTGGTCAGCTTCTGCTCTTTGAAACAAACGTTTACGGCATACCGGGCCAGACTCTGCCCGTGCCGGGAAGCGATCTGACCGTCACCATCGACAGCTTTGATATCAGGCTGCGGGCCGATGACACGGTGGAGCAGTACATCGCCGGCCTCACCATCAAAAAAGCCGGGGATACCGCCGGCATATCGGGCACGGCCATGGTCAACGCCCCCCTGAACGCCTACGGCAAGAGCTTCTTCCAGAACTCGACCGGCTGGGCGGTCCAGTCAAGCAGTTACCTGGGCGAGAAACTGCTCGACAGCCGCGTCCTTTTCGCCGGCGAAAGCATTGACCTGCAGGCGCTTGACGCCGCTCACCTGCCTGTGGTCCTTGTCTTTCACGCTTTGTACCCTGATTATGTCAACGACGGCGGCGGCCCGCGCACCCTCTCCCCCAGGCTCAACAATCCGGCCGCCTTGTTTTCGCTCTACTATCAGGGCAAGCCGGTCGATATGAACGTGGCCGGCATGGGCTACGATATCAAGGTGGCCGATTACCGCTTCGTGCTGTCCCGGCCGCATCCCTACACGCTCATTCAGGTTGTTGGCGATCCCGCCGCTCCCCTGGCAGCCGCGGGCGGCGCGTTGATGCTGCTGGGACTGATGCTGGCCTTTTACCTGCGCCCCGAAGAACTGTGGATGCGGCTGGACGGCGATAAGGCCGCCGTATATGGCCGCAGTATCAGGGGCGCCTCCATGTTTCGCGACCGGGCGGAGACGACCATGAAGGAATTGAGGAAAACCGTATGAACTACCTGCAGGCGGAAACCATTCTGTTCACGGCAGCGGCACTGGGCTATCTGGCGGCAAGCGTGCTGTACGCCCTGTTTTTCACCCTAAAAAAGGAAAAGCCGGGCAAACTGGCCGGCTGGGTGCTTGCCGGCGCCTTTGCGGCGCACACGGCGGCCCTCGTCGTGCGCACCGTCGGCGCGGGACGGCTGCCCCTGTCCAACCAGTACGAGTTCGCCACCAGCTTTGCCTGGGGCATCGCGCTGGCTTACCTGATTTTTGCCAGGTCGCCCAGATACCGCGCGCTTGGCGCCTTTGTGTCGCCGGTGATCTTCCTGCTCATCGGCTACGCCGCCATGCAGTCCCGCCAGGTGAACGACCTGATGCCCGCCCTGCAGAGCAACTGGCTGGCCATCCACGTCAGCACCGCCATCATCAGCTACGGCAGTTTCGGCGTCGCCTTTGGCGGCTCCCTCCTCTACCTTTTGCGCGACCGCCTGGGCAGCGGTGACTTCGCCGACAAGTATTTCCCCGACAAGGATCAACTGGACCTGCTCAACTACCGCGTCATCAGCCTGGGCTTCCTTTTCCTGACCCTGGTCATCATCACCGGCGCCATCTGGGCACAGAAAGCCTGGGGCCGCTATTGGACCTGGGATCCCAAGGAGACCTGGTCATTGGTCACCTGGTTCATCTATGCCATCTACCTCCACATGCGCATCAGCCGCGGATGGAAAGGGAAAAAGGCCGCCTGGTTCGCGGTCATCGGCTTCATCTGCGTCGTCTTCACCTATATCGGCGTCAATACCCTGATCCCCAGCATACACAGCTACGCCTGACCGGATTGGGCGCCTGTGTTTCGCGCGTCCTTCAGCGCCTGGATGTCCAGCTTTTTCATCTCCATCATCACCTGCGTCACCGAGGGGATGAAATCACCCTTCTCATCGCACATGAGCTTATCCATTTCTTCCGGCACGATCTGCCAGCTGAGTCCATACTTGTCCTTCAGCCAGCCGCACTGCTCGTGCTCGGGTGATGCCGAAAGCCTTTGCCACAGGCGGTCGATCTCTTCCTGGTCCTTGCAGGATACAATGATGGAGGCTGCTTCATTGAATGGGGTATCGTCCCCCATGGCATTGTCCATGGCCGTCATCTGAAAGCCTTCCAACTCGAATGCGGCGTATTTGAGTTTGGCCTTCGGGTTTGGCACTTCGCCTTCCCCATAGGTTTCCAGCATGGCTATCCCGGCATGTTCAAACGTGTCCGTATAGAAGCGCAGCGCCTCCTCGGCCTGACCCGCCCGTTCACCAGAGAACAGGAGGCTGGGCACAATCTTTTGCGTGATGGGCCCGTCCGTATGAACAATCTGCCAGGTAAGCCCGAATTTGTCCCGCAGCCAGCCGTAGCGCTTGCTGAAGGGGTAAGCGTCAAGCGGCATCAGCGCCTCGCCGCCCTCGATCAGTTTATCCCAGTATCTGTCCGTTTCCTCCGGCGTGGCGCACATTACGGCCAGGCTGATGGCATGGTTGAGCTTGAAATAGGGTCCGCCGCTGATGGTCTGGAATGTCACACCGGCGATGGCGAACGTCAGCATCTCCGCGTTGCCCGAGGGCGTGTCCGGAATGACGCTTTGCGCGTCGACGGATGAGCCGGGGAAGATGCCGGTGTAGAATTTGACTGCCTGGGCAGCCTGGGTATCGTACCATAGGTGGAGCTGTATCTTTTGCATGGAGGATTTTCCTTTCATAGGGGGTCGGTCAGGACGGGTAGGATAGGGTGAATGGATTGTACCCGGATATGGACACATAGACGGAATATTGCCTCTTGACATTATGGCATATATACTATATTATTTAATTGGGTGATGAAACACGGAGGATGATCATGCAGTATAAGGTGATCTTTTATGCCGGCGACAATGGCAAAGAGCCGGTTGCGAGTTTTCTCAACACTCTGGATATCAAGATGCGCGCGAAAATGCTCCGTACCATCGAATTACTGCAAGTTAATGGTCCAGCGCTTCGTCATCCCTATTCCGCTCCAATATCTGACGGCATTTTCGAACTGCGCGCCAAGGCAGGCACAGATATCTCACGGGTACTATACTTCTTTTTCTCCGGACGTACTGTCGTTCTCACCAATGGCTTTATCAAGAAAACACAAAAAACACCATCGGCAGAGATCAAACTGGCCCCAAAATACCGGGAGGATTACCTGGAAAGGAAGGAGCGAATCACATGAACACATTTGACAACTACCTCAATGAGCAATTGAAGGATCCTGCATTCAAGGCTGAATATGATGCCCTTGAGCCGGAGTTTGCCATTATCCAGGCTATGGTTGATGCACGCAAGTCCAGTGGACTCACGCAAAAACAGCTCGCACAGCGTACAGGTATCGCGCAGGCTGATATCAGCAAGTTGGAAAACGGAAATGCGAATCCTTCGCTCCGCACGCTTCGCCGTCTGGCTGCGGGAATGGGAGCCAAACTAAAGATCGAGTTTGTATCAGCAAAAGGGGGCTGACAGTTAAAGAAGACGGCAAACAAAGAGAGTACAAAAAGAGAGGCTTTCGTCTCTCTTTGTTTTTATCACGGCGTGCCGCAAAGATTCGCTTCGCTGTCTTTGCTTGCGGATTATATGCTTCGCATAGGAAGAGGACGATGGTGGGTTTCACCCCCCCCATGCCCCCGACAAGGGGACGGAACCTGCCGCCGCCTGTGGCGGAATCAGGCAGGTGAAGGAGTCACGCGAAGCGAGACGGGCGAGTGAGCGCCTGCGAACGATGACCGACGACGACTGAGCTTGCGGGTATTTCATCCCTTGACCCATTTATGATGCCTTATCAGGCGTTGCGCAGGGTGCGGGACAGGAACGCGGCGGTCCGGGGATTCTTCGGCCGGGTGAACATCTCTGCCGGCGGACCGTCCTCCACCAGCAGCCCCTCATCCATAAACACCACCCTGTCGGCGGCATCCTTGGCAAACGCCATCTCGTGCGTCACGATCAGCATCGTCAGGCCGCCTTCCTTCAGCGTCTTCATTACCGACAGCACCTCGTCCACCATCTCGGGGTCCAGCGCGCTGGTCGGCTCGTCAAACAAGAGCACCTCGGGATCCATGCTCAGCGCCCTGGCGATCGCCACACGCTGCTTCTGCCCGCCCGACAGCTGAGCCGGCCTCGCGTCCCTGTAGGGCAGCATCCCCACCTTCTCCAGGTAGAATTTGCCCTTCTCCTCGCTTTGCGCCTGGCTGCGGCCCAGTACCTTGCGCTGGCCCACCACGCAGTTGCCCAGCGCGGACATATTCTCAAACAGGTTGAACTGCTGGAACACCATGCCCACCCGCGCGTGGAAGCTGCCCTGCGGCAAACCCAGCACGTCTTCCCCGTTCAGCAGGATCCTGCCGCTGTTTGGCCGCTCCAGCAGGTTGACGCACCGCAGCAGCGTGCTCTTGCCCGAACCCGAAGGCCCGATGATGCACAGCACCTCGCTTTTGTCCACCTGCATGTCAATGCCGCGCAGCACTTCATTGGCGCCGAAGCTTTTGCGCAGCCCTTCGATCCTCAGTATCTCAGCCATTGCGCGCCCCCTGCCTTGGCACTTTGATCTCGGAGGCCACATCCGTCTGGCTGCCGTAAACCGTATAGCTGTCGCGTCCCGACATCTTCTTTTCCACCAACCTCAGCAGGCGCGTGGTGGTGAACGTCAGGATGAAGTAGATCACTGCCGTGATGAAGAACACCTCAAAGTAGCGCCAGTAAGTGCCCGCCGCCGACTTTGAAGTGAAGTACAGCTCCGTCACCGCAATCACGTTGAGCACGCTGGAATCCTTGATGTTGACCACCAGCTCGTTGCCCACCGAGGGCAGGATGTTGCGGATCGCCTGGGGCAGGATGACGCTGGTCATCCTCTGCCAGTGCGACATGCCAATGGCTGTCGCCGCTTCCTTTTGCCCGACCGCAATGGACATGATGCCCCCGCGCACGATCTCCGCCATGTAGGCGCCTGTGTTGATGGAGACCACCAGCAGCGCCGCCACCAGCGCCGGGATATCCAGGTTCAGGTACTGCAGCGCGCCGTAATATACCACCATCGCCTGCACGATCATGGGCGTGCCTCGGAATATCTCGATATAGGCCGTCATCAGCCATTTGGCCGCCGCCAGCACCCCGCGCTTGACCGCCCCCGCTGTGTAGCTCAGCTCTACCGTGCGCAGGATGGCCACCAGCAGGCCGATCAGGAAACCCATCACTGTGCCCGTCAGGGCGATCAACAGGGTAGTACCGGCCCCGCTTAAAAAGAGGGGCCAGTACTTTTCCAGGAGAAAACCTACCCATGCGAAGAAAGTTGTGGGCATCCATCAACCTCCTGTTCTTTGGTATTACTGGTTAAGCGGCTGCCTCAGCACGGCGTCGTCCATGATCTGGATACGCGCCGCTTCGTCGATGCCGGCCAGGATGGCGTTGATCTTTTCCAGCAGCGGGCTGCCCTTTTGCACGCCAACGGCAACGGTGATGTTCTCGGGATCCACTTCGAAACCTTTGCCTTCGTCAAACACAGTGAAACTCAGGTTGGGGTTGGCGGCAACGGCCGACACCGCGCCGGGACGCTCGGACACATAGCCGTCGATGCGCCCGGAGGAAAGGGCAACCGTCATCGCGGGGAAGGTCTCCAGGGCGGTCAGCTTTTCCACGCCGGGGATTTGGTCGATCACGCTGTAGTGGAAGGTGTTTAGCTGCCCGGTGATCTTGGCGCCGCTCAGCTCGGCCAGGGACTTGGCGGCGGCATAGGGGCTGTCCTTTTGCACCACGACCACCAGGTCGCTGGCGTAGTAGGGCTCTGTGAAGTCGATGACCTGCTTGCGCTCGGCTGTCGGGCTCATGCCGGCGATGATGGCGTCGATCTTGCCGCTGGTCAGGGCCAGGGGCAGTCCGTCCCACTCGGTCTTGACGATCTCAAGGTCCATGCCCAATTCCTTGGCGATGAGCTTTGCGATCTGCACGTCATAACCGTCGGCGTAGCCGCCCGCAGGCAGCGCGACGGCAAGGTCTGACGCCTCTGTCTGTGTCCAGTTGAAAGGCGCGTAGTTGCATTCCATACCAACCTTCAGGGTCTCGGCAGCGGCGCCTGTTGCCAGCGCCAGCACCAGGATAAGCACGATCCAGAACTTTTTCATTGGTTTTCCCTCCTCATTTTATAGCGGATGCGCGATGGGCGGCGAAGCTGCTATGCTTCGCCGCCCATTCATGAAGAATCAAACAGCTTTGGCAGATAGCGCTCCACAGCGGTGCTGTGACAGTGGGCGGCATATTCTCCCGCTCCCCAACCTGGCGCCTGCGGCGGCGCCGGTTTCGGTGGTTCCCCTTTCCCAGGGCATCCTCGCCCCCCGCGGGCTCCGCCTTGGTACTGATGTATCCACACCTCTATCCTAATCCTTAGGAACTATGCACTTGACTGCATGATATGCATGGCATCCCCGCTTGTCAAGCAAATAATGTTTTTACATTGCATTTATGCGGCGCTTCGCTTCGCTCAAGGAACATGCTGTGGCATATTCCTTGACCGGATGAGGTACTATGGGTCATCCGGCTGTCGCTGCGCTCCCGGGCGCCGGATGGCAAGGTAACCCTTGCTGCGCAAGGCCTTGAACCAATGTTCACTCCTGTAAGCGATTGCCTTGATGATAAATCACATACAGCGTTGACACACCGCAAAGGCATCGGTATCATCCCCTGTGCAGGAAACAGCCTCACCTGTGCGTTGTATAGCCGATGAAAGGAGTGCCGAATGCCGAAAAGACCGCTTTGTTTGTTTTTAGTGATTTGCCTTCTGTTTGCCATCCCGGCGCTTGCCGGCACCACCCCGGAGGTGCTTGGACCAGGCAGCACGGGCCAGCATGTTCGCGCACTGCAAAACCGCCTGACCGAGCTGGGACTGTTTAAAAGCGCAGTGGACGGCATTTACGGCGCAAAGACCGGGGCCGCGGTGCTGGCGGCGCAGGAATACCTGATCAGCCGCGGCAGCGCGCTGCAAGCTGACGGCGTTGCCGGCCCGCAGACCCTGCTGCTGATATACAGCGACGAAGCGATGAGCGGCCTGCTTGACCTGAAGCCCGGCGACAGCGGCAGGCGGGTCGGCGACCTGCAGACCAGGTTGTACGACCTGCGCTTCCTGGATGAACTGCCCGACGGCGTCTATGGTGACAAGACGCGGCAGGCGGTGCTGGCTTTTCAGCAGATCCTGCTTGACAGCAGGGTCTCCGGCGCCCAGCTGAGCGGCATTGCTGACCATGTGACCCGGACAGCCCTGGCAAGCGACCTGGCAGGCCTGGGTATACGCGTGCCGCAGACCTTTGATGATGCCATGCCGGGCGCGCTCACAGCCGACGATCTCTACGCCAAAGCCGCCCTTCTCATCGATATGCAAAGCGGTTTGACCCTGCTTGAGAAAGACGCGGACAAACAGCTTTACCCCGCCAGCACGACCAAGATCATGACGCTGCTGATCGCCCTGGACAAGATCCCGCTTGACCGGATGGTGACCATCCCAAAGGAAGCGGCCGATGTGCCCAAGGATTCCTCCCTGGTGCCGGTGAAGCCCGGCGAGCGGATGATTTTTCAGGACTTGCTGTACGGGCTGATGCTGCGCAGCGGCAATGACGCGGCCGCAGCGGTGGCGGTGCTGTGTTCGGGCTCGGTGGAAGCCTTTGTCGGGGAGATGAACGCCCGGGCGCAGGCGCTGGGGATGTGGGGCACGCATTTCGTCAACCCGCATGGCTACCATGACCCGGGGCATTACACCACCGCGCGCGACCTGGCGCACCTGGCGTACGCGGCGATGGGGGACGCGCGCTTCCGCGCTGTCGTCACTGCCCTCAGCTACACCATGGCGCCCACCAAACTTCGCCCTGCGCTGGAGATCAAGGTCGGCACCGACCTGTTTGATCCCTTGTCCGCCTACTATTATGAAGGCGCGCTGGGCATCAAATCGGGATATACGCGCCTGTCGGGCTTCTGCTACGCGGGCTGCGCGTACCGGGAGGGCAAGCTGCTGCTGGCGATTGTGCTCAACTGCCGCACCCGCAACCAGGCCTGGATGGACATGGGCAGGCTGTTCAACCTGGGACTGGCGCGGCAATAAGAAAAACGCTTTCCCCGCTATATCATCCAGATGGGTACGATGTAGTGCATGGCGTCAATGGCGGACAGCTCGGGCCGCATGCAAAGCACGGCGCCTTCACCGCGCGGCAATGCGCTTTTGTCCAGGACCTTGAAGGCGCGCGTCAGCTCTGTGCCGGGGTTGACACTGCGCTTGATCTCCAAGGGAAACAGCCTGCCCTCGTCTTCCATGATCAGGTCGATCTCTTTTTGATTGCTGTCGCGGTAATACCACAAGGGGCAATCCCTGGCGGCGTTGCGCCATGTTTTAATAATCTCGCAAACAGCGTAGTTTTCAAGGATGGCTCCGCTGATCGCGCCGGACGCAAGGATTTCCGGTGAGGAATAGCGGGTCAGGTAAGCGATAAGGCCCGTATCAAAGAAATACAGCTTGGGCGCCTTGACGGTGCGCTTGATGAGGTTGTTGGCATAAGGTCGCAGGTAGAAGATGATTTCCGACGCTTCAAGCGCCCTCAGCCAGCGTTTGGCGGTTTCATCGGATACGCCGATATCGCCGGCTATGTCGTGCACATTGAGCATCTGCCCGGCTCTGCTTGCCGCGGCGCGGACAAAATCGTAAAAGAGGAGTTTGTCAACAGGCTCCAGCAGGTCGCTGAGGTCGCGCTGTACATAGGTCTCCAGGTAACTTGAGCAAAATATATCCCTGTCGGAATACTTGCCGCTCACCAGGCCCGGCATGGCGCCTTTCCAGATTCGCTCATATATCCCCAGCAGGTCAGCGGGCTTTCTCAAGGCGGTGCGCGCCTGCAAAGCCATTAGATTCACCGTGAAAGGCTCGTTTTCGCCCGATCCGAATACTTCATGCTGTGACAGCGGCGTCATATGCAGGATAGCCATCCTCCCGGCCAGGGATTCCCGGGCAAGCTCCATCAGTCGGAAGGCCTGCGAGCCGGTCATCCAGACCGAGCCCGCCGGCGCGCCCGCATCCACCATGATCTTGATATGGGAGAACAGTTCAGGCGCGTACTGCACCTCGTCAATCAGCAGGGGCAGGGGATGCAGCTGAAAGAACAGCGCGGGATCACGCTTTGCCAGATTCCGCTCTGCCAGGTCATCCAGCGTGACATAACCGCGCTGCGGGCCGGTCAAGCGTTTCAACAGCGTGGTCTTGCCCACCTGGCGCGGGCCGGTGAGCAGCAGGCAGGCATACTCCCGGGAAACATCCAGGACTTTCCGCTCCAGATCGCGCTTGATGTAGTTCATATTCCCTCCATTTTAGGATATTATTCGATTCAATCGCATTTTATCCTAAATATGTCAAAGCGTCAAGTATATGTTGCCTCCCTTGCAATCCCCCGTCCGCCTGAGTAGAATGAATTGAGCAATTGAACCGACGGGGAGGCAAAGCCATGATCGCGATAGGCAATGACCATACGGGGCTGGAGCTGAAAAGGGCGGTCATCGAAGAACTGACCGAGCTGGGGCTTGAATACCTTGACCTGGGCACCAACAGCACGGGCAGCTGCGACTATCCCATACAGGGCGAGCTGGCGGCGCGCGCGGTGGCGGACGGCCGCTGCGACCTGGGCATCGTCATCTGCGGCACGGGGGTGGGGATAGGGCTGGCGGCCAACAAGGTGCATGGCATCCGCTGCGCGATGGTGTCTGAGGTGTATTCGGCCATGATGGCCAGGCGGCACAACGACGCCAATATGCTGGCGCTGGGGGCCAGGGTGCTGGGTACGGAGTACGCCAGACTGATCGTGCGCAGCTTTGTGACGGCAAGGTTTGAGGGAGAGCGGCACTCGCGCCGCGTTAACCAGATCAAGGATCTTGAGGCCCGGGAGGCACGCGGGTGACGGGCCGGGGCACGGAGTACCCCTGGCGCTACGGGCTGCCCATCGCGCTGTATTATTCGGCGCTGGGGATCTACCAGGGGCTGATCCCCAAGTATTTCCAAAGCGTCGGCGTGGCGTCAAACAGCCTGGAGATGATGTTTCTATTGGTGTCGGTGCCAATGGTGGCGCTGGTGGCGCAGCCGCTGTGGGGAATGGTTGCTGACAGGCTGAAGCTGCGCAACAGGGCGCTGGAGATCATGCTGCTGGGCGCGATGGGGTTCATGGCGCTGCTGCAGGTCTCCCATAGATTTGCCTGGCTGATGCTGATCACCTGCGTATTCGCGGTGTTTTTTACGCCGGTATCGCCGATGAGCGACGCGATCGTGCTGGAGGCGCTGCAAAAAAAGCGGGCGGCGTTTGGGCCGGTGCGGCTGATGGGAAGCCTTGGATTCGCGCTGACCAACCTGCTGCTGGCGGGCTATTTTGAGGGGCGCTATCATCTGGTGCCCTGGGCGACGATGATTTTCCTGGGCTTGCTGCTGGCGGCGGTGCGGGTGTTCCCAAAGACGCCGGGGCATCAGCGGGGGCAGCAAAAGGTGCCGATGCGCAGGATCCTGCAGGTGGAAGCGATGGTGCCGCTGCTGGCGCTGGTCACGGTGCTGATGCTGGCGATGGGCTATTACTACAGCTATTTTTCGATACACTTCACCGGGCTGCCGGGAGGTACGGCGGGAATGCTGGGGCTGGGATACGCGATATCGGCCTTATGCGAGCTGCCGTTTTTGCTGTTTGCCGACAAGCTGTACAAGCGTCTGGGCGTGGGGCGGCTGATGGTGATATCGGCGGGGCTGCTGACGGTGAGGTTTTTGATCATCGGCCTGGCGGAGAGCCCGGGCTGGCTGCTGGCCAGCCAGGTACTGCACGGTGGCGGGTTCATCGTGATCATGGTGAGCATGGCCAAATATGTCAATGAGACGGTGCCCGATGAGCTGAAAAGCGGCGGGCAGATGCTGCTGGCGGTGGTGGGGTATGGGTTGGCAAGGGTATTCGGGACATTCTGCGGCGGGTTAGTCGCAGGTTTGACCGGCGGCTCGGCGGGCGGCTTCCTTGCGATGGGCGGATTGTGCCTGGTCGCCTTGCTGTGGTCCGCGCCTTACTTTTTCATGCGCCCGCCGCTGAACGGCCTGCAGCTACCTGCACGCATGGATTAAGAGATGGGTCAAGGGAGGACGAAATCTGCCGCGCCCTGTGGGCGATGAAGGCAGGTGGAGGAGTCAAGCGAAACGAGTCAGACAAGTGAGTTCCTACGAACGCGGTCTGGCGACGATTGAGCTTGCAGGCACCCCTTATCCCCTTGTTGACCCCCGACATAATGATCTTCAAGACAGCGAAGCGAATCTTTGCGGTTCGCGACGCTGTCTTTTATTGTCCCCCCGTCAAACCTTTGGCAGTTCCCCCTCGACCAGCACGGCCCGTGTGGGCGCGCCGTCAGCGTCGGCTATCTTCACCGGCAGGGCGATCAGCAGATAGTTCCCCGCTTCCACGTGCGCCAGCCTGAGCCCCTCCAAAATGATGATCTCTTTCTCCAGCAGCGCGATATGCGTCTCATGCCCGGGCTGCGCGCGCTCAATGCCAAGCGAATCGGTGCCGACCCCGCTGATCTCCAGCCCGGCCAGGTACTCCGCCCCGCTCTTCTCCAGATACACAAAATCTTCCCGCCACACGTCATGCGCGGAATTGCTTGTCTTGAACAGCAGAAACTCACCCTTCCCGATCCCAAAGCCTTCCAGGTCGGCCCGAGTAATTCCCTTGTCCACGCGTGTCAGGTCCAGCACCCGGCAGGGCGTAACGAGCCGCTCAAGGGGCAGGTACTCGGTGGCCCATCCGCCCTTGATCATGTGGAAGGGCGAATCCAGGTGCGTGCCGGTATGCAGGTTGATGGCCAGCGCGGATTCATTGATGCTGTCGGGCGGGATGCGGCGCTCCACGGTATGCCGGGGCCGTTTCTCCACGGCGTTGTGGTAGACGGGCATGTCGCCGCGGATGGTCATGGATATGTCGATGATTCGCATACAGATTCCCCCTCATATAGTGATCATTCCGAGTTTAGCTGCCTGCCTCTATCTCCCACCAGTGGCGGCCGTCCATCCGCAGCATCCGGTCGGCGGCTTCCGGCCCGCGGGACCCCGCGGGATAGTTGGGGAACCGGCTGACGTGCTGATTGCAGTTGCGCTCCAGGCCCTCGATGAAGCGCCAGGAGTGCTCCAGTTCGTCCCAGCGGGTGAAAAGCGACGAGTTGGCGCGCAGCGCTTCCAATATCAGCTGCTCATAAGCCTCGGGCACGTTGCCCTGGTAGCGGTTTGACTGGGAATAGTTCAGCTCCACGCGCTCCATTTGGAACTCGTTGCCGGGGCGCTTGGCGTTGATCTGGAAATACATGCCCTCGGCGGGCTGCACCTGGATGACCAGCAGGTTGGGCGGCTGGCCCTCAAACTCGGTGTAATAGTTGACGCCTGCCAGGCGTTTGAACTCAATGACGATCTGCGTGCGGCTCTTGTCCAGGCGCTTGCCCGCGCGGATATAGATGGGCACGCCGCCCCAGCGGAAGTTGTCCACGCTGGCCTGCAGGGCGATATAGGTGGGAATGGCGGAAGCGGGATCCACCTTGTCCTCCCCGCGGTAGGCGGGCACCTCCGCGCCTTTGACGATCCCCTTGTCGTACTGCCCCATCACCACGCCCCCGCAGGCGTCCACCCGGTCAAAGCGGCGCAGCGAGCGCAGGGCCTTGACCTTCTCATCGCGCACCGACTCGGGCATCAGGTCAACCGGCGGCTCCATCGTGATCAAGGCCAGCATCTGCAGCAGGTGATTTTGCAGCATGTCCTTCAATATCCCCGACTGCTCGTAGTAGTCGCCGCGGCTTTCCACGCCCAGCGTCTCGGTGGACGTGATCTGGATATTGTCGATGTAGTGGTGGTTCCACAGCGGCTCAAACAGCGAGTTGCCAAAGCGAATGGCCAGGATATTGCGGATCATTTCCTTGCCCAGGTAGTGATCGATGCGGTAGACCTGCCTCTCCTCCAGCGCTTGGGAGATCGTCTCGTTGAGCGCCCGCGCCGTCGCCAGGTCCTGGCCAAAGGGCTTCTCTATCATCACGCGGTGCGCCGGGTTGCCCTTTTCTGCCAGGCGGTGCTCATTCAAATGCTGCACAACCGGCCCGAAGTGCTCGGGCGCGACCGCCAGAAAGAACAGCCGCACCGCCGGCGCCTTGTACAGCGCTTCGTTTTGCGTCAGCCATTCCTGCAGGCCCCGATAGCTCTGCGGCTCGGCGATAAATTCCATCTGCCTGTAATGCACATGGCTCAAAAAGTTGGCCAGATGCGCCTCGTCCACCCCGGTGCGCGAAAACGTCGCGATGGACTTGCGCGCCTCCTGCCGGTATGTCTCATCGTCCTTGGCCTTGCGCCCAATGCAGATGATGGAGGTCTCCCGCGGCAAGCGATCGTCGGCCAGCAGATGATAAAGCGCCGGCAGCAGCTTGCGGTGGGTCAGATCACCCGTCCCGCCGAATATCATCATCAGCAGGGACTGGCTTGTGTCTCTTTCGCTGTTCTTGAACAAGGCGCACTTCCTTTCCGGTACAGACCGGGTATTGGTGGACAAAGACAGTATACCCCGAAAAGGCGGAAGGGCACCATAGGCTTGATGTACTGGGTGTGTATGGGAGGGACGGATGGACGGGGTAACGGGGCGACGACGGGGCCGCTTCTGGGCCAGAAGCGCCCCGTACCCCCGAAGAGTGTTATGGGGATGTGTCCTTCAGGATACTTCCTGTCATTAATCCACAAATGCAATCGTCCAATCGGCTTGTTGATTGAAACATGACATTATGGCTCTATTAATCTTGGGATACTGTTTGTCGCGAATTGAAAGATTTCCATGTCACACCTGCTCCTTAACAAGCACAAAACTTCTCAGCGCATGCCCCAGCAAATGCCAACAATGCCCTTTTAATAGATAAGCACGGTAACTGCATAGCACTTGTTTAATCCCGTCGTAACCCGCCTGCCTTATCGCATACCCCTCCTGCATCCTTAAAAATTTACGCTTGAATCGCAGTTTCGTCTGCGTTTTAAGTTTTCGGACGACCTTCCCCGAATCAGTCAGGAAAAACCTGAAGCCCAGATACCCGACCCCGGATTTGATGGGTGAGATTTGGGTTTTCTCGTTGAACTCAAGCAGCAGCTCAGTGCTCAGGTACTCCCTCATCGCATCAAGGCACTTCAGAAGCGATGCCTTATCATGATGGATCAATATGCAGTCATCACTGTAGCGCGTGTAGTGCCTGACGCGTAGTATCTCCTTCACCAGGCGGTCCAGGCCATCCAGGTAGTAAAGCGCGAACCACTGGCTGGTCTGGTTGCCCAGGGGGATGCCTTTGCCTTCTCCGGTGTGGTAGCTGTTGATGACATGGTGCAGCAGGGCGAGAGTGTCCGGCGCGAGGGGCAGCTTTCCCAGCATTCCCTTCAGCACGTCATGGTCGATGTTGTCAAAGAATTTGCGCACGTCGCACTTGAGGAAGTACCCTTGCGTGCCATGCTGCTTGAAATGCCCGCGTAGGAAGCCGGACAGCCGCGCTCTGGCGAAATCCGTGCCTTTGCCCTTTCTGCAGGCCGCATTGTCAAAGATGAGACGCTTCTCAAGGACAGGCGCTAGCACTTCGTCGCACAGGCAGTGCTGCACCACGCGGTCGCGGTAGTGCAGCGCGTGGATGGTGCGCCGCTTGGGGTCGAACACCTCAAAGCTGTAGTAGCCCGACAGCCGGTAGGTCCGGCCCCTCAGCTCCTCCTGCAGGCGGCTGAGGTTCTGGGGCAGCTCCATCTCAAAGGCAATGCACTCCGCGGTGCCGCGCTTGCCCTTGCGCGCCCGCAGATGGGCCTTGTACAGGTTCTGAAACTCGCAGAGCGCTTCGTAGTCGTTCATCCGGGTTCCTTCGCCGGACAGGGCGGCGCGCTCCTGCATGCGCACGCGCCGCCAAGGCGGGGAAAGCCGCGGCGTCCCCCGCGCTGCCGGTCTCTGTTTTTCCGGAGGGTTCCCCCTCGCGAAAGGGAAGGGCCTGCCTTTTCCCCCTGCGCGGACCGCCCGGCATCGGGCTGGGTTTCAGGCATCTGGGGAAATGCGGGGCGAACGGCGTTGTTGTCGTTGCTGACGTTGTTGCCGTTGCGGTTGACGGAGCCGTCGGTGTTCACGTTGGCGGCGTTGTTCTGATTGTTGCCGGGCGAACGGAGCCACCACCAGCCGGCCCTTGCCAGACCCTCCCCGGACAATCGCCTCACGGCGGAAGTCTCTTCCTGTCGCTGGTGATCCAGGCGCCGCAAAGGTTCTGCGTATCCAGCAGCAGGCGCGCGATCACTTCCAGCTGTTTGGGCAGGATGGCTCCCTGCTCCATGGACAGCTGGGCCACGTAACCCAGCAATTTAGCGCTGGTGAGCGCTTCGTGCTGGTGGTCCAGGCGCTCCCGCGCCTTCTGCGTAGCATCCGGACTGGAGAGGTAGACCTCGTTGGCGCGGTAGAGGCTGGCGACGATGTCCAGCGCGTAGCCCTGCAGGCGGCCCACCAGGGAGAAGCGGAACTGCTTGGGCGACTTCTGCGTTACTGTCATGATGTAGCCGCACAGTTCCTTCGCCTTGGTGATGACCGTCAGGTCGCTCTGCCGGGCCATGTCTCCTCACCCGCCCCTCGGTTTCTAAAAAATCGTACCCCGCCTGCGGGCGGGAAGGCCTGCCTGCGGACAGGCAGATGGCGCCTACGGCGCCTCAGATGTGACGATGCCGGATGTCAGATCGAGCCAACAAGCGGGGCGAACGGCGTTGTAGTCGTTGCTGACGAAGTTGCCGATGCGAATGACGGAGCCGCCGGTGCTCACGTAGGCGGCGTAGCTCTGATCGAAGCCGGGCGAACAGAGCCACCACCGGCCAAAGCCGCCGTTGTCATACGCACCCTGCGCCTTCGCGTAAGGGGTGTTCCCTGCCTTCCGGTCAGCATCACTCTGGAACAGGGATTCCGCTTCCTCGATGCTCAGCAGGAACACCCGGTCCTGCGTGGAGTTGCCCCCGTCCGTGTTGTATTGTGGATTGTCCTCGTTCTTCACAGTCGTGGTCAGGATGGCCCCCTGCTCCGCAGGCGTGAAGGCAGAAGTCAGGAAGGTGCCGTTCAGCCAGGCCCGCAGCGTGCAGGTCTCCCAGGTTACGGACGTGTAGGCCGTGTTATAGGGCTCCTGATCCAGATTCTTCTCGGATAGGAGCAGCGCTTTCTGACCCTCCCGCTTCAGCACCCGCCAGCGGATGGGCTCTTTGCCGTTGGCCGTGCTGTTGTCCTGCTCGTAGCGCCCGAAGGTGACGATATTCCCGACAGTGAACTTGCGCTCCAGCACAGCAGCAGCAGCAGCAGAGGATAGTCCCGCGTTGCCTGCGAGGAGGGAAGCGGTGTCCTTATAATCTTTTATCCCGATAAGGATCGCGGCAGCTTCCGCATAACGTTGCGAAGCTGCCAGCGCCTTGCCTTTCCGGTAAGCGCTTTCCTTGACCATCTCCGCGCTGTCGGAGTATGCCCCCAGCGACAAGAACGCCGCTGCCGCTTGGTCGTAATTCTTGTTCGCCAGTAAGTCGGTTCCCTTCTGATAAATGGATTGCTGCGCCTTTTCCGCGCTGTCGGAGTATGCCCCCAGCGACAAGAACGCCGCTGCCGCTTGGTCGT
>CAZPBJ010000003.1:0-74929 GCA_964584685.1 uncultured Christensenella sp. | reverse complement strand
CGGAGTATGCCCCCAGCGACAAGAACGCCGCTGCCGCTTGGTCGTAATTCTTGTTGTTCAAATGGTACATCGCGTCCTGGTACATCCGCGCATAGTCCGCCTCATGTGTCCGGTAGGCCGGTTCCAGCAAGGCGTAGATCAGATACGCTCCCATATAGTCCTTTGCCACGAACAACTTGTCCGCCTTGACCTGGTTCAAGATGCTCACACTGTCCTGATAGCCACCCAGGCCACCGAACAGCGTGATGGCTTCATCGAAGCGCCCGTTCACTTGGAGCGCTTTCGCCTTGCGGTAGACGGACTCCTGCACCATCCTCTTACTGTCGGAATACCCGCTCAGCGCCTCAAACGCAGCCGCCGCCTGGTCGTACTGCTTGCTGTTCAGCAGGTCCATGGCCTTTTGATAGTTTCCGCGGGGGATGACCACCTGCGTGAGGAGCAGGACAATCCCGGCCGCCGCCAGGACGAGCAGGGTGATGACCATCGCCATCCGCTTGTTTTTCGCGCGCCGCTTCTCGTCCGCGATGCGTTCGCGCTCCGCCTGGGCTGCCTGTTCCGCTTCCCGGCGGCTTCGCTCGGCGCGCTCCTCTTCCTCATGCTTCAGTTTGGCTAGCCGCGCTTCCTCTGCTTTGGCCTGGCTGGCCAGCGCGCGTTCATCCGCGTCTTTATATCCGGGAATGGATCGGAAAGTCCCGGCTGCCTGCCTGTAGCCCGCCTCGTCAGACGCCTCGCGATACCGCTTGTTCGCCGTCTGATAGACGCCTTCCCTGCGCTCCTCCTCCAGCCGGTCCAGGATGCGTTGATTGTAGCCCAGGTAGACCGGCTTCAGCCTGCTGTCGGCGAAGCGCACCGCCTTCTGGAAATCACCATACTGCTCCAGCGAGGTTGTGGCATTGCCTAGTTCATTCTCACTCTTCAAGCTTAGGGCTGCTTGCAGCCGGACGATATAGGCAGGCGCGTATTTGGGATCGATGTCCAACACCTTGTCAGCATACTCAGCCGCGCTCTTGAAGTCCCCGTCCTCCAGGAAGAGCTGCGCGCGCGTCAGCAATGACTGCACGCCCGGCACCGCCACAGTCTCTGTGGGCTTTGACGCAGCTTCCGCGCCCGGCTTCGCCTTGCCCGCGTCCACCACTTTCTTGATGCCCCGCACCAAATCCTGGATAAAGCCGATCTTGCCCATGTCCTGGCTCTGCAGCATGGACAGGGCCTCCGGCAGGTCATAGGCGTCCATTCCCTTGTAGCAGGGGATGAGCAGCTTGCTCCTGTCCTTCTTCATCAGCGTCAGGAACCGGCTCCATTCGTTCCTCACCCAGACGGCGTTGAAGTATTCCGCCTGTGTGCCAATGACCACCATCACCTTCGCCGAGTTGAGCGCGGCGAAGATGTAGGGCTCGTACTGCCGGCCCAGCTTGTCTTCCAGCGTGATGCGGGAAAAGAAGACCTTGTAGCCCTCCTGCGCCAGCTGATAATAGACCTCCTGCGCCAACGCGCTGTCGGGCGTGCGCGTGCCACCGTCGGTGGTCTCCTTATAGCAGATGAACACATCATAGGGCTTTTCCTGAGCGGACAACGCCAGGATACTTTTCTGGATGTCGGCTATGCGCTTGGCTTCCTCCTCGTAGAGGCTCCGGCTGTAACCGTCAGGCGCGTGCTCCAGGGCCGCGAGGTAGTCCGCATCGTTCAGGACGCTGTCCATCTGAACCCGGTGGCAGGTGGGCACGCGCTCATGACTGGCGGGATCCTCCACATACTCGATGCCGTAGCGGCTGAGCACCACGCCCCAGTGCGCTTCAGAATCAGTGTCATCCTGGTTAAGGATGCTCTCGTAGGCGGCGACCGCCTTGTCGAACTCCCCCTGCCTGCGGAAGTGGTTGGCGCGGTTGAACAGGTTGGCCCGCTGCTCGTCCGACACCTTGGGGAAGGTCATCGTGCTCCCGCAGCTGTCGCAGGTGCCGTAGGCTTGATCTCCTGCTCTCTGGATGTCCCCGCCGCACATTTTGCACTTGATGATGGTCATGCTGTTTCTCCCTTAGCAATTCTTTGATGCGTTGTGCAGGCTCAGCCCTTGGCGTTACGGTTGCGCTCGTTGCGTTCCCTGATATCCGCGAGCAGCGCTTTGGCTTTGTTGAGGATCTCGTCCGCCTGTTTTGCCGCCACCAGTCTGCCCAGTTCAGCAACACCTGCGGCAATTTTACCGTCCAGTTCATTGACTGATTTGGCGCCGACGGAGTCGGAATAACGAAGGGCGTTTGATACATCATCAATCGCTTTCTTAACCTTTGGACGGACATCGCCCGGCAGTTCGTCTAATCTGCTTTTCAATGCGTTGACATCCGCGACCAGGTTCATCAAGGTGTTCCGGGCGTCCGCCGCCTTCGCGCCAACCGCTTCAATATGTGATTTCCCCAGGTTCAGCTGGGTCACCTGAATCCCGATCACGAGCAGTGCCGCAACCTGTGCGATGACGTGAAGCGCAACAGGCAGCGTGAATACACCCAGGTTCCCCAGCAACAACACAATAACTGAGATGACCGCTGTCAGGAGCAGATAGGTTCGCGCCTTGAAGAACAGGGGCAGTTCCATGATGAGGCTCTTGCCTTTGGCGCCCAGCGCGTACACGCTGAGGATCAAGAATGCGATGCCTATCAGCCAGAACGCATAGGCGACAATCAGGTTGGCCGTAACCGGCAGGAGCACGAAGAGCAGCGCGGCCAGCGTCGCCAACAGAACACCAAGAATCAGAACATATTGCTTTTTCATGGGTTTCTCCTCCTCTTATTGCGGCTGTCCGCAGTCCGGGCAGAACTTCGCGCCCTGCGGCACTTCCTTGCCGCAACTGGAGCAGGCGGTTTTGAGCGGCGCGCCGCACTCTGCGCAGAATTTGCCTTTCGGGCTTGTTTTGCCGCAAGCCGGGCACACCGTCTCACCGAAAGTTGCCAGTTCGACTTTCTTGCCGCAGCTGAGGCAGAACTTAGCTCCTTGCGGGAGGATATTATTACAGCCAAGGCACACGGCTTGAACCGCTTGATTGGGCGCACCCGCGTTTGAGAGATTGCCCAGGGTATTCTGCATCATGCCGCCCACCGCCCCGCCAATCGTTCCGCCGACGCCCGAAATCACGCCCAGTCCGATGCCCAGGTTGCTCATCTGGCCGACGGCTTCGTTTGAGGCAACGCGCTGAGCCACATCAAAACCGCGTTCCTCCTGGTAGGTGAAGCCTTCCATGGCACGTTTCTGGGCGATGCCCTGCGCCTCAATGACCATGCGCTGCGCCTGGGTCTGCTGCTCAATGACGCCCACCTGCTGGCGGAGCTGCGCCTCGGCCACGTCGGCATATTGGCGGAAGTGCAGCTCCTTGAACTTCTGATAGCTGCGGTCTTCCTCCGGCTTGACGATGTTCATCAGCCAGAACTTTGCCAGATTGACGCCGTAATCGGCGAAATCAGGCGCCAGCAATTCATGCAGGGATTCCGACATGTCCGTGAGGTGCTCGTCAATGGAGAAGATGTTGATGGCCTTCTCCCGGATGAGGTTGGCCAGGTAGGTCTTGACCCGGGTCATCAGGATGCCGCGGAACTTGACCACCAGGCTGGCCTGGGTCAGGTTGCGTTCCGTGCCCACCAGCTTGACCAGCAGCTTGCGGCCGTCCTCCGCCAGCAGGCTCATTTCTCCGCTCGCGCCGATCTTCAGCGGGAATTTGTAGGTGGGTTCCACATACTCGATCTTGCTGTCGGTCCCCCACTTGATGGCCATCTGTTCCGTCTTGTTGATGAAGTAGACCTCACAATGGAAGGGCGTCTTGTCGTCAGTCGCCCGCCGGTAGAACCTACCGATCAGCGGGATGTTCTGGCTCTCCAGTTCGTGCCGGCCCGGGCCGAAGATGTCCAGCGCCTGGCCGTTCATATAGAAGATCGCTTCCTGCGATTCGTGAACGACCAGCTGCGTGCCCGTGTTGAAGTCCTCGATGGGATGCTTCCAGATGAAGGTGGTATTATCCCCCTCATATTTGATGATTTGAACCAGGTCAGCCATTCTGCTTCCCCTCCTGTCTGTTGATTGTCAGGCAAACTGCAAAATCCCCGCTGTCAAAAAAGCCGGTCAGCGATAACTGGCTTAAGGATTCCCTGTTGTTCTCAAACAGCGCGAGCATCGCCATGAAGGTGACCCAGGTCATGGTTTGCTTGTGAGTTTCAATGAGAGAAACGGTCTGGCGGGAAATGCCGACCCGGAAGGCCAGCTCTTCCTGGGACAGTTCCAGCCTCGCCCGGATGGCGGGCAGCTGCTCTGTCAGCTGCGCAATGAGGCGTTCGCGGCTTGCTTTCATATTCGACAGCTCTTTTCCTGTGCTTGTTAACCGGGAGTATTGTATAATTTGTATTTTATTCTGTCAAGCAAGAGAATGATTAAAAAGTGCGCAAAATAAAAATGAAGGGATATGATATTGTCGGCAATACGCTTGACGAGCCAATATACAAGTAAGCTATGCCTCATAAATCAAATCGCTGTGTTTTCAAGGACTCCTTGACATGCATTCATTTTCACGGCTTCAGTTGCCGCATACTGAAAACAGCGCCTCTTCGGCGCTGCGATGATTGTAAAGCCTTTTTCAGTCGTTTTCCAGCAGTTCAAGGACCAGCTTCAGGGATTTCGTCGCGTCCAGGTAGGCATAGCGCCCGCCCGTGTATTCCCCGGTCTGCAGCAGGGGGATGCCGTTTTCTTCCAGCGTGTGGATCTTGTCTTTCATGCCTTTGATGACAAAAGCGATGTGGTGGAAGCCTTCGCCATTCTGGTCCAGGTCGTGCCGCCAGGTGGAAGGCTCGTGGTCCGGCTCAATGAGTTCGATATCCACATCGGGACCGACATGGAAAAAGGCCAGTTTAGCGCGGGCCTGTGAGGGCTTGCCCAGATATTTCGTCTGGGCAACCGATTCGATATCCGTGACGATGTACTGGGGAACCTGGACGCCAAGGAACTTCGCGTATTCCGCACTGGTTTTTTCGATGTCATTGACCAGGAGACCGATTTGGGTGACCACATGGGTGCCAAGCAGGGGAGCGGACATGGATGTACCTCCTAAAAATGATTTATTGCTGTGAGAACCTGTTCAAGCCTTTGAACAGCATCCAGATGATGAACAGCGCGATGATCAGCATGAACCAGGCCATTGCCGATGCGTAGCCCATTTTGAAGAACTGGAATGCGTTTTGGTAGAGGTTGAGCGAATAGAACATGGTAGAACTGTCAGGCCCGCCTTCAGTCATGACCAGTGGCTCCGCGAACCACTGCATGACGCCGATGACGCCGGTGACGACGTTGTAGAGAATGACAGGGGAAATCATAGGGATGGTGATGTGAATGGTCCGCTGGAAAAAGTTCGCGCCGTCCAGCGACGCGGATTCGTACAGCGAGACAGGGACATCCTGCAGCCCGGCCAGATAAAGGATGATCGAGCCTCCGCAGCCCCAGACCATCATCAACACCAGCGCAGGTTTTGACCAAATGGGGCTGGCCAGCCATCCCGGCCCCTGTACGCCGACAAGTTTAAGGACTGTGTTGATCAAGCCGATATCGGGCTGAAGGATCCATAGCCAGAGGATGCAGTTGATGATCAGCGGGACAAGCGTGGGGATAAAGAACACGACGCGGAAGAAGGACATGCCCCTGATGCGCTTGTTGTCCATGAGGATGGCTGACAGCAGCGCGACCAGCGTCGTGATGGTCACGCCCAAAATGACGGTGTACAGGGTATTGTAAAGCGAGGTTTGAAAAACCGTGTTCTGGAACATGTTCTTGTAGTTGTCAAACCCGATGTACCTGGACGCCCCGATGACTTTGTAGTCGGTCAGCGAATAGTAAAAGGACATGATGATCGGATAAAGGGTAAAGGACAGGAACCCGACAATCCAGGGCATGACAAAAAGAACGCCCGCAAGGGATTCACGTGATTTGGCCTTCATTGTCTTTGCCTCCCTATCCCTTGATGCCCGATAATGCGATACCCTGGATAAAGTACTTCTGCAGGAGGAAGAAAATCACCAGCACCGGCAGGACCATCAGCACCCCGGAAGACATAAGCACCTCCCATTTGGGGTCGATCCGGGAACGGATCAGCTGAATGCCAATGGACAGTGTGTAGGTTTCATTATTTGTCAAGTAGATGAGCGGGCCGATAAAATCATTCCACGCGCGCAAAAACGAGTATATGGCTACAGTTGCCAGGGCGGGTTTGGAAAGAGGCAGGCATATCTGCCAGAAGATCCTGAACTCGCCGGCCCCGTCGATGCGGGCGGCCTGGGAGAGATCATCCGGGATCTGGGAGAAAAACTGGCGCATGAGAAAGATAAAGAAGGGATTGCCAAAGAATGCCGGGACGATCAGGGGAAGATAACCTCCTACCCATTTGAACTGCTTGAACAGCAAAAACAGCGGGATCATCGTCACCTGATAGGGCAGGATCATTGTAATCAGGACAAGGATGAACAGTTTGTCGCGCAGTTTCCAGCGCAGGCGTGAAAACCCATAGCCCACCAGGGAAGAGGAGATGAGCGCGCCGACCATGGTGGCAACAACGATGATCATCGTGTTGCGCAGGTACAGGAAGAAGGGAATCAGCTTGAAGATCTTTTCATAATTGGCGAGCTGCAGACTTTGGGGCAGCCACCTGACCGGAATCTGGAACAGTTCGCTGGGCTCCTTAAAGGAACTTGACAGCAGCCAGAAAAACGGCACGATGAACGCGGCAGCCATAAACAGCAGGATGATGTACAGGGTGGCCAGCCCGACTGTGCTTTTCAGTTTGGATATATTAAAGGGTTGCCCGCGTTCGCTTGTATGCGAAATGGTCATGCATCTCTCCTTCCTCAGAAAACAAAGGGAGGGCAGTCCCTCCCTTTGTCTTTTGGTTAAGAAATTTACTTAACGGCGTCCAGTTCAGGCTGAAGCTTCGCGGCCAGGGCCTGCAGCAGGGGCTGCGGATCGGAATTGTTGTAGATGACATTGTCCCTCAAGGCGAGGAATTCTGAGCGCAGCTCGGATGAAACCGTGCAAAGCCCCGGATGCCCGGACAGGGGGGAATTGGCGATCTTGCGGCCAAGCGTGTAGATGGGATCGCCGGCTTTGATCCAGCTGACATCATCAAAGAGCCTGTCAATGACCGGGATTGAGCGCCAGGTGTCAAAGTTGTTGCCGTTGATCTCCGGGCGAACGCAGAACGCGTAGAAGATAGCGGCGAGCTCCGGGTTCTTCGCGCCCACCGGGATTGCGAACACGTTGGAACCAAGAGGGGTGGATTCAACCCGTCCGCCTTCGGGAACGGGGATGGCGCATACAGAGTAGTCCACCTGCGGCGCGTAGATCCTCAGCGCGTTGGTGGCCCAGTTGCCGATGACGGTCATCGCGACTTTCTGGGTGAAGAAGGGATGGTCAGGGGAGAACAAGCCGCCGGAACTCTGGGTGAAGCCCTTGATCTTCTCAGCGGAGTACTTGAGCGCGTAGCTGTTCATCCAGTTGAGCGATGAGATGATCGACGGATCATCCAGCACCAGCTTGTTGTTGGGAATGTCGTAGATTTCCGCGCCGAACATGAACGGCCACAGCAGGGGATCGTCGCCGCTGTCCAGCCAGGGAATGAAACCGTAGCGGGTCACATTGCCGTCTGCGTCCTTGACGGTCAGTTTGTCCGCCAGCGCCTCCAGCTCGCGGTTGACATCGATCCGCAGCGCCTGAAAGCAGCGCTGGCAGGATTTTTTGATATCGTCTTCGCTCAGGGCCGGAATAGGCTTCAGGGCATTCTCGATGACGCTCCGCAGCTGGTCCGTGGTGGCGATGCCGGCGCCTTTCCTCCTTGCGGCGGCAATAGCGCGGGCAATAGGCGCGGCATAGGGCTCGTCAGCGTTGGCGGCCAGCATGCCCTCCAGTTCAAGAAGTGACATGGTTTTCAGCCGCTGGGCAGCCGTCATGCCCATATGGGGGTTCAGCCGCAGGTCAAGCGGCCCTTCATGCTTAAAGGAGAAGCCCCTGTCGGGATTGTCTATCTGCATGGACGAGACACCAAGGTCCGCCAGTATAAAGTCAAACGGCCCGGATTCGGGAACGATTTTGTCTATCTGTGAGAAGTTCATCCCCCTGATCCTGAGGATGTCGGGGCCGTAGCCCAGGCGTTCCAAACGGGCCTTCGTGCGCGGCAGCTCAAGGGCGTCCACGTCGATGGCGTACAGGCGTCCCTGTGCCTGCAGGCACTTCAGCATCGCCAGGGTATGGCCGCCATAGCCCAGCGTGGCGTCAAGGCCGGTCTGCCCGGGCGCGATCTGCAGAAACGCCAGGATCTCATCTACGCAGATGGACAGATGCATGCCGGCGGGCGTGCGGCCCCTTTGGATCACCCGCGCGACGGCATCGGCATACTGCTCCGGCTGCAGTTCCTTGTATTTCTCCCTGAAAGTTTTGGGATGAGTGCCCGTATAGCGGATCCGCCGCTGATGGCCGGGCCCTTGCTCATCCCTTGTGTTGTCCGGGTTCATGCTTTTCCCCCGCCCGCATCGTCATGCGCGTTTACCGGTCGTCTGGGCCGCGCGAACTTTTCCCACCCTTCCGGGACAGCGCCAGGCCGCCAAAGCCGCTGATAACGGCCATGTAATAGCCCAGGTCATACCAGAATCCGCTGTTGTACACCTCATAGATGCCGATGTTATGGTTGAACAGGGACCAGAAGAGCGTAAACGGCGCGATCCATCCATGCCAGACGCCCGTAAAGAATCCCGCCAGGTTGGCCGGCGAATTCTTTCCGTCGCCCGGCGCGCAGCCGCTCAAAAGCACCATCGCCAGCACCAGCAGGATGCCCAGGGCCAGAATCTTCCTGTTTTTCACGAACCCACCCCATTTCTCGTTCATGCTGCCCGCTCATGCGGCCATGATATCACAGGCCCGCGTCAGGGACAAGAATTCACATATGATGTGACATTATCCAAGCCCCCTGCGTCTCAGCAGCCCCGGGTGTACCTGCCCGGCGTGTACATGGCATAGGGATTGTTCGGGCTGCTGCCGATTTCCCGTGCCAGGGCGCTCTCCAAGCCACTGCGGACGCTGGGCCTTTCGCCATGCCGGTGTGCGCGTGAAAGCCGGCCGGGCAGGATCAGTTCCATGAGACTGTATAGGACGCGTTTTGCGGCTTCAAAGCCGCTGCCTGTCTTTTTCACGGACCTTGCCGCCAGGTTAAGTCTTTCCATTTCCCCCACCATTTCCTTCCATCCGGTACGGCTGTGCTTGATACAGCCCGAGGATAAGGCGGAAGGATGAAAAGGCGCTTTACTCCGAATTAAATCGCCATTAGAATGTGGGAAGACTTTTCACAGTTTGCCGAATCGATGTCATGATGAAGGGAGCGTCCGATATGTTCTTCTCGCCCTGTGTCAGTTCCCTGTTTCCCGGCAAGCCCGTCCACGAGTGCCTGGCGCCGGTGCGCCAGGCGGGGTATGAACGCTATGAATTCTGGAGCTGGTGGGATCAGGATGTTGAAAAGATCCTTGCCCTGCAAGCCGGACTGGGCATGAAGCCCGCCGCGATGTGCACCCGCTTTATCCCCCTGAATGACCCGGAGCGCAGGGGCGAGTACCTTCAGGGCCTGCGGGAGACCCTGCGGGTAGCGAAGCTGCTGGGTTGCCCCGTCATCATCTCCCAGGTTGGCCAGGCCATTGAGGGTGTCCCCCGGGCGCAGCAGCATGACAGCATCAGGGACGGCCTGATTGCCTGCCTGCCCTTGCTTGAGGGATCCGGCGTGACCCTGGCCATAGAGCCGCTCAATACGCACATAGACCATCCCGGATATTACCTGACGCAGGCAGCCGAAGCGTTTGATCTTGTCAGGGAGGTCGGCAGCCCCTGCGTCAAGGTACTCTATGACATTTACCACCAGTACATCATGGAAAAGTCTCCCCTGTGCGATATCCTGGGCAACCTCAATGTCATCGCCCACTTCCATCTGGCCGGCTATCCGGGCAGGCATGAGCCGTGGATAGGCAGCCAGATCGATTATCAGGCCATCCTGCACGGGCTCAGGATTGCGGGTTATGAAGGCGGCGTCGGCCTTGAGTATTCACCGCTGGGGGATATTGGGGAAGGGCTGATGGCGTTCGCGGGGAAGGTTGGAATTGCGAATATCACCGAAACTTAACAGACAGTCTTGCAATATCAATCATTGTAATCCTCCGGGCAAATGCCAACGATGATATGCCGTATCCATTCAGTCACCCGCGTCGTTTCACGCCTGAGCATCTTTTTTTCTCCCGGCGTCAGGCGCAGGGACAGGGAATGGATGGTCTCCTGTGAAATGTGTTCTTGGCCCAGCGCCTTCAACGCTTGAACAACAAGGCGGGATAAAGGAGACAGCCCGTTCAGGCTCTTGTTCGTTGTCCGCTTGAATACCCGTTTTGCGCCATCCGGAGAGTACTGTCTGTATGGTCCGTTGCTGATATAGACCCATGTCGCAGGCACTTGCGTGGAAAGGCCCAACTTGTTAAGCGCAGCCTCCCCACTGGCCGTGATGGTCCATCCATAAGAACGGGCAATAGCCTCTGCCACCAGATCCGGATCAACCGGTACAATCTCACCCAACAGCTTGTTCACCTTTGGCTGAATGTATATGCCGGGGATTATCCTCATAACTTCGCCGGCGTCAACTTTGACCTTCAGCAAGCGCCGGATAGTCGCTGCGTCAGTGATATCTGAGAAATCACTGGCAATAAAAGGCATTCCCGGTGGGATGTCCTGCAGACGTCCATTGAGTTTCTCCGTGAATCCTTTTGATCTCATGATCTCCTCCTAATTCGCGTAAAGTATACACTTTTCGCGAAATAGAGTAAAGATGGAATTTACTTGTTTTCAAACGCTGAACCGTTTGAATGCTCCGCGGCGTCCGATATGTGCGGACGGCTATCAGGCAACGCCTGATCATTCAACAGCGCATAAATATAGGTATCCTTCCAGACCGGCCGGCCTTCCGCATCCGTCCGGAAATACACGTTCCGCCTCAGGTGCCCTTCCCGGACGAAGCCCAGCCTTTCCAGCAGCCGCCAGGAGGCAGTATTCTCAGGATCGCAATGCGCGTAGATCCTGTTGACGCCATTTGAAAACGCCTGCGCGATCAGCGCCCCGCAGCCCTCTGCGGCATAGCCTTTGCCCCAATAGGCCTCATTGAACAGGAAACCGATCTCCATGGCGTCATATTCGCGCTTACCCAGGTAAATATTGCCGATCACCTTGCCGCTGTCCTTCAGCACGGCCATGGTGAATTCACCGCTTTCACGGCGCGCGGCCAGTTCACTTGCCGCTTCCTTCATGCTCATCGGGCCGTAGGGCTCATAGCGCACCACGGCCGGATTGGAGACCATCTCAAAGAAATCCGGCAGGTCTTCGTGCCGGAATTTCCGCAGCAGCAGGCGTTCGGTTTCGATTGGTTTTTCTTCGCTGGGCATTTTTGGCCTCTTCTTCAAGTCCAGATCCACTGTTGCTTGTCCCTGCGATCCCAAAGATATGATTGGAATAATGTCCTTCCGGGGACGGATGCCCGGGCCAAAGGCTGTCCCGCCCGGTCATTTAGCCGCCGGCATATCCCCGGGCACGACGACCCCTGCGCTGACAATCAGTTTCAGGCCCTCCTCCACCGTCATGTCCAAGCGGCTTATCTCATCATCCG
Source organism: uncultured Christensenella sp. (assembly GCA_964584685.1). Lineage (GTDB taxonomy): Bacteria > Bacillota > Clostridia > Christensenellales > Aristaeellaceae > UBA1038. The sequence continues at coordinate 63,237 of CAZPBJ010000003.1, read as the reverse complement.
GCACCAGGATGAGCATGCCCGACGTGGGGTTGGGGGTTGTGGGGATGAACACGTTCATCAGCCTGGCCGCGGTCCTGGCCTGTATTTCACCCTTGCATTCGCCGGTGAGGAAACCCACGGCATAGGTACCCTTCCTGGGGTACTCTATCAGGACGACCTGGCTGAACACGGGTTTGCCCTGCAGGGAAAACGCGTCGACGACCTGCTTGACAGCGTTGTATATCCTGGAAATAACGGGCACCCTTCGCAGCAGCCGCTCCCCCAGGCGGAACAGTTTGCCGCCCAGTACGTTGGACACGATGAACCCGGAAACGAAGATCAGGATGACGCTGGCGGCGATGCCGATACCCGGCAGCCGTCTGCCCAGCAGTATCTCAATGCGCGTACCCAGGAAATTGTCCATCAGGCGAAACAGGAAATAGACGATGTAGATTGTAGCGACGATGGGCAGCAGCGAAAAAAGTCCTCTCAGAAAATAGTGCCTGATCTTTTTCATGTTCCTGCATCCTCTGTATATACAATCTCCCTGTGCCAGGGGACTTCAAGGATGTGTTTGAGGCGCTGACGAGCGCGTCCGAAAACCATCCGCATGTCTTCCAAAGTAATGCCGGCAAGCTTTTCGGCGGCCGGGGCAGCGGCGGGAACGCTTACGGACGCAAGGGCAGTAACAACCAGGAGCAGCATTACCCTGACGCCTTCATCCGTTCAGGCCCGGGCAGCAAAGCGTTTCATCCTGTACTGCGCGATGATGCGCTCATACTGCCTTTCAACGTTCCCGATGACGCCGTCCCAGGCCAGCGGGATGGTTTCCCTGGCACCGCGGCCTGCAAAAGCCAGCTTATCCGGGTCGGACAGCGCCCCGCCGATGACCCGGGCCAGGCTCCGGGGACTGTTGTCGCAAAGGAAACCGTTGACCCCGTGGCGGATGCCCTCTGCCGCGCTGCTCCCCCGGATGAGCACGGAAGGCGTGCCCATCACCGCCGCCTCGCGCACGACCAGGCCGGAGGTATCGTACAGTGAGGGAAAGACAAACAGGGCAGCGTGCCGGTACAGTCCGTCAAGCATCGCGGTGTCGGTCAGGTGGCCAGTCATCACCAGACTGTTTTCAAAGCCCAGCTCCCCCGCCATGCGGCGGATGGCTTCCCCATCTTTGCCCTGGCCGGCCAGCACCAGCTGAAAGGCATGCCCCTCCCCCTTCAGCAGCGCGCAGGCCTGCAGGATGAGCAGGATGTTCTTTTTCCAGTCCAGATGCCCGGCGTACATCAGCACGGGCGATCCCCTCAGCCCGAAACGTTCTGCCGCGATCAGCGCCGCTGCGGCCTTTGGCGCGCGCAGGTCGGAACCATTTGGCATAACGCGCACAGGCCCCGTAAAGCCATATTCGCGGATGGTCTTTACCGCCCCTTCGCTGACTGCCCACACCTCGTCACAGCGGCGCATATAACGGGCGACGTGCGATGCCGCGGCCCTGGCAAATACCCTGCTTCGCGTTGCCTTGTAGAAATCCTCGTAAAATTTGGTATGGAAGGTATACACCAGCGGCACCCCCTGTCGCCTGGCAGCGCTATGGGCTGCGGCGCCCGCGGAGAACGGCGAATGGGCGTGGACTATGTCCATGCCTATCTTCCCCATGCGCATGCGGTAGCGTAAATCCAGCGCCGCTATGCCCGTCCTGTAAAGGGGAGCCCGCGGCACCGCGAAAGACCGCCAGGCCACCAGCTTCAGCCGGCTGTCCACGCGGCGGCTTGCGGCGTACCTGGGAGCCGCCACGGTGACCTCGTGCCCCATCCCCTCCAGGTGACGTGCGTAGGCGTGAACGACACGCCCCACGCCGTCGATAACCGGCAGGAACGATTCGCAAAACAGGCCGACTCTGAGCAATGCCTTTTCCTCCCGGCGCCCGGCTTTTCCTGCTCCGATACTACAGCATCCCGGGCCGCCGGTCAAATAAATGCGTCTTGACCTGCATGAAAACATTCCCTATACTCTGTGAAAACACTTCCCCGTTCATGCCCAGCGCCAAGCGAAAGAGGTTGCCCGCAGCTTCATGCGTTTTCTGCCTTCAAAGCCATTGTTCACCCCCGGGAGGCTGCACTACGGCTGGATCATCATCTTCATCGCGGCGCTCTCCGTCTTCTTTTCAGCGCCCGGCCAGACCTACTTCATCTCGGGGTTCACCGATATATACATCAATGAGCTGAAGCTTGACAGGTCCGCGGTATCCGGCATGTTTTCCCTGGCGACATTGATAACAGGGCTATTTATATTTAGCGTTGGCAAATTTTCCGACCGCTTTGGCAACAAGAGGATTACCCTGCTTGTGGGCCTCTTCCTGGGCGCGGCCTGTTTCTGGAACAGCTTCAACACCGGTTTGACGTCACTGTTTATCGGATTCTTCCTGAGCCGGTTTTTCGGGTCGGGCGCCATAGGCTTTCTGCCTTCCCTGCTGCTGCCCCACTGGTTTTGCCGCAAGCGCGCCTTTGCCTTTTCCCTGATGTCGATGGGCGGTGTGCTCGCCTCAACCGCCGTGCCGCTGCTCAATGCCCGGCTGCTGGGCGCCATCGGCTGGCAGGCGCTTTGGCGCGTCTGGGGCCTGGGCTTGTTTATCGTGTTTTTGCCTGCCGTGTATTTCTTCCTGTTTGACAAGCCCGGGGATATTGGGCAGGCGCCGGACTTCTCGGACGGAAGTATCGGCGCGGATTCATCACTTGAACAGGACTGCAGCTTTACCCCGCGGGAAGCCCTCCGCACCTTCCCTTTCTGGGGCATGACGTTTTGCCAGATGGTGCTGCCGCTGCTGGGCACCGGCATCACCTTCCACATGGTCTCCATCTACGCGGCCAAGGGCTTGTCCACGCAGCACGCGGCCCTGTCGCTCAGCCTGCTCGCGCTGGTCAGCTTCCCCGTGACCCTGCTGGCCGGCCGTGTCCTGGACCGCTTCAAGCAGCATCATGTCGCGGCCCTCATCAGTTTGCTGGAACTCGCGGCGCTGTTGTTCCTTTTTTTCACCGGGTCTGTCGCAACGGCATTCATGTTCGTCGTCGCCCACGGCTGCGCCATGGGGATACAGTCTGTCAGCAGCGGTTACGTTTGGCCCGAATACTTTGGCACAAGGCACCTTGGCGCCATCCGCGGCTACGCCATGACAGGCGCCTTCATCGGTTCCGCCTTTGGCCCCCTGCCGCTTGGCCTTATGTACAGCCTGCAGCATGGTTACGATACCCCGCTCCTGCTGCTCATGGCGCTGCCGGTCATCGCCTTCGTCCTGGCGCTCTTCTCCGGGAAGCCGGACAGGAAAGAAGGGATAATGCCATAGAAGCGCATATGAAGGGGGACGCCTCCTGTTGGAAGCGTCCCCTGATGTTGCCATTATCTTTGTAGTTTTGGCCTGCCGCAAAGATTCGCTGCGCTGTCTTTGCTTTCGCTTATGCGGTTGCGGCCCTGGGTATCTGGGGTTTCACCCCAGACCCCGACAAGGGATGTTATCCCTTGACCCGTCTTTTGTCTGCGCTGATGCTGCTATGCTGATAACATTCATTGATTGCTCTTCCAGGGGGATCGGGGGACGCTTCTGGCTCAGAAGCTTCCCCCGCCTCGTCTCATCCTTCCTCCGCCTCCCCGTTCTTCTCCCGCATCCGCTCCAGCACGCCCAACACCGCCTTGGGGAACGGCACGCCCAGCACTGCCCCGTTTTCCACAATGCTCAAGCCCTCATTGGCCGCGTAAAACCCGATCACCGCGATCCGGCTCACGCCTCCGCCTCCCAATACCCCGTCCAGCGCGGTCGCCAGCATCACCAGGGCCAGCATCATCAGTTTCCTGCTCAAGCCCAGGAAGAACGCGGTGCTCAAAAAGCCACCGCCCTCCGTCTTGTCGCTGCGCCCGGCCAGGCTTGCCAGCACACCCGTCAGCAGATCCAGCCCCATCAGCAGGAACATCATTTGCAGCGCGCCGTCCCAACCGCCCAGCGCCCAGCACAGCCAGGCGCAGCATGCCCCGGCGGCGCCGGAAAGCCATTTGCTCAGCATCTTCATGCCCTGCCTCCCCTCACCATCGTCTCAATGCGATAGAGCGCCACCTCCAGCGCGGACAGCCTGACCTCGACCGTCGCTGCAGGCAGGGGATCGTCCGCCCGCTGCAGCCGCGCCATCAGCGCCGCGTCCACCGTGTCGCCCGGGGCCAGCCGGCGGTCCTTCAGGTATCCCTGCAATGCCTCCAGGGTCTCCGGGCCGAAACTGCCGTCGGCACCGTACTTGGCAAGCTGATAGCCCCGCTGCATCAGCAGGCTTTGCAGCATGCGCACGCGCTCCCCCTTGTCACCCTGCCTGAGAGGCGGCGCCGCCTCGGCCAGGCAGTAGGGCACCGCGTAGTGCGTCCAGGGGTAGTCCCCTATCTTTCCCACGATAACGCCCGCCTTGTGCCCCCGGGCGTCCACCGTGCTGCCGTCGCCCAGGCTGAGCCCCACATGCGCCATCGTCTTGGGGGGATCGCTCTCCCCCTGGCGGAAGACCAGGCACACCTGCCGCGCCGCGTTGCCGTCGATGGGGCCCTTGTACGCCCAGCCCGCGCTGCGCCACTGCGAGGTCGCGCCGCTTGGCAGGCGCTGCCCCGCCAGCTCAAGCGCGCTTTTGACCAGCTGCGCGCAGTCATAGCATGGCTTGCCGGCATACGCGCAGCCCGCGCAGTCTTCCTTGTCGCCCCGCAGCACCTGGCAGTACTGGCTGATATTGGCTGCGTGCGCGGGGTACTGCCCTGCGCGCTGCCTGCGGTATTCGGGCGTGCAGCGCGCGCCTGTGCCGCCGTACACATAGGGGCAGCCCGCCTGACGCAGCGCCCAGCCCTTGATCAATTCCCTGTTGTCCATCTTAAACAATCTCCTCCATCACCACATAAAGCCTGGCCAGCCTTGAATAGGGGCTGTCGGACTCAGCGACGACCGTGCGGCAGGCGCTCAGCCGGGCCTGGAAGCCCCTCACCTGGTTAAGCCGCGGATCGTGCACCGACAGCGTGAAGCTCCCCTCCGTCGACGTCAGTATCTGCTTGAGCACAGGTGAGCTGAGCCCTGTCCAGCCCGCCGTCACGCGCAGCAGGGTCATCGCTCCCCCCGTGGGCTGCGGTTCATATGTCATCTCAAGCGATGCGGGTACCGGTAATGCGATATTGTTGATCCCTAACATCCCTGTCCTCCTCATCCTGCCGATCGTTGCCGGTCAGGTAAAATCGTTCCAAATCCTGCGCGCCCAGCAGGCATTCAAGCGCCGTGGCGTATGGATCTTCCTCCTCAAACGAGGGTTTCATCCAGGCTCACCTCCAGCGTGCCGCCCCTGAGGCGGAAACCCCGCAGCATACAGGTCAGCGGAGCCGTAGTGCCCAGCGTGACCTGCGCCGCCTGCCCCGGCGCTTCCCGGACCGCGGCCAGCGCCCGGACGTCCAGCCGCAGGGTGAGCGTTGCCTTGCCCAGGCGCTCCCCCGCCAGGCGCGGCATCCTGTCACCCAAGCTGCGGGCGTCAACCAGCGCGGCCTCACGCTCCCAGCTGACCAATGCCGCCTCAAATTGCTGCGTCCCCAGCTGCAGCATGGCCTCCGGCGCTTCCGCTGCCCCGGCAGCCAGGCGCCGCTCATAGGCCGTCGCCTTCAGATAGCTGCCGCTGTCCTTCTCCGCGCCGTCCCTGCAGGCCGCGCGGCGCAGGCCCATGGCCGACAGCACGGCGTCCGCCTGCGCGCACAGGTCGTCCGCCTGTTCGGGCGACGCGGCGCGGATGGAGACCTGCAGCGCCTGCACCTGCTCCCCGTCGCGCTCCACACGGTTGTCCTTCTCCTCGATGCTGATGGACGGCAGGGGCACGATGGCCTGGGGGAAGCCGCGCGTGACGGCCACCTGCAGGGGCAGCAGGGCTTGGTAAACCTGACCGATCAGGGCGTTCATCCCTCCACCTCCACTTCGATCTCCCGGTGCAGGGGGTACTGGCGCAGCTGCATCACGCGCCAGCAGCGGAGGTCGCCCTCAAAGTAGCAGTGGTCGCCCTGCCGGATGTCCGCGTCCCGTTCGGGTAGGAGCAGCCTGCGCTCCCGGGGACGCAGCGTGCCGCGCTCGCGGCGCTCGCTTTGCCTGTCGGGGCGCACGGCGGCCGTCATCACATAATCCCGGCCGTACAGCTCCACGCTGACCACGCCGCCGGTCTGGCCCGCCACCGCCGCGCAGGGCGCGACGCGAACGGGCTGGGTATGCCGCGCGATCTTCCTCATGGCCCGGGCACCTTGAGCAGCCTGTAGGGCTTCAGCAGGCACAGCAGGTCCTTGGGCAGAGCTTCGCCGCGGACCGTGAGCCCGCCTTCGTGGCGGTAGCTCTCTCCCTCCATGCCCAGGCGGTTGTAGGCGATCACCGCAAGGCGCAGCTGCGCGGACTGCAGGGCCGCCGGCACCTCCGCCTGCCCCGTATAGGCGCGGATAAGGTCGCCGGCCTGGTCCAGCAGCGCGCTCAGCAGGCCCTCAGCCGCGGCCTCCTGCTCAGGCAGCAGCGCCCTCAGGCGGATAAGCATCTCCTCCATCGCTTATCCCGCCACCACGTTGAGGCTGAGCGCTTTGACGGGCTTCATGTCGTCGCCCACCAGGCACAGGTGCAGGAAACTCATGCCGCCGGCCGGGATGGCGGTGGTATTGCCAGCCCAGGGCTGCGTGCCGGTCATGGCCGTGCCGTATACGGCGGGGCTGGCGGCATCGGAGAGCACGTACACCCACTTGCAGCCCTGCGGCGCCTGCATGGCGTCAGGGATAAGGCACAGCGTCTCCCCCGTGCCGCCGGCTTCCAGGGTGATGCCGCTTTTCAATTCATCCAGCTGCTCAAGGCCGGTGAACACGCACAGGCTCACCAGCTTGCCTGCGTCGTAGAGGTAGGCCGCGCAGTGCCTGGAGCCGTAGACATTGTCGCGCATGTAGGCGGGTTCACGCTCCACCTCGATGTTGACGCCGGTTTTGTTGACCAGGCGCAGGGCGCCGGGCTTGACGATGAAGTACTGCTTTTCCTTTGCGGCCGCGTCCGCCTTGATTTTTGAAGAGATGACGATCTGGCAGCCCCAGATCTCGCCCACAGCGCCGGTGAAGACCATGCGCAGGGCGACGTCGCCGGCCCTCAGGTAGTTGGGGTCCTTGCGCAGCCTGGCAAAGCCGTCCGCGTCGGTCAGCAGCACCTTGTCGCCCTCCTGGTCCTCGCCAAACAAGGTAAGCGCGTCGACGACCGCCTCACTGGACAAAGCTGTGATGCCGGTGCGGCGCTGGTAGCCGGCGGCCTTCAGCACGTCAAACAAGGCGTCATCCACCGCATGGTCGATCGAATGGGCGAGCTGCAGGGCGGCCTCGCCCACCGGGTCGCCAAAGCCGCACAGGCGGCTCTCATCGGTGATCTGCACGGCCTTGGCATACTTGCCAACCGTGGCGGACACCATCTGGGCGGACAGCACGCTGGCCTCCACCAGGCCGTTCTCATCCACCTTGCTTGCCTTGCCGATGTAGCGGAAGGCGGGGAACTTGAGGGTGTCGCCGGGCTGGCCCACCAGGCTGTCGTCGGCGGTGGTCAGGGGCAGCAGGGTGACTTTCTCGCCCAGGGTGGTCTCCACCAGGTCCGCGATGACTTCCGGGATGATCAGGTTGGATTTCAAAGTTGTGCTCACAGGTTTTTACCTCCGTATATTTGTCTGTAGCTGTCCATGTCGGTCCGGTACAGCGCCGCGCGCTGGGTGTAGCTGAGGCTGCCCGCCTGGGCGGGGGTGAAGGCCGGGGCCTTGGGCGTCTGGGGAACCACTTGCCTGCTGTCGCGCAGCAGCTGCTCGGCCAGCTGCAGGGTGGCGCGCATGCGCTCGTCGTCCGACAGGTCCAGCAGGCCGATCATCTCCCGGGGCAGCGCTTTTTCCATCAGGAGGGCGCGGGCGGCCAGGCGGCGCTCGGCCAGGGCGAGCTGCCCTTCACGCTTGTCAAGAGCGGCTTTGAGGCCCCCGGCGTCATCGGGGACGGGGTCGGGGGCGGGTGCGGCCTGGGCGGCTTGCGGGGATTCGCTCATGTCAAGGGCGGTTTCCGGGTTTTCCATGTGATGTGATTCTCCTTCGTTTTTGCTATGGATATCAGGTGTCTTCCTCCGGGATCCTGTGCGTGAAGCGGATGCCCAGGCGCTCGGCGTCCGGGGCGGGCAGCCCGGCAAAGCGCATGTAGCCTGCCATCACGCGGGCGCGTTCCCGCAGGCCGCTCATAAACCAGCGTTCTTTCAGGCGGATGCGCTGCTCCAGGCAGAAGAGCTTGTACTTGATGGCGATGCCGGACACATTGCCGGCGAAGCGCTCATCGCCAAAGTCGGGCGTCATGGAAAACTTGTGGATGTCGCCCGACAGGGCCCGGCGCAGCACGTCGATGTCGCCTTCCGTGGGGTCCTTGGTCAGCCACGAGGCGCTGGCGTCGGCGTCGGGCAGGGTGAGGGTCTTCTCCTGGCGCAGGCGCTGGATGCCGCCGCGGTGGTCGTAGGGATTTTGCGGCGTGCCGATGCCCATCACGCCGTTGAGGACCAGGATAGCATCGGCGAACTGCGCGCGGTCGTTGAGGCGGTCTGAGGACAGCAAATCGTAGGCGTCGATGAGGGGCAGCACATCCTCAAAGTCGCCGTGCGCCTCGGCCTCGTTGAGGTACTCCACCATGGGGACGCGGCCGAATGGGTGGGGAGCGCTTGAGCGCGGCGGGCCAACCTGACCGTTTGCCTTGAGGGGGTAGAGGGTACAGAGACCGGCGGTGTAGACGGACAGTGTGCCTTCCTTCATCATGCCGGCGCCGCTGCCCGACAGCATCAGGCCCATCAGGGGGCGGTGCTCGACGGTATCGTCATAGACGACGAAGGCGCATCGGGGATGCAGTTGATAATTTCTATAACATTACTGACTATCCATTTGTTCCCGGCCATGAAATTGTCGGCACGGTATCGGAAGTGGGCAGCGACCCCTCCGGTCTTCAGGTCGGAGACCGCGTCGGCATTGGCTGGCAGGGGCGGTCCTGCGGGCAATGCGAAGGACAGTTTGAGCGTCCTGAGCAGCAGGGCGATCACGACTTCGTAGGTCTCGTCCCCGATGACCAGGTCAATGCCGCCTTGTTTGACGATCTGCCTGAGCACATTGACGTTCCTGCGCCACTCCTTGGAGAAGACCATCGCGTTCATCACATACCTGGACAGGTTGAGCGCTTCCCCGCCGGAGGTCCTGCGCGCGACCGCCGTATCGTTGCCGTACTGCCCGATGCGGGGATCCAGCCGCCCGCCCGCTTCCCTGATCACTGATTTTGCCGGCTCAGACGCGAGCCAGGTGATATCAATACCCGGCATTTGCCGTGACAGTTCCCCCGCAATGGCCAGATCCCGGTTGACATGGCCCAGGCCGATGGATCCGCTGATAAAGAGCACCCTTTTCATATCCGTTCTCCACCCTTGCGGACAGTCCCTTTGCAGTTTTCGGCATCATGTCGGGCAAGTTACAGGAGTTGAAGAGAATAAATGATTCGAGCAGGCAGCTTTGATACCGTCATTATATCGCGGCAGAGAACTTGTTTCAAGCGTTCGCCGCCTGGTCCGGCGGCAGCGGTTTTTGAATCCGGATGAAGATTTAATATCAGGACCATCTTGCATTTTACTCAGCCTTGAGATATCATTAATATAGAATGATCGTTCACTTTATTTTATCAGGAGAATGCAAACATGCCAAAGGTTAAAGACGGCTATCTTGAAGCCCGGAAGGAAGAGATCCTGGATGCCGCGACCGCCTGCTTCGCCAGGAAAGGCTTCATGCATACCACCATACCGGATATCTGCCGTGAGGCCAATGTGAGCGTCGGCGCGCTGTACCGCTACTTCCCCACCAAGATGGACATCATTGAAGCCAGCGTGGGCCGGCACCGGGAGGACAGGGCAAGGCGTCTGGCCGCAGCGGAAGAAGAGGATACCGCGCGGCAGACCCTGGAGGCGCTGTTTCATCTTCAAGAGCTTCGCCTGCTCGGCCGGGAGCCTGACAACAATACTGTCGTAAGGCTGCATGCCTATGGCGAAGCGCTGTACAATCCCCAGGTCAAGGATATCGTCCGGCGTGATTTGCTGGAGATCCGCGAGCACCTGGAAGCAATGGTCCAAAAAGCGCAGCAGGCCGGTGAGATCGATCCCGCTTTCGACCCGCACGCGGTCGCCATGCTGCTCAACGCCATCAGCGACGGCCTGATCCTTCAAAGAATTTTCGTTCCTGATTCACAGCAATATCTGGAACAAACGCTGGCATGCGCCAAAGCGCTTTTCATGCATGGCAAGGCTTGCCTTTCAGGGAACGGTGAAATGGAGGAAGATCCCAATGGAAAGAAAGGACGAAAACCTGACAATTGACCTGAAAGACATATCCGCCGGGAATACTGCGCAGGCAGGCGCCAAGGCGGCCAATCTCGGCGTACTGGCCAGTGCCGGATTCCCTATCCCGGACGGGTTTGCCCTGACTGTAGTAGCTTTCCTGCGATTCGCTGATGCCAATCACTTGTCCGCGGACAGTTCCCCCGCGCAAGTCTCTGTTGGGGCGATGCCCGGGGAGGTGGAGGAGGCTCTGCTTCGTTCGGCGGTCCGCCTTGGGGACGTCCCCCTGGCGGTCCGTTCGTCCGGGGTCGCCGAGGACCTGGCAGGCGCTTCCTTTGCCGGTCAATACGAGACGGTCCTTGATGTCCGCGGAAAAAATGATCTCATTGCCGCCGTCAAAAGGTGCTGGGCGTCGGCCTTCGATCCGCGGGTAACCGCCTACAAAGGGGCCAAGGGAATTCTGGGTGTCCCGAAGATGGCCCTGTTCATCCAGCGCATGGTGCCGGCATCGGCTGCCGGCGTGGCCTTCACAGTGAACCCGGTTACGGGTGACCGGGACGAAGTCATTGTCAACGCGGTACTCGGGCTTGGTGAGCGCCTGGTATCGGGGCAGGTTTCCCCTGACGAATGGCGCGTCAGGGATGGGAACGCGGTCTGCATGGCATCTCCCGAAGGCGCCATCGATGCCGCGCAGGCGCTCAGCATAGCGGAAATGGCCAAACGGGCGGAAAGGCTCTTTGGCAGCCCGCAGGATATTGAATGGGCCATCTGGGATAATCAGATCCATATGCTCCAGTCAAGGCCAATCACCACGCAGATTGACGCTGAAGATGGGTCGATACCCGTACCGGTCGAAGTGCCGCCGGGTTTCTGGCAGCGCGAGAGTGTTCACTTCGCCCGGCCGCTGTCGCCCTTGATGCGTACGACCTACCTGCCGGCGGAAACCGCGGGAATGGCGAACATGTGCCGGACGCTTTCATTTCCTTTTGAGAAACTGGATTGCCGGGAAATAGGCGGCTGGGTATACCAGCGCATCGTCCCCCTGGGAGACAAGGGCAGCAATCCGCCGCCTGACTGGCTGATGTACCTGCTGATCCGCCTTGTGCCCGCCATGCGATCCCGTGTGAAAGGCATGGCCCGAAACATGCGCGATGATATGGTCAGCACCTTCATTGACCGGTGGTATGACCAATGGAAACCCGGGCAGATTGAGCGTATCTCCCAGCTGCGGTCTGTTGATTTGCCCGGTTTATCGGATGACGGCCTGAACGCGCATCTTGAGCAAACCGCGTCATTCCTGAACGACAGCATGACACGCCACGGTTTGGTCCTGGGTATCGGGTTGGCCAACGCCATGCTCGCCTTTACCTGCAGGGACCTGTTTGGCTGGGATGATAAACAAACGATACGCCTGACGACCGGCCTTTCCCTGACCACCAGCGCGGCTTCTGTGAAGCTGGCAGAACTGGCCGAAATGGTCAGGGCGAAGCCTGACCTGCTGCAGGCGCTGGAAGCCGGTTACGATGAACAGGACATGCCCCGACTGGCAGGCATTTACCCTGACTTTGCCGCAGCTTTCGCGGCATATCAACAGGACTTCGGCTGCCGGGCGGTGGCTTTCGAAGCGGCGCTGCCGACAATCGCCGAAATGCCTGATCTGACCATAAGCCTCATACTGAATCAGGCCGGAACCGGTTACGATCCTCGGGCTGACGCGTCGGCACTCGCACGCCGGCGGGATGACGCCCTCCGGGAAGCAAAGGCGCTCCTGGCCGGCCGTTCAGCGAGTGACCGGCAGCGGTTTGAACGCGACCTGAAGCGCGCGCAGCGGGCATACCCGATCCACGAAGACCATGAGTTCTACCTTGGGCAGGCGCCGCTGGCGCTGCTGCGCTACGCCGTCCTGGAGGCCGGAACCCGCCTGGTCAGGCGAGGCTGTCTGTCTGTTCGTGATGATGCGTTCTGTCTGGAACTTTCCGAACTGCATGACGCCCTGCGGGGCGGGACCGACTGCAGGCCGCTGGTGAGGCGGCGCCGGGCTGAGAATCACTGGGTCACGGCGCATCCCGGCCCCGGTTCATACGGCCCGCCCATCGGGCCTCCGCCCTCGGGTTCCCTGTTTCCGGGGGATAGCCGCATGATGATGGAAGGCATGGTCTGGGTGTTTGACAGCACATTTGGCCTGGGAACGGGCAGCCATTGTCAAAACGAGGAAAACGCCATCCACGGCATCGCCGCTTCAGCCGGCACCTATGCCGGGCCCGTGCGCATTGTCATGGATGAAAGGCAATTCCAAAAAATACGTCCCGGCGACGTGCTGGTCTGCCCGACAACTTCCCCGGTATGGTCGATCGTCTTCCCAGGCATCGGGGCGCTCGTGACCGACGCCGGCGGTATCCTGTCCCACCCGGCCATCATCGCCCGTGAATACCGTGTGCCGGCGGTGATCGCCACAGGGAACGCCTCCCGATTGCTGCATGACGGGCAGAGAGTCTTGGTGGACGGCAGCAGCGGCGTGGTGAAGTTAGTCGTATGATTTGTTTCCGCCCGCTGCCCGCTGAACAGTTCATGCCCACCGTTGATGCACATTGACAATTTGGTATAAAAAGGATATTATTTGTACGATGGGTATGTGTCCGGGTTTGAAGCGGCTTTGTACGTCATAATGGAGCAATTCAAGGCCCTTCATGGAGGTTCCTATGAAAAGGTTTCTATCCGCATTCCTGGCGCTCCTGCTGCTGACCGGCATCGGGATGTCCGCAGCGTACGCGCAAGCACAAGCTCCGATGGAGGAAGATCAGATGAAGGACACTATTCGCGGTTTCATGAGTGCGTGGACAAAGGGAGATATCAAGCAGGCTTCCTCGTATTTCACCGAGGACAGCGTCTGGGTCACCCCCTTGGGAACATTCAAGGGAATCGCGCAAATCGAGAAATTCGCCAACTGGATCTGCCAGGGCACCAAGGACTTCACCCTCACCGAGACCGGCGCCGGCATCATTGTCCAGGGGAATTTCGCCGCCGTCGAGCACGATATATCCGGGGTCATCAACGGACTCCCCTACACAGTGCCGGGCAGCTGCTTCTATGAATTCAAGGACGGCAAGTTCGTATCGATCAAGACCTTCCTGGATGTCCTGTCACAAGCCCAGCAGATAACCCCGGAGGGGCCGGCCAAAGAGGGGATCAACGCCATTGTCAGCGCCACCCGTCAGGGGCTGTGACCGGCAGGCTGAATACCGAATGAACCTCTATCAAATCGACTTTTCATTCTGACTCACGCCTAACGACAATTGCATCCCGACTTTCAATGATGACAAGCACTCTGTACTTGACCTCCTGTTTTCCGCCGTGAAGGCCCGGGCCGCCCATCAGGCACGCCAAAAAGAGTATTTCATATCAGCCCAATAAAGAGGCAATGTCATATCATAATGCCCCGGATCAGCGAACGGTATGCGAGTTGATGCGCAGCGCCCACAGCTTAAGCTGTGGGCGCTTTTCCATTCCCGCATCACGCGGTCGGGTGTCGGTTGAATCCTTACTTTCTGTTGCGTCCGCGGCTGAACCCCTGCCGGGCATTGACGCCCAGGTTATCGCATACGCCATTCCCATCGGCATCAACGAAGCTTTGCACCTTGGTGTTGCCCAGAACGCCTTTGCCCCGGGTGTTCTGTCCGCGGCCTTGTCCCTGCCGGTTGCCGCCCTGTCCCTGCAGGTCGGTGCCGTAATGGTCACAGACGCCGTCCAGGTTCGCGTCAATGTAGTTTGTCTGCGCTTTGGTTACCGGGGATGCTGTCAAGTCAGCAGCGGCAAGTCCGAACACAGGCAGCGCGATCAGCAGCGCCAGCGTGAGGATGATCAGGTTCTTTTTCATGCTTGGTTACCTCTTTCAATGATTCGGCAATCGCTTGCCGTGACCTCAATATAAGCGCCGCCCGTGGCGAAAGTGTGTTTAGTGCGAGGAGATATCGGCACATTAGGGTGAACATGATATGAACGGTATATGTCCGCTCATCGGCTGCAGCCGGCAGCAAATCGCATGACCATGTCATCCTTCTCAAGCCCACTCTTGCCTTATGGCTCACAATCAATGTCCAAACTCGCCAATTATTTGCCAAATACCTCCAAAATCCATTGACATCCGCACGCAATTCCCTTAGAGTGTAGTCATACAAAGCACAGTGACACGTTTCAATCAGCACAATATATCCATTGGGAAGAGATGAGGGATGGCGATCATCAGCAATCCGGCAAGGCCGCGCGGGATCATAGGAAGCAGGCGGATCAGGCAGAACTGGCAGCTGTACGTGATGCTGGTGCCTGTCATCGCCTATTTTATCCTGTTTTGCTATGGTCCGATGTACGGGCTGGTGCTTGCCTTCAAGGATTACAAGGTGCTGCGGGGGATTTTCGGCAGCCCCTGGGCAAAGCCCTGGTATGAGCATTTTGAGCGCTTCTTCTTCTCCCCCTACTGCGAGCGGGTGATCACAAATACCGTGACGCTCAGCGCGCAGTCACTGCTGTACGGCTTTCCGGTGCCCATCATCCTGGCGCTTTGCATCAACGAGGTGCGCAACCGCAAATACCAAAAAATCGTGCAGAACGTCACCTACGCCCCCCACTTCCTGTCGGTGATCGTGCTGGTGGGCCTGATCAAAAGCTTCACCAACACGGATTACGGCATTGTCAACCTGCTCATCCGCCAGTTTGGCGGAGAGGGCTACAACTGGATGCAAAAGGCGGACTTGTTCAGGCCGCTGTACATCGGCTCGGGCATCTGGCAAAACGCGGGCTGGGACTCCATCATCTATATCGCGGCGCTGTCGGGCATAGACCCGCAGCTGCACGAAAGCGCGATGATGGACGGCGCCAACCGCTGGAAACGCATCTGGCACATCAACCTGCCGGGCCTGATGCCCACCATCATCATCCTGCTGATTCTAAATTCGGGCTACATCATGAGCGTTGGCTTTGAGAAGGTCTTCCTGATGCAAAACGACCTCAACCTTTCATCCTCCGATGTCATCTCCACCTATTCCTACCGCATCGGCATCGAAAGCGCGCAGTACGAGCTGGCAACCGCCATCGGCCTGTTCAACTCGGCGGTCAACTGCGCGCTGCTGATCTGCGTCAACTGGGCCTCCCGCCGCATGGGCGGGACCAGCCTGTGGTAAGCGTTGATGATCAAAGCAAGGCCGGTTAAAAATAAAAACGCGCGCATGAGCAGGGGCGATATAACCTTTGAAGTCGCCGTGGTCATCCTGCTGGGCATCACCGCGCTGATCATCGTGTATCCTCTGGTCTATGTGGTCAGCGCGTCCTTCAGCGACGCGGTCAGCGTCACCGCGGGAAAGATGGTGCTGTGGCCGGTCGGCCTGACGCTTGGCAACTATGCGGAGGTCTTCAAGAACGCCAGCATCATGACCGGCTACAGGAATTCGCTGATGATCCTGTTTATCGGCACGGCCTTCAACCTGGTGATGACCATCCTGGCCGCCTATCCCCTCAGCCGCAAAGACCTCTGGGGCAGGAATGTGCTGATGAAGGTCATCACCTTTACGATGTTCTTTTCCGGCGGCCTGATTCCCGTCTACCTGATGGTATCAAAGACGCTGGGGCTGACGAACTCCTGGGGCGCGCTGATCCTCCCGGGCTCCATATCGGTGTACAACCTGATCATCATGCGCACCTTCTTTACCACCTCCATCCCCTATGAACTGCAGGAGGCTGCCCAGATCGACGGCGCCTCCCACTTCATGACGCTGTTTCGCATCATGCTGCCGCTGTCTGGCCCCATCATCGCGGTCATTGCCCTTTACTACGGGGTCGGCCACTGGAACAGCTATTTCAGCGCGATGCTGTATATTGCGGAGGAAGCCAGGCAGCCGCTGCAGCTTTTCCTGCGCAAGGTGCTGATCATCAACTCGGCGCAAAGCCTGATGGACATGGGTTCAGACGAAGCCGCCCGGCAGGCCATGCGCGCGGAGGTCATCAAATACGCGGTGATCGTGCTGTCTTCCCTGCCCATGCTGATCCTTTATCCCTTTGTGCAGCGCTTTTTTGTCAAAGGGGTCATGGTCGGCTCTATCAAAGGATGATAACGGTGGATCCGTTATCCAAATAAATCTCAGGAGGTACCCAATGAACAGGCGTGTCTTATCCTGGCTGCTGGTGGCAGCGCTGTGCCTGCCGATGATGGCAGGGGCTGTGACGACGGCCAAAGAAGGCTTCCCCATCGTGGATGAGAAGGTCACCATGACCATCGGCAACGGTCAGTCCCCCATCCAGATCGACTTCAACGAGATCGTGATCCTCAAGGACTTTGAGGAAGTCGCCAACATCGACATGCAGTACCGCAACATCCCCTACGCGGACCGCGCGACGCAGCTGAGTTTGATGCTGGCTTCCGGGGATGTGCCTGACCTTTTGCTCAAGATGAACGTCTCGCCCACCGACCAGGCCAAGTACGCGGAAGAGGGCATTTTCGTCGCCCTGAGCGATTATGAGGAATATATGCCAAACCTCTACAAGTGGTTTGAGCAGTTCCCCTCGGCCAAGGAAGCCGTGACACAGGCTGACGGCAAGATCTACGCCGCACCCTATATCCTGGCAGGCAACGCCATCCGCATGGGCACCAAGGTCTTCTTCAACACGGATGTGATGAAGACGCTGGGATACGACAAGATCCCCGCCACCATCGACACCCTGCTGGCGTACCTGCGGGCCTCCAAGAAGCTTGACTACAACGCAAATGGCCAGGAGGACGAGATTCCCCTGTCAGCGGCGGATATCGACAACCTTTTCCTGCCTTTCCTGGGATCATTTGGCCTGGCCAACCGCGGCGGCGCGCATGTCAATGTTCTGGTGGATGACGCGGGCAAGCTGCAGTTCGCCTGGGCATCCGAGCAGTACCGCCAGCTGCTGCGCTTCTTCAACACCTGCTATACCGAGAAGCTGATCGACCAGGATATCTTCACGATGGACTTCGCGCAGCTGATCGCCAAGGTGGCCACCGGCCGTGTATTGACCTACAACTTCGTCAACAACTCCCCGGCCGCGGGCTCGCCCTACGAGGCGCTCAGCCTGGGCATCACCGAGCCCTTTGAGGGGCCCGGCGGCAGCAAGTTCTGGGCGCCCTACACCCTGCCCGCGCGTGCCAATGGTGAATTCCTGATGACCTACAAGTGCCAGTACCCCGAAGCAGCCGCGCGCTGGATTGACCACTGGTACTCCCAGGAGGGGATCATCAGCTACTTCATGGGCGTCGAAGGCGTAACCTATGAAAAGGACGCCGCTTCCCCCGGCGGGCTCAAACTGACAGACTATGTGCTCAAGAACCCCGAGGGCATTAATTTTGAACAGGTGCTGGCCAAATACGTGCCCTGGGCAGGCGGTTCCAACCCCTCCGTAGCCACCAACGAGTTCTTCAAGGGCGGCGAGACCTGGCCGGCCTCGGTCGCCGCGGCCAATGGCCTGATCAACTTCGTGCCCGAAAACATCTGGGTGCCCTTCAGCCGCTACAACACAGCGGAGGAAGCCAGCGAGATGAGCCAGCTGCTGACGGAGCTGCTGACCTACAACCGCGAGTGGCGCGGCTACTTCGTCACCGGGCAGAAGTCCCTTGACACGGACTGGGAAGCCTATGTCAATGGCTTTGCCGGCATGAAGCTGGACCGCTACATGGAACTCTACGAAAAAGGCGTCGCATTGGCTGGCGCGAAATAAAACACGGCAAACCCGCCGGGGCTGCCAGGAGCTGGCAGCCCCGGTTTATGACAAGCGGATGGGAGAACAAGGCATGAATATCGGTATATGCATCCGTCACGAAAAGGAAGCCCTGAAGGACAAGCTGCTGGAAGCGCGAAAGCACGGATTCCGGCATATTCAGCTGGTCAGCTGGGATACGGCGCTGTGGACCCCCGAGGAGGCAAGCAGGGTCAAGGTACTGCTTTCGGAAACCGGAATCATGATCACCGCATTCTGGTGCGGCTGGGAGGGCCCCAAGGTGTGGGACTTTATCCAGGGCCCGGAAACACTGGGCATCGTGCCTGAGGTTTACCGTGATGCGCGCGTCAGGAACCTGCTGGACGGCGCTGCCTTCGCGCATAGGCTTGGCGTGCGGGACATCGTGACGCACGCTGGCTTCATCCCGGAGACACCCGGTGATCCAAACTATCCGGGAGTCGTCAGCGCGCTGCGCGGACTGGCTGAAAACTACAGGCAGCAAGGCCTGAACTTCCTCTTTGAGACAGGGCAGGAGACGCCGGTCACCCTGCTCAGGTGCATTGAGGATGTGGGGCTGGGCAATCTCTTCATCAACCTGGACCCCGCCAATCTGCTCATGTACGGCAAGGCCAACCCTTTGGACGCCCTGGATGTGCTGGGGCGCCTGGTGCGCGGCGTGCATGCCAAGGACGGCCTCTATCCTGTCGACGGCAAGCGCCTTGGCAGGGAGACTAAGGTCGGGGAAGGGAAAGTGGACTTCCCCAGGCTGATTGGCAAGTTGAAAAGTCTGGGCTACGATGGCAGCCTGACCATCGAGCGGGAAATCAGCGGGCCTCAGCAGCTGGCGGACATCTTGGACACCCAGCGCTACCTCAGCGGGCTGATTTGAGTATATGGCGGCAAAAACACCTTTGCTGATGACTAACGCCATCACTGCGGTCCGTTATATTAAAGCCGCGCCCGGCATGATCAAAATGGTCCTCACTTCCCGCCATTGCATGCGGACTGTCTTGTATGCAGGTGATGAAACAATAATTGAATATCGCAACCATATCGAGCCCTATGACTTCTTTACCCATGTATTCATGTTGCCTGAAGGCAGGCTGCGCGGAGGCAAAGTCTTCACTCTCAGCTTTGAATGCAATGCGGATGAAGGCAAATTCCGCAAACATGTCTATGAACAAGGCGCCTGGCAGTTCCGCTATGAAGGCGAAGAATTTTTACATCAGGAATATCTGCTGAAAGATACCTTGAACAGCCTGAAGCTAAGTGAAGAAAACCGGCGGCATTTTGCTCCGGGCGTGGAATATGCCGAGTCGCTCTATTTGGACCGCTTCGGCCTGCCCGTACGGACCTTCGCGCTGCTTGTTGACACAAAACAGGCAAGCTTTATCGCGGGCACGCCTGACGACGGCTATGAAGCCATTAACCGAAAGCAGTCAGTTGTCGGCCAGATGCAAGCCGCGCATGCCCATGGCAGGCCGGTCATCGCCGCCGTCAACGGCGATTTCTTTGACATGTTCGGGGATTTCTCACCCTCCGGGCCTTGCGTAAAGGATGGGCGCATTGTATGGGCAGGGGATGCAAAGCGGCCTGTCCTTGGGCTGACGCGCGAGGCACGCCCATTTATCGGGGAGATGACTCAGCAGGACCCTGATCAGTCCGATGTCGCCCAGGCCATCGGCGGCATGCCGCAGATACTCAAGGACGGAGTTTTCCATGAACTCCTATTGGGCGAATCCTTCGGCGATCTGCGCCACCCCCGCACTGCGGCAGGCCTTGGAGGGGACGGCCTGCTCATCCTCCTGGTGGTTGACGGCCGTATCCCGGAGCATTCAAACGGCGCCTCGCTTGGCGACCTGGCGCTGCTGATGCGGGAGATGGGCGCCCTGGACGCGATAAACCTCGACGGCGGCGGCTCGGCCATCATGATCCTGAATGAAGAAAGCAGCCTGAAGACCATGAACCGCCCCGCCGACCTGATACGCCCGATGGACAAACTCATCCGGGAGGTATTCAATTCGCTTGTTATCATTGGAAAGTAATGTTACATAGGCAGCCAAATCCTTGCCTCAAGAAAAAGAATGCCCAAAGACCGCCTTCAAGGATTGACCCTGCGTATAGGCGCCAAGGGTATCACAATCACAGGGTCAAGCGGAATGATCTGCTGCACTGTAGGCGCGGGTGTCGGCGTTATGACAGGCAATTCGATGATCTGCCGCCATACGGTTGGTGCGGGCGTTGCGGGTTTCCTCGTCACCAGGCGCAGGGTTGGCTCTGGCGACGGCGTGATAAGCTGCAGCGTCACCCTTTGCAGGATGGTCGGCTCGGGCGTTGGCGTGACAAGCTTCAGGGTCGTCCGCCGGATGGTCGACATGGGCTTGGGCGTGGGCGTGATCAGCGCTGGGATCTTCGCGGTGAAATAAGGGCTGATGGTTATCCCCGTATCCGCGGTCAAGGCCGGTATGTCAATGTATGCCTCCGGGCTGAAGGGGCCGACCAGGTAGGCGTTTTCCCCAACTTCCGGGATCAATTGACCTGTATAGCCGCGTACCTTGAACCAATAGCGCGTTGGCTCTGTCGGCAGAAAAAATCCGTTCGTCACATCATTTTCTGACGTTTCAGTGTCCTGATAATATTCCCCGGCGTCCCCAACCCTGGAAAAAGCCTCGTAACCCACGACTCCGCTGACGGGTGTCCAGACCAGATCGACCATCAGATGAAGGTTATTGGCTAAATCCGGCTGGGTATGCCAGGTAAGCGACGTGATGACAGGGGCGTCCAGCGCAACGTCCATGGGAACACCCATAACCGGTAAGCTAAAGGGTCCGTCATATATCGCATTGTTTATCTTCTTGTAAGCCAGCACCTTGTAGTAATAAACGGTGCCGGTAATCAGGCCGGTGTCCACATAGTTGACGACGTGGCCGGAATGTATGTTGGTAAAAGCGCCATTGAGTGAGGTGCCCTGCCACAGCTCATAGCCCGCTGCGCCTGGCATCTCATCCCACACGATGCTGAGCGAGGAATTTGACAGGGTTTTCACTTCCGGTTTCGGGGGAATGGCCATTGGCATGGCGGACGCGGCGCCGCTCAGCTCGCTTGATACGCATTTGATTCCATTGACTTCGTTGTAGGATTGTACCTTGTACCAGTACAACACATCCTTCGTCACGGTGGTGTCGGTATGCCGGTTGTCATTGAAATAGCCAAGGGATGTATAAGGGCCGGCCTGGCTGGTACTGCGCAGCAGCTCGTAGCCGGAGACACCCGGAATGATTTCCCAGGCGACCAGCAGGCTGTTTGGGCCAACGGACTCCGCATAGATGACGCTGGCGGACCTGAGGGTCACGATAGTATCGGCAGACGCGGCCTCCGCGTAGTCATCCCAGCCCAGGTCATATACCATGACCGAGGCTTTGTATGTTCCGGGTTCGGCAGCTTGCCAGGAGGCGCTGGGCATCAGCCGCCAATTATCCCAGTCATCAAGGAGAACCGGCCAGTTGTTCCAATCGATCTCAAAGTGGTATTGGTAATTGCCTGCGCCGTCCATGTCGTAAGCTGTCCAGGTCAGGATATCACCGACAAAAGCGGCCGTATGGTCTGCGCTGACTGATACATTGTTGATCATCAGGGCAGGCGGCAGCATTATGGGCAGCAGCGCCAGCAGCAGGCAGGCGCAAAGCGTGACTGACAGTATTCTTTTCATCGTGTGCCTCCACTATCATCCGTCCAAAGAGATGGTCAATCAGTGATGGTCGCAGTTGAATTGTGAATCATTTAACTTCAACCTGATGATAAGCCTGTCAGGCAATCTTGTCAACAGCCGCTTTTATATCCCCAACATAAACCCGAATATCAGGTCATCCACACCTGGCAGGCCTTCATGGCCAAAGTCGGGCCATAGCTCATAGCGTTTGGGGGCCGTGATCTTGTTGTAGGCTGAAAACTGGGTAGACGGCGGGCAAACGGTGTCCATCAGGCCGGTACACATCAGGGTCTCGCCCCGGATACGGCTCGCCAGGTGCTGCAGGTCCACATAGCCCAGCTTGGTGAAGACCTCCTCCTCCCGCCTGTGCTGTGGGTCAAAGCGGCGGAAGTAATCCCGCAGCTCCTTGTAGGCGTCCACGGCCAGATCCATGTTCCATACCCGCCGGTAATCGCACATGAAGGGGTAAACGGGCGCCAGGCGCTTGACGCGCGGCTCCAGCGAGGCCGCGGCCAAGGTGAGCGCGCCGCCCTGGCTGCCGCCGGTAGCGCCCACACGTGTCTCATCCACCTGCGGCAGGGCCATGACGATGCGGGTCAGCTGCGCGGCGTCCAAGAAGAGGGCGCGGGTAAGCATCCTGTCCGGATCCGGGTCATCCAGGCCCCTGATAATCTGCCCAGACAGGGTGTTGCCCAGCACGCCGCCCACATCCTGCGATTTGCCGCCCTGGCCGCGGCAATCCAATGCAGCGACGGCGAAACCCGCCTGTGCATAGGCCAGATGGTGGGTCCAGTCGCCCGAATCCCCGGAGTAGCCGTGGAACTTCACGACCGCGGGGCATTTCACCGCGCCCTTGGGCAGCAGCAGTTTGGCATAGACCCTGGCGCCATACACGCCCAGGAACCAAAGATGATAGCAGTCAACCCCCGGCGCCGCAAAATCGGCCGGCACCAGCTCGCAGCCAGTGCCCAGGGCGTGCATTTGCGCAAGACCGCGCTGCCAATAGGCGTCAAAATCGGCGGGTTTCGGGTTGGTTCCCTTGTAGACGAGCATCTCTTCAAGCGGCATTTCAAAAACCGGCATGGTATCCCTCCCGATCAATTAGTTGATGAAGCGATGATACGCGAAGGGTATACGCTTGTAAAGCGTGGTTTATGATATAATGAAGCATCGCCGTGTATGGCGAACGACAAACCAAAGGAGACACATCATGAACAGAAATGTAGAGCAAGTCGTCACGGGGATGGCCACGCAGGACGGCGCGGGGGTCAAGCTGGTACGCGTGCTGGGGCACGATACCACGGAGGCTTTTGATCCCTTTTTAATGCTGGACGCGTTTGATTCAAGGGATCCCAGGGACTATGTCAAGGGCTTCCCCTGGCATCCGCACCGCGGGATCGAGACAGTGACCTACTTGATCAGGGGGGATATCGAGCACGGTGATTCGCTGGGCAACAAGGGCAGCATCCTTGACGGCTGCTGTCAGTGGATGACGGCAGGCTCGGGCATTCTGCATCAGGAAATGCCAAAGGAGGCGCCGCGGATGCTGGGGCTTCAGCTGTGGCTCAACCTGCCGGCCAACGACAAGATGTGCGACCCCGCCTACCACGACATCCGCGACGAGGATGTGCCGGTGGTGGCGGACAATGGGGCAAGTGTGCGCGTGATCGCGGGCAGCTACAAGGATACAAAAGGCGCGGCGCAGGGCGATTATGTCAAGATGCGCATGCTGGATGTAGACCTGCAGCCCGGCAAGACGTTTGAGCTGGAGACGGCACAGGACGAAACATTGTTTGTCTATCTGATTGCCGGCAGCGGTCTCTTTGGCGCAAAAAAGGAAGCGATCAATGAGAAGCACGCCGTGCTGTTCTCCAGGGGTGAGGGCGTGGCCATCACCGCGGATAAACAGGGCCTGAGGTTTGTCCTGTGCCAGGCCAGGGCCCTGCAGGAACCGATCGCCTGGGGCGGTCCTATCGTGATGAACACGCGCGCGCAGCTGCAGCTCGCCTTTGATGAACTGGACAAGGGCACGTTCATCAAGGTGAAGTAAACACAATCAGAGGAGATGAACCCATGCCCAGAGACGCCCGGTACGACAAGCTGCCCATCATCTCGACCCGTTTCTCCGCCCGTGCCCTGGCAGGCAAACCGGTTGACCGCGACACCCTGATGGCGCTGGTGGAGGCTGCCAGCTTCGCGCCTTCCTGCTTCAACGAGCAGCCCTGGCGCTTCCTGATCGCCCAGGGCGAGCGCATGGAAAAGCTCAGCGCCTGCCTGACGCCCAAAAACCAAAGCTGGGCAAACGAAGCAGCGGCGCTGATCCTCTTCATGAGCAAAAGGACCTTCACGCAAAACGGCAAGGACAACGCCTGGCATCTGTCGGACGCCGGCACAGCCTCGGGCTTCTTCTTCCTGGAAGCCGAGCACCGCGGCCTGTACGCGCACCCGATGGCCGGCTTTGATAAGCAGAAAGCCCGCGAGCTCTTCGATATCCCCGACGACCTGGACATCATTGAGGTTATCGCGATTGGCTGGCCCAGCGATATCGCGGCGCTGCCGGAAGCTTTGCAAGAGCAGGAATACCCCAAGGAGCGGATGAGCGCGGAGAAGTTCCTGGTTTAACAAACAGAAAAGTTTAGGTTCATCCCATTTGTTTTTGTCCGGCAGCCTCCCTTTAGACTTCCGATAAAGTCTCATAATTAATTCTATACTCTAATGACACTTTTTATCGACATATGTCATACAACTATCTTCCGGCCCATTGTTTCAACCTGCGATAAAACGTAGATTTGCTGACATTCAATTTCGCGATTGCTTCCGAACTGCTTAACCTTCCTGCTTGATAAGCTTCAATCACTTCACTGAGCTTGGTATCGTCGATGGCAATCGGCTTTCTTCCCTTGAATTGCTTATTTAGCACCGCTTTTTGAATACCTTTGGCTTTTCTTTCCTCAATGAATGTTCTTTCTTGCATATATAGTGCCATCAGCAGTGGGTAATATACGCCTCTTGTTGTATCATCAATGCGAAATGCCTTTGCTGACAGGTCATTTCCGTAACAAATGATCTTGAGTATGTTGTGGTTCATTTGTGCGGCTCTTATGCCCAACTGCTTCATATCCTCAATATGGTAGGTTTGCCTTTCATCACCCGGCTCATACGCTTTTACATAGAGCAAGTCACCGCTATAGACTGTATCTGTTTTGATCAGCCACTCCAGACGGTTCAAATACTTCATATTCTGGGCTTCCAACAGCTGCCATAGGTCTTGCCGGTTTTCCCCGGGTGTTCGCTCGCTGATAAAAACCGGCACAGTGTTCGCCCGTACATAGCATTCTTTTCGCACGGACAAGTCAAGTCCCGGAATTCCTTGAAACAACGTTGTGGGGAGCATGTCGATTACACTGTAATTGGGCCAAAATGAATACTCATATGAATTATCTTCACGTACCGTATAGGCGATCTTT
Organism: uncultured Christensenella sp.; assembly: GCA_964584685.1. Taxonomy (GTDB): domain Bacteria; phylum Bacillota; class Clostridia; order Christensenellales; family Aristaeellaceae; genus UBA1038. Next base: position 37,982 of record CAZPBJ010000003.1, on the reverse strand, counting down.
GCCACTTTGTAAACAATGTCATACGTATCTTTGAGGCATATGACACCCAAAGTTGTTTTAGTTTTCACTGTGTACTCCTTATGAGCAGTTTATACGAGTCCAGAAGAATCTTGTTATAGCGCGCACGGATGATATTTTTCAAAAAAGCCTTGCGAACATCGCTGATGAGTGGCGTGTGATCAATGAGTTCATCCATCTTATCTGTGTTCATCCTGCCTACCACTGTTATTAGCGCCTCATTGCACTGTGGAAATGCAAGGCTATGGATTACTTCATAGTAAGAGCTCTTCTTCCCTGCTAATCGAATCTGTGATGTTGGAAAGGTGAAGATTCGCTTATCAGTCTCCACTTGGCTGTCCATGATGCGATGCATTTCCCCTTCATCGATAAGTTGTGGAAACAGACAGGAACCATTATCAAATATTGGGGCCAAAGTATACGCGTTATCTTTTTTGATGAAGCCCCAGTTGCTCCCATGCCGGTCAAAATTGCCAAGCAAAGCATCAACAATGTATATTTCCCAAAATGCGGCAATCGTTTCCTGCACACGGGTAAGTTTCGAATTGGCTTTCAACATCTGCATAACATCTTCATATTCATACTGAAACCTGTCCTTGTCCTGATCCAGTGTGCTCTCTCCTATATCATTGAAAGGCACAAATTGTTCATCATGTGCAATAAAATTTTTACACGCGACAACTTCCTCGCCCTGATAGGTGCCCAGATAGGTTTCCTGCGCAGGCATATTGAGCAATTCAAACACATGACAGCCAATATACTCGCTCACATGGTTCATACGCAAACCAAACGCAGTCCTTGTTTGGAACTTCATCATGTATTCACTGCCACTGATGATAATGCCTTTTTTCTTTTCTGAACCTCCATAGTACCGATTGCTTAAAGGATATCCCGAAAAATCCATAATGCACCCTCCCTTCTACATTTTATCAGATTATTGTTAAGTGTCAATAGAGTTACATCTTTATTATGATACGTCTATATTAGCGTTGAATATGTTATAGTATATTGAACATATGCCATATGAAGAGAGGAGACGTCTTCAACCATGCCATTAAGACAGGATTTCGAAACCCTTGGCCTGCGCCCCGGCGACATTGTCCTGATGCATTCCTCTTTCAAGTCCCTTGGCCCGGTGGAGGGCGGCATCGGAGCGCTGATAAGCGCCTTACTTCATGTATTGACGCCCCGCGGCACGCTCGTCGTCCCCACGCTCAGCTATGCCTGGGTCACGCAGGACAACCCCGTGTTTGACGTGCGCAGAACACGCAGCTGCGTCGGCGCGGTGCCTGAGTATGTCAGGCAAATGCCCGGCGTGTACAGGAGCCTGTCCCCCACGCACTCGGCGGCCGCCCTGGGAAGGTATGCCCGCGAAGTGACGCAGGGGCAGCTGCGGGATGAAACACCCGTCGGCGCGCATTCCCCCTTCAGGCGCGTGGCGGAGATGGGCGGCAAGCTGCTGTTCCTGGGCTGCGGCCCGGGACCCAACACCTCCATCCATGGTGTGGAAGAATTAACGGACGCGCCTTATCTGTTCCTGCCGGGGCTTTTCCCCTTTACTGTCGTTGATGAAGAAGGCCGCTGCCACGACATCAACTGCCGTCGCCACAACTTCCGCAAAGGCGATATTGTTTATGAACAGCGCTACGGGCGGGTACTTGACTTGCTTGATCCCAAAGACAAGGCAGGCGGCAGGGTGGGGCAGGCTGACTGCCTGCTGCTGGACGCGCGGGCCGTGTGGGAGAAGGCGGAAACGGCGATGCGAAAAGATCCGCTCTGCCTGGTGGAACCGCGAAGGGAGATAACAAATCTTGCGGACTAAATCTTCCCTCTTGCATTTACAGGATAATATGTTACTATAAGTGTCGTGAGGTGACATTTTATGGAACGTAAAATTGTAAAATCGCTCATTGCATGGCAAAAAAGCAAAAACAGAAAGCCCCTTCTGTTGTATGGCGCACGTCAGGTTGGCAAAACCTACTCTTCTCTGATGTTTGGTAAACAGCAGTACAAAAACACAGTCTACTTCAGTCTAGAGGATTCACAGGAGATCCAGGCAATATTTAATCAGGATCTGGACCCCGTGCGCATTGTACGCGAATTATCCGTGTTGTCAGGCCAATCCATTTTCAAAGGTGACACACTCATCATTTTGGACGAGATTCAAGCCTGCGAACGCGCACTTCACGCCATGAAGTATTTTTGTGAAAACGCCCCCGATTATCATATCCTGACTGCCGGCAGCCTGCTGGGAGTCGCTGTCAACCGGCAGCAGGCGTCTTTCCCCGTAGGAAAAGTTGACATGCTGACCATGATGCCGATGGACTTTGAAGAGTATCTGTGGGCACTGGACAAGAAGGCCTTGGCTGACATGATCAGAGCCCACAGCCTGGACTTGACGCCTCTTTCCCTGCATGAAACAGCGCTGGAAGCCTACAGGAATTATCTGGTCACAGGCGGAATGCCCGAAGTTGTTATCAAATTCAGGGATAGTGGAGATTACGACTTTGTCAGGGCAGCGCAAAAGAATCTGAACAGCGCCTATATTGCCGACATGGCAAAGTACGCGGGGCCGCAGGAAACAGCGCGCATCATGGCGGCATGGGCCAGCATCCCGGCGCAGCTGGCCAAAGAGAACCGCAAGTTTCAGTATAAAATCATCAAATCCGGCGCCAGGGCCTATGATTATGAAACGCCTATCCAATGGTTGAAAAGTGCCGGCATCATCCATCAATGCTTCTTGTCCAAAGAAGGAAAAATGCCCCTGGCGGCTTACGTTGACAGCCAATCCTTCAAGGTTTATATGTTTGACACCGGCCTGTTGTGTTCCAAATTTGATATTGCGGCGCAAGTGATATTGAGCGGAACACACGCTATGGATGGTTTTAAAGGTGCACTGGCGGAAAATTACATCATGCAGGCTCTGGCCACCAATGGTATTGTGCCTTATTACTGGGCAAGCGAAGGAAAAGCAGAGCTTGACTTTGTATTCCAAAGCAGACAAGGCGAGATTATTCCCTTGGAAGCCAAATCCGCCGACAATGTGCGTTCCAAGAGTCTAAAACGTTATATGGATCTTTATCAGCCGCCTTACGCCATCCGTGTTTCTACAAGAAATTTCGGTTTTGAGAACAAAATCATGAGCATGCCTCTCTATGCAGTGCATTGCATAGAAGGATAGCATGTGTCCATGACAAGCATATCGCACAATACAGCCATCGGACCCCGTCAGCTGCCTGAGCGGCCTTACTTGATCACCTTGAGTGCTTTGCGGTCGATGGTCAGCGCTACGACCGCCAGGAAGATAGCGCCCTTGATCAGCTGCTGCGTAGAGGTATCGTAGCCCATCATCACCAAGCCATTGTTCAATACCGTGTAGATCAATGTCCCCACGATAATGTTGGAGAATCTCACCTTCGCGCCGCCAGAAATGGGCAGCCCGCCAAGCACCAGGGCGATGAGCAGCTGGGTTTCCAGTTGATTTCCCGCGGTGGATGTTATCGACCCGACCTTGATGACGTTGATGAACGCCGCGATGCCTGTCAGCGCGCCGGCCGCAGTGAAGGTCAAAAACTTGAGGCGGTCCGTGCGGACGCCGGAGAACCTCGCCGCGGTCTCGCCTGCGCCTGTCGCCTTGACGGACAGGCCGACTTTCGTGAACCGAAAGACGATGAACGCCGCCAGCAGCACCAGGCACGTAACGGAGACCTTGATCAGGTCGTTGTCCAGCGCTTTCATCTGCATGGAGGCAGGCGTGGGCGCCCCTGTGGTCAAGTACGCGCACAGCCCGCGGAACAGATACATGGTGCAGATGGTCACGATGAAACTGGGCAGTTTGAACCTTACGTGAAAGAAGCCATTGAAAGCCCCGATGGCAGCGCCCGTCAGGATACCGCCAAGGATCGCCAAAGGGATGCTGTGGAAGGACAGCCAGCTGATGACGATGGATGAAATGCCCAGGATGGAACCCTGTGAGAAATCAATGGAACCCAGCGTCATGACAAAGAACACGCCGGTCGCGCAAATCATGGGATAATAGACCTGGCTGAGCAGCAGCTTGAGTTTTTTCGGCTGCAGCATGCTGCCTTCCGTCAGGTTGTTCATGATGACAACAATCACCACAAGGCCGATAAAGGGCAGGAGTGACTTGACCGTCTCGTTTCGGTAGAATGCTTTCAATTTTCCGGCGAAGGCCGCATTCCCTTTGCCACTTGTCTTTTGCCGCATACGGTCCGCCTCCCCTACACCATTTTGGCGATCAGGTCTTCTTCGCCCAGTGCTTTGCCGCGCGGGAACTCCCCGTTGATCCTGCCATCCTTCATGATGAGGATACGGTCCGCCATTCCCAGGAGTTCCTGTATCTCTTCAGAAATCATGATGATGGACTTGCCCTGCGCCTTCAGCTCGCTCATCAGCGCGTAGATATCCGCCTTGACCTTGACATCGATGCCACGCGTGGGCGAATCGAGCACAATGATGTCGGATCCCTTGCCCAGCCAGCGCGCCAGCACGACCTTTTGTTTATTGCCGCCTGACAGCTCGGACACAAACTGCCCGATGCCCGTCATCTTGGTGGACAGCTGCTGGGCGTGCTTCAAAGCGAAACCCCGCAGGACCCTGTCAATCAGAAAACCCCTTCGCGTCAGGTCATCCACGGAAGGAAGCGCAATATTGTCGCGTATGGAATCGTTGATGATCAGGGCTTCGTTGTCGCGGTCCTTGGACGCGTAGGCCAAGGAGTTTCCAATCGCGTCGGGTATGCCCTTGACAACGGCGCCGTTTGCCAGCGTGACGCTTCCCTCCCGATCGAAGGACGCCCCGAACACGGCCTTCCCCAGCTCATGCATCCCGCATTCCGACAAGCCGCCAATGCCAAGGATCTCCCCCTTGTGCAGACTGAAGGAGACCTTCTCCAGCTGCCCGGAAACCGATACTTCCGATACGGTCAGCACCACCTCGCCGGGCACAGGCTGCCCGTAATCGGTGCGATAGTACCTTGTGCCCAGCTCCCGGCCAACCATCATGCGCTTCAGGTCATCTTCATTGACGTCTGACGAACGCACCGTGCCGATCAGTTCCCCGTCCCTCAGCACGGAAATGGTATCTGTATGGGCAAGTACTTCGCTCAAGTCATGGGAGATGAAGATGACGGTGCGCCCGTCCGCGCGGATCCCGTCAATGATCTTGTACAATTCCCCGCGCCCATGCTGGGACAGGGCTGTCGTCGTCTCGTCAACGATGACGATCTTGGGTTTGAAATGGGTCGCCTTCACAATTTCGATGAGCTTCCTGTCCTCAAAATTGTAGGCGTCTATCATCATCGATGCCTTGATCCGCTCAAAGCCGTACGCATTGAGGAGATTCTGGGCCTCCTTGACCATGGCCGCGGCATTTTTGATGCCATGCCTGATAAAGCGGTCCTCATGGCCCAGAAAGATATTCTCGGCAACACTGAGCCCCAGCAGAGTGCCCATTTCCTGCACAATGATCGAAATCCCCTGGCGGTTGGCTTCAACCTGGTTGTGAACGTGCATCTGCGCGCCGCCAAGCATGAATCTCCCGCTGTCAAGGGGATAGATCCCGCACAGCAAAGAACAAAACGTGCTCTTCCCGGAACCGTTTTCGCCGATCAGGCCGCGGATTTCGCCCGCGTCAACCGACAGGGACACGTCATTGACCGCGTGCGTGATGCCAAAGGATTTGTCGATATGTTCCGCGAGCAAAACCGCCTGCTTCATCTTCATCCCCCTTATTTGGCCACCGCGCCTTTGCCGCGGCGCGCCGTCAGTGTGACAATGGCCAGCAGGGCGGCGCCGGTCACGATGTTTTGGACGGTGGTAGGCGCCCCCATGGCGACAAAGCCGTTGAAAATGATCGAAATGATGAGCTCCCCGATGACGATGGCAATAATGGGTGTGCCGTATTTTCGAAACGCGATGCCAAAAAACGTGCCCATCAGGGGCTGAAAGTTGCGGCCCATGGTGCTCATGCCGGTCAGGGCAGTCATGGAAGTGCCGTAGGAAACTGACAGCACGGCCATAATCCCCACAAAGAAATGAAGCAGCATGAAACCCAGCAGCTTGTATTTCGCAACGCTGATGCCCATGTTCCTGGCGGTGAACTCATTGCTGCCAATGGCGTTGCAGTAAGTGCCTACCCTGGTGAATTTCAGGATGAACCACATCAGCAAAAACGCCGCAAGGGCCAGCAGGATGTTGCCCGGCGCCGAGCCAAACGCGCGCATCGCGGGGTCAAGGGTCTGCTTGCTGCCGCCGGCCACATAGACGGCCACGCTCTCAAACACCAGCATCAGGCCGACCGTGACGATCATGGAGGGTATATTCAGCTTGACGTACAGCGTGCCGATCAGCAAGCCCAACAGCGTGCCGCAGCCCAGGCATCCAATCAGAAAACCGGCGTATCCAAACTGCTTTGACAGCACGACGCCGACGATGGATGACAGCACGACGTTGGCGCCGATTGAAAAATCAAAAAGCCCCATCACCACGATAAAGTACAGGCCGCAGCCGCCCACGGAGTAAATGATGGACGACTGGAAATAGGAATACAGGTTTTCCGGGCTGCCGAAATTTCCGGGAGTCATCATACGAAAAAAAACATAGAAGAACAACAGCATGACCATCAGCAGGGCGATGCCGTAATACTTGCCGCTTTTTAGCCTTTGGTACCGTGCCCTTACGCTCATATTCACCAATCCTCGCCATTGCCTCACGGCGGCATATCATTTCCAGGCTTAAGCGCTGCGGGGGCCAGAGCCCGAACAGTAAACTTCATCGGGGGTTGTTCCTTTGCAGGCCAACCCCCGATGGTCCCTTCAAACACTGAAGGGCTTTGGGTCAGCCCTTATTTGCCGTGACGGCTGACGACATCCTGAACGGACAGTGCGGCGCACGCGGCTGTCAGCTCTTCCAGCGTATACTCACCCATCGCCTTGAGTTCTTCCTCGTAGTAGGGCAGCTCGTCGCCGGTGAAGTACTGCCCGTAGGCGGCATAATCCTCGGGGGAAGCGACGAACATGTAGGGGAAGATGATCTCGTGGAAGCTGTCGGTTGAGGTGGGGTACTTGCCCCGGATGGTATTGTAGACCAGCATGAAAGCGAACAACGGGTCGGCATAGTGTCCGCCGGACTCGGCGGATATCGCGCCGGATGCAAGCTTCTGGTCAAGGTCGGGCAGGAAATCGGTGGAAACAACCTGGATCTTGCCGGTCAGGCCAAGGCCGTCGATCGCTGCGATGGCACCCAGCAGGGTGTCGCCGCCGCCGCCCGCGACGATGAGGGCGTCAATGTTGGGGTTCGCGTTGATGATCGCCTCAGCGGTGGCACGGCCGGTATCCGTGGTGGTGCGCCCGTACTGCGGCTCAAGCAAAACGGCCTGATCAGCGGGATGCGCCGTATTCCAGGCCTCGATGCCTGCCTTGTATCCTTCCCAGCGGCCCAGGAATGTGGCGTCGCCGGGCTCCCAGCCTTCCAGGGCGATCAGGCGCGCGCCTTTTTCGCAAAGGATGGTCACCAGCTGCTTGCCGTTATCCGGCTCGGACTCATGGACGCAGCCGACATAGTAGGGCGACGCGCAAGCCTGCGCGTACTCCTCCGGGTTGTCCTTTTGCGAGATCACGCGGAAGAACTGGGCCACGTAGACTTCGTTGTCGGTGCAGGTTTTGATAACGGAGCCCATTTCAGCGGAAGCGGAGTTGCAGATGATGATGCCGTCGCAGTCCGCCATGGCCAGCGTTTCGGCGGAGGCGGTTACCTGTTCGGAGATGTGGGCCTGGTCAACCCACTGCGTTTCAACATCCAGCGCCTTGGCGGCGGCTTCGATCATGCGGTATACTTCGCTGCCCAGCGTGTCGGTTGAACTCCAGATAGAGATCCCGATCTTGATCTTGTCCTGCGCCTGCGCAGTGACGAACAGGCCCAGCATCATTGTCAGGGCCAGTACCAGTGCCAGCAATTTCTTCATGGAGAAATCCCCTTTCAGATGGTCGTCGTTGTTGATGAGCCTTTGTTAAACATGAACGGTTCAATCGGCAATCCGCCAGCGTCCTGCGATTATGGCAAAATACCTGCCGCTTTATTCATTGCCGTCATAAAACAGCGGATATGAAGCGAATGATTCACCTCCGTTCCGGCAAGTTAAGCGCATCACCGATAAGCATCGTCATGATTCCAATCCTTTTTTTGAATCTTCCACGTCATTATATCACAATGCTTAGTAAATTGAACAGCCAATGTAAATTTTACCATCAAATCCGACCTGCGCAAGCAGTCTTTGCCGAATTATGCCGTCTGACGCTGTTGTGGCTGACTTGCGCAAGAGGTATAATCCGTCCTGACTATTTGAGAAGAGGAAACCGCTATGTGGCTCATCATGGCTGTCCTGTCCGCCTTCTTCGCCGGGCTCACCTCTATCCTGGCAAAGAGCGGCATCCGCAAAACCGACTCCGACCTGGCGACCGGCCTGAGGACGATCGTCGTCCTATTGTTCTCCTGGCTCATGGTGCTGATTGTCGGATCAGCGGGGGGGATATCCGCCATAAGCACAAAATCCCTGATTTTCCTTATCCTGTCGGGCATCGCGACGGGCGCGTCATGGATATGCTACTTCAAGGCCCTGTCCATGGGGGATGTCAACAAGGTGGTGCCGGTGGACAAATCCAGCACCGTGATGACGATACTCCTTGCCATCCTCGTCTTTGGGGAAACCAAAAACCTGCCCTTCAAGCTGCTCAGCGCCGCATTGCTGGGCGTGGGCGTTTGGCTGATGATCGAAAAGAAAAAGGTCAATCAGACACAACAGGACCGGGCGTGGATCGTTTATGCTGCCCTGGGCGCGGTCTTTGCCGCCCTGACGTCCATCCTGGCCAAGGTCGGCATAGATAACGTAGAATCAAACCTGGGCACCGCCATACGCACCGGCGTTGTGCTGGTGATGGCCTGGATCATCATCCTGTCCAAGGGAAAACAAAAGCAAATCAAAACCATTGACAGGAAAGAACTCCTGTTCATCTCCTTATCGGGCGTGGCAACGGGAGCTTCCTGGCTTTGCTACTACTACGCCCTTCAGCAGGGCATCGTCAGCGTAGTCGTCCCCATCGACAAGATGAGCATTCTGGTATCCATCGTGTTCAGCTATGTGGTGTTCAAGGAAAGGCTGGGCAAAAGGGCGGCGCTTGGCCTGCTCCTGATGATTGCGGGAACGCTGCTGATGGTCTTTACAGGCTAATAAAACAAGGAGACCCGCCGCATGAAGTTCTTCCACCTGTCCGACCTGCACCTGGGCAAATCCTTATACGACGTCTCCATGATCAACGACCAGGAATACATCCTCAAAACCATCCTGCGTGTGGCGGATGAAGAGAAGCCGCAATGCGCGCTGATATCGGGGGATGTCTTCGACCGCAGTATCGCGTCGACAGAAGCGCTGCGGCTGTTTGATGATTTCCTCTATGGCCTGACCGGGCGCGGCATCCGTGTCTTTATCATCAGCGGAAACCACGATTCGGCCGACAGGCTGGCCTTTGCCTCCCGCCTGATCAAGCGCGCGGGGGTTTGGATCGCGGAAGCCTACAACGGCGCCGTTGAAAAGCATACTGTATCGGACGAATCCGGCGAGGTTGATATCTTCCTGCTGCCCTTCATTAAGCCGGGCTGGGTGCGCAGGTACTTTCCCCAAGCCGCTATCCAAACATGGACGGACGCCATGCGGGCAGCCCTCAGCGACATCCGGCTTGACCCGGGACGGCGCAGTATCTTGCTGGCTCATCAGTTTGTGACGGGCGCTGTGCGCAGCGAGTCAGAGGAAATCAATGTCGGCGGCGCGGACAATGTCGACGCAAGCGCCTTTGACGGTTTTGATTATGTCGCGCTGGGCCACCTGCACGGCAGGCAGGGCGTCGGGCGAACTGGGCTGCGCTACTGCGGCTCCCCGTTGAAGTATTCATTCAGTGAAGCCAATCAGGGGAAATGCGTTACCTTGGTCGAATTGGCTGAGGCCGGCAAGGTGAGCATCAAGGAGATACCGCTGATCCCCAAGCGCGACATGAGGGAAATCCGGGGCGCCTACATGGAGGTAAGCGCCAGGAATTTCTATGTGAACCTGAATAAGGATGATTATTACCGCGTCACCTTGACAGACGAACAGGACCAGCCCGACGCGATGGCCAAGCTGCGCGTCATTTATCCCAACCTGATGCGCCTGGATTATGACAACACGCGCACCAAAGCAGAATCAGGGATCGCAGGCAGCCCTAACGCCGGTCAGTTGTCACCCCTTGAGCTGTTTGAAACGCTTTACCAAGCCCAGAACAACCAAGGGTTTTCACAGGCGCAGCAGTCATACCTGACAGATGCCATCGCAAGAGTGTGGGGTGAAGCGCAATGAGGCCACTCAAGCTTGTCATGTCGGCCTTTGGCCCCTACGCCGGGAAAACGGAAGTTGACCTGGATCAGCTGGGTTCAAGCGGCATCTACCTCATCACAGGCGACACAGGCGCCGGCAAGACCACCATTTTTGACGCGATCACTTTCACGCTCTACGGCGAACCCAGCGGGGAAACGCGTGAGCCGGCCATGCTGCGCAGCAAGTACGCGCAGGACGACTGCGAGACTTATGTGGAAATGACGTTCACCTATGGCGGCCAAACATACCTTATCAGGCGCAGCCCCGAGTACCAAAGGCCGAAGAAAATCGGGAGCGGCATTATCAAACAAAGCCCCGATGCAAGCTTGATCCTGCCGGGCGGTAAAATGGTTTCAGGTCTCAGGCCGGTCAATGAGGCGGTGAAAAATCTTGTGGGGCTTGACAAGCAGCAGTTCTGCCGCATCGCGATGATCGCGCAGGGCGACTTCTTAAAGCTGCTTGTTGCAAAAACTGATGACCGCAGGGACATCTTCCGCCAGATCTTCCGGACGAAACCTTACTTGATGCTGCAGGATGTCATCAAATCCGATACCCAGGCTGTAAAAATTCAATATGAGGAGCTCAGCCGCAGCATCCGGCAATTCATAACGGGTATCCTGTGTGACGATGAAGATGTGCTTTCACTCCAGGTGAACAAGGCGAAGGCCGGCGAATTGCCGCTCATTGATGTCATGGACCTGATCACCCGGCTCATCCGTCAGGACGAAGAGGGCAAAGGCAAGCAAACTGCTGTGTATGACGCTGTCCAGCAGGAGATTGAAAAAGTGGTCGCCGCTCTCAGCCTGTATGAACAGCAGCAAAAAATGCGCGATGATATGATTGCCGCAGCAACATCACTTGATCAAGCAAGGGCCCTGCTGCCCGATTTGGCGAATGCATTTAAAGCCGCAAACGCGCGCAAGCCTGAAGCGGACAAGCTGACAGGGGATATTGCTTCATTATTAGAGAAACTGCCGCGTTATGACGAACTTGAGCAGCTGCGCGAAATCGTCAGACAGCTTGGAAACCGCATATCGATCAACCTTATGGAACAGAGACACAATGAGGAGGCAATCAGGTTAAAAACAGAAGCCCTGGCGGAAGACAAGAGGGAGCTGGACGCCCTCGCCAATGCCGGTACCAATATCCTGAGGCTGGAAAATGAGATCAAGGAGCATAAGGAGCGGCAAACGCGCGTGATCAGCCTGCATGCCAGCCATGATGATTATCTCGCCAAGACTGACGCCCTGGCAACCGCTCGGGAACAATACCAAAGGGCAGGCAGGAAGGCTGAAGAAGCGGTCAGCGATTACGAAAACAAAAACAGATTATATCTGGATGCTCAGGCAGGCATACTTGCCGCCACACTGAGGGAAGGCGTGCCTTGCCCCGTATGCGGCTCCCTCTCCCATCCCGCGCCTGCGCACCATTGCGATAAAATGCCCGACAAGCATGATGTGGACAGGGCGAAAAGCAACGCGGATACCTTGCGGGCCGAGCATATCCGGGCCAGCGAAAAAGCGGCGCAAATGACGGGTGAGACGCAAACCCGCCTCATGGAGATCATCAGCCATTCCGCCGCATTGCAGTTGGCTTATGTGCAGGATGGTTTCGCGGATGCTTTGGACGCGGAGACAAGCCGGCTGATAATGTTGATCAATGCCAAAGCTGCAGCTCTCCTGGAAGAAAGAAATCGCGAAAAACGCAAAGCAGCCCTGGCTCTTTCTGTTCCGGGCACAGAAAAAGAGTTGGAAACCCTGCGCTCGGCACTCAATGACCTGAAGAACGCCTTGGCTGCATTGGCGGCAGAGAAGACAGGCCGGGAGAACAACGCCGTCAAGCTGCAATCCGAACTGGCCTTTCCCGGCAAAGATGAGGCAAAAAGGCAACTGACCCTGCTTGAAGGGAACAGGGAAGCCATCCTGCGGGACATCGAAGCCGGCAGGCAGAAACTGGATGAACACAATCAAAAGTGCAGTGCGCTTGAATCCAAACACAGTACTTTAAGCGAGCAGATGAAGGACGTCTCTCAAATCGATATTGAACAGCTGACCGGGAAGCGAAATGAGCTCAATACCAGTAAAAGCGAGATCAATCAAACCCTGATCAATGTCAGCACACGGCTGAACACCAATAGCAGCATCCGCGACAGCATCAGTCTGAGCCAAGCCCGGACAGCGGCCGTCGAGGAAAAGCTCAAGTGGCTCAAGGCCTTGTCGGACACCGCCAATGGCATGCTTACCGGCAAGGAAAAGATCATGCTGGAAACTTTTGTGCAGACCTGGTACTTTGACCGCATCATCCGCCGGGCAAACCTCCGCCTGCTGACCATGTCAAATGGCCAGTACGAGCTTGTAAGGAGACAAAACGCAGGCGACTTCAGGAGCCAAAGCGGCCTGGAGCTGGACGTCGTCGACCACTACAACGGCTCCCTGCGCAGCGCTGCGTCCCTGTCGGGCGGAGAAAGCTTCATGGCCTCCCTGTCATTGGCGCTGGGACTGTCTGACGAGATCCAGTCCTCCTCGGGCGGCATCCGCCTGGACACCATGTTTGTGGACGAAGGTTTCGGCTCCCTGGATGAGAAGGCCCTCGCCCAGTCCATGAAAGCCCTGTCCAGCCTGGCAGAAGGCAACGTGCTCATCGGCATCATCTCCCATGTGAGCGAGCTCAAGGAGAAAATAGATAAGCAAATCATCGTGACCAAGGACCGCAGCGGCGGCAGCAGGGTGGAGGTTATTGCGTGAAAAGTGGAGAACAAAACCATTTGAACACCCAACCGCCATCAACCGGTGTCCCGCGTGACATCCACGATATCATTTGCATTTACTGTGCCGGCAAAGGCAGTGCAGACAGTGTTGTCATGCAAAAATTGGACGAAGCTATCCATCAGCAGGAGCAGCCGCACAAATTCACAGTCAAGATGCTTTGTCCCGTCACTTCTTCCTGACCGGGATCCAGATTTCACTGTAGTAGTTTTCGTCTTGATTACCATTTGGAAAGTCATTTGGATCGGCGTACATCTCAATGTTGACCCCCGAAGCGATCTCATATTCCTTGCAGCCCGGCAGCCAGTCGGAGAAGATCTTGCGGTTCACATCCTGCAGGGATTTGGGCAGCGCGCCCCTGCACGCAAAGACAGCCCAGGTGTGTTTGGGAATAACCTTTGTCACGAAACCATCGGGCGTATCCATCCAGGGCTTGTAGTTGTCGGCGATCAGGTATTCAAACTCATCCTTGCCTTTTTCCACTTCAAGGCACACGCCATACATGCCGCACACGGGCTGCCCTTTCCTCGTTTGGAAATACTCCGTCCAGAACTTGGGGATCTCTTCAAATGCATAGTCATACTTGAAAACCTTTGATACCCCCATCACGGTGAACGCGTCTTTTTCTGTGATCCTGTAATCCATAAGATAACCGCCTTCCAATGTCAATTTGATATTGAGGCGGGCGAATGATTTGACCATCGCCCCCTCTTTTCGCACCGCGGTGGGCGTAGCGCCATGGAAACGAGTAAAGGCCTTGGTGAAACTATCCGGCGAATCATAGCCATATTTCATTGCGATATCAATGATCTTTACGCCGCTTGAAGCAAGCTCGCTTCCGGCAAGCGCAAGCCTGCGCCGGCGGATGTACTCCCCGACCGTAAACCCGCACAGCATCGCGAATCCTCTTTGGAAATAGAACGGGGACACATAAGCACTCCCGGCGATATCCCCTATGCTGAGCTCCTGCGTGATATTGTCTTCAATGAACCTGATCGCTTCGCCTATCCCCTCGACCCATCCCATGCCCGTCACCCCCTCCCCGCACAGATAATGCCAATCGTCATTGAGAGATAAGACATATCTCAAGGATTTGACCATGAGCAAAACATGGGATTATAATCAGGCAAATAACGTTGATCGCAGGTGCTTAATCTGCCGGCAGAATTGTTATATGCCTTTCCTGCCGGATGACCAGGCAGACAGCCCCGTATAATTGGAGGAAAGTTATGTTGTATGAACTGGAAAAATGGCTCGAGCCTCCCGTAATGGATGCTGAGGGTGACGCGGTTTTCTGGCAGGATGGGTACATATCAAAGAAGCTGCTGGAAACGCATCTCGACTCCAACGACGATCTCGCCAGCAGAAAACCCGCCTTTATGGATCTTTCCGTCCATTGGATCAGGGAGATTTTGCCGCCGGAGCAGTATCCCCGCCTGCTCGATTTCGGCTGTGGTCCGGGGTTGTATACCAGGAGGTTTGCGGAAGCCGGGTACAAGGTCACAGGTGTGGATTTCTCCAAACGCTCCATAGATTATGCCCGTAAAGAAGCGAAAAAGCAGGGCCTTTCCATCGATTATATATATGAGGATTATTTGAAACTGACAGTCACGGACACGTATGACCTTGTGACCCTGATCTATTGTGATTACGGCGCGCTGTCAGCCGCCAACCGGCAGCTTATGATGAAAAAAGCGTATGACAGTTTGAGGCCGGGGGGAAGATTCCTGCTGGATGTCTGTTCGGTCCGGCTATTTGAAGCCACCGAAGAAAGCAAGACATGGGAAATGCAGGAAGGCGGGTTCTGGAGCGCGGAGAAATGCCTTTGCCTCCACGCCAATCATAAGTATCCCCATTGGACATCGCTTTATCAGACCCTTGCGATAACGCGCGATAAAATGACGCGTTACTATATCTGGAACCACTGTTTCACCAAAGAAAGCCTGACCGGCGAGGCAACGGAAGCTGGGTTTCGCCGGGTTCAGGTGTTCGGTGACGTTGCCGGGCAAGAGTACTCGGAGGATTCGCAGACAATCGCGATCCTACTGGAAAAATAACTCATATTAACTCGGATATTCGGCAGTTCAACGGTATTCCGCCAGCCATTCAAACAGGTCCGCATCTGAAGCGCTTTGGATGTAGCGGTACATCTGCTCAGCCATGCTGTCCCCCTGCGCCTTGTTCGCAGCCAGGGCCGCGATGCTGAGCCCGATGAGCTGATGGCTGTCCTGATGGTCCGACTCCGCCACACCAACGTTGAAATGCCCGCGGATCCCGGAAACAAGCGTTTTCACCACGGAGCGTTTGTCTTTCAAGCTGCCGCACCAGGGGGCGTGCAGGGAAAGGGTGATGAAGAGGATCATCATTGCCGCTCATATGCCCAACTGCTTCAGCTTGCCAAATCCATCAAAGGGATCCTCGATGACGACACGCCCCTGGAAGGTATCGCCCAGGCCGCTGTACAAATCAAATCTTCCGTCCGGTCTGGCTGAAATACCGGAGGTGAACGCACAATCGATCAGCTCGGGTTTTTTTGCCGGCGCGTTGGGATAACTCGCGCGGGTCGCGATAATCTTCTCGTCGATGACGCGATGAGACTTGGGGTCAAAGATAAAGGAGACATTTGTGTACACGCTCAGCGTTAGACCGTCATCGCTTTCCTTGGGATAGCACTTGTGCCCGATGATACCGATAAGGCCTGAATCCAGCGCGTAGCACTGATTGCAGCCACCCCACTCAAAGGGGGCAAACATGTTGCCGATCACTTCTGCATTTTCGATGATATCGGCAGTCAACTCCGATAAGTCCCTGATCATGGCATAACCAACAACAGATTCCGACCCATGCTGCTTCAAGATATGCTCCCCACGCGGACGGGAGAACACGCCGATGCCGTCATCCAATTCCACTAGCCTAATATCCTTCATGTTTTCAGGGCCGGTCGTGAAATAATCGAGATTGTAAGGGTCTTTGCCTTCATAGAAATACGCGTACAGGCGCGCGATCTGCCTGCCGCTGCGTACGACATGCGTTCCGCACATCACCCATTGATCCCCGATTCTGCTGATGTAGGGGTCTTCAAGCGGGTAGATCATGCTGCCATCGACGGCCGCGAAACGGTCCTTCTCAGCTTGCCTGAACAGGCGCACATGTGAACGCGCCCAATCAGCGCGCTTTTCAACCCGGCCATACAGGAACGTTTGTCCCATGTAATCGAAAGGGACGGAACAATTGTAAACGTCATACCCCTCCACACCCGTAAAAGTCAGCAAAGCGGATTCCCGTAAACTCTGTTCCTGCTCAAAGTGATCCTTTCTCTGGGGAAATGTCATAACCATGCACCTCCTGATGCGTATGCGGTCCTCACGTGCAGCCGTTCAATATCTGGATTATGTGCCGCATGCACCCGCTTGTCAACGCCTTATTGCGCTTGACATGTGTAAATTGGTGCTATATAATTAAATACGTACATTTTAACTGTTCCCCGGCAGCATCGACCGACACAGAAATAGGGGTGTTTGAATGAAATATGACCCGGCAAAGCCGGCGCGCGCCGGACTGCTCCGCGACATTGGGAAGAACAAATTCTCGTATCTCATTGCATTGCCCGCGCTGGTGTATGTGATTGTCTTCAGTTACTTCTCCTATCCCTATATTGCCATTGCCTTCCAGCGCTACAGTTACCAGAACACAAGCCTGTGGTCAATTTTCACCAACGGCAACTGGGTAGGCATGCAAAATTTCAAGTTCTTCTTTGAGTCCCAGTACGCCGGCAGGATCACATTCAACACCATCTTCCTTAATCTGCTCTTCATTTCTACCGGCACGGTGATGTCCGTATTGCTGGCGCTCTTCCTCAACGAGTTGCGGACAGCGTGGTTCACAAAGATCACGCAGTCTATCATGCTGTTTCCAAACTATATTTCCTGGATAATCGTCAGCTACATGGTGCTCAGCCTTTTTTCCAACCAGTTCGGCATAGTCAACCAGGCGATGCAGGCAATGGGGGGCAAGGCCAAGAACTGGTATGTGGACGCCAATGTCTGGCCCGCAATCCTGGTTGTGGTGAGGATCTGGAAAGGCGCAGGCATGAGCGCTGTCATCTACCTGGCTGCCATCGCAGGCATTGACAACACCCTGCATGAAGCCGGGCAGATAGACGGCGCGAACCGTTTCCAGATCGCCACCAAGATAACCCTGCCGCTGATCATGCCTACCATCATCATCATGACGCTGCTGGCGGTAGGGAAAATCATGTTCGGCGACTTTGGCATGATCTATGCCCTGGTCGGGGACAACGGAACGCTCTACCGTACAACCGACATTATCGACACCTACGTGTTCAGGGCCCTGCGCCAGGTAGGCGACCCCTCCCAGGCCATGGCTATCAGCCTGTTCCAGTCCGTCATCGGGTTCATCATGGTGTTTGGATCCAACGCTTTGGTGAAGAAATTGAATCCCGACGGCGCGCTCTATTGAGAAAGGGGGCCGCTATGGAAAAGACGCTTCAAATCGGTAGAACAGGGAAGAAATTTTCATGGGCCAACCTCTTCATCGGCCTGTTTATCCTCCTGTTTTCGCTGATATGCATACTGCCCATGGTGCTGACCTTCATGGTTTCCGTTACGGATGAAACGGCCATCATGCGCAACGGATACAGCTTCATCCCGCAAAAGTTCTCCCTGTATGCTTATGAACTGATGCTGCAAGGCGGCTCTTCCGTAGTACGCGGGTATATCATCTCCATTTTGGTGACACTTGTCGGCACACTTTTCGCGCTGCTGATCACAGCCCTGGCGGCTTATACCATGGCCAACAAGAGCGTTAGGTACCGCGGCATGCTTGGCCTGCTGTTTTTTATCCCCATGGTGTTCAGCGCCGGCATGGTGCCCTGGTATTTGATTTGTTCCCTGCTGGGCTTGCGCAATAATTTCTGGGCGCTCCTCATCCCCAATCTCTTGTTCAGCCCCTTTAACCTGTTTTTGGTGCGTAATTATATGAGCGGGCTTCCCGATTCACTGCGGGAATCCGCCACCATTGACGGCGCCAATGATATGGTCATCGCGTTTCGCATATACCTGCCGCTTTCGATGCCCGCCATTGCCACCATTGGCCTGTTCTACGCGCTTGGCTATTGGAACGACTGGTGGAACGCCATCATGCTGATCGACCAGAAAAGCCTGTACCCCATTCAGTACCTGTTGCTGCAGCTGCGTTCCCAGATATCCATGCTCAAAGACCTGCAGTACCTGGCGGGCGGCGGATACGTCACGCCGCCCAGCGAATCCCTTAAGATGGCCACCGCTGTCATCACGATCGGCCCTATCGTCCTGCTCTATCCCTTCCTGCAGCGATTCTACATCAAGGGCATGGTGGTAGGTTCCGTCAAGGGGTAAGCGGCTCTTGTTTTACTCATCTCATGGACTGCACTTAAGGAGGAAAGCCAATGAAAAGGATCGTCTCATTGTTTCTCATGCTGGTGATGCTGTTTGGATTTGCTGCCCTTGCGCCGGCGGAAGAACTGGTAACCGTTGTGTATGTCGTGCCCGGCGACGAGCCCAAGGATCTGGCCGGCGGCGTCCAAGCGATCAACGACAAGCTCAAAGCGGATGGAACGGGCGTACAGCTGGAGTTCCGTTACTATCCATGGGACGCCTGGGACCAGAAAATCAACATCATGCTGTCCACAGGCGAAAAGTTTGATGTGTTCCAGGTAATGAACGACCGCGTCTCCCTGTCCAATTATTCCTCTCGCGGCGCGCTGGCGGACATCACGCCTTTCATTGAGCAGTATGGGCAGAACATCCTGGCGGTGTGCCCTGAGATCATGATGAAATCCGGGCAGGTTGGCGGCAAGCAGTTTGCCATACCCGCCTATTGGGTTGAGTCTGCGCTGGATCCAGAACTCACGCTGCGCAAAGACATTCTGACCAAACTTGGCCTTGAAGTGCCCAAGTCATTTGAAGAGCTGACAAAAACGTTTGAAACCGTGATGGAAAAATGGGAAGGAGTGCAAAAGCCCTATATTCCTATCATCGGCTCCAACTCAGCGCGCTTTGGCCTGGCGAGCATGGAATATGAGGAATGGCCATACGTCATCTATGACAAGGTCTTCTTTGTCGGTCAGGACGGCATTGTCAGAAATTTCTTTGAGACGGACGTGTTCAAGCGCGACTGCGCCAATGCCCAGCTCTGGTACGAGAAGGGTCTCATCAGCCCGGATGTGCTTACAACCACGAGCGACCAGCTGAATAATCAACTCAACAGCGGCGATTGGTTTGTCCACCCCGGCACGATCGGTGATATCACCATGGTGAAAAACAACTACCCGGACATCACTGTGGATGATTTCATCAACCTCACATTCAGCCCCGACAAACCGCGCATCCGCCCCTACGGCACGCGCAACATGAACGCGGTGCCGCTGTCCAGCGAGCATCCCGAAGCGGTTGTCAAGCTGTTCGACTGGGTTTATGCCAACCAGGACAACTATGACCTGTTCATGTATGGACGCGAAGGCGTTGACTTTGAAAAGGTCGAGGGAAGGAAAATCAAGTACATATCCGATCCCGTCACAGGCCGGCCCGGCTATGCCTTCTCAGACTGGATGGCCGGAAATATCTCCTATATCCGCCTTTCCGTCACAGCGCCGCAATCCACCAACGACACGCTGTTTAAAGTCAACGAGTCAGCTGTAAACGGCGTGGCGGCGATGTTCGCGTTTGACGCGAGTGCCGTACAGACAATGTACACCGACGTGCAGACACAGATACAGGCCGTCATAGCGCCTATCGCCACAGGTGTCATGCCATATGGGGAGAACATTGCCGGCGCCCTTGAGGTGCTGAAAGCTGCCGGTGTCAATGAACTGATTGCTGAGTTCCAGCGTCAGCTGGATGAAAGCAGAAAGTAAAACCACAAGCAATATGGGGCTCCGCTTTCGCTGCAGCGGAGCCCTTTTCACATGCATAAAACAATCGGATCAAATGCCTGCCTGCTTCAGCGGTATTCCGTCAGGCATTTATACATTTCCATCCAACCGGTCAAGAATACGCAGGCACAGATAGGTTAAATAAGGAGACGGCGCTTTCTTCTGCCCAAAGTCCCATGCTTTCATTTTCTGGTACACCGACTCGGGCGTAAAGAAACCATCCCCGTCCTGTTTGCCTTTAATGAGGCTTATCATCTCCATGAAACGCGGGTCTGCGTGAACGACGCGGCATTTGCTCAGGACCCCGGCAACACTGACAATATCATACCATGTGGACGGCGCCTTCAGCTTGCGAAAATCTGTGCCCATGTAAAAGATATAGGGATGCTGACGGAGACTGTTCTCCCAAAGGGACAAGAGCGCTTCCAGGGAGACTGCCAAGGCGGAGGACTCGCTGTACTCCTCGATGTGCGCAAGCAGGTTGGCCATCATCAACGTTGCGTATGGGCAGCAGTCCTCTCTGCGCCCCGGGCCGCGGAACTTGTCCAGTTCCTGCGATGCGGCGCATGGAAATCCATTGTTCCGGCATAACCGGATCAGATGATCCACACCCGGCTTGATATATTGTGTGTAATCCACGCCTGCCTTCAGCAGCGCAAGCAGCAGCAGGGGCGCGTCGCACAGACACCAGCTGAAAACATCCTCCCCTGTCCCGCCAAAGTGCCGGGGAATATTGGCCAGAGACAGATAGATGCCATTGTCATCCCTGTGGCTGAGGATCCCGCTGACTGCCGCCTTGATTTGGGGTATATCCACATCAAAACCAAGGTCAAGCAGGAACAGCAGCTTGTTGATTGGCAAATCAGGGTTCTTGTGGTTTGTGACCGGCACCGCGTGAAAATTCGCGACGTCCTGCAGAAATCCCTGGATGCGGCTGTCTGCCAAAGCCGCTTTCCTCAGCTCAGCAAGTTCCCCTTTGGATTCATGGCACAAATTGAGGTGAACGGCATATTTCAGCCAGTCATCGCTCAATTCAATGAGTTTTCGATACTTCATTTTGATTCAGTTTCCCCAATATTGTCATAAACCCCTGTTATTAACGATTCCCATCTGCCGGGCGTTTCTTTTTGAGCTGTATCCACAATACGGAACAAAAAACAATCAGGACGGCTGCCGCCTGGACAATGCTGAAGGAGCGCCGAAAAACCAACAGGTCCAGCAAAGCGATCTCGATAAGCATCAGGTTGTTGACGCTGCTGCTCTCAAAGGCGGACAGAGCAGCCTGGCTCTTTGTCCACATGAAGAAGCCCAGCGCGCCGCTGATGCCGCTGAGATATACAAGGATCAGTAGCAGGCGGCCCGTGATGACCGGCAGGCCTTCCAGTAACAGGCCAATAAGCAGCATCACAAGGGAGCCGAAGAACATCGGCCTGGCAGCCAGAAGCCTTGGTTCTACGCCGGTGTTTTTGAGCAGAGAGCGGTTGAAGGTCAGGTTCAACGCGTACCCAACAGAGGAAAGCGCCATGAAAAACATGCCCGCGGCGGAAAAACCGCTGCTGTCAAAGGGGCTGTAATACAAGATGATTCCCAGAACCATCAGCAGCATCCCGCCCAGGTCACGCCAGCCCTGATTTTCCCTCAGCCAGAGCCTGTCCACCAACAACACACAAAGTGTGTTGCCTGCGCTGAGGAACAGCGAGGACTGCGTTGGCGTCAGGTATGACTGGCCCACATACTGCAGTCCTTGGGCGGCCGCGTATCCAAACAGGCCAAGCAGGATGGCCGTCTTGATGGGAGGGGCTTTGGGCCCGGTGCCTTTTCTTCTGCCGATATCCGGGACGGACAGCAGCAGCGAGGCTAGCAGGTACCTGAGCCCCGAAAGGGTCAGCGGCCCGACTCCGCCCTGAAACGCAAGCTTGTTGAGGATATAGGAGCCCGACCACAGCATGGTTGTCAGCACCGCCAGGATCAGGGCTTTCTTTTTCATGGCTGCCGTCATGATCCCTTATGCAGATTTCCCGGAGATAAAGTCCAGCAGGTTCCGGGAGAAAACGCTTTCGATCTGCTCCCGGGTAAGCCCCAGCCTTTCATAGATCCCCCGGTCAAACGCGATCCAGTCCATCGCCCAGGCCACGTTGTAATCTTCCACGAAATTATCGGCGCCGAAGTACAGCTTGCCCAGGACGTCGTAGCCTGACATCAGCACCTTTTTGAGCGTGTCCTCGCGGTAGACCCTGGGTGTGCCCGGCGTGTTGTCAAGACGCATTCCGCCCCTTGCGCCCGAGCGTTTCACCGCGTTATCCAGCTTGCCGTAAACGGCGATGCATTCATCGCACCAAGGCCAGGAAATATGAGCCAGCGCGAAGCGCAGGCCGCTGATCCCGAACAAGGGCTCAAACTCTATGGGACGGTTGTACCGGCCGGAGGGGTTGATGCCGTCCCACAGGATACCTGAATGGAAGACCACGGGCTTTCCAAGGCGGGCGATATGCCGGCAGGTCTCCATGCAGCGGGGATCCGAGGGATAAAAGGAGGTGCAGATGATCTTGAACCCCGCGATTCCGCTTTCCACGGCCCGCTCCGCCTGCTCGCAGGCGTTGTCCGCCGTGGGGTTGATGAAGAAAAAGGGGAAGAGCAGCTTGTGTCCCGAGCAGATTTCCAGCACATGGTCCAGACGCTCTTCGTAAGGCTTGGCGTCGGGAATGAAGCTGTCCGGAAACGCTGAGAATACGGCGCCCCCGTCTATTCCCGCCTGAAGGAGCCTGTCCAGAAACGGTCCCTGTTTGGCATTCGTATCCCCAATGTGGATGTGTCCGTCCAATATCACCATTCATCATCGCTTTCCTTGATTTTACAATCGAACTGTCTATCCCCTCGCCCCGTAAATGCCCGTCCCCACCCGGACGATGGTGGCGCCTTCCAGGATGGCGGCTTCAAAGCTGTCGGTCATGCCCATGGAGAGAGTGTCAAGCGGGGTGTTCCCATCCTGCCACTCTCTGGTTTGTTCAAAAAGCCGACGCAGCAGGGCAAAGCAGCGGCGGCTTTCCTCTCCCTTGGCCGCGGCCGGCGGGATGGCCATCAAGCCCCTCACGCGGACATTTTGCATGACAGCGGCAGCGTCCAGCATCGGCCGAAGATCCTCCGTGGCAACGCCGCCCTTGCTCAACTCTTCGCCAATGTTGATCTCAATAAGGATGTCCTGCCGCAGGCCCTGCAAGACGGCCTCCCTTTGGATGCTTTCCAGCAGGCGCAGGCTGTCCACGCTCTCAATGACAGATACCCGGCCTACAACCTTTTTCACCTTGTTGGTCTGCAGACGCCCGATGAAATGGCAAGGCTTGCCCAAATAGGCTCCCGCGCCGAAATTAACCAGCATCTCCTGCACGCGGTTTTCACCAAAGAGATCCACGGGCAATAGCGCGCTCTCCCTGATGGTCTCCGGCCCGCGGGTCTTGCAGGCAGCGCAAAGCAGCACTTCTTCCGGTCGCCTGCCGGCTGAAATGGCCGCTTCCGCCATGCGGCGGCGGATCTCCGCCACATTGTTCGCCATGCGGCCGGCGTCAAAGGCCTGTGCCATCTTTGCCTCACCTCACATTCACACGCCTGATGTTTCTCTGCTTCACAGTATACCACAAAGCATTTGTGAACCTAAGCCATACACAGCATACGTCACGCCCGCATCTGTTGCCCCATGCTGATTTGCGCTATAATGTGTACAGTGAAAGGCGGCGCTTTGGGATGGATAAGGTAAAAACGAGAAGCTTGAAAAGTGTTTTTCGTCATACGATCATCATGGTGCTGTTAATAGCCGCTTCGACAGGCATTGGCTTGCTGTTCAGGAGCATTGGCTTTCACGAAGTGAACATTGTCATCATATACATCCTGTCTGTACTGATGACCGCACGCTTCACCCGCGGCTATGTGTACGGTATCATCGCTTCCTTTGCCGCGACGGTAACATTCAATTTCGTCTTCACCGAGCCATATTATACTCTCTCGGTGAATGATCCTTCCTACTTTGTTACATTCGCAGTCATGACCATCACGGCGATCGTTACCTGCGCGCTGACATCAAAGGAGAAAAAAAGCGCGCTGGAAGCACTGGAAAAGGAGTCGCAGACAGGGGCGCTGTACCGCTTAACCAACCAACTGACTGATGCGGCGAATATCCATGATATCGCCAGTGTCGCGGTCGACTCGATCAGCGAAGTCCTTGGCTGCCGGGCCGCGGTCTTATGCTTCGATGATAACGGGAAGCCGGAAGACAGCTTCATCCAACAAAGTGACGGTCGAAAACAAATAACACGCGAGGCGCATGATACGGAGAAATTGAAGCGTCGCGTTGAGCAAGCGCCTTTTGTCATGGGTGATGAATTTTGTGACTGGCCAATCCGCGGGCGTGAGATTATGCTGGGTATACTGCGCATACCTCGGGAAACCATGATGATCGAATCACAGACACGGTTGTTTCACGCGATGATTGAAAGCACTGCTTTAGCGATGGACAGGCTTCGAAGCATGCAGGTCCGTATAAAGTCCACCCAAGAGGCAGCTCAGGAACGCTACCGCAGTAACCTGCTGCGCGCCATCTCGCACGACTTGAGGACACCGCTGGCCGGTATCATGGGCACGGCGGAGATGCTCAAGGATATGACCGCGGCGGATGATCCCCGTCACTCGCTGGCGGAAGACATATACAAAGAGTCGGACTGGCTGCACTCGCTGGTGAAGAACATCCTGAGCCTCACGCGCCTGCGGGATGGCGCGCTGCCGCTGAACAGGCAAATGGTGCCTGTGGAGGAAGTCGTTGGCGGCGCGGTCAACCATGTCATCAGGCTATCAGGGCGCGAGATCACTGTCGATGCTCCCGATGAGGTTCTGTTCGTACCCATGGACGCCGGACTGATTGAGCAGGTGCTGGTCAATCTGCTTGATAACGCGGTCAAGCACACACCGCCCTGGGAAGAAATCAGGGTTTCCGTGCGGCGTGACGATGAAGAGCGGACGGCCGTCATCACCGTTTCGGACCGCGGCTCAGGCATATTGAAGGAAGAACTTCCCAACATCTTCAAAATGTTCTACACGGCTTCAGCCCGACAGGCCGACGCAACGCGGGGCGCAGGTCTGGGCCTGACCATCTGCGAGGCGATCGTGACGGCGCACGGCGGCTGGATTCAGGCAAAGAACCGCACGGACGGGCCGGGGGCGGAGTTTCTATTCTCACTGCCATTGGAGGCCAGGCATGACACAAAGACGAAATGAACTCATCCTGGTTGTTGAGGATGACGCAAAGATCAACAACTTCATATGTTACGCGCTCAAGCATGATGGGTTCAATGTATTATCAGCCGACACAGCGCAAGACGCCTTGTCGGTGCTTGTCTCCCAGCCGGTTGACCTGATGCTGCTGGACCTTGGCCTGCCGGACTTTGATGGCATGGATGTGATCACAAAGGTGCGGGAATGGTCGGAACTGCCCATTATCGTCGTATCCGCGCGTGATCAGGACCGCGAAAAGGCTGCGGCACTTGACGCAGGGGCTGATGATTATCTGTCCAAACCTTTTTCGGCGACCGAACTGATGGCACGCATCCGAGTGGCCATCCGGCACCTGTACAAGGAAGGCGCCGGCAAGCGGCAGGCGAGTGTCGAAGTGGGACAATTGAGGATCGATTTCGACAAGCGGCTTGTTTATCTGGATGAGACTGAAGTGCACCTGACGCCCCTTGAGTACAGCCTGCTGGCGGTGCTGTTCAGGAACATAGGCAAAGTGCTGACAACGGGAGCGCTGATCAGGGAGCTGTACGGTCCGGGCTACGGCACGGATACACAGGCGCTGCGCACGCTGATGGCAGGCCTTCGGCGAAAGATCGAGGCAAACCCGGCCAAGTCCCGGTATGTCCTGACTGAAATCGGCGTAGGTTACCGGCTTGTCGATGAATAAACGCTGACTCCTTCTCCGCTGAACTTTGGCACGATGCCGCCCTCTTGTACGGGGGCGGTTTTACATTCCTCACAGCGCTCTCACACAGATTCGCAACCCCTCACACCATTCTCACAGCCCCCTTGATATGATGATGGCGTGGTTTCAGAACCGTGAAGGAGGCTTCGATCATGAAGGTGAAAGTACCTGAGGACTTCGAAGAACTGCAGGCATTGTGCGACAGGGCCAGAGCGCTGATCAAGAACCGGGAACTCGTTGACTGTGAAAAATTGATCCGCGACGCGATGGCAAGATATCCGCATAAACCCGAACCCAACAATCTGTTGGGGATCCTGATGGAGAAGCAGGGCGATCACGTGCTGGCGATGAAGCACTTCCGGGCGTCATGGGCGCTTGATCCCACATACCGTCCCGCGAGGCAGAACCTTGAGTGCTACGGTTCGCTTGACCCGCGTGAATCAACTGCATTTGACGAGAGCGACTGCCTCCCCGACCCTTACCTGAACCGTATGGAAATCCAGTACGATGCCCGCGGTGTCGGCCACGCGGTCAGGAAAAAATAACGAAGAAAGCCAAATGTGTAAAATAGATGGCCCAAATGCCGCCGCAGCGGGCAAATGAGGAGGGATATCCATGTACTTTATCATCGCGGGATGCATGACGATCGGCGCGAGCCTCGCGCAAATCCTTTCGGAAGAAAATCATGACGTCGTTGTAATCGACAGCGACCCTAAAAATCTGGAAGCGCTTGGATCGGGTTTCAACGGCGTTACAATCACGGGAATGCCCATTGATGAGGATGTGCTGCGAAACGCAGGGATCGAGCAGGCGGATGCACTGGCAGCGGTCACCAGGGATGACAACATGAATATTATGATCGCCCAGGTGGCGCAGAACCTGTTTCATGTGCCCAAGGTCATTACAAGGCTGTATTCCCCGGAGCGGGAGACGGTGTTTCGTGAAATGGGCCTGACAACCGTCTGCCCCACATCCCTGGCAGTCAACAGCATCAAAGCACTGCTGCTGCCTAATCCGGTCCAGCCGGTACTGTGGATCTCGGGATCCAGGATACCATTGCGGTCCGTCCCTGCGCCCAGGCGATCGGTGGACAAACGTGTTTCGGCGCTGCGGGGGCTGCATGTCCTGGGCATCATCAGGCATGGCGCATTCACGCTGACAGGACCGGAAAGCATGGTTGAGGCGGGAGACCTGCTGATCATGCTGGATAATGCAAGGGAAGGAAGCGAACAGGCGTGGATATCATAATCGTCGGCTGCGGCAAGCTTGGCTACTATCTGGCAAAAACGCTGGCGCCGCATCGGCACCATCTGGTGCTGATTGAGGAAGACCCGGACATGTGCGCGAAAATCGCCGCGGAGCTGACGACCCTTGGGATCACCCTGATTCATGGCGACGGCACGAGTGTAAACGATCTGAGAGAGGCGGAAATCGAAGACGCCGACATCCTGATCGCTGTGACCGGGCATGACCAGAACAATCTGGTCGCCTGCCAGCTGGCCAAAAATTATTTCGGTATCCCCCGTACGATCGCCCGTGTCAACAACCCCAAGAACATCAACGTTTTCCGCTCGCTGGGCGTGGACTCGGTGGTCTCAAGCACTGCATATATTGCCGACATCATCGAACATGAGGTCGACTGGGAAGGGATCAACCGAATGCTGTCGCAAAAGGTCGGCAGCCTTCACATCCATGAGTACCAGGTGACCGGACAATCAAAGGCCGCCGGTAAACAGGTCATGGACCTTAGCCTGCCTGCCGGTGTCGTCCTGATCTGCCTGATAAGCAGCAAGGAAGTTTCGGTGCCAAACGGCCAAACCAAGGTCCTGGCGGGGGACACACTCATCGCCATGGGCAGTGAGGAGACCCTTGCTTTGCTGGACGGGTATTTCCCCGCCGATGAGAGGGCAGGCTGATATGAAAAAGTGGCACCCCTACGCGCTTGGCATCATTGCCGAGATCGGCTTTGCCTGCGCCCTGGCACTGGTCGGACTCCTGATTTCACTGCTCGACAGATGAAGGTGGATTATGCTCAATAAACACACTGCACAACCCGGCGCGGCATGGCATTACATCGGCCTCGTTCTGATCGGCATGGGGCTTGTCCAGAATATCCCGCTCATCACCTCCCTTATCTGCAGTGAGTGGGTCATGGCGCTCAATTTCCTCATCAGCAGTTCTGCGGCGCTGCTTGCCGGCGGTGTCATGACGCTGACGGGGAAGCATACCTCCCACCAGCGCCTGGGCTGGAGCCAGGGCATGGTGGTGGCGGCAGGCTCATGGCTGCTTGGCATGCTGCTGTGCGCCCTGCCCTATTACCTGAGCGGAAATTACCTGTCCTACCTGGACTGCTGCTTTGACGTAATGAGCGGCCTGACCACCACAGGGTTGGTGCTTATCCAGGACCTGGACCACCTGTCCAACGGCCTCAACATGTGGCGGCACCTGCTGACATTCATTGGAGGGCAGGGAATGGTCGTGCTCGCGCTTTCCTTCCTTGTCAAAGGAACTAGCGGCGCCTACAAGATGTATGTCGGTGAGGGAAAGGATGAAAAGCTGATGCCAAACGCAGTGAGCACAGCGCGCTATATCTGGCTCATCAGCCTGGTCTATCTCGCAGCAGGCACGCTGGTCCTTTGGATTGCAGGCATCATGGCCGGCCTGTCCACAGGGCGGGCTTTCCTGCATGGCCTATGGGTGTTCATGGCGGCATGGAGCACAGGCGGCTTTGCCCCGATGTCACAGAACATCCTCTACTATCACAGTACCTTTTATGAATTCGTAACAATCATCTTCTTTGTCATCGGCTCGTTCAACTTTGCGCTGCACTATGCGGTGCTGACCGGCAAGCGCAAAGAGCTGGTCCGCAACGTGGAGACTGTATCCTTTACTGTCACGGTAACAGTGCTGACGCTGATCACCACGCTTGGCCTGATGCGGCTGAACGTATACCCCGATTTCGTTGCGGCGTTCCGCAAAGGCTTCTACCAGCTGATTTCAGGCCACACGACCACAGGCTTCATGACGGTCTACGCCAAACAATTCTACCTTGAATGGGGTGATATCGCGCTGTTTGGCATCATCGTCGCAATGCTCTTTGGCGGCAGCGCGTGTTCCACTGCGGGCGGCTTCAAGGGCCTGCGTATCGGCATTATCGCCCATACCGTGAAACGGGAGATCAAGCGCATGGCGCTGCCCGATACCATCGTTTCGGTGGAAAAGTACCATCATATCAGGGATGTCGTTTTGGACGACAGCCAGATAAGGAGCGCGTTCCTGATCGTTGCCATGTATATTGTGACATTCGCTTTGGGAACGCTGGCCGGCATGCTCAGCGGTTATCCCTTTGGACCGGCTGCGTTTGAAGCGGCCTCAGTTACGGGCAATGTTGGCCTCACGATCGGCGTAACAATGCCTTCCATGCCGGCGGCCCTCAAGATCACCTACATTGTCATTATGTGGGTAGCGCGGCTGGAGTTCATGTCCGTATTCGCGCTGGTTGTCTATATGGCACGAAAGGTAAAGAAAAAATGTATCGTTTGATGATCGCGAGTCTGATCCTGTGCCTGTTGTTTTCATATCCGGCTTCCGCTACGGATGGAGAAGTCGGCAGCACTCAGCTGATCAACCGGGCAAAATCCTATGACAGGCAGGAGATTGTTTATGCGGGAGAGGTGATCGGCGATATCCTGAAAGCCGGCGATCATGTGTGGCTCAATGTGTCCGACGGCAGCAACGCGCTGGGTGTATGGGTACAAAGTGATCAGGCACGCGCAGTTGAGGTGCCCGGACGCTACAATCAGCATGGCGATACCATACGCGTGTCAGGTATGTTCCATCGGGCCTGTCCGGAGCATGGAGGCGATATGGATCTTCACGCCGGCAGCATTACGCTCCTTAGCCGCGGGTACCCAATAAACCATGAGGTGCAGGGATGGAAAGTATGGCTGGCCGTTTGCCTGTCAACAGGAGCGGCTGCGTGCATGGCGGGACTGCTGGCGCGGCTGGCGCGCAGATCGACGGCAAGATCCAGGGTGTGAGCAGGCGTGCCCATGCTGCCGATAACAGCATGATGTCAGATAAACAGCGACATATCCGATTCCTCGGCGTTGGCCAGCATGGCGGCGGCGCCCGACATGCTGATGCCGTCTATCAACTCTTCTTTGGTGATGCCCATCACGTCCATGCTCATGGAACAGGCGACCAGCTCCACGCCGCTGGCCTGAGCGATCCTGAGGAATTCCTCCATGCTGCTGACATTCTTGCGCTTCATGACATCGCGGATCATCTGCGCGCCCATGCCGCCCATGTTCATGCGGGAGATGGGCAGCTTTTTGGTGCCCCGGGGCATCATCCGGCCAAACATCGCGGCGGCCATGTCCTTTTTGACTTTCACTTTGCTGGGCTTGCGCAGGATGTTGAGCCCCCAGAAGGTGAAGAACATGCTCACCTTGCGGCCCATGGCGGCGGCGGTGTTGGCGATGATGAAGGCAGCGATGGCCTTGTCCAGGTCCTGGGAGAAGACGATGATGTTCTTGGCGTTGCCGGCGGATACGGCGCACTCGGCGGGTGTCTCGTATTTCTTGACCATGGCCGTGAATCGCCCTTTTTCGGAAGATGTGTTGAGCAGTTCATGGCCGGTCCTGCGGCAAAAGCCGCCGATATCGTCGGCAAAGGCGGGATCTGTGGAGCTGATCTCCACCACGTCGCCCGAGTTGGCGTCCTTGAGCGCGGCGGACAGCTTGATGATGGGGCCGGGGCACTGGAGGCCGCAGGCGTTGACGACCACCCTTTTGACCGACGGAGCCGCTGCCGTGGCCGCTTTGGCGTCATGCTTCGGGCGCTGCGTCTCGATATCCAGCTCTTCGCCCGCCGTTTCCTTTTCGGTGTGGCCGACGACAGATTTGTACAGCCGGTAACCGCCGCTGAGGTTGAGGGCGTCAAACCCGCTTTGCAAAAGCATTCTGGCGGCCACGTAGCCGCGCAGGCCCACCTGGCAGGTCACATAGACCGGCTTGCTTTTGTCCAGGGTATCCAGCCTGCCGCGCAGCTTGTCCAGGGGAATGTTCATGTAGCCGCCGATATGGCCGTTGTCAAATTCCTCCGCGGTGCGCACATCCAGCAGCGTGACGCTGCCGTCGCGGGGCAGCGCCTGCACATCGTGCCAGTGGTAATTGCGCGCTTTCCCGCTTATCAGGTTTTCGATGACGAAGCCCGCCATGTTGACGGGATCCTTGGCTGAACTGAAAGGCGGCGCGTAGCACAGCTCCAGTTCAGTCAGGTCTTTGGCCGTCATGCGCGCGCGGATGGCGGTGGCAAACACGTCGCAGCGCTTGTCGGCGCCTTCATATCCCACCACCTGCGCGCCCAGGATGCGCCCGTTTGATTTTTCAAAGACCACCTTGACAGCCAGGTCCGCGGCGCCCGGGTAATAGCCGGCATGGCTGAGGGAGAAGGTAAAGGATTTGTCGTAGTCAAGGCCAAGGCGCTTGGCCGTTTTCTCATTGATACCGGTGGAGGCGACTGTCAGGTCGAACACCTTGAGGATGGACGAGCCCTGCGTTCCCTTGTAGGCGCTGTCCAGCCCGCAGATGTTGTCGGCGGCGATCCTGCCCTGCTTGTTTGCGGGGCCGGCAAGGGGGATGTAGCCTTTGGTGCCCGTGACAAGGTCGGTGATCTCCACGGCGTCGCCCACCGCGTAAATATCGGGGTCGGAGGTCAGCATATGGTCATCCGTCACAATGGCGCCGCGTTCATTCAGCTGCAGCCCCGCATCCCTGGCCAGCCTGCTCTCCGGCTTTACCCCGATAGCCATGATGGCCATATCCGTCTCCAGATCGCCGCTTGACAGGGAGACTTTCAGGCGTGCGCCCGACGCGTCGATGGCGCGCAGCGCGCTGCCCAGCAGCAGCTTGACGCCCCTGGCTTCCATATGCCTGTGGACCTCGCAGGCCATCTCATAATCGATGGGCGCGATGACCTGGTTGAGCATCTCCACCAGCGTCACCCTCAGGCCCGCCTGCACAAGGTTCTCCGCCATCTCCACGCCGATAAAACCGCCGCCTACCACCACGGCGCTCTGCGGATTGTTCGCCCGGATGAAGTCCTTGATCTTTTCGGTATCCGGGATGGTGCGCAGCGAGAATACCCTGTCACCCCGGATGCCCTCGATGGGCGGCAGCACCGGCTCTGCGCCCATGGAAAGCAGCAGCTTGTCATAGGGCTCCTCATAGGCTTCGCCCGTCTTCAGGCTGCGCACGGTGACCGTTTTCTCCTTGGGGCGGACGGAAACCACTTCGCTTGCCACGCGCACGTCCACGTTGAAGCGCGCTGAGAAACTCGCGGGCGTCTGGAGGATCAGGGACTGCCTGTCGGCGATATCCCCGCCGATGTGATAGGGCAGACCGCAGTTGGCAAACGAAATGTAGTCGCCCCGCTCAAACAGGACGATATCCGCGTGCTCGTCCAGCCTTCTCAGCCTCGCCGCCGCCGACGCCCCTCCTGCTACGCCCCCGATGATCACGATCTTCCTGCCGCCCATGCCTTGACCCTCCGTTTATCTGTTGATGGCCCGTTCCCGGGCACCAACGCTTAGTATATAATTATCAAGCCCGCGCTTCTGTGACATGGTCACACAAAAAGGCAGGCATTTCGCCTGCCCTGTGCCATAAGGGGACGCCGCCGGGCTCATGCCCGCCCCAGCAGGCGGAGCCTTTCACTGTCCAGTATCTTCAGGCCGCCCCGTGAGATGGAAACTAGCCCCTCCTGCGTGAAATACTTCAGCATGCGGGTCACCACCTCGCGCGCGGAGCCCAAGTGATGGGCGATCTGCTCGTGGGTCAGCGTCAGGCTGCGGCTGTCCGCCTTGTCCGCTTCATCCGCCAGGAAAGCGGCCAGGCGCCGGTCAAAGCGTTTGAACAGTATCTGCTGCAAAACAAACATCACCTGTGAAAAGCGCTGCGTCAGGGATCTGTAGGCAAAGGCTTCCACATAGACGCTGCTTTTCATCAGCGCCTCAAACACATCCGCGCCGATGATCATCAAGCGGGTGTCCCTCTGTGCGCCGACATGCACTTCAAAGGTGATCTCCTTGAGCGCGCAGGTGGCGGTCAGCAGGCACAGGCCGCCGCTGCCCAGGCGGTACAGCGTGATCTCACGCCCTTCATCCGACATCATGTACACCCTCAGTTCACCAGACAGGACACAGACAAGACCCATGCAGTCATAGCCGCCGCTGCACACGGGCATGCCCGCGTCATAATGCCTGACAGACGCGCTGCCCTGCGCCAGCTGCTTTTCCCGGTCGTTCAGGTGATCCCAAAATGGCAGGAAGTCCGATACCGGGGGCATGATCTGCATATTGCCGCACCTCGCTTCATGCCCGGCATTATAACGGATTTTCCCCCGGATTGACAGCGCCGCGGTCTTCCGGCCAAACCGCCGATGCGGTTGCATTTGCGCCGCGCAATGGTATACTTGCCCTATGGATCCGCGCCCGGATGCAAACAGGAGGATAACATGGGAAAAATCATTGTGGAAGTCTGCGCCGGTACACACTGTACCATGATGGGATCGATGGACATTATTGACGCTGTCCACTCCCTGGAGGAAATCAGGCAGGAGATCGCCGGCGCCTGCGAAGTCGAGGTCACGGCCATTCCCTGCATGAACCTGTGCAAGGGGAACGTCCACGGGCCGTTTGTCAGGGTAGACGGCGAATTGATTGAACAGGCGGAGAGCGAGGCCGTTATGGCGGCCATCATGGCCAACTGCAAGCGGCATGAGGCCTGAACCGGAGGTCAATCCACCGATCCGGAGTAAAGGAGCGCCATCATGAGAGGCATTTTTACCCCCATCACCAAGATCCGCCGCCAGGTATTCACCGAAGTGGCGAAATATGCCTTTGAGCGGGATCTGCAGGACAGCGACTTCAACTATTTTTATGAGAGCTCCTACCGCATCATCCCGGGCGAGGTGGCGACCTACCGGGACAGCGTGTTCAAGGAGCGCGCCATCATCCGGGAGCGCATCCGCATGGCGATGGGTCTGCCCATGCGGCCTGCCGGCACCCATGTGCCCCTGACGGAGGGCATGGCCGGCTGCGCGACCGGTGACAAGCAGCTGCAGCTGCCGCTTGTCAACGTCATCCCCTTTGCCTGCGAAGCCTGCCCGACGGACAAGATCAAGGTGAGCGACAACTGCCGCAAGTGCCTGGCGCATCCCTGCACCTCGGTATGCCCCGTCAAGGCGGTCAGCATCGGCAGGACAGCCGCGGTTATCGACCAGGAGAAGTGCATCAAGTGCGGCCGCTGCGTCCAGGCCTGCCAGTACAGCGCCATTGAGCGCTTCGGCCGGCCCTGCGCCCAGGCCTGCGGCGCGGACGCCATCGGCAGCGATGAGCTGGGGCGCGCCAAAATCGACCAGGACAAGTGCGTCTCCTGCGGCCTGTGCATAGTCGAGTGCCCTTTTGCCGCCATCGCGGACAAGTCGGAGATCTTCCAGCTCATCACCGCCATCCGCACAGGCAGGCAGGTCTTCGCCGCCATCGCGCCCTCCTTTGTGGGGCAGTTCGGCCCCCTGGCGACGCCCGGCAAGATCGTGGCGGGCATCAAGGCGCTTGGCCTCTCCCGGGTGATCGAGGTGGGCTGGGGCGCCGACATCGGGTCCATGCACGAGGCGGACGAGTTCCTGGCCGATGTGCCGGAGAAGAAGCCCTTCCTAGGCACCAGCTGCTGCCCCTCCTGGGCGATGTTCGCGCGCAAAAAGAGCCCGGAGCTCAGCGGCTGCATCGCCCAATCGCATACGCCCATGGTGGCCGCGGCCAAAAAGATCAAGGAAGAGCATCCGGACGCCACCGTGGTATTCATCGGCCCCTGCATCGCCAAAAAACTGGAGGCGCTGGACGAAGCGGTCCGCCCCTATGTCGAATATGTCATCACCTTTGAGGAGCTGATGGGCATCTTCAGCGCCAAAGAGATCGAGCTTGACAAGATGGAAGATATGACGCTGACGACGCAGGCATCAAAGGACGGGCGCGGCTACGCGGTCGCGGGCGGCGTTGCCCAGGCGGTCATCAACTGCGTCAAGGCGCGCCAGCCCGGGCGCGAAGTGCCCATCATGAAGGCCGACACCCTCAGGGAGTGCGGTAAAATGCTGGCCCTGGCCAAGGCGGGCAAGACAAACGGCTTTCTGCTGGAAGGCATGGCCTGCCCCGGCGGCTGCGTTGGCGGCCCCGGCACAATGTCGCTTATCCCGCGCGCGGGGACCGCGGTGAAAGCTTTCGCCGATAACTCCCCTTACGCGACGGCAGACGATAACCCGATGAGCCGGGGCTGACGCAGGATCGTACAGGCTTATTTGAACAACTGCACGCTGACGGCCATAACGGCCATGCCGGCAATCAGACCATAGATCGCCAGGTGGGAAGAGCCGTATTCGCGCGCGGTGGGCAGAAGCTCATCCAGTGAAATGTAAACCATGATGCCGGCAACAAGCGCGAACATAATGCCCATGGTCAGCGCGTTCATGACAGGCATGAGGACCAGGTAACCTATGATGGCGCCCAGCGGCTCGGAAAACCCGGACAGCGCCGACAGGCGGAAGGCCTTTTTCCGGCTACCCGTCGCGAAATAGACAGGGATCGACACGGCAATGCCCTCCGGAATGTTGTGTATCGCAATCGCGATGGCGATGGCGATCCCCAGCCGGGGGCTTTTCACAGCGGCGGTAAACGTGGCGATCCCTTCCGGGAAATTGTGGATGGCTATCGCCAGCGCGCTCATGAATCCGATGCGCATCAGCTTGCCGTTCTCATGCGTCTTCGCCCGGTCGGCCGACAGGGCCATCTGCTCAATGCGCCGCGGCGCTTCATGCGGATTCTCCGCTTCGGGGACCAATCGATCGATGACCGCGATGAGCGCCATGCCGGAAAAGAAAGCGATAATCGTTACCCAGCTGCCCCATGACTGGCCCAGGAAATTGATCAGGTCAAGCCGCGCCTCCGCAAGGATCTCTACAAACGAGACATAGATCATGAATCCCGCGGAAAAGCCAAGGGCTGCCGAGAGCACGCGGTAGCTGATTTTTCGGGTGAGAAGCGCGATCATGCTGCCGATGCCGGTCGCCATGCCGGCAAGCAAAGTCAGGCCAAACGCCAACAGGACATGATCACTTTCCATAACACCTCTTCATGGGTATCAGCCCGTATCTGTGTAAGAAGTATATCATGTCCGTACTTTGGCAGACAACAATTTACCACCAGTCAATCCACCACGGCGATCGCTTCTATTTCCAGCACGGCATCCTTGGGAAGGCTCACAACCTCAATGCAGGAACGGGCGGGTTTGTGATCGCCAAAAAACCGTGCGTATGCTTCGTTCATCACCTTGAAATCATTCATATCCGTGAGGAATACAACACACTTTGCAATGCTTTCCTTTTTACCGCCTTCAGCTTGAATGATGGATAGAACGTTATTGAGTGAAGCGGTCGTTGCTGCATCAATGCTTGTTTGCAATGCTCCGTCCTTGACGGGAAGCTGACCTGATACATATATCGTTTTGCCGGCAAGTATCCCCTGGGAATAGGGCCCCACAGCGGCCGGTGCCGCATCTGTGTGCACGTACTTCATTGTTGTCTTCCTTTCATATACCCGGATAATTTTACAAATTTACGCCTTCGTCAAGGTCATCCATGTGACAGTGAAATATCATCAAGAGAGCATCTTCTGCAAGATTCAGTCTGCGCATTCGTTACTGTGGCGATGTTCATGGCATACAGCGCCGGAGGACTGCAGATGGCCATCGCAATAGGCATTTACACAGGCCAAACAATCTCCTGCTGCACCGGAAACGACCTTGATATTCCTGCTATTGAAGATTTCAATGGCGCCGCCGCCCATGCCGCCCGCGATGATCACATTGACACCCCGGTCAGCAAGAAAGTTTGGCAGAAAACCCGTTTTGTGGCCGGGGTTTGGGATAGTGTCTTGCGAAATGATGACGTCGTCGATTACGTCGCAGATCCTGAAATTTTCGCAGTGGCCAAAGTGTTCCGCGACCCGGTCAGCCATGCAGGCTACAGCGATTTTCATGACTCTTTCCCCTTCAATTCCAATAATCCATCAAGCAGGCCGTCAAGCCAGCTGCCTTCAAACAATTCTATCACGCCTGTGTCGCAGGCATGGGACAGCCGTGGGTCGATGGGCAGCTTGACGACAGTATCAATATGATGCCTTTGGGCGATGCTGTCAATGTGGCTTTCCCCAAACAGGAATATCTGCTTGCCGCAGTCCGGGCAGGCGGCATAGCTCATGTTTTCCACCAGTGCAAGCACCGGGATGTTCATCATCCGTGCCATGTTGACGGCCTTTTCGACAATCATGCCTACCAGTTCCTGCGGCGATGCCACAATTACGATACCATCCACCGGAATAGACTGGAACACGGTCAACGGCACATCGCCGGTACCGGGCGGCATATCAATGAACATGCAGTCAATATCACCCCAGATCACATCCGTCCAAAACTGCTTGACAGCACCCGAAATAAGCGGCCCCCGCCATGCCACCGGGTCTGTTTCATCATTAGTCAGCAGGTTCAGGGACATGACACTGATGCCGGTCCGGGTCTTGATGGGATACAGCCCGACATCATCGCCCATGGCATTCCCGCGCAAGCCAAACGCTTTGGGGATCGACGGGCCGGTGATATCCGCGTCGAGGATGGCGGTGCTCAGATGCTGCCTGCGGGCAAGCACAGCCAGCATCGAAGTGATCAGGCTTTTGCCAACACCGCCCTTGCCGCTGACAACGGCGATCACTTTTTTGATACGGCTCAGCCCATGCGGCTTGGCCAGCAGGCTCCCCTTTTCGCGGTCAGCGCAG
>CAZPBJ010000002.1:0-128164 GCA_964584685.1 uncultured Christensenella sp. | reverse complement strand
AAGTGCGGAAGGGATAAACGCTGAAGGCATCTAAGCGTGAAGCCCCCCTCAAGAAGAAGGTTCCCATTTCTAAAAGAAGGTAAGGCCCCCGGGAGACTACCGGGAGATAGGTCATAGGTGGAAGCGCAGCAATGCGCGCAGCTTGATGATACTAATAGGCCGAGGGCTTGATTACAAGCGGAGACCAATAAAGAGAACAGGCAAGAAAACCTGGGTGGACTCGTCGGAAGTTGTGCGGTTGTCAAGGTGTGGCCAGCGGAGGCGCCGAGGTGAGTAGGGAAGCGAAAGTGAACCGAAAGCAAGCGGAGGCGCCCAGCACGCAGCAGAACACTTGGCGGAGGGACGGCAGGGCAGCAGAGGTCGCAAGACCAAGCGAGCGAAGGCCGGCGGCCTCCGGGAAGTCGGGAGACGACCAAGGGCAGGGAAACGCGCCTGTCCGAAACCCGGCGGGAGACCGCGGGGAGTGACCATGGAGAAGGCGGCGAAGGAAGCGTGAACGCAACCTGAGCGCCGGACCCGCGGGAACGCCACAATTTCCGGTGGCAATGGCGAAGGGGATCACCTGTTCCCATACCGAACACAGAAGTTAAGCCCTTCAGCGCCGATGGTACTTGGCGGGTAACTGCCCGGGAGAGTAGGCCGCCGCCGGATTCCACTTAACGCTCCTTGCCAGACACAAGGAGCGTTTTTAATCTTTTTTTTAGAGGTATCTATGCAGCGGATATCTCTTGTGGTATGATGACAAGAGATTGTGAGAGGGATAATATGATTCGCACGGGGACGGTTATTAAAGAAGAAAAGAAAGGCGTTTTGGTTTGTTTTGAACGGCTTGCTGCCTGTGCCGGCTGCAATGCCTGCGGCCGGGACAAGAAGC
Source organism: uncultured Christensenella sp. (assembly GCA_964584685.1). Lineage (GTDB taxonomy): Bacteria > Bacillota > Clostridia > Christensenellales > Aristaeellaceae > UBA1038. The sequence continues at coordinate 127,290 of CAZPBJ010000002.1, read as the reverse complement.
AGACCACGGTCTTTGTATACGGGCAAGCCAAGCCCGGCGATGTGGTTACGGTGGAAATGCCCGATGCACAGGTGCTCAAGGCGTCGCTGCTGACCTATCTTTTTCCGCTGGCAGGCTTTATCGGCGGCTTGTTTTTAGGCGCAGCCGTATTTGGAGGGGAAGACTGGGCCATGGTACTGGGCGGTTTTTCGGGGCTCACACTGTGCGCCTTGCTGCTCAAGGTCACTGACAAGCGTTTGGGGCAAAGGCTTCCCTGGCAGCCGCATATCGTTGATGTGCAGGTGCCTGATCAGTTCACAACAGCCTGAGAAAGGCTGCATAACATACAGAATAATCAGCAGGAGGAAATTGTGACTAACAAACCTACATTAAAGATCATCCCCTTGGGGGGCATCGATGAAATCGGCAAAAATATAACTGTGCTCGAATGCGAGGGCGATATCATCGTCATCGACTGCGGGTCAATCTTCCCCAAGGAAGATATGCTGGGGATCGATCTGGTAATCCCCGATATCAGTTACCTGGTTGCCAACAAGGAGAAGATACGCGGATTCGTGTTCACGCATGGCCATGAGGATCACATCGGCGCGACACCCTATGTGCTGGACAAAGTCCCCGCGCCTGTCTACGGTTCCAACCTGACGCTGGCGCTCATCAAAAACAAGTTGCGCGAGCACCATATCCACGGCATTGATTTCAACGTCGTGACCTCGCGGCAGGTTATAAAGCTGGGCTGCTTTTCCGTGCAGTTCATCAAGGTCAACCACTCCATCGCAGGCGCCTTCGCACTGGCGATCACTACCCCCGCGGGTACGGTAGTTCACTCAGGTGACTTCAAGATCGACTTCACGCCGCCCGATGGCGAGGTGACCGATTTGAGCGCCCTGGCCGCCGTAGGCGACCGAGGGGTACTGGCGCTGATGTGTGAATCCACCAATGTTGAGCGCGCGGGGTATACCATGTCTGAGAGCAAGGTTGCCAAAACCTTCAGGGATCAGATCAGCACAGCCGCCGGGCGCGTGATCATCGCCATGTTTGCCAGCAACGTCAACCGCGTCCAGCAGGTTGTTGATTGCGCCGTGCAGTATGGCCGCAAGGTTTGCTTTGTGGGCCGCAGCATGATCAATGTATCGACTGTTGCCATGGAACTGGGTGAGCTAGTCATTCCCCGTGACAGCATTCTTGAAATGGACGACCTTGGCAATTATCGTGATGACCAGATACTTGTCATTACAACAGGATCCCAGGGCGAGCCGATGAGCGGTTTGACGCGTATGGCATTTTCCGAGCACCGCAAACTGCAGATCAAGTCATCGGACAAGGTCATTGTCTCCTCATCAGCCATCCCGGGCAATGAGGTCTTTGTATCGCGCGTCATCAACCAGCTGTACCGTTGCGGGGCAGAAGTCATTTATGACGCGATGGCAGAGGTGCATGTGTCCGGCCATGCCTGCCAGGAAGAGCTGAAGCTCATGCATACCCTGGTCCGCCCGAAGTATTTCATACCGGTCCACGGGGAGTACCGTATGCTGTGGCAGCACGCGGAACTGGCTGAAAGCCTGGGCCGCGCCAGGGAGAATATCATCCTGCCCGAGCTTGGCCAGGTGATAGAGATGAGCATGGATTCCCTTGCGCTGTCGGGCGTTGTGCCAACCGGCACATTGCTGGTTGACGGCCTTGGCATCGGCGATGTGGGCAATGTGGTGCTGCGTGACCGCAAGCACTTGTCGGAGGATGGGCTGATCATCGTCGCGATGGCCTTTGACCGTACCAACGGGGTGCTGGTTTCCGGCCCTGATGTCATATCCCGCGGGTTTGTGTATGTGCGTGAGAATGAGGACATTATCGAAGGCATCCGCGAAGTGGTGCGCAAGATCATCACCTCCTACGCGCGCATCGAGGGCAGCGACTGGCCGGGCATCAAGAACCGCATCAAGGATGAAGTGCGCCGCTTTGTCTTTGAGCGCATCAAGCGCAACCCCATGATACTGCCTGTCATTGTTGATTTAGGCTGATTATGGTATAATTCGGGGGCTGAGAAATCAGCCCCCGTTTATTTGACTTCACAAAGGAGAACCATGCAATACGAAACAGCCAATCTTCTGGTGCGCGAATTGGAGCAAAGCCAGGAGTGCAAGGAATATAAGCGCCTCAAGGAGATCGTTGGGGAAAGCGATACTTCCGCGGCGCTCATCAAAGAATACAGACGGCTGCAGATGATGCTGCAGATGGCATCCATCGCCGGGAGCCAGATGCCCCAGGATGAGATGAGCCGTTTTTCCCAGCTGAGTTCGCTGCTGTACGCCGGGACAGATACCTCCGCTTTTTTACTGGCCGAGATGCGCCTGCAGCAGATCATGGCGGACATATTTGGCATGCTGACCAAAGCGGCAGGGATCCCGATGGAATTGCCCGGCCTGCAGTGAGGGTTGGACCGTGAGGCGCCAAGAGCAAAAGGACTATACCTATGAGAGCCTGCACCGGGAACGTGAGTATGGGCTGTACTGGTATTCATGGATTTGGCACATCCTCAGGCCCCTGCTCATAGCCGCCAGCGCATTGATGATTGTATTTGGCGTCCTGTCTTTCGCGTGGACACAGATATCAAACGAGATGATCGATCCTGTTGACCCGAGGGACCAAACGCAGATCAAGTTCATTGTCAAAACGGGGGAAAGCCTGACCCGGGTGGCAAGCAACCTCAAAGCACAAAACCTTATCCGAAACCGCTCTGTATTCAAATATTACGCCGATTTTATGGGCTTTGGGCAAAAGATCCAGGCAGGTGAGTATACCCTTGACCGCACCATGAGCATCAAGCAGTTAACACAGCGGCTGACTGCCGGCGACGGCAAGCCCATTGTGCGAACGATTACCGTCATCCCCGGATGGACAGTTGAAGATATTGCCGCTTATCTGGTCAGGGAGAAGGCGCTCGCGGATCCTTCCGTCTTCCTCAGCAAAGCCAAAGCAGGCACTGATTATGCCGCCTATTACTATGTTCAGGATGTTTTGACGCAAGGGCAGGCGGCAGCGCGAAAATACACCCTGGAAGGCTACCTGGCCGCCAACACATATGAGATTTATGTGAACGCGACAGAAGACGACATCATCAAGAAACTACTCTCCCAGACAGAGGCGCTTTTCAAGGAAGCCTATCATCTGCGGGCCCAGGAACTTGGCATGACCATGGACCAGGCGCTGAGCCTTGCCTCCCTGATCGAGAAGGAGGCCAAGACCGCCGATTTCAAGCGGGTATCCGCCATCTTTCACAACCGGCTCAAGCAAAACATAGCGCTTGGCAGCGACGTGACAGTCAAGTATATTCTTGGCACACGCCGTATGGTACTGACACGCGAGGATCTGGCTGTCAGTTCTCCCTACAATACTTATAAAAACAAAGGGCTTCCGCCCGGCCCTATCTGCGCGCCTTCGCCTGCCGCGGTGGAAGCAGCACTGTACCCGGATGAGGACTTCATCGCGCAGGGTTATCTGTATTTCTGCTCCAAAAACCCCGACACCGGCGAACTCCATTTTTCTAAAACACTGCAGGAACACGAACAGGCCGTGCGGATCTACGCGCCTTTGTGGGAGGCGTTTGACCAGAAGACCGGTGCTCAGTAATATACAGCCGGAACCACTGAAAAAGCTGCGATTCATCGCTCCTGCTGTGGTCAAACGGTCATAATTGTGATAATATGTCTTCGCACGCAAAGGCGTCATGTCAAGGGAGGTACCATGGTCAGAATCAGGCAGCTTATTGAGAAAGTGTCCCTTAAGCCCGAAGGGGGCATCCTAATCCATAAACCTTCCAACGCCTTCTACCTGAGCGGTTTCACGGGCGAGGGCCTGCTTGTCATCGCGCAGGGCCTGCAGGCTATCGTAACTGATTTTCGCTATGTTGAGCAGGCGCACAAACAGGCGCCGGACTGGCAGGTGCACAGCGTCGATAAAAGTATCAGGCACATTGCCCTGTCGGCCAAGCTTTTACAGGCATATCAAGTATCTGCGGTATATTACGAGGATGACTGTGTTACCGTCAAAGATTTCAAGGCAATGCAGGAAGCTTTCCCGGGCATCTCATTTGTCCCGCTCACCCAGGCGCCTGAACTCCTTCGCGCCATCAAGGACGAGCAGGAACTTCGCGTTATCGAGCATGCCTGTGCTTTGTCCTGCCAGGCTTTTGACTTCATGCTGGGACAGATCAAGCCCGGGATGTCCGAGAAGGAAATCCAGCTGACGCTGGATTTCAAGATGCTCGCCCTGGGTGCCGACGGTTTGGCCTTTAGCAGCATTGTGGCTTCCGGTCCAAACGGTTCACTGCCCCACGCTGTGCCCGGTGAGCGCAAGGTCCGGTCCGGTGACCTGATCACCTTGGACTTTGGCGCAAAGTATCACGGTTATTGCGCCGATATGACCCGCACAATTGCCTTGGGCGAGCCCGGGGAAAAACTGCGCCATCTGTACGCCACAGTGCTTGAGGCGCAGATCACCTGTCAGGATGCCCTGGCGCCAGGCAAGGACTGCAAAAGCATTGATCAGATGGCCCATGACATCATTGACCGTGAGGGCTACGGGCCTTATTTTGGCCATGGCCTTGGCCATGCGGTGGGCATCGATATCCATGAGGAGCCGCGCCTGTCCCAAACCGCCGCAGCCGCGCTTGAGCCCGGGATGGTCATGACCGTGGAACCCGGCATCTATGTGCCGGACCTGGGCGGCGTTCGCATCGAGAATACCTGCGTGATCACGCAAACAGGCGCCAGGTCGCTGGTCACCGCGCCCAGGGATTTGATCATACTCTGAGGGGAGCCGGGCTTCCCGTAACAAATGTGGAGGGTTCTATGATAACAGCTGGGGACTTTAAAAACGGTATCACTTTCGAGTGGGATGGCGGCGTGTGGACGATTGTCGACTTTCAGCACGTCAAACCGGGCAAAGGCGCGGCTTTTGTGCGGACGAAAATCAAAAACGTCATGAACGGATCCGTCGTTGAGCGTACCTTCAACCCCACCGACAAGATGCCCCGCGCCATGATCGAAACCAGAGAAATGGAATATCTCTACTCGGATGGCGAGCTGTACTATTTCATGGATCCCGAAAACTATGAGCAGATGCCCCTCAACCGCGACAAGGTGGCGGATGCCATCAAATATGTCAAGGAAAACACCCGCGTCAGCATCCGTTATTTCAATGGCGAAGCCTTCTCGGTGGAAGCGCCCAATTTTGTTGAGCTGAGCATCACCAACACCGAGCCTGGCTACAAGGGCAACACCGCGTCCAATACCTTCAAACCCGCCACGGTGGAGACCGGTTACGAGCTGATGGTCCCCCTGTTTATCAATATGGGGGATGTCATCAGGATCGACACCCGCACAGGTGAATACCTGTCCCGCGCATAAGACAGCAGCCACGTTGCGAAGGAGTACATCATGGAAAAGTTGACTGACAGGGTAGCCTATCTCATGGGTTTGGCTGAAGGGATGAAGCTTGACGCGAATCTGCCCGAGCATAAGCTTTTGCTTAAAATGCTGGATGTCCTCAAAGAATTCTCCCAGGAGATCGAGGCCTTGCGTGAAGAGCAGGAAGAATTGGCCGACTACGTGGACAGCCTGGATGAGGATCTGTCTGAGGTTGAAGACGTTCTCTTCGATGAGGAAGAGGACGATGACGATGACGAGACCTGTGGCTGCGGACATCATCATCACCGCGATGACGAAGAGCTGGAGGGTGAAATGGAGTACGAGTGCCCGCACTGCGGCTATCAGACCAAGTTCGACATGGCGGATTTTGACTTTGAGGAAGACTATATCTGCCCGCAGTGCCAGAAATCCTTCTTCCCTGAGAGCGATGACGAAGATACCGATGCGGATGAAGAGCAGGATGAAGCCAAGGACCCGCAGGACAAGTAATCACTTCTATCAGTTTTCCTACGGTGACAGGCTGCCAAAGGCTTCTGCCAAGGCAGCCTGAACCTTTCCGGTGGAGGCACATACGTGTTTGGCACTAAACCCCAGGGGGGCCGGCATCCGTTCACCAAAGCCGGGATGAGCCCGGCCAAGGTACTGGCCATCGGTTTCTTTGCGATCATCATGACGGGAACCTTGCTGCTGATGCTGCCGATATCCAACAAATCGGGCCGATGGTTGGGTTTTCTGGAGGCACTGTTCACCGCGACCTCTGCCACTTGCGTGACAGGCCTGACAGTGGTGGATACATTTAGTACCTACACCATCTTTGGCCAAGCCGTCACACTGTGCTTGATCCAGGTGGGCGGTCTGGGCTTCATGCTTTTTGCCACCATGGTGCTGGTAGCGGTTGGGCGGCGCATCAGCCTGCGCAACCGCATGCTGCTGCGTGAAACCATGAGCATGCCGGGGCTTTCGGGCGGCGTGCGTACCACCATTCGCTTCATGTGGATTGCCTTCTCAATTGAGATTTTGGGCACGATACTGCTCAGTCTGCGCTTTATTCCGCTCTATGGCGCAAGCAAGGGGCTATACTTTGGCATGTATCACGCCATCAGCGCTTTTTGCAATGCGGGTTTTGACCTGTTCGGAACTGCCGGAAGCCTGCAGGCCTTCTACCGTGATCCGCTCGTATTGCTGACTGTTTCTTTCCTGATCATCCTTGGCGGTTTGGGCTTCACGGTAATTGCGGACTATGCTGACCACGCCCGCCATCCGCACAATCTGAGCCTGCATTCCAAGATCGTGCTAAGCACGACGGGGGTACTCCTGGTTGGCGGTTTCATCTTTTTTGCGCTGATTGAATGGGACAATGTTCTTACCCTGGCGAGGCCGGGAGCCCAGGCAGGGGATAAGCTGATCAATGCCTGGTTCCAGTCGGTGACCACCAGGACCGCGGGTTTCTTTTCCTTTGACCAGGGCAAACTGAGTGACGGATCGAAGTTCATTTCGTCCGTACTGATGTTCATTGGGGCATCGCCCGCTTCCACCGGCGGCGGCATCAAGACCAGCACCCTTTTCGTAGTGGTCATGGTTTTGCGCAGCATTGTTGCAGGGCGTGAAGAAACAAATGCCTTTGGCAAGCGCATGTCAACAAACATCGGCAGGACCGCTCAAAGTATCCTGTTCATGTATCTGACACTGATCGTCAGCGGAGCACTCTTCTTGTCCATCGTTGAGCGTAATGCGGGTTTCAGTTTCCTGGATCTGCTTTTTGAAGAAGCATCGGCCCTGGGTACAGTCGGCTTGTCCGCCCTGGGGACGCCAAACCTTCACATCCCCAGCAAGCTGCTGCTTATCGCGTTGATGTATCTGGGCAGGGTAGGCCCTTTGACCATCATGCTGACGCTCAACCACCCCGGCACAAACGGCGCCTGCGCTATCCGTTTTCCTGAAGAAAGAATCATTGTGGGTTAAGCCCGCATAAAGGAGAATCATCATGGCTTCCGCGAAGAAACAGTATGTGGTCTTTGGCATTGGCCGATTTGGAACGGCCCTGTGCAAAGCATTGTCTGAAATGGGGCATGAAGTGCTGGCTGTTGATGCCAATGAGGAGCATATCCGCACAATCACGCCCTATGTCACGCAGGCGCTGCAGCTGAACGCTACCGATGAGGACGCGATGCAGACGATCGGCGTGCGCAATTTTGACGCGGCTGTCGTGTCAATAGGTGACAATCTGCGTGATTCCATTTTGGTAACCCTCCTTTGCAAGGAGATGGGCGCCAAGTACCTGCTGGCCAAAGCGAGTGATGAACTTCACGCCAAAATGCTGACGAAGATGGGCGCTGACCGCGTGGTCTTTCCTGAGCGCGACATGGGCATCCGCGTGGCAAAATCCCTTGTTTCCCCAAGAGTAATCGATCTGATCAACCTGACGGGCGATTATACGATGTCGGATATTCAAACGCCGGCCTCATGGGTCGGCCGAACCATCAGGGAAATAGATATCCGCAGGCGTTTCAATGTCAATGTGCTTGGCGTGCACCGCGGGGATGAGATGCTGATGACCCCGACGGCAGACATTAAAATCCTCAAGGGCGACGACCTGCTTGTGATTGGCCATCGCGGCGACGTAGAGCATATCGAGAACCTTGATTAACGCCAAGCAAAGGATGCCGCATGAAGACCATCGTCTTTGACACCGAAGCGACCGACCTGATACCCGGACAAATATGCCAGATAGCAAGCCTGATCATTACGGATGGGCAGGTACAGGGCAAGAATTTCTTCTTCTCGGTCGACCAGATGAGCCAGGGCGCATTTGAAGTGCACGGTTTTAGCATGGAAGCGCTGGCGGAGCTTTCCGGGGGCGAATACTTTGAAGACAGGGCGCGCGAGCTGCTGCTTGACTATAACAGCGCTGACCTTGTGGTGGGGCATAATGTCGCTGCCGATGAAAAGTACCTGCGCGTGGAAATGGAACGCTGTGGACTGAAACTGAAGAAACTCAACACTTTTTGCACGATGAACTATACCACGGGAATCATGAACATGCTGCGCAAGGTGGTTACCGGTTGACCCAAGCCGCCTAAATTGGAAGAACTCTATACCTATTACGGCATCACCGACGAGGATATCTGCAGGCAATCCTCCCTCTGGTTTCAGGGCGGCGCTGATAAGCACGACGCCCGCTTTGATACCGCGGCCACGTACATGAGCATGCTCGCCGCCATCGCCAAGGGGGATTTGCGCGGCATGCAGGGGCTGACTGCCTGATAAGACAGCAATATTGCCGATTTGTGAATATTTGATTGCGTTTTCACTTGCCTTAAAATTGATTTGTGTTGTACAATAGGCAAACAGTATAGCTGTGAAGTCAATCACGGCAAGGGGAAGGATGTTCTGCGGTGGCAAAGAAGATACTGCTGGTGGACGATGAGCCCCTGATGATCAAGGGCTTGAAGTTCACGCTGGAAGGGGACGGCTATGAGACCCTCAGCGCCTACGATGGCGAGGAGGCGTTGAAAGTCTTCCACGAGCATGCCTTTGACCTTGTGCTGCTGGATGTCATGCTGCCCAGAATGGACGGCGTGCAGGTCTGTCAGCGCATCCGCGAAACCAGCAATGTCCCCATCATTATGCTCACTGCCAAGGGTGAGGATATGGACAAGATTCTCGGCCTTGAGTACGGCGCCGATGACTACATGACCAAACCCTTCAATATCCTGGAGGTCAAAGCCCGCATCAAGAGCATTTTGCGCAGGGCCAATTCAGCCGGCGCGCAGGATGATCAGCGTGTTGTCAAAGTTCGCGAGCTGGAAGTCAACATTGCCAACCGCTCCCTGAGCCTGCGCGGCAAAGAGATCCGCCTGACAGCCAAGGAGTTTGATCTGCTGCACTTGTTCATCAGCCATCGGGGCAAGGTGTTCAGCCGCGAGGAGATGCTGGATTCCGTGTGGAAAAATGACTATTCCGGTGACGCCAGGACCGTGGACGTGCATATCCGCCGTTTGCGCGAGAAGATAGAGCAAAACCCAACGCAGCCCGAGTTCATTTTCACAAAATGGGGAGTGGGGTATTATTTCACCGATCGGGATGATTAAACCCTTCGCCAGTGTGCGGTCCAAGGTGCTGGTTGCCTTCTTCCTCATCATCGGCCTTTCATTCCTTGTAATGGCAGGGACGCTGACCAATATGCTGGGCAGTTACCTGTTTGAACAGAGGATACGCGCCGACCGGGCCGGTCTTGAGAAATGGGCTGTGCAGGCGGCGCCTTTTTTATATGCGGGGGATACGCAGATACTGACCCAAACACTTGCCCAGGCAGGCAATGAACTGTCAGGGCGGGTGCTGCTGCTGGACAGCGACGGCAAGGTGCAGATAGACAGCTTCCATGAAGCCAACGGGACACGGCTTGAGTATCCCGAAGTGGTCTCTGTTCTGCTTTCCGGATTGACCGCAGATTACGGTGTTTATTCCCTGAAGACCGGCGAGAAACGGGCGACGGATCAGTTTATCCGCATTGCCGGCCAGGAGGACTGGGTCAGTTACTGCACTGCCGGCATCATCCATTCCTCCAAGGTCATCGGTGTGCTGCTGCTGGTCAGTTCCGTCAAGGATATGATGGGCAGCCTTTATACGCTGCAGGATAACATGGTGCTCTTGTTCGCGGCCGTGGCATTGGTCGCAATCCTGACAGGCATGATTTTCTCAAGTGTCATCACCAGGCCCATCATCACCCTGACGGGTGTGATACGCCGGATGTCAAAGGGTGATTTCGCGGCGCGTGTCCCGGAAAAGGGATCGGGCGAGCTTAAGCACCTGGCAAGCGCTTTCAACTCAATGTCGGAAAGGCTTGAAACGCTTGACCAGTCGCGCAATGAGTTTGTCTCAAACGCCAGCCATGAGTTGAAAACACCGCTTGCCACGATGAAGATCATGATCGAAAGCCTGATTTATCAGCCGGATATGCCCCCTGAACTGCGCACTGAGTTTCTCAGTGACGTCAATGCAGAGATCAACCGCCTCAGCGCCATCGTGTCTGATTTGCTTACGCTGGTGCAGGTGGATGCGCATACCATGAAGCTGCGGCGCGAGAAGCTGAGTTTGGCAGCCCTTGTCAAGGAAACTGTCCACCGCCTTGAACCGATTGCCCAAAAACGCGCCCAGACCATCGGTGTGCAGCTCCTGGATTCGGGCGATATGTATGCCGATAAGTCCAAGCTGCGCCAGGTGATCTATAATCTGCTTGACAACGCGGTCAAGTACACGCAGGAGGGCGGCCAGATCATACTCAGCGTTCAGCGCAGCGGCCGCGACGCCGTACTTACCGTGAGCGATGACGGTCCGGGTATCAAGGCAGAATATCTGCCCCACATCTTCGACCGTTTTTACCGTGTTGATAAAGCCCGCAGCCGCGATTCGGGCGGTAAGGGCCTGGGTCTCTCCATTGTGCGCCAGATCGTTACCCTGCACGGCGGCACCATCCGCGTGGAGAGTGAAGAGGGGAAAGGCGCTCGCTTCATTGTGGAGCTGCCGCTGCACAGAGGCTGATTCGCCTCTGCCGAGAGCGGATTATTTACTGTTCCTGGATGATCCCGGTATTCATCAAGAAATCGCCGGGCAGGTAGAGGCTTCCCGAAAGGGTCTGCGGCTGCTGGCCCTGGATGTAGAGGCGTACCCTTTTCAAGTCATCACCCTGCAGCAAGGTATTGACCACAGCGTAGACAAGCTGGCGCTCCTGGGTTGGCGTATAGCCCTGACAGGCTGCCATCAGCTCCCGGGAAAAGTTGACCAGCGCCGTGTCGCCTTCTTTTGCGATGCCCAGAAGGTCCCTGTCCGTGACAGCCGCGGGGAAAATCGGCGCAGTGCCCTGGACACTGTCATAGTTTTGCGGACCCAGCATCAGCTGTCCCAGCAAATAGCGTTTGGAATAGGCGAACGCATAAGGCACAGGGCGGCGCAGCTTGACCAGACCGCCCGAACTGCCGGCAAAAAACAAGGTGCAGTCAGTCAGCAGAAAGCCGGTAAAGTCACCGCGCCTGAGGATGCCACCGGAGAAGAGTATCTGTTCTCCGGCGCCGCGGTATATGCCGCTTGGCACGATGGCCTCGATTTGCTCATTGCCGATACGGACGGATATACCCGTAAGCCCGGGCACAAAGGTGGTCATCGTATAGCACAGTGAGGCCAGCATGATGGAACGGGGAATGCCGGCCGCGATAAAGGTTTCGTTTGCTATTGGCAGAAAATCAAGGCTTGCCCAAATATCCCCGTCAGACGAGGTGTGTACCTCTGGGGGCACGCTGAGCAGCGCGGGCAGGTCGGGTACAACGGGAAGCTGGGAATGCGTCTGCGACCCTGCGGACATGGCGGCCAAAAGGCTTGAAACCATTTGCCTGCGTGTTTGGCCCGGGAAAGACACAGTCCGCGCTTCGGCCAGAATGCCGCGGCCCATCGCGGCTGGGAAATAGAGCGTGCACAAGCTTGAGAAACGCCGGTTTTCGGGATTGTCCAGTTTGCTTCGTGCAAACAGGCTGTCCCATAAAGCAGGGGCATCTTCGTTGCGCGTGCTTTGCAGGGAGCCTGGGGGAATGGACCTGAACGCGTCGATTCCCGCTTGCTGCCCGGCTATGAGGATATTGACATAGCGCACATCTTTCCACTGGGTCAGCGTATTGGCGATGGCGCGGCTCAAAGTATACAAATCCTGCGGTGAAAGCAGCTGTGCGTTGGCGCCAAGGTTCACTGTCGCGATATCTCCCGATATTTCAATGCCGTTTTCGGGAAACAGCTGCAATTGAATGCCGCCGGGTAAAGCCTGCGCGCGCTCATCGCCGCTGAAGGAGAGCAATTTAGAAAGCGTCGCTTCCCCCGGGTGACGATCCTGTGGGAGCAGGATGCGTTCGGGAATCATGACCAGCTGGCCGTCAACTGCGCTTGGCAAACACAGCAGCACTGTGTGTGCGTAGGCTTGCGTGCTGTCTGCGGCAGGTGCGGTGAAACGCTGTTCAACCGGCGGAAGCGTAGGCGATGACGCTCCTTTGATGGGCACAGCGCCGGTGCAGCCGCTAAAAAGCAGGCATACGGCAAGAAGCTGGGAAGTCAGAATATGTTTCTTACTCATCAGGCAGTTCCAGCAGCTGGCGCAGGGACTCATAGGGGATGCGGTATATGCCGTCGACTAATAAAACCTTCATCGGGAACGCATTGATGGTCTGCGTAGAGCCGTTGGCGCGGCGCAGGGTATAGTCCACACAGACGACGGCGCTTTGCCCGTCCAGCGCCACAGTGCCGGCTGACAGGGCATAGTCAAGAACACCAGGCGCTTGCCTGACAATCTGGATAAGCTCATGTTCGCTGGGCAGCGTCTGTACACCGCTGATCAAAAGGGGATAGCAGCCTGCCCAATTGCCGCCCTGCCAGGCGGAAAGCAGCGTCTGGGCGGCTGATCGCGGGCTTTGGATATATGTTTCCTGCCGAACAAGGGGATCGGGCAAGTCGTCCGAATCCTGCAGATAGTAGCGCATTGACAGCCGCATTGAGGTGGCGATATAGGTTTCTCCGCGTACCAGCACCTGTACCGCCCTGTAGCGGCCCAGTTCAGTCAGCGTATTGACCAGGCCCGCCATGGCAATCCTGCGGCGCAAGGCGCCTTCTCCCCGGCTGTAATCTGGCGTCATGATCAGGGGCTCATCCGGATAATGGCCCATGATGGTCTCATTGAAGGTCACAAACAGTGTCCCGCCTTCAGCAACCGCGCTGAGCGCCTGCGTTCCCGGGGGAAAAAGCGGGCTCAGGTGGGGGGACAGAGAACCCGGACCATCCAGCAGGGCCCTGACGACTGACAATTCATAGGGGCCGCTGCCGGGCACTGAGAGGACCCTCAGTTCCCTGCCCAGCAAGGCGCTGCTTCGATAGCGGAAATATAAGGTCAGCGGGAGCTTGCGCATCTGAGCTTCCTGATCGTTGGGACTCAGCATCTGAGCGGGCATGATCGCCGGGGCGGCTGACAATACCGGTATTTGCAGCAGGCACAAACAGCAAAGGAAGAGCAGACATGCTTTGACCATCTTGCGCATCCTGTCCCTCCCTTCCACGCTACTGCTCCTGCTCTTCAGTCCAGGCCAGGGTCTGTTCCAACCGACCAGCCGCGCAGTTTCGTGATCGTTCTTTCCAGTGCGTCCCGGCTGTCATGCCAAGGCGCATCGGTGTTGCGATAATCAAACTTGAGCGTGAACCATTCAAGTTCGTCCCAAAGGCGAAGCATGTTCTCTTTTAACAGGCTCGCCATCGCTTGACGAAAATCCTGAAGCGATTTGCCGCTCAAGCGATTGCCGGCCATCTCCAGCAGCAGGGACGCGTCGGGAAGGCAAACGCCTTTTGACTCGATAAATCCACGCCTGAAGCCGCTGTCGGTATCCCACAGGTGCAGCAGCGTGCAGGCATAACGGCGCATGGTTTCATCCAGATTTTCGCACAAGATGCATGTATCCGTCAGGTCCCTTAAGGAGTCTGCCTTCTTGGATTCCTGTCCGCGCTTCATCCTGGCAATGATACTGCCGCCGCCCGGCGCGCTTTCCATATCGTTGAGCAGGGATTTCAGCGCTGCCTGCGTTTGTTTGAGATGGGACAGCATCATCAGCGCATGGCCCAGGCGATTCTGCTTTTCATAGAGCATTTTGTGATGCGCGGGGCAAAAGCCCTTTTCATTGACTTGTATGCGGGTGTCCGGCGCCATGACTGAAGCGCCAAGAAAGCGATCCACCAGGGTATGCTCTGTTTTGCGCCGCAGCTGGCACAGCAGGCATTCATCCTTTTTGTTCAGGGCATCCCAAACGGGAATGGTATCAATGTGGTAGCGCATCACAGGCCTACTGACCCCTGGAAGGCGAGTGGCAAGTGGTGCAGGGCTCAAGCTTCGCATAGGCGGATTCATTCAGCTGGCTGTAGAAGAAGCTGCCTTTGAACGGGAGGAACTCTTTCCTGGCGCTTGAGCAGTTGGCATCGGTATGGTAAAGCGATCCGCCGTCGGGGTTAAAATAAAGCTGCAGGTTGGGCGAAGCGGTGATCATCGGCGCGATGGTGACCTGCGGCACTGAAGCGACCTGCTGCTGGACGGGATTGGAGGAGCTTAGCGAACTGGGGTCCACATACCAGACATCGTTGAGGCGCATCATCAGTACCTGCATACTGTACTTAAGGGGCGCTTGCCCGTTGTTTTTGGAGATGGTTGTTTCCATGCTGATAGTGCGGGTGGTGTCAGCGTCCGAGCCGCTGACCTCCAGTACTTTAAAATCAAGGGGCGTACGGTTAGCGCGCACCTGGAACATCGCCTGGTTGGGGTTGCCCTGCTGGCTTACCCAGGACGGGATGGAAAAATTAACCATTTCCTGATAGTCCAGGTTGACCCAGGCGGACATGAACTGTTCAAGCCGCTGCTGCGCCAGGGACGCGGAGCCGGGATTTGGCGTGCCTGAGGGCTGGCTGGCTGCTTCCTCTGCCGCCATGTCGGATATGCTGGCGCTTGAATCCTTGCCGAAGATGGAGGCAAGGTCCCCTTCCTGAGCGACAACCCCTCCCGTACTGACCTGGGGCTGCACTGCCTGGGGCGGCGCCGCGCTGACATAAATGGCAAACAGCGCGACCATGACCATGGCAATATGGATAATGGAAAGCGTCATCCTGGCGTTGGGCACAAAGGCGCTCATCAGCCACATGACAGCAAGGGATGCGGACGACAGCAGGACAAAGGCGATGTACAGGCCTGTGCTTCGCGCAAGCAGGGATATGAAAAAAAAGATCGGCAGCAAAATGGTCAGCAATAACTGCAGCAGCATGAAACTGCGCTGCGGGACGGCCATATCATGATAATCGCCCACTTTGTGCGGCGGCTGCGGCGTTTTGCTCTTCTTAGGCGCTCGCTTCATATTTTGGAGCGGGGCGCTGGAGTAGCGGGAACGGTTGTCGCTCATGAATACGTCCTTTCTGCCGGGGATAATCCAAAGAGACTATCCCAGCGAAGTATAACATATCTTAATAATTTGTAAATACATTCGACGCAAATGCGCCGTGCCGCAGGCCTAAAGCTCATTCTTCACGCTGAGGTTTTGCCTGCCGAACACTTGCGCCAGCATTTCAATGTCCTGCTGCGCATTTTGCTTTTGATCATTCTCCCGCTGCGGATCGACAGCCTGGCTGGCCTCAAAGCGGACCGGCTGGCCATATTCCCGGCTTAAAATGGATTCAATCTGTTTGCGGCGGTCCTCCGCCATGACGAAGCCCACAAGGAACTGTTTATCATCCGGGAAGCTCAGATAGAAACTTCCATCCCTGAAGCCGCCGAACTTGCCTTCGCTCATCATGCTGTAAACTGAGGGAAGCTCCCTGGACGCCCGTTTAAGCATGGCGTTCCATGCCTGCTTGGGGCTTACAGGGTCGCCGTCAGACGCAGCGGCGGACTCAGGCTCCGGGCTGTCCGTCGATTGTACTGCCCTCTCCGCATGCGGTTGGGATATGGATTCCAGAGGTTTCTCTTGGGTATTTGTAGCGTGCCTGCGCTCCCCGGGCTGGGGAGGGGCGGCTTGCATCAGCGCGAGCTGCTGCTCCAGATCGGATACGCGCACACGCAGGGACTGCGCGTCATCTGCCTGGTCAGGCTGGCAGACAGTCAGGGCAAATACTTCCAGAACCGTCCGCTGCTGCGATACCCAGCGGAGGTCGCCCTCGGCCTTCACTGCTTTTTCCAGCATCCAGACAAGCTTTTCCAGCGCGATATCCCGGCCTTGAGCGCTGAAACGGGCAATCGTTTCATCGTCGGTACCGCCTGTACCCTGCGGATCCAGCTTGACAGAAATGACCCGGCGCAGATGGGCCGCGATGTCTTTGAGGAATACCTGCACATCTTTACCCGACTGCATCATCCGTGCGATCATCCCAAAGGCCTGCCCGGCATCATTGGCAGCCATCGCCTGAACAAAGCTGAACATGAAGCCCTTGTCTACCGTCCCCAGCGCCTGGCGCACCCGCGCCTCACTCAGGTCACCGTCCGCATCCAAACACATATCCATCAGGCTCCATGCATCGCGCATACTGCCTTCAGCTGAGACCGCGATCAGTTCCAGCGCTGCCTCTTCCGCCTTCTGCCCCGCCTTGAGCGCGACTTTCAGCCGGCTGATGATATCCTGTTCCCTGATGCGGCCAAACTCAAACCGCTGGCATCGTGACAGGATGGTAGCGGGAATCTTCTGGGGCTCGGTGGTGGCAAGGATAAAGACCATATAGCTTGGAGGCTCCTCCAGGGTCTTCAGCAGCGCGTTGAAGGCGGCGTTTGAGAGCATGTGCACTTCATCGATGATATAAACCTTGAAGCGAACAAACTGCGGGGGGTAGTTGACCTTTTCCAGCATCTCGCGTATTTCCTCCACGCGGCTGTTGCTGGCGGCGTCCATCTCGAAAATATCCAGCGTTGTCTCGCTTATCAGTGCCTGGCAGGAGGCGCATTCCAGGCAGGGATCCCCGCCTTGAAGGTTCTGGCAGTTGATGGCCATGGCCAGGATACGCGCGGCGCTGGTCTTGCCCGTGCCGCGGCTGCCGGAAAACAGGTAAGCATGGGCGATATGTCCTGTGACAGTCTGATTTTTCAGCGTGCGGACAAGGTAGGGCTGCCCGACCATTTGGGAAAAGGTCTTGGGCCGCCACGTTCTGTACAGGGACTGATACATTGCGCCTCCTTAAAGGTCTTTGCCCGAAAGCTTGCCAAACCCTTCACCCAGGGTCTCATGGGTGTCGGTAATAAATACGAAGGCATGCGGGTCTTCTTCGTTGACAATGGCCTTAAGCCGCGAGATCTCCATGCGGCCAACCACGCAAAGCAGCATGCTGAGTTCCTGGTTGGAGTAGGCGCCGACGGCCTTGATGATGGTGACGCCGCGGGCCAGCTCGCCAAGCAGGCGCCTGGTCACGCTTTGCGCGCTGCGGGTGATGACATAACAGGCTTTGTCTGTGCCAAGGCCGGCCAGCACGGTGTCGAGTACTTTGGAAGTCACAAAGACGCTGATCATGGAATACATGGCATGCTCTGCGCTCATGGTGAAGCCTGCCAGCAGGATGACGGAACAGTCAAATGCGAACAGGATAACGCCAACGGACAAGGCGCTGATATGCCGGTGCACAACACGCGCCAGCAGATCCGTGCCCCCGGTCGTCGCCCCGCCCCGCAAAATAACGCCCAGGCCCGCGCCCAAGCAGATACCGCCGAAGATTGACGCCAGCAAAGGGTCGCTTGTCATTGGCGCAAGGCGAAGTATGTCGATCAGCAGCGAAAACAGAACGGTCGCTATCAGCGTGCGAAAGACAAAGACCCTGCCCATGCTGTGGTAGCCAATGATAAAAAGAGGCACGTTGAGTATCAGGCTGGTCAGGCCCACAGGCCAAGAGAACAGGTAAAAGAATACGGTGGCCATACCCGTAACACCGCCGGGGGCGATGAGGTTGGGCACCAGGAACAGGGGGTATGCCAGCGCTCCAACCAAAGAGCCCAGGATGATCAGCGCATAGTGCCTGATTCTATCCTGGTGAACCTTTTCGTGAATGAAACCAAACCCGCTCATTAGCCCTCACTTTGGCGCGGCGCGCAGCGCACTTCCAAATGGAATATGCAGGCAGAGTATAGCATAATCGGCGGCCAAAGTGAATGCTGCCACGCGGCAGGCACCCGCAGGAAATTCTGTGTTCCATGCAGGAGAAGCGCCTCGTGCGGCGAATTCAATCATAAACCAGGTACTCACCATAGAGAGGAGCATACAGCTATGAAGACAACTATCACCGCAAAGGACATGGTTGTGACACCGGCTATTACCAACAGGATCCTCAAGAAAACGCAGACCATGAGCCGTTACCTGAGACCGGCAACAGAGATGTTTATCCGCATGCGCCGCGAAAAAAGCGAGCGCATCGTTGAAATCACGGTACCCATCGATGGCATCACGCTGCGCGCGGAAGCCGCCAGCGAAGACAATCTCTTTATGTCCATTGACAAAGCCCTGGCAAAGCTGGAGCGGCAGATCCTGCGTCACCGCACCAGGCTTGATAAACGCCTGCGTGAGGATGTCGGGGTCGAAGAGCCTGAATTCATCGAAGAAGTCAGCGCTGAAGAGCAGACTGACCGGCAGGTCGTACGCTTCAAGACCTATCCCATGCGCCCCATGAGCCGCGAGGACGCGGTGCTGCAGATGGATTTGCTTGGCCACGGTTTTTTCGTGTATGTCGATCAGGAGACTGAGGAAACGCATGTGCTGTATCTGCGCAAGGACGGCAACCTGGGAATCCTGACGCCCGACAACTAAAAGCCTAGCTTGCCTTGACCGCAAAACCCGGTGCTGCGGTCAAGGCTTTTCTTTTGCGTTCTCTGCTGCCAGTTTCATCTGCGCCAGTGCTTTCAGCGCGCCGGGCTCATTGGGGGTTTGGGCGTCCAGCACGCTGTCAAGCAGTTCCCTCAGCGTACGGCCGATCAGTTTGCCTTTTGGGAAGCCCAGGGACAGCAGGGTATTGCCGTCGACTTTCATATCTTTCAGGGATAAACAGGCGCCTGACTGCACCAGCGCCTCCGCGGCTTTGATCAGGTCGAGGCTTTTGCCGGCGGAACGGCTGACATGCGGCGCGTGGGCCATTTGGTCTGCGCGCTTTAAAAGCATCAGCTGTTTAAAAAGATCGATTCCCAGCAAAGAAACCCATTTTTGCAGGTTATCCCGGCTGATGCGCGCGTCATGGTGCAGTACCAAAGCAAGGACAGTTTCGATGAGTTTGCGCGGCTGCTTCAGATCTTCCATGCAGGCTGCGGCCAGGCGCACGCTGACGTTCTGGTGCCCCCTGAAGTGCGTGGTGCCGTCGCTGTCAAAGACAGCCGTGGCCGGTTTGCCGCTGTCATGGAACAGCGCAGCCCATCGTATGGCAAGGTCCGCGGGTGTATGGCCGACACACTGCAGCGTATGTTCCCACACGTCATAGACATGAAAACGCGAGCGCTGGGGGGAGTGCTGCATGGGTTCAAGCTGGGGCAGCACAGCCCAGAGGATGCGCGGATAAGTGCGCAGGGTCTTCACCACCCCGTCGCCAAGCAGCAGCTTGTTAAGCTCCCCCGCGATTCGCTCCTTGCTGATGAAGGCAAGCCTGCCCCGTTCATTCACCATGGCCTGATAGGTTTCAGGGTCAATGTCAAAGCCTAAGACAGCGGCGAAGCGAAGCGCGCGCAGGATGCGCAGGGCGTCCTCCCTGAAACGCTGCGCCGGATCGCCCACTGCCGCCAGAAGCTTTCTCTGGCAGGCTTCATAGCCGTGGAACGGATCCACCAGCCCGCTGCTTTGGCTCCAGGCCATGGCGTTGGCCGTGAAATCCCTCCGCTTAAGGTCTTCAAGCAGCGTTGTTCCAAAGCTGACGCTGTCAGGGCGGCGGCTGTCTGAATAGCTGCCGTCCGTCCGAAAGGTAGTGATCTCAAGGGACATATGGGAAAGCCTCAGTGTCACCGTGCCGTGGCGCGCCCCCGTATCCAGCACCCGGTCCCCTTGGAAGCAGGCATGCACCTGCGAGGGTATGGCGGAGGTGCAGATGTCATATTCATGCGGCTGGATGCCCAGCGCGTCATCACGCACGCAGCCGCCCACCAAATAAGCCTCGTATCCGCAGGCTTCCAGCCGGTTGAGTGCCTGCCTGACAGGCGGGGGCAGGGGAAAGCGCATGGCAGCTCTCCTTTTTCACATTCTCCTTTCACTATACAAGGGGGCGTCATAACTTGTCAAGCAAGGCAAAGCGTGGTAACATAGGGAGTACTTCACGCGCGGGACGACAGCAAAAAGAGGGGGAGGGAAGGCCATGATGTGGCAACGCATCACCTGTGAAAAGGAGCGGATCGACTCCCCCGGCGCCAAAGGCACTTTGATATTGGGAGACGCTTTGACGTGCGATCTGAGCGCTTGGTTTGAGAAGGTTCAGTGCGTCTATCTGGATCCGCCATATTTCACGGGAGAGCGCTTCACTTTTCGCATGCGCATCGGCGAAGCCGGGTGGAAAACCGGTGAAAACTTTATTGACCTGCCCGCCTATACGGACTTCACCGGCGCCGGCACAGACGAGTATATCAGTTTCCTGCGTGAGGCCGTTCATCTGGCCAAGGCGCTGCTGACGCCAAGCGGTTCCTTTTTTCTGCATTTGGATTACCGCATGTCGGCGCATGCCAGGCTGCTGTGCGATGACATATTCGGCGCGGAGCAGTTCCGCAATGAGATCATCTGGTCCTATCAGACAGGCGGCAGGTCCCTGAAATACTTCAGCCGCAAGCATGACAATATTCTTTTCTACGCCAAATCCAAGGCGCACTATTTCGATATCACCCAGGTGCCCACACACAGCAAGGAACAGCGCAGCAACCACCTGAAACGCGAGGTGGATGAGCATGGCCGCGCCTACCGGTCCATTGTCTCGGCAGGCAAAACCTACATTTACTACGATGATGAGCCGAGTTATCCCGCCAGTGTTTGGAGTGACTTGAGCCAGATGCAGCAAAAGGACCCGCAGCGCAGCGGCTACCCCACGCAAAAGCCGCTGGCGCTGCTGGACCGCATTATTCTGTGCTGCACCAAGCCCGGTGACCTGGTATGCGACTTCATGTGCGGGGCAGGCACCAGTTTGCTGTCCGCAGCGAATCATGGCAGGCAGTATCTGGGCGTTGACGCCAGCAGGCACGCTTTCAGCGTCTGCCGCAAGCGGCTGGGCAATACGGCATTGACCAGCCTGGCGCCTTTCAGCCAAGAAGAGGCGATGCTGGATGCTTCCGTGCTGCCGGGTATCGGCTTCTATGCGGTTACGCTCAATGCCTACACATTGGGCGGCAGCGCATTTGAGCGCTTTGAAGAAGCCGGGAAACTTCGCGTGTCCGGGCTTGACGCGGTAGACCAGTGGTATGCCGGATTGATGAACAGCGGCAGTTTTGTCGTATATGCTTCAGCCGCGCGCCTCAAGAAGTCGCCAGAGCTGCCCACAGAGCTTTCTGTCCCATTGCTCAGGGGCAGCGTTTGCATTCTCCTGATTGATGTGTTGGGTCATCGCAGCCTGTGGACGGCCTCGGGCCAGCTGTAACGGCGGCGAAGTGGGGCTTTTCCCTTCAATGCACCGCGATTTTTTCAAAATAGTGGTAAATGTTACCAAGTTATGATAATATGATTGCGTATGGGTGTACTTTTTAGGTAGAACCCGTCATGATTAGCGCGGCAAAGGAGTCAGGCAATGGCATCTGTTGAAGATATCGGCATAGACCTTGGTTCCAGCAATGTGCTTATTTATGCCAGGAAGAAGGGCATCGTCCTCAACGAGCCGGCTCTGCTCTCGGTTGACCACGATTCGCGCAATGTCATTGCCATCGGCCTTGAGGCCTACAAGATGCTGGGCCGTGAGCCCAGCAACATTGAAGTCATCCGCCCGCTGCAAAAAGGCGCGATACAGGATTTTGACATGCTGTCCATCATGCTCAACCATTTTGTCATGCGCGTGATAGGCAAGCACATTTTTGCCAGGCCCCGCGCAGTCATCTCCGTATCCAGCTCAGCCAATGAGATCGAAAAGCGCCAGCTGATTGTCGGCATGTTTGAGGCAGGCGCACGCCGCACGCAGCTGCTTGACAGGCCTTTGGCCGCGGCGCTTGGCGCAGGCATGGACATCGCTCAGTTCAGCGGCCGAATGGTTGCCGATATCGGCGGCGCCACAACGGATATTGCCGTGATCGCCTCCGGTGAGATGAGCGCCCGCAACACCCTGGATATCGCGGGGGACACCTTCACGGACGCCATCATCAAATATGTTCGCCTTAAACACAACCTGCTCATCGGTTTTCGCACGGCGGAGGATGTCAAATGTGCCATCGGCACTGTTTTTCCTCTGGGTGAAAGCGCTGTAGCGCTGCCGATTGCCGGGCGCAATCTCGTTTCAGGCCTGCCCAAGCAGCTGGAGGTCACGCGTGAAGAGATCTCAGAGGCCATGGAAGAGCCGCTGCACCTGCTTTTGGAAGGCCTGCATGCTGTCATTGAGCGCGTGCCCCCCGAGCTGGCAAACGATGTATTTGACCAGGGCATCCTCCTGACCGGCGGCGGCGCCGCCATGAAGGGACTGCCTGAGGTCATCACGCAGATGATGAAGATCCCCTGCAAGGCAGCCGAAAACCCTCAGCAGTGCATTGCGGTCGGCTGCGGGCAGGCGCTGGAGCACGCGGCCGACTATGACCGCTTCCTGGGCGACGCCAGAAAGAGGGCCAGATAGCGCTGAGGCCGCCGCGCATGGCGAAAAAGCCGCAGATAATAAAAAAGCCCTCCGGATCGGGGGCTTTTTGCATAGGGGCCGCTTATATGGGTCTTATGCTTCTACGGAGATCTTCGGCAGGGCGCGGGCCACATTGCCGCTGCGCAGGCAGCGCGTGCAAACGTTCAAGCGCATGGGGGTAGCGCCTACCAACACATGCACTTTTTGCACGTTGGGGGCCCACTTGCGGTTGCTTTTGCGGTTGGAGTGGCTGACCTTATGGCCGCTCATCGCGGTCTTTTCGCACACTTCACAAAACTTTCCCATGATTCCACCTCCCTGTCGGAGCTTTCCGGACTCGTTTTCTTAGCCCGTCATTGTTGACAGCCTGCATATCTTATCATGGCGCCGGTGGAAATGCAAGGCCTTGCATAAAAAAGTCTTCTCCGAGAAAATTCCAGAAAATCTTCCCAAGACTGTCTCGGCGCGGACCTGTGGCGCGCGCACTTGTAATCTGTTTATGCAGTACGTATAATGATGGCTGCGACTTGAAAGATGGGCCGCGGGCCCTTGCAGGAGGAAGAATGGCAAAGGAACTGAAGCAGGAGTTTGTGCAGCATATCACGCCGCGAAGCGAGAATTTCTCGCAGTGGTACACCGATGTGGTGGTTCAGACGGACCTGATGGACTATACGCCGGTGCGCGGCTGCATGGCGATGAAACCGTATGGCAACCGCATTTGGGAGTTGATCCAGCAGGCGATGGACACCCGTTTCAAGGATACCGGGCATGAGAACGTGGCGATGCCTATGCTGATCCCGGAATCCCTGCTGCTTAAGGAAGCGGAGCACGTGGAAGGATTTGCGCCCGAAGTCGCCTGGGTCACCCAGGGCGGCAACGAGGTGCTGCAGGAACGCCTGGCGGTGCGCCCTACCAGCGAAACTATCTTTTGCACCATGTTTTCCAAGTGGGTTCAGTCCTGGCGCGATCTGCCGCTGAAGTACAACCAGTGGTGCTCCGTCATGCGCTGGGAAAAGACAACCCGCCCCTTCCTGAGAACATCCGAGTTTTGGTGGCAGGAAGGCCACACCGTACACGCTACAGCTGAGGAGGCTCAGGAAGAGACGCTGCAGATGCTGGAGATCTACCGTGAGGTATGCGAGGAGGTGCTGTCCATCCCGGTCTTTCGCGGACAAAAGAGCGACAAGGAAAAGTTCGCCGGCGCCCGCGCAACCTACTCGGTCGAGGCCATGATGCAGGACGGCAAGGCGCTGCAGGCAGGCACGAGCCACAACTTCGGCACCAACTTCTCCGTGCCTTTCAACATCCAGTATTTGGACAAGAACGGAACGCTGCAGTACTGCCATGAAACAAGCTGGGGCGCTTCAACGCGCCTGATAGGCGCCATCGTCATGACCCATGGGGATGAGCGCGGACTGAAGCTTCCGCCCCGCATCGCCCCGTTTCAGGCAGTTATCCTGCCCATTGCCGCCCACAAGGGAGGCGTTGCGGAAAAGGCCCGTGAGATTTTCGATACGCTGAAGGCCGCAGGCATCCGAGTCAAACTGGATGACCGCGACAATGTCAGCCCCGGATGGAAGTTCAATGAGTGGGAGCTCAAGGGCGTTCCGGTTCGCCTGGAGATCGGCCCGCGCGACATACAAAACGGCGTCGCCAGCTATATGCGCCGGGATACCCTGGAAAAGGGCGCCTTGCCGCTTGACGGTCTTCCACAGGCGCTGAAGGCTCTGCTGGATGACATTCAGACCGGCATGTTCGCCACTGCCGGTGAATTCAACCGGGCGCATACAAAGCTTGTTTTTACCTATGATGAACTCAGGGAGCAGGTGCAGGGAGGTTACGCCAAAGCCATGTGGTGCGGGGACCGCGCCTGTGAAGACAAGATCAAGGAGGATACCGGCGCGACCAGCCGCAATATGCCCTTTGACCAGACCCCCCACGGGGACGCCTGCGTGTGCTGCGCCAAGCCGGCCGACAAGGTCATGTACTTTTCAAAGGCCTATTGAGCCCTGGGTGGAATCTTGTCGATTCCGCTGTCCTATGGTAGAATATGACCAGGAAAGCAAAGGAGGGATCAGTGTGCGCGTAAAAGTGTTGACGATCCTTATCATAGCCTGCCTGCTGTTTGGGTCAGCCGCCCAGGCGCAGCAAGCGAACCTCGCTGCGGTGCCGGCAGTGGTCACGCTGCCTGAGGGGGTTTATGCCCCCATACTGATGCCTGATAATCTGCAGGCAAATGAGAGCTTCATCCTGTCAAAGGGCGGGACTGTTGCGGGTTACCTGGAGGCATTCAAGGCAAAGGGCATCCTTTTGCAGGCTTATGACGATAAGAATAACCGCATTCTGGTCATCAGCGCAGTGAGCGATGCCGATGGCCAAAACTATATCGACGTTGACCAGCACACCCCTGAAAAGCGCGCCGAGTACCGCGCCAAATTCCAAAAGGGCGGGGAGATGGAGACCTTCGGTTATCGCTTTGAAAGCGCCGAGTGGAAGAACTTCCCTTCTGTTGGCCGCTTTATCATGGGGCGATACCTGTACAGGGAAAACGGCGAGGCGCATCATCGCGGGTTCATGCGCCGTTCGGTCAAAAACGGGCTGAGCATTACGGTTGACATGCAGGTATACGGGCGCGGTGTCAAGGCCGCGGACAACACCGCGCTCAACAAGGTGTTTGATACGCTGAGCTTCACGGGCACGACCGCTGAGGGGCTGACGCTGCCGGTGGTTATCAGCGAGACATCCACCGTTCCCATGGAAACCTACGAGCCTGTTTTCACCATGCGCGGCACCACCAGGGCAGGCGCCACGCTGACCGCAACCGTGATGAGCTATGCCACCAACAAGGCAGAGATATACAGTGCCATGGCTGACAAGCAGGGCGCTTATGATTTTGATATCACTCTGCCTTCTGAAGGCTTTTACATGATCACGATGGAAGTTGCCGCCCAGGGGCTCGAAACGCTTAACAAACAGTACACCGTGACATACACCGCGGGGCTCCTGCCCGTTGACATGCAAAGCAGCTTTCCGGAAACGCTGACCCAGGACAGCTACAAGATAAGCGGCGCAACCCTGGCCGGCGTAACTGTGCAGCTGATCGTCAATGGCAAAAACACAACCCGCACAACCAACAACAACAAAGCCTTCTCCTTCAATGTCAACACAAAAGAAGAGGGCGTCTATACGCTCAAGCTCAGCTTTTCCAAGAAAGGGTTCAACACGCGCGTGTTTGACTTTGTGGGCGTCAGGGGCAGCGGGGAAGCGGTTCTCACGGAAGACAGCAACGTTACGCCTGTAAAAGTCGAGACGACCGAAGCGGTCAGCCCTGCTTATACCGACCTGATCGCGCAGGCTGAGACCTTTGACGGCGCGCTGCTCAGCTATCACGGATTTGTGACCAAAACCTCACAGGAAGGCGGGGAGTGGCTGACCAGCATGGCCCTGCGCAAGACAACTGCCGGGTACGCCGATACCGTCATTCTGGTGTCCGACACCGATCCCGGGATAGCCGTTGACACGGAGGTCCTCATCTTTGGTGTGATGGTGGGTATCAATGTGCAGGAGGGCGGCGACCTTGCGGCGATTGGCTACCCCCGAATACAGCTTGAAAGCATAACGGCTGTCGAGCCCGCAGCGCTCTAGACGTGATATGGTTTACTATGCCCCTTAGCACTTGCTAAGCCGACAGCACAGGAGGACAGGAAATGGAAGGCTCAGTAGTTGATTGGGGCAGGGAACTGACCGAGGTGCCCTTTGGCCCCCTGGGCGTGATTGCCATGCCCGGCTGCGAAGAGATAGGGGAGCGCGTCAACAGCTGGCTGCTCAAGTGGCACGACCTGCAGGAAGTGCAGGACCATGAGTTTTATACGGTACCCGGTAAAAACCGTGAGAATTTTCTGATAAAGGCCTACTGCCCGCGCTTTGGCACCGGTGAAAGCAAGGGTGTGCTAAAGGAGAGCGTGCGCGGTTACGATATCTATATCATCATCGATGTATGCAACTTTTCCGTACACTACAATATGTATAACTTTGATGTGCCCATGTCGCCGGACGACCACTACCAGGATCTGAAGCGCATCATCGCAGCCATCGGCGGCAAAGCCAAGCGCGTCAATGTCATCATGCCCTTCCTGTATGAAAGCAGGCAGCACCGCCGCACCGCCAGGGAGAGCCTGGACTGCGCCATGGCCCTGCAGGAACTGGAGCGTATGGGTGTGACCAACATCATCACCTTTGACGCGCATGATCCGCGCGTGGTCAATGCCGTGCCATTGACCGGTTTTGAAAATGTCATGCCCACCTATCAGATGCTCAAGGCGCTTTTCAAGGAAGCCAAGGACTTGAACATCAACAAGGACCATATGATGATCGTCAGCCCGGACGAAGGCGCGGTTCCCCGCAACATTTACTATTCATCCGTGCTGCAGCTGGAACTCGGCATGTTTTACAAGCGGCGTGACTATACAACCATCGTGGCGGGGCGCAACCCCATTATCGCCCATGAGTATATCGGCGCATCGGTGGAGGGCAAGGATATCATCGTAGCCGATGACATTCTCTCCTCGGGCGAATCCATGCTGGACCTGGCGCGGGAATTGAAGCAGCGCAAAGCGGGCCGGATCTTTTGCCTGTGCACCTTCGCCTTTTTTACCGGCGGGCTGCAAGCGTTCCAGGAAGCCTATGATCAGGGGATCATCTCCAAGGTGATTGCCACCAACCTGACCTACCGCAATCCCGAGCTCAAGAAGGCCAAATGGTTTGTGGAAGCTGATATGTCAAAGTACGTAGCCTATATGATCGCCACGCTCAATCACGACCAAAGCCTGAACGCCCTGCTCAATCCCTATAACCGCATCAAGTCCCTGCTGAACCGCTACACGGCGGAGCAGGCTGCAAGCGGCCTTCGATTCGTATGAGCCCTGACGAGCACAAGCGGGAGGACTTGATACCCGATCCTCAGCCCGGGAAAAGGCAGGGGATCATGCAGCGCTCCAAGGATATGCTGGACTCCGCGGTATCCGGGCTGAAGGGCAGGGACATGCTCACCCTGGTGGACGAATTCACATCCGAGATGACCCTGGTCGCCGAGGGTCTGAGCGAGGACCTGCAGCATGCCCGGGAGCAGCTGTCCCAACTGGGCGCAGATCAAACCATCGCCTCGGAGGGCAGCCTGCGCATGGCCGGGGAAATCCAACAACTGCAAAAACGCGTTGAAGCGCTTGAAAAGAAACAAGACAGACTGACAGTCAAACGCGGCACCCTGACCGGCGTACTCAGGCAGATAACGGTCATTGCCGCCATCATAGCGGCGGCTTGGGTGATCACTGCGCTGCTTGGGGTCTTTGGAGGCAGATAATGATGACATTTCAGGATTTGGTCAATCGGTACAAAAAGAAACAAAATTCAGGTACGGTGGATACCATCATGGCAGGGCTCAGCCTTGCCGATGAGGTCTCGGCTGATTTGGGCCTGCTTGAGGACAGCGGCATTATGGGTGACTTGCTGGGCGCTGTCAGCCTTGGCTTGCCGCTCACTGTCATTGCCGTTACCGAAGGCGGGAAAGTGCTGTTGGGCAGGAAGACGAAAACCGCGGGGTTCTATGACGCATCTTATCGCATGCTTAAATCCGGCGCAGCCATGGGAGCGGGCGCTGTGGCAGCCGGCTTGGGTGTCGGCGCGCTGCCGGCTGTTCCCATTGCCCTTGGCGTGAGAATGGCGCTTGATCAATGGCGGAGCAAGGCAATGACCGGCAGAAGGGTGCAGCAGCGCACGCTGCGCCTGCAGGCTCTGCGCACCCAAAGGGAGCAGCGTGCGCTGCCCGCCATTGCCAGGCTGGTTCACGCAGGTATCTTATAAGGCCACCGTTTCAAACAGGGCATCATATCGGCCCAGGATCTGCATCTCACGAAAACCGGCATCCTGCATCAGCTGCAGGCCTTCTGTGTAAAACGCGTCAATTTGCGGCGCAAAATGGCAGTCGCTGGAAAGGATCACCTGTCCGCCCATTTCACGCCAGCGCTTCAATAGATCCATAGCGGGGTAAGGAACCGCCGCTCCGCTTCTTGCCATCGCGCCGGTGTTGACTTCCATCAGCCTGCAGCCTTCAAAACAGGCGGAAAGCGCATCGTAGGCCGCCTGCAGGACTGCCGTGTTTTGCGGATCAAAGTGTTCATGTCGGCGGTTGTTCTTCATCACCAGGTCAAAGTGACCGATGATGGCCGGCTTGTACCGGCTGACATAGTGCCCCAGCAGGCGGTAGTAGTCGATCGCAAATACGCAGCCGTCTCCCGCATAATATGTCCTGATGTCTTCCTGAAGCCGCTCCGCGTCGCCGTCTACGGTAATCTTATGGCCGTTATGGTCTATGTAGTGCACCGAACCTATGACATAATCATATGACGCGCCGTCAGCTGTCGAGAAATAATCCCGTTCAATGCCCAGCCACAAGCGGAGGCGATCTTTATACTTTTCCCGCAGTCCGCGCACTTCTGCGATATACGCCGTTTCCTTATCATCTGCCATGCTGTACTTTTGATCAAAATCCTGCCTGGCATGGCTTGAGATCCCCACGCTGACAAAACCGCGCGCAAGGGCAGACTGCACCATCTCTTCGATTGATGATTTGCCGTCGCAGTACAGGCTGTGCACATGCGGGGATGACAGCGGGATCATCACAGATTACCCAGTTTACCTTCCCAAGCGGCCTTGATCACACTCAGCGCCGCATCGAAACAAAGCTGGTTTGAAGCCAGGACGCAGGCTGACCTGCCGTGGTCAAAGACAGGTGCCAAAGGCTGCGTAACCAGGCCGCCTGCCTCCCGCACCAGCAATACGCCCGCGGCATAGTCCCAGGGGGCAAGGCTCATCTCAAAGAAACACTCGCTGCGGCCGCAGGCAACCCAGGCAAAGTCAAGTGACGAAGTACCGCTGCGGCGAAGATCGCCCGCCTGCTTCAGTATGGCATAGGCGGCCTGCATCCCCATTTTGGAAAGTTCAGGCTGATACGGCGTGGTGCCAAAGGTGACCAAAGCCCTTTGCAAAGGGATTTGACTCACCTGCACCTGCTGCCCATTGAGTAAGCAGCCTTTGCCGGCTTCGGCAAAAAACATCTCATTGCTGTATGGATCAAAAACCATGCCGAGCACCGCCTGCCCATGTCGTACCAGCGCGATCGAAATGGCTGAGAATCTGCGGCCGCGCATGAAGTTGATGGTACCGTCAATGGGATCGACTATCCATGTCGCGTCACCATTCAAAGGCTGATTTTCCTGCTCTTCCGCAAAAAAGACGCTGCCGGGCAGCAACTTAAGCAGGCCTTCCCGCAAAAGGGCCTGAACGGCGATATCCGCGTCGGTGACGAAGTTGTAGTGCCCTTCCTTGGCGTGGACTGCGGCGGACTGTTGGGTCAGCATTATGTCCGCGGCTTGGCGAACCAGTTTTTCCAGCGCTTGCTGCATGAAGGCGCCTCCTTTGTGAGCTGTGCGCATTATAGCACGCCCGGCAGACCTGTGCTATAATGGAGCTATCATTTTCGAGGGGGTATCCGGTGCGGGACCTGAGCCAAAGCGTCATGCATGAACTGACAACCAGCTTTCGAAAGACCATCTGGCGCAGCTTTGTATCAGCCTGCAAGCAATATGCCCTGATTGAGGAAGGGGACAGCATCGCGGTTTGCGTTTCCGGCGGAAAGGATTCCTTTCTGCTGGCCAAGTGCATGCAGCTGCTGCAGATGCACAGCAAGGTCCGGTTTTCCCTTCACTTCCTCTCCATGGATCCGGGTTTCGCGCCCGAAAAGCGCCTGGCAATGGAAACGACCGCGCAAGCGCTGGAGATACCGCTTCGCTTTTTCAGCACCGATATTTTTGCCAGCCTGGATGACGCTGCACATTCACCCTGCCATGTCTGCGCCGCCATGCGGCGCGGGCACCTGTACAAGCAGGCTCAGGCGCTGGGATGCAACAAGATCGCCCTTGGCCACCACTATGACGACGTGATTGAAACTACCATGCTGAGCATCCTGTACGGCGGTGAATTCAAGACCATGATGCCCAAGCTGCGCAGCCGCAACTATGAAGGGATGTCCCTCATCCGCCCCTTGTATTTGGTGAGGGAGCAGGATGTGATCCGCTGGCAGGAACGCTACGCGCTGCCTGTCATGCGCTGCGCCTGCCGGGTGACCCGGCAGGAAGACGGCGGCAAGCGCAGGGAAGTGAAGCGCCTGATAGCCCTGCTCAAGAAAGGCAATCCGAATGTAGAGGGCTGCATTTTCTCCGCCGCTTCAAAGGTCAGCTTGGGAGCTGTCCTGGGATGGCGGGAAGGGGACGCAGGTCCCTACACCTCATTTATGGATACTTACTGACTTGGGAATCACACGAGTCGCTTTCCATTTCTTTCCTATGCGTAAAACACAGTAAAAAGCTTGACACGCACGCGCGAAAGACGTAAACTGCAGGCAATAGTCGGAGGAGGATATTGATGAACCCACAGAAGATCGCCATTCTGGTCGACTCCTGTACAGATGTTCCACAGGATTTCATAAAGCAGCATGGCATATACTTTGTTCCCATTAAGGTTATTTATCGCGATCGTGAATATGAGGACAGCATCGACATCACACCGCAGGAAGTCTACGACCGCCTGGAAACGGAGGTGCCGCGCACCTCGTCGCCCGATGGCGGCAGCATCAACGCGGCATTTGAACGCATTGTGTCAGATGGCTATAAGCAGGTGATCTGCATCAATATTTCCAGCGCCCTCTCAGCGACCTACAGCCAAATGCACCTTTTGGCGCAGGATCACAGCGCCCTTGAGATCCGCGTGATCGATACCAAATCCATCGGAATGGGCGCGGGGATGCAGGCCATGCTGGCTGCCGACCTCATCGAAAAAGGCTTGTCATTCGAAACCATCTGCGACAAGGTCGCGGCCAGCATCGATCAATCGCACATCTTCTTTTGCCTGTCTACGCTTGACTACCTGGCGCGCGGGGGACGTATCGGCAAGATTTCCGCGGTGCTGGGTTCACTGCTCAGCATCAAGCCCATCATCACCTGCAACCAGGAGGGAGCCTATGTCATTGCCGCCAAGGTGCGCGGCAGGGCGCAGGCAATTGCCCAGACGATTTCACTTGCCGCAGGCGAAGCCAAAAAGCATGTCAGCTGCAGAATAGCGGTCATACAGGGGAACGCCAAAGAAGAGGCGGTCCGCGTTTTGCGGGAGGTCAAGCGCCTGGTGCCCCAATGCAAGGAATTCTTTGTTGGGGACGTCAGCCCGGCGCTTGTGGTGCATACCGGGCCCGGCCTTATCGGCATCAACGTACAGCCCATTCCATAACAGCGACATAGGCAGCATTACATTTCGCATCAGCCATCATCATTTCGTGGAGGAAAACAATGATAACCCAAACTGAACTGGCGGCCATGACTATTGTAGAATTGCGCCGCTATGCCAAGGAGAATAATATCAAGATCGGCGCGCTGACCACCAAGCTGGACATCGTGCAGCGTATCGTGGACAGCCGGCTGCAAGTGCAGCTTGATGCCCCAATCGCCGGCAATACCGGCATGGAGCCTGTCAAGCCCCTTGACGAAACCGCAGCGGGACAAACGATGCCTGAACGCCGCGCCATGATCATCACCGATGATCCCGAAGAGGCGCCTGCGCCCAGACCCGCGCGCACGCCGTCTGCGCCGCCTTCAGGCAAGCCTGCCCAAACTTCCACCGGCAGGAACAAGCCTGCTTTCACTTTGGAGGGGGCAAAGGCCTGGCATAATCCCCAGCCTTTCACGGCCACCCAGCCGCCGTCAAAGTTTGCCCCGCAGCTCAGTCAGCAGGGGGGCACATACCCGGCTGCGCAGGCAGGTGAAAACAGCGCCTTGTCACTGCGGCCCATCACGCGCGTGTCCAGGTTCGGGCCGGAAGCCGGAACGCCAGTCCAGGCGCCTGTTCCTGCAGCGCCTGTCATCCCTCAGGGTTATCGGCCTGCTGCCTACGCCCAGCCGGGCACGACGCGTTATCAGGCGCCGCAGCCGGGTGCATCCATGCCCGGGGCCGGGATGGAAATGGGCCGCGAGCTGCCGCCCGTAACGGCGACGACCGGGTATCGCCGACAGCTTCCGGAATTTCAGGCACAGGCGCTTGAACCGCAATCGCCGCGCCCGTACTTGCCGCTGCGTGCGCGCGATCCCCAGGCGCGCGAGCTGGGTGTCAACCCGGCAGTGCCAGAGATGCTGGCAACAGGCGATGTGGGGGACGGGGCGGGCGTATTGGAAGTTCATCCCGACGGATACGGTTTCCTGCGCGCCGGCAATTTCCTGCCGGGCAAGAACGACGTATATGTGTCAAATGCACAAATCAGGCGATTTAACCTGCGAAGCGGCGATCATGTCGAAGGCAAGACGCGCCCCCAGCGCGAAGGGGACCGCTACGCCGCCATGCTGTATATCACCAGGATCAATGGCGCGGAAGCCGATGAGCCCGGCACCCGAAAGGATTTTGATGAGCTGACGCCTATCTACCCGTATCAGCTTATCCGTCTTTCATCATCAGCGCAGCCGGACCCTGTCCTGCGTTTCATCGACCTTTTCGCGCCTATCGGCATGGGTCAACGGGCGCTCATCGTAGCGCCGCCAAAGGCAGGCAAGACAACTATCCTCAAGAAGATCGCGCTTTCGATCCGCGCGCAGCATCCCAAACTGCAGCTGATGATGCTGCTGGTGGATGAGCGCCCTGAGGAAGTAACAGACCTCAAGGAGGCGATCGGCGGCGATATTTTCTATTCCACCTTCGATGAGCCGGCTGAGAACCATGCCCGTGCAAGCGAACTGGTCATCGAGCGGGCCATGCGCCTGGTGGAGCAGGGCAAAGACGTTGTCATCCTGATGGACAGCCTTACAAGGCTGTCGCGCGCCTATAACATGACCGCGCCAAACTCGGCGCGCATCATGTCCGGCGGTTTGGTGGCAGGTTCCCTTAATCGGCCCAAGCGTTTCTTCGGCGCTGCCCGCAAGCTCAAGGAAGGCGGTTCGCTGACGATCATCGCGACTGCCATCGTAGACACCGGCAGCCGCATGGATGATGTCATCTATGAGGAATTCAAAGGCACCGGCAATATGGAACTGACGCTTGACCGGGGCCTGCAGGAGCGGCGTCTTTTCCCTGCCGTCAGCATCGCCAAATCAGGCACCCGCCATGAAGAGCTTTTGCTGACAAAGGACGAGATGGATGTCGCGGGCAAGGTTCGCGCCATGATTGGCGGTTTGTCTGAACAGGAGGGGATCTCGCTGGTGCTGTCGATGATGGAAAAAACCAAGGACAATGACGATTTTGTTGCCCGTTTTGACAACTGGGCAAAGCTGATGAACAGCAGAAGGTGACAAGATGAGTATTTCCGTAACGCTTTTTGGCACAACACCCCATGGGCACCAGGTGGACTGGATCACACTGACCAACGCCGTCGGAGCAAGCGTCAGCTTCATCAACTTCGGCGCGCACATCACCTCGGTCAAAGTGCCGGACCGCAGCGGCGCGCTGGGTGACGTTGTTCTGGGGATGGACAGCCTTCCCGAGTACATTGCCACAGGCAAAGGATACATGGGCGCGACCGTTGGCCGCTACGCCAACCGCATCGCTGGCGCGAGCTTTACGCTGAACGGGCAGGAGTACAAGCTTTTTGCCAACAATGGCGCCAATACCCTGCATGGCGGCAAAAAAGGATTTGACAAGCGCCTGTGGTCCTTTGAGACGGCAAGCATCGCGGGGGAAGACAGCGTTACCATGCGCTACATTTCCCCTGATATGGAGGAAGGGTATCCGGGGCAGCTCCGGGTTACGGTCACCTTCAGATGGGATGACGCCTGCCGGCTGCGCATCGACTACAACGCAGTGGCGGACAAGGATACCATTGTCAACCTGACCAACCATTCCTACTTCAACCTGGGCCCTGATCATGATATCAAGGATCACAGCCTGCAGATCCTGGGTGACAAGGTGATCGCCGCCGGGGAAGACTTGATTCCGACCGGGGTGATGATGCCTGTTGAGAACACGCCTTTTGACCTCAGGCAGCCGCAGCGCCTGGGCGATGTGCTCACCCGCGATGACGACCCGATGTTTGCGGCAGCCAAAGGTTTTGATATCGGTTATGTGCTTTCGGGCAGTGGCCTGCGTGAAGTGGCCAGACTGCATCATCCCGGCTCAGGCCGTTTGATGAAGGTGTTGACCGATCAGCCCGGCGTTCAATGCTACTCCGGCCAGGGTTTTGACTGCATGGGGCGCGGCGGCGCCCACTATGGCGCTTACGCCGGAATCGCGCTGGAGACCCAGCAGCACCCCGACACAGTCCATCAGCCGGGCTTTGGCGACACTACGCTGAGGGCAGGGCAAGTATACAGAACATCAACAATATACGCTTTCTCGGCAGAGTAAGGGGATATCGCTAAACGCCTCCCAACAGCTCCCCATAGGTTGGGAAAGGCCAGCAGGATATGCTGACATAAATCTCCGCTTCATCGCAGGCGGCCCGCAGCGCTGCCATGGCAGGAATCAGGGTCTTGTGGCAATAGTCAGCCAGTTTAGGCCAGCCGTCCTTTTTGTGCATCGCTGCCAGCGCTTCCCGCAGCCCCTGTGCGCCCACGCAGGCCAGACCGAGGATGTCGTTGAGTCTGCCTGCAAGGTCAAGCTCCGGTATAGTTGAGCCTTTGAGCACATTTTGCTTCAGCAAGACTGACTCGGTCAACTGTTTGTTGTAGGCGATGACAGCGGGGATAATCTGTTTTTGCGCTATGTCCAGCATCGTCTGCGCTTCTATGCGGACGCCCTGGCAGTAGTTTTCACCCAGCACCAGCTGGCGGCTGCGTATCTCCGGTTCGCTCAGGACGCGCTGGCGCTGGAACAGGGCAATGTTGTCATCAGACGCCATGTAGGGCAGGCAGTCCGCCACGCTGGGAAGATTGAGAAGACCGCGCTTCCTGGCTTCCCTGCGCCAATCCTCCCCATAGCTGTTGCCGTTGAAGATCACGCGCTTATGCGCCTTGATCGTACGGATGATCAGGTTTTCACAGGCGCTGTGGAAGTCTTCGGCCTTTTCAAGCTCATCGGCGAAGCTTTGCAGGGTATCGGCAACCGCGGTATTGAGCATGGTGTTGGGCTCTGCCAGGGACATGGAGGAGCCCAGCGACCTGAACTCGAACTTGTTGCCCGTGAAGGCGAAGGGTGAGGTGCGGTTGCGGTCGCTGATATCCTTGGGTATCTTGGGCAAAACATGCACGCCGATGCTCATGTCTGCGCTGGTTTCCGTTACATAGGTGCGGTGGTTTTCAAGGGCTTCCAGCACTTGGGTCAGTTCATCGCCCAAGAAGACCGATATCACGCTGGGGGGCGCTTCAAAACCGCCAAGCCGGCAATCGTTGGACGCGCTGGCAACCGAGAGGCGAAGAAGGTCGGCATGTTCATCGACAGCCTTTAGGATGGCGCAGAGGAAAAGGAGAAACTGCGCGTCCTGCTGCGGGGTCGCGCCCGGTTCCAGGAGGTTCAGTCCCTGATCGGTGGAAAGGCTCCAGTTGTTGTGCTTGCCGGAACCATTGATGCCCTCAAAGGGCTTTTCGTGAAGCAGGCAGACCATACCGTGTTTCAGGGCTGTCTTCTTGAGCAGGTCCATCGTCAGCTGGTTGTGGTCGGTGGCAATGTTGACAGACTCATAGATTGGCGCAAGTTCATGTTGGGCGGGGGCCGCCTCGTTATGCTCTGTCTTGGCGGGGATGCCGACTTTCCACAGTTCCTCGTTGAGTTCCTGCATGAATGCGTTGACGCGCGGCGTGATGATGCCGTAATAGTGATCGCTTAATTCCTGACCCTTGGGGGCTTTTGCGCCAAACAGGGTGCGGCCGGTATACTGCAGGTCGCGCCTGGCATCAAAGTGCGCTTTGTCAATAAGGAAATATTCCTGTTCCGCCCCGACGCAGGCGCTCACCCTTTGGGCTTCAAAATTGCCAAATAATCTTAAAATGCGCAGCGCCTGTCGGTTGAGCGCATCCATGGAGCGCAGCAGGGGCGTTTTTTTATCAAGCGCCTGACCGTCGTAGCTGCAAAAGGCGGTGGGGATGCACAGCGTATGATCCTTGATGAAAGGATAACTGGTGGGATCCCAGGCTGTGTAGCCGCGTGCCTCAAAGGTGGCGCGCAGGCCGCCGGAGGGGAAGCTTGAGGCATCAGATTCGCCGCGCACCAATTCCTTGGCGTCAAAGGTCATGATCACCTTGCCGCCCTGCACAGGCGTGATGAAGCTGTCGTGCTTCTCAGCCGTGATGCCGGTCAGGGGCTGAAACCAGTGGGTGTAATGGGTGCAGCCGTTCTCAATGGCCCAGTCCTTCATGGCGTTGGCAATGACACTGGCCGCTTCCGGCGGCAGACGCTTGCCGGTATCCATGGTGCGCTGAAGCGCCTGATAGCTTTCCTTGGGCAGACGGCTGCGCATGACGTCGAAGTTGAAGACCAGGCTGCCAAAGTTATCCTGAGGTTTATTCATTAGGTCTCCTTTATAGCAGGACAATGCCTGCCTGCCTGCAGGAATTGAGGGTATGCGCATCCCAGAAGGAAGACTGGACTTCGCCGATGTGCGCCTTGGCCAGGAGAAGCATGCAGGTGCGGCTTTGCCCGATCCCCCCGCCGATGGTATAGGGCAGTTCTCCGTTGAGCAGCGCCCGGTGGAAGGGCAGGTCCTGACGGTCCAGGCAATCAGCTTCCCGCAGCTGCGAGGCCAGTGTTTCAGGCGAGACACGCACGCCCATGGAGCTGATCTCCATCGCGCAGTCCAGTGTCTCATCCCAAAACATGATATCCCCGTTGAGCGACCAGTCGTCATAGTCCGGCGCGCGGCCGTCATGCGCCTGGCCTGATCTGAGCTTGCCGCCGATCTGCAGGATGCCTACCGTACCATACTGGCGGGTGATCACATTCTCACGCTCCCTGGCGCTCAGCGAAGGATAGGCGTCTTCCAGTTCCTGCGTGGTAACAAAGGTGATCTCGCGCGTCAGCTTGACAGGCAGCCGCGCGTATTTCCACTGCAGCAGGTCATAGGTGGCGCAGATGGCGGTCACGATGCGCTGCATCGCGTCCTTGAGCGTGGAAAGGGTGCGCATTTCCCTGGTAATGACCTTTTCCCAGTCCCACTGGTCCACATAAACCGAATGCAGGTTGTCCAGTGTTTCATCGCGCCTGATGGCGTTCATATCTGTATATAGCCCCTCGCCGACGGGAAAGTTGTAATTCTTCAGCGCAAGGCGCTTCCATTTGGCTAAAGAGTGCACAACCTGCACCTGACTGCCTGTCTGCCTGATGTCAAAGGAGACCGGGCGCTCAACGCCGTTAAGGTTGTCATTGAGGCCCGAATCGCCCGCGACAAAAAGAGGCGCGGACACACGCTTCAAATTGAGGGCTTTGGACAGGAAATCCTCAAAGGTCTTTTTGACGATCGCGATGGCTTCCTGCGTTTCATACAGATTAAGCAGCGGATGATAATCTGCCGGGATGTCAGTCATGCTTCCCCCACTTTTCTGCCCTGTGCCTGCCACATGACGTTGACGGCGCCATAGAGGCAGACATCGGCAAAGCTGCCGTCGCGCCGCTTCATGGCCTCGCGCATACAGCCCTCATACACCAGGCCTGCTTTGGCCATTACGCGGCCGGAGGCCGGGTTGAGGCTGTCATGCCGCAAGGCGATGCGGTGAAAACCGATGGTTTCAAACAGGTAGAGCATCACGCTTGTCAGCGCTTCAGTCATGATGCCCTGTCCCCAGAAGGAGCGGGTCAGGCAATAACCGATTTCACAGGACTCATGTTTTTCGTTCCAGTTGACGATCGCGATATCGCCGATGAGTTCACCTGCCAGCGTGATCCCCCAATGATATACGGTATCCGAGCAATAGCTTTCAATCCATTGCCGTACAATGCCCTGCGTGACTTCGATGCTGCCGTGAGGCTCCCACGTCAGGAACTCCGTCACCGCGGGGTCATTGGCCCAGGCGGCGAACATGGCCTCGGCGTCGCCCGGCAAATAAGGGCGCAGCCGCAGGCGCAGGGTGTTGATGATCACCGTGCCCTGATGGGTCACCGGACCGCGACCTTGACAACAGCCTTGCTTGCAGCACCCAGGCCGATGCCCGGCCGATGGGCATCATGGGGGAAGTACACAACAAACCAGCCCGGATGAATGGGAGAGACCAATCCTTCCTGCGGGTCGCTGCTCAACTGGATGTCGCCTTTGGCTTCGTCATAGGGCGCGAAGTCACGGATGCTGTCCTCCGGAGCCCAGGCGATGCTTTCACCCTGCGCCAAGGCGATTTGAATATCAATGTACTTGCGGTGCTTTTCCCAGGTGAGTCCCGGGCCGAGCTGCGTGGTCATGACTGTGACAAATACCCTGTCTCCGTGGATGGCGTGGCGGCCAAGCGGCAGATGCTCAAGGCTGTTTTGCATCAGGAAGTCTATTGCCAGGTCCAGGTTGCTGCTGATACCTTTGTATGTTGCAATATTGGCCAGTTTATCCAAGATCATCCGCGTCACCTCCCCAGAAACTTGTGCCATAGCATAGTCTTTTTACTCTGGCGGGTCAAGTGCTGCGCGATTTTCCGGCAGGTATCCGACAGCCGCCCTTCGCCCAAATGTGACAATCGCCAAAGGCTGTGGTATACTTCATGCAGTGGAAGCGGGCATTTAGTATTGGCTTCCAAAAGAGGGCAGGGGTCAGCCATTACCAAGCAGAGCCGCAGCAAGATCCTTAACGGAACGTTCATTTTGGGCACCTTTGCCTTGGTGCTCTATTTTGCGATCTCTTCAGGCGACTTTCACAGGATCGGCCAGGCAATCAACACGGTGAATCCCTGGTGGCTGCTTGGCGGTGCTGGCTGTTTTTTTGTCCATATGAGCATGGAAGGCGGGCTTCTTTACGCTTTTTTCCACTTCCAGAATATCCCGGTCAAGTTTCGCCACTGCATCAGCGTAGGCTTGATCGGCATGTACTATTCTTCCATCACGCCTGCCGCTACCGGCGGTCAGCCCATGCAGGTCTTTGCGCTCAAGAGACGCGGCGTTGCGCCGGGTTTGACCTCATCCGCGCTGGCGGTGAAATTCTTCTGCTGGCAGTGCGCACTGCTGCTGCTGGGTGCCCTGGCCTGGATAAGCAATGCTGGACTGGTGGAGAAAAGCTTGGGTCAGGGCATATGGATGGTCTGGCTGGGCTATTTTCTCAACGGCATCGCTGTGGCAGCCGTGATTTTGCTTGCCATCAGCCGCAACCTGGTCAGGGCGATCATCATCTTCTTTGTCAAAGCCGCCCACCGTCTGCGCATCGTCAAAGATGCCGCCAAGACTTCTTCGCGGTGGGACGCGGCATTGCAGGATTTTCATGCAAGCGTGGATATCCTCACCAAGCATCCTTATCAGTTTCTGGCCTTGTTTTTTCTCTCTGTTGTTCAGGTGTTGTGCTTGATGAGCGCGGTTTATTTTGTTTACCGCGGCTTTGGATTGAACGCTGCGCCATATACCAGCCTTCTGGCTATCCAGCTTGAGCTGTACATCGCTGCCAGCTTCACCCCGCTTCCCGGTGCTTCGGGGGCGCAGGAAGGTGGTTTTTACCTGTTCTTTGGTGCGATCTTCCCACAAACCATTCTCTTCGCCGCCCTTTTGGTGTGGCGCTTCCTGACCTATTATCTGTCGATTATCGTTGGCTTCATAGCTGTCGCGTTCAGTTCCGGCAGCGGCAGCAGACGTAAAAGGACTTTGCAGCCCCCGGAACATGCAGCCGGCCTTCAGGAGGATGAGCCGTGAAACGATTGATGGCGCTCGTCCTTGTCTTGATTATATTGATATTGCCTGCACTTGCCGCAGACAAGAGGTCCGAGTATCCCAAAGAGATCATCAGCAGCGTGGGCCGCAGTTATGTCTTCACCCCGTCAACGCGGGGTGTCTGGGTTTCCAGTGATGAGAATGTGGCGCGGGTCACCGGCCGGGGCATCATCAACTTCATGGCCCCGGGCAAAGCGGCCATCACCTTCACCTCTTCCAAAAATGTGACAAGCACTCTGGGTGTCACTGTCGGTTCGGCTGGGCAAATGCCCCCAACTATCCTGAAGGGGATCGATTATGCCCTGCAGGAGTGGGAAGCTGCTAATGGCGAAGCGTTTGCGCGCTCCAACAAATTCACATTCTGGCTGCGCAATGCAAAGAGCAGCTTTGGCTGGTGCGGCGCCTTTGTCAATTATTGTCTGGAAAAGGCGGGCGTCCCTATGCAAAAGGGCGGCGAGACCACCCTGCAGACGGACGGCAATGCCCACTCCGTGAGGGAGGCAGCCGTATCCAAACTTTGGGCAGGCTTCACCGCGATGGACCGCATCGCTTATGTTCCGCAGCCCGGGTATCTTGTCATTTATGGGAAAAACAACAGCACACCTTACATCCATGTGGGGCTGATATCGGATGTCACTCCGCTTGGCGATGGGCGTTACGAGTTGAAGACCGTTGAAGGCAACATAGATAACCGCATTTTGCGCTACCATTACATCTATGACACCAATGCCAAAAGGCCGGAGAAAAACATGGTCAGGCTGCCTGAAGATCAGCGCGTCCAGCCTGACACTTTCAGATATGAACTGCACGCGAAGGGCGAGTGGTACATCACGGGCTTTGGCCAGACCTGGTATTAAGCTTCTCCCTGAATGCCTGAACGCTTGAGGATGCCTTCGCGATGCATCATAAAGTGTTTAAGAAACTGGATGCTGCCCAGCCCGTCATAGTTTACTTCAAAAATGCCGTCCTGCCCGACTTCCAGCAGGGCGGCATTGGGATAAGCGGCCAGCACGGGGGAATGGCTTGCCATGATAACCTGTCCGCCGGCTGTTACCGCCTGATCGATCAGGGCAAGCAGTGAAAGCTGGTTGGCAAAAGACAGCGCGCCTTCCGGTTCGTCCAAAAGATAAAGACCGTTTGAAACCAGGCGGCCGGCAAAGAAACTGAGAAATCCTTCCCCATGGGAAGACTGCAGCAGGTCCTGTTCATATTGTCCCTGCATTTCGCCCAGCGTTCGCTCAAAAGGCTGCGCCGCCAGGGATCTGGCAAGGGCAGAGCGGCCCTGGTACTCACCATCCAACTGTTTGAGGTCCTCACGGGCTTCCTGCGCCATGCGCTGATGCTGATCCAGATAACGGCTGAAGTCCTCCGCCGTAAAATAGAAACTGCGCTGCGGGTGCCGGTTCATCACGAACTGAAACTGCCTGGCGGCTGTTTTAAACAGCCGCGCCTTCTCCCCGTGCACGCCCGAATCCCCTATCGGCGTGGCATTTACGCCTGCGCTGAACAATTCCATCAGGGTCGTTTTACCGCTGCCGTTCTCTCCGCAAAGGATCGTCACAGAATGTGAAAAGCTCAGCTTCTCAAATGCCTGCAATACCCGGGCGCTCATTGGATAGGCGGTACGGGAAGGGATTCCCTGCTTCTTGTGCACTTCGCGCAAATAGATCATTGATCGTTTCCGCCTGAGATATAATCCATCAGGAATTTGGCATCGGCGATCTCAAGATCCCTTGCGCCTGCCAGACTCTCCAAGTGGTGAGTCAGTTCGTGCTTGAGCACCCGCCCGATTTCAGAGGTCACCGCAGCCTCATCATGCATAGTAGGGAAGGCGCGCACAAAAGAACCATAGTATATGATAATGCCCCGGCCCATGGCAGGGTGCCATCT
Organism: uncultured Christensenella sp.; assembly: GCA_964584685.1. GTDB lineage: Bacteria > Bacillota > Clostridia > Christensenellales > Aristaeellaceae > UBA1038. The sequence goes on along the minus strand of CAZPBJ010000002.1, from coordinate 84,841 downwards.
GTATTCGCCCAGCACATACAGCGGCCGCCCGGGAGCGCTGTGTTTTTCCGGCTTCGCGCGCTCCACTACGCCGATGCCCAGATTGAGTTGTCCAAAAATTGCCTTGGGAAGCGTTTCCGCCTGCGCGTTTACGATTTGGCTGAAGCGGTCGATGTCGATCACTGCGATCCCCGCCTTTCTGCATTTCAGTATTCGGCTGCAGCGGCCCAAAGTCCTGCCGTCTGCTTGAATATGCGCTTTTTCTTTGATATAATGCCGGCATTGGATTGGCAAAGGAGAATGCAGCATGCACTTCACGCAGTATCAGGATTTGGACTGCCTGCACATCAACAGGCTTCCAAACCGCACCACCATGGTGCCATATCCCGACCGGATCAGCGCTCACACGGGTGACAGGGCAGCCTCCCCTTATTTTCTTTCCCTCAATGGCACATGGGATTTCAAGCTGCTGGACAGCCCGCGTGATATTCCGGAAGATTTGACTGCCTTTGGTGACTATGGCAGCATACGTGTTCCGGGCTGCTGGCAGATGCAGGGCTACGGCAGGCCGCAGTACGCCAATGTCAATTACCCCATACCCTATGACCCGCCCTTTGTGCCCGATCAGACCCCGGTGGGACTGTACCACAGGCATTTTGAGCTGCCGGCACAATTTGCCGGACGCCAGACACGCGTTCGTTTTGAAGGGGTGGACAGCTGCTTTTACGTGATCCTGAACGGACAGCCGGTCGGTTTTTCAAAAGTGCCGCACATGCCGGCGGAATTTGATATCAGCGCGCAGCTCAAGCCCGGAATCAACTCGCTTCACGCGCTTGTTTTCCAGTGGTCTGACGGCACCTATCTTGAGGATCAGGACAAGTGGCGCCACAGCGGCATTTTTCGCGATGTGATGCTGCTCAGCTTTGCCCAGACCGCCATTTTGGATGTCGTAGCCGATACGAACCTTGACAGCGATATGGAGACCGGTCTCCTGCGTTTGGAAGTCAAGGCGCAGGGCGCCAAGTCTGTCCGGGCCGCCTTGCTGTATGACGGTGAGACACTGTTTGATACTGAGATCCCGGTGAAAGACGGCGTTGCCGGCCATATGCTTGGCCTGCCAAAGGTAAAGCGCTGGACTGCCGAAACACCGAATCTGTACGACCTGTTTATTTGGGTGGACGGACAGGCGGAGCATCAGCGCCTGGGTTTTCGCAGGGTTGACATCAGGCAGGGCGTGCTGCTCATCAACGGTGTGCCCGTCAAGCTGAAGGGCGCCAACCGCCATGATACGCACACCACGCTTGGCAGCTTCACACCGGTTGAGAGCATGCTGCAGGACGTGCTCAACATGAAGCGCTATAACATGAACTGCGTACGCACCAGCCACTATCCCCCTGACCCCAGGTTCCTCTCGTTATGTGATGAATATGGCTTGTACGTGGTGGATGAGGCTGATCTGGAATGCCATGGCGTGGTATTTGTCGGGCCATTTGACCTGATAGCCGGCGATCCGCGCTGGGAAAAGCAATTCGTCGATCGGGCGGTACGGATGGTGGAGCGCGACCGCAACCATGCTTCCATCATTTTCTGGTCATTGGGCAATGAGTCCGGTTACGGCGTCAACCACGAAAAAATGGCTCAGGCGATCCGCCGGCTGGATGCCGGCCGCCCCATCCATTATGAGCGCGATCTGGAGGCCAGGACCGCCGACATGTACTCCAAGATGTATACCAGCATTCCAAAGTGCGAGGAAATCGTTAAAAAGAAGGATGACAAGCCCTTCTTTCTGTGTGAATACGCCCATGCCATGGGCCAGGGGCCCGGCAACCTGGAGGATTACTGGCAGCTGATCTACAAATATCCCCGCTTTGCCGGTGGCTGCGTGTGGGAATTGGTCGATCACGGCATCACCGCCAAGGCGCCCGATGGCAGCGGCGATTACTACGCTTACGGCGGCGACTTTGGCGAGTATCCGCACGACGGCAACTTCTGCGTGGACGCGCTGTGCTATCCTGACCGCAGCCCTCATACCGGCTTGCTGGAATACGGGCATGTGCTGCGCCCCGTGCGCGTCAGCCTGCGCGATGAAGCAGGCGGAAAAGTCACGCTCAGGAACTGCCTCAACTTCACCGATCTCAACGCATTTGACTTAAACTGGCAGCTCAAGCATCTGGGCCGCGTGATCACGCACGGCGGCAAGCAGGTTTCCTGCAAGCCCGGCCAAAGCACGACAATCCAATTGCCTCTGGGCGATTACCCGGCGGATAGCGTGCTGACTCTGGTCTTTTCACTTAAACAGCCCGCCTTGTGGGCGCCTGCCGGTTTTGTGGTGGCCAGGGATCAGGTTGAACTGCAGCTGGGCAGCAAGCCCGCTGTCTTGCCGACAGTAAAAAAAGCGCTGCGGCTGGAAAAGGCAGACAGGCATATCAGCGTCTTCACCGGCCAGACCGTTTACCGCTTCTCCCTTGACAAGGCCGGACTGTACAGCATCAGCTGCGCGGGCACTGAACTGCTCAGGTCACCGCTTGCGTGCAACCTTTGGCGCGCGCCAACGGACAATGACCGCGGCTTTGGGGCCAACATTGCCCAGCTCTGGGCGCAGTATGGCCTGGACAAGATGCTGGCGCGGGTGAGCGCTTTTGAAGCGCATGAACTCGACGGCAGCGTCCATGTCAAACTGGAAAGCGTGCATGGGCCGGCCATTTTCAAACCCATCGTCAAGATGACCCAAAACTACCGGTTCACAGGGTCCGGCCGCGTGGTGCTTGACATCCAGTACAGTCCGATGGAGAAGCAGCCCAAGGCGTTCTATCTGCCGCGGCTGGGCCTGCGTTTCCAAATGCCAAGCGCCTTCGACACGCTGACCTGGTACGGCCGCGGACCTTTTGAAAGCTATCCGGACAAGAAATCAGCCGCGCTGCTGGACCTGTACAGGGCAAGTGTCGAGGATACCCATGAGCCATATGTCTATCCTCAGGAAAACGGCTCCCACCAGGATACTCGGTTTGTCGCTGTCACCGACGCGGCGGGCGTTGGCCTCCTGATCTCCGGCCAGCGTTTCTCATTCAGCGCGCACCATTACACGCAGGAGTCTCTGACAAAAGCCACGCATACCTATGAACTGCACAATGAGGATCTTACGGAAATCTGCCTGGACGGCATCATGGGTCCGCTTGGCTCAAACTCATGCGGACCGGAGCCGCTGGAAGAGGACAGGCTGTACTTCAGGCAAGCGCAGAATTTCCGCTTTTACCTGACGCCTGTTGATCTGCAAAGTGAAAGCGTGCTGCATGCCGCCCTGCGCGTCAGGAAAGGGAAGTGAGTATGGGCATCAGTATTTGCGGACATCGCGGCGCGTCGGGCTACGCGCCGGAAAATACCCTGGAGGCGTTTCAGCTGGCGGCGGACCTGGGTGCCGACGCTGTCGAGCTGGATGTGCAGCTGACACGCGACGGACAGCTGCTGGTTGCCCATGACGAGACGATCGACCGCGTGTCAAACGGCACAGGACCCATCGCCGCCCAGACACTGGCGGCGCTGAAAAAATTCGATTTCAACCGCCTGCATCCCGAGTATGAGGGGGCAAAGGCGCCAACGCTCAATGAAGTGTTTGAGCTGCTTAAACCCACGCGCCTGATGATCAATGTCGAGCTCAAGAACAGCGTCAACCCCTACCCGGGCATGGAAGAGCGCTGCCTGGCGCTGGCGGCGCAAATGGGAATGGAGGACAGGATCATCTACTCATCATTCAATCATTACAGCCTGCTGCGCGTCAAGGAGATTGACAACAGGGCAGTCTGCGGTTTACTATTTAGCGATGTTCTCGTGCGGCCCTGGAAGTACGCGCGTGAAGTGGGCGTGGAGGCTCTGCACCCGCACTTCGGCCAGACGATTTTCTTTGAGGATTTCTGCCAAAAGGCGCATGAGGCGAATTTGGCGGTCAATGTCTGGACGGTCAACTTTGAACGGGACATGAAGCGGGTCATCGAGCTTGGCTGCGACATGATGATCACCAACTATCCCGACAGGGCCAGGGCTTTGCTTGGCTGAGAGGAGAAGGAAGCACATATGTCAGGACATTCCAAGTGGGCTAATATCAAACATAAAAAGGGCAAGGCGGATGCCGTGCGCGGACAGGCATTCACCAAGATAGGCCGAGAGCTGGCAATAGCGGTCAAGGAGGGCGGCGGCGATCCCAGTGTCAATGGGAAACTGCGTGATGTGATAGCCAAAGCCAAGGCCAACAATATGCCAAACGACACCGTATTGCGCAGCATCAAGAAGGCCGCGGGAGAAGCCGGCAGCGTCACCTATGAGGAGATCACCTACGAAGGTTACGCACCGGGCGGCGTAGCGGTGATATGTGAGATCGTGACTGACAACCGCAACCGCACCGCTTCCGAGGTGCGCCACATTTTTGACAAGAACGGCGGTCAGCTTGGAACAACCGGCTCGGTGAACTACATGTTTGACCATAAGGGCGTATTGGTGGTCGAACGCGGCCCGGGCATGAATGAGGATGACCTGATGATGCAGGCGCTGGAAGCCGGCGCTGAAGACGTGCAAAGCTACGAGGAGCATTTTGAGATCTATACGGCGGCAGATGATTTTTCCGCTGTGCGTGAGACGCTGGAAAAGCAGGGCCTGAGCTTCCTGTCCGCGGAACGTTCCAGGATACCGCAGACTACCATCGGCATTGATGACGAAGAAACACTGTTGAAAGTGCAAAAGCTGCTGGAGATGCTGGATGACAACGAAGATGTCATGGCAGTCTACCACAACGCGCAGCTGCCCGAAGTAGAGGAAGAAGACTGACGGCTGCCTGAACGCCGACAAGCAGCAGGACTTGCCGCAAACGCCCCCGCACGGTCAAATCATGTGCGGGGGCGTCGTGCTTATTAACGGTTATTGGACAAACCCTTTTATCGCATCCGTCTGGGGACAGTTGGCACCAGGGGGGTCCAATCCTTCTTTGGAAGGTTTTGCATACTGGGGGGAAGCGTCCCGTCTTTTACCAATGCGAAGCCAAAGTCGCAATTGAGGTTTCTGCCGCCGCTTGGAACGTTGATATCCTGCGCGGTAACCTTTGTTCCTTCCGCCTGGGGAAGGATGCTGGCAACCAGCCTGAACTCTGTCTGGTGTGTTGTGGTCATCAGTTCGGGGGGCATGATGACTTCCACATCGTACGCGCCGGGATACAACTCCCCGAACAAATAGCGTCCGTAGGCGTCTGTCTGCGCCTGCGCAGCCAGCTGGCCGTGCTGATACAGGCTGATCATGATGCCGGGCACCCCGGGCTCATCCATGTCCTGCATGCCGTCCCTGTCCAGGTCAAGCCAGGCAAAATCACCCATCTTGCCCATGGCGCCCATGCCGATATCCTGGGCTGCCTTGTCTTCGTTCATGGCAAGAGTGAATGGCAGGGATCTGCCCGCTTCTTTGCTGACGATGGATCCATCGGAAGTGATCAGGCTGAAGCGGGTCATCCTGCTGTCGATTTCGCGGGCGAAGCGGTACCCGGGCCGAAGGGTTACCTGCACGCTGTAATCACCCGGATAAAGCCTGTCAAAACGATAGGCACCCTGTGCGTCTGTCGTCGCTTCACTCACCTGCCGGCTGCTTGCGGCATCCAGCAGCCGAAGCTTTATGCCCTGCGCAGCTGCCTGGCCTCCGCCCATGTCCCACATCACGCCTGACAGGCTGCCAAATTGAACCAGCCCGATATCCTGTTTGGTGGCAGTGCCCCCGGATGACAATACAAGGGGTAATTCCCAGTTCAGGCCTGTGTTTGCGGCGCCGCCCGGCGCGAACAGCTCAAAGTCCTCGGCCAGCGCTGCGCTCAGCTGATAAGCGCCCGGGAAAAGGACGGGCACTTCAAACAGGCCGCCGGCATCCGATGTGACGGAAAACTGCACTCCGCTGAGAACATGGCGCAGCTTAAGTTCCAGGCTCATGCCGGGTTCTTCCGGCTGGGCGGTTCCGTCAAGGTTATTGTCAAAGTAGACTTTGCCCATCAGTTTATGGGTGTTGACAGCGGCAAGCATATTGCCGCGGCTTACGAGCCCCATGGTGATCTCCGTTTCCACAGCTGAAGCGTTGCTGGTGGCAGGGGACAGGGGGCTTGCTTTGTCATAGGAGATCAGCTTCCCTTCGGGAAGCGTCAGGCTGAGCGTATACTTGCCGGGGCGCAGCCCGCTGAGCGCATAACTGCCGTCGCCGCCGGACAATGTCTCCCTGGTGTTGGCCGCCGTGGCGCTTGTCAGCCGCACCATCGCGCCGCCTATTGGGGTGTCGCCTTGACCCATGCCGCCGTCCACATTGACATCCAGGTAAACGGTGCCGGAATAAGTGCCGGTCTTGACGGCATACAATGCAGCGGCTTGAAGTTCCTCACCGGCATTGATGGGGAAGGGCCCGCCCGTATACGAAAGGTCATGCATCAGCGGTTTTGAAAAGGCGGCATCCTGCGGCAAGGTGTAGCGCAGGGTATAGGTGCCCGGCAGCGCTCCCTTGAGTAGGAAATGTCCCGACGCGTTCGTAGTGGCCACTGTGTATGCTGATACAGGCGCCCCATCTTCATCCAGAAGTTCCACAAACACACCCTGGAGGCCGCCTTGCTGCCCCAAGAACTGATCCTGTTCATCACCAAGCAGTACATCACCCCGGATAACGCCGGAGCGGAAGACCGCGCCGTCCATATTGTCAAATGTTTGACCCGCAGCCAGGGTCACCGGTTCAGCCTGGCCATACTCTGCCGTCTGGCTTGTGATCTTGCTGGCCATAGCGGCACTCCCGCCCGGCGCTGAGGAGAAGATGTAGGGCGAGATCAGCATAATACGGGCTGTGTAAGTGCCGGGGATAAGCGCGGGCAGCTGATAATGGCCGCGGGCATCGGTTTGGGCCTCACCCACGACGGTGCCCGCGGCATTCAGGGCCTGCACTGTGAAGCCGGACAGCATGGTCTCCCCGGCATCAAAGGTACCGCTTGAGTTTTGATCCTCATAGAGATTGCCCGCCAGGATCGCGGGCAGGGTGACGGCCGCATAAAGCCCGCCCCTTGTGCCCGGCTTAAGGGTATAGGGGACGGTCAGGCTGCTTGATGCCTTTTCACTGAAGAACGCGTTGCCGCCTTCACCGCCAGCCACGCTGAAGATCTGCCCATCGGGCAAAGTCAGGCGAAGCCGCATATCTCCGCCGCGCAGCAGGGGGATCAGCGCTTCGCCTGTCTGGCCGGTACCGGCGGACGTGATCAGACGATCGTCCATGATTACCTCAAGCTGCGCGCCCGCAAAAGGAAGTTCACCATCATCCTGCTGACCATTGACGTTGCTGTCATGAAAAGCCAGCACAGAAAGGGATGTATTGGGGATGATGCCGATAGGTTTGATGGGCAGTGTCTGCTCGACAGCGATGTTGATCTGGGCTGAAGCGCTGCGGCTGTCATCCGGAGTGAACAGCGAACCGCCGCCCGATATGGTGAACATCTGCTGATCTGACAATGTGGTGCTCAGCGTATAGGCGCCTGCGTGCAGGGATGTGAAGCTGTAGTTGCCCTGCGCGTCGCTGAGGGCTTGGTGGGATACCGCCAGGGTCTGGTGCTTGAGGTCCAGCAAAACGCCTGCCACGCCGGGTTCATCAGTGTCCTGAATGCCGTTGAAGTTACTGTCAAGCCATACCCTGCCCTGTGCCGCGCCTGTTTTGACGCCGCCGACACCCAGGCCCAAACTGCCCTTCACGGGTAACCTGAAGGGGGCCGAGCGGCCGAAATCGGAACCGGAAGGCAGGATCACGTTGTAGAAGGGGCTGATTTTTGCGCCCAGCGGCCCAATGATGTAGGGGGAGGGCAGCGAAGCAGCCAGCACATAGGTGCCGGGCGGCACGCGGTCGATGGTTGCCAGTCCTTCCTTGCCGGTTTTAGCGCTGGCGACGGTATAATACCGCCCGTCCAGTTCGAACTGCACTTCCAGCTGCACATTGCGCAGCAAGGGTTCGCTGGAGAACCGGCCGCCGTTTGCGTTGTCATCGCCAAAGGCCGTAATGCGCAGGAAGCTGGCAGCCAGTTCGTCAATAGCGCCGATGAGCGCCCTATCAGTCGCCTGTTCGCCTTCATTCAAGGCAAATGCGGCCGTGCGGCTGCTGCGTGCCGCTGCGGGTATGGCCATGCTGCCGCCGGTCTGATACGGTGCAAACACATAGTCGCCCTGCAGCAGCACCTTGATATAGTACTCGCCTGCCGACAGGCTATCAAACATGAACCGCCCGTCCTGACCGGTTGTATAACTGCCCATCGCAACAGCATCTTCGTCCTTGCCCCGCATGAGGGTCAGTTCTGTGCCGGGCAGCATAAATTCGCCAATGTCATAGATGCCGTCGAGCGTTCTGTCAACAAAGACAAAACCGCTGAGCGAAGCCGTGCCCTGCGCTGACGCGGCCAGGGGCGCCGATGTCAGGACAAGGCAGGCGGCAAACGCAAGGAGCAAAATGAATCGGCGCAATTGACGCATAGAAACCTCCCTTGGAAAAGTGGAACCGCGCAATGATAACATTTCCCGGGCAGCCTGCGCAGGGAAAGAAATCTTGAATGAGTCCCGGTCAGGAATTATTGGGCCTTGATCAGGGTGACCTTGTCGTCTTTGATCGGGTGCGCCGGCTTGTCATCATCGGGATAGCCGATCGCGATGGAAATCATAAAGCGATAGCCGGATGGGAAGCCCAGCGCCTGTTCAAGCGCGGGACCGTCCTCACCTTCAAAGGCATGACGGGTCAAAGCCACGATCACGCTGCCAAGCCCAAGGCTTTCGGCTGCCAGCGCTATGGTCTGCACAGCGATGCCGCAGTCTATGGGCGCGTAATGGGTATCGGCACCGGAGATTACAATGGCAGTCGGTGCGTGATACAGCACATGAAAGGCGGGATCTGCGAAGCGCGGGCTGCGCTGCTGCGGATCGAGCAATGCTGCCTGCTTGTGGGCAGCGGCATTGACGCGCGCAAGCAAGGCTGCGTCCTGCACGACGGTGTAGTGCCATGGCTGGCCGTTGACCGCGCTGGGTGCCTGGAGCGCCGCATTTACAATAGCGTCCAGCTGTTCCGGGCTCAATTGCCGCGGCAGGTATTTACGGTGGCTTCTGCGATTCTGGATCGTTTCAAGTACCTGATTGCTCATTGGATGTCTTGCCCTCCTAAATCCTGTGCTTGTTGATGGACCTTCATGATGCTATGATGGGCCTGTAATTGGGGGTGCCTTTGGATGGAAGAAGCCATGATGCGCCTGGCGCTGGCTGAGGCAAAAAGGTCGCAAGGCGATGTGCCCGTCGCCGCGCTGGTTGAGAAGGACGGAAGGGTCATTGCCCTTGCTCACAACCGCCGTGAAAGTGACGCCTCGCCCTTTGCCCACGCGGAGATGCTGGCGATGGAAACCGCCTGCAGTATCCTGAAAACCCGCCGCCTTGGCGGCTGCACATTATATGTCACGCTGGAGCCCTGTCCCATGTGCGCCGGCGCCATGGTCATGGCCGGTCTGGACCGCTGTGTTTTTGGGGCTTTCGACACTGCCTACGGCTGCTGCGGCAGTTTGTACGCGATTCCTCAGGACAGCCGTTTCACTCACCGGGTACAAGTCATCGGCGGCGTGCTGGAAGACGAGGCAGCTGCATTGCTGAGGAATTTCTTTGCCGCTCAAAGGGATTCGCGGTAAATGGCCAGCACATCGCTTTTGTCAAGCGGCCTGAAAAAACCTATTGTGCCCTTGGCGGTATACGGCGCTTCATCTGCCAGCGAAGGCAAATCGTCTTCCTTGATGCCAAAGCTGCCAAGGGTTTCCGGCAAGCCCAGCTTGTTGTAGAAGCCGCGCAGTTTGGCGATGCCCTCCCGGGCTGTATGCTTGGGGCTGTCCTTGTCTTCAGGTTTGACTTTCATCACTTTGACGGCGAACTGCTCAAAGCGCTCCACATCGTGATCCAATTGGTACTTCATCCAGCATGGGAAAAGCACAGCCATTACAGCGCCATGCGGCGCGCCAAAGCGCGCGGAAATGGCGTGGCCCATGGCGTGGCAGCTCCAATCCTGCTGACGGCCCGGGATGAGCGTGTCATTGTGCGCCATCGTGCCGGCCCACATCAGCTCAGCGTGGGCTTCGTAATCCTCCGGGTTCCTCAGCGCTTTTCGTGCCGCCTTGATGATGGCGCGCAAGGCGCCTTCGCACAGTTCATCAGAAAGCGTTACCTCCCTGGTATTGGTGAAATAGCGCTCAAAGATGTGGGACATCATATCCGCCACGCCGTATGCCTTTTGAATGTTCGGCACGCCAAAGGTCAGCGCGGGGTTCATCAGGGCGAGCTGGGGCCGGTTCAGCTGCGACCTGACCCCGCGTTTCAAGCCGAGCTTTTCATGGGTGATGACCGCTGAGTTGCTGGATTCGCTGCCTGATGCCGAGATGGTGGGCACGCAGTATACAGGGAGGGCCGCTTTGGGTGCCTGCAGCCCCGCGAACAGGTCCCAGAAATCGCCTTCATACAGCGCGCCCAGGGCAATGGCTTTGGCGGTGTCAATGGCGCTGCCGCCGCCGACACCCATCAGGGCTTCAAAGCCTTCCCGCCTGACCAGTTCGATCCCCTCATACACAGGGCCGGACAGGGGGTTTGGCAAAATGCCGCCAAGCTGCCAATGCTGTATGCCCGCCTCATCCAAAGTCAGTTTGACGCGGTCAAGCAGACCTGAGCGCTGGACCGAGCCCTGCCCATAGACGAGCAATACCTTATGGACACCCAAAGAGGTGATCTGCTCGCCGGCATGCTGTTCAGCGTCCGGACCAAAGACAAAGCGCGTAGGATTGTGGAAAGTGAATGGTTCCATGTGAATGCCTCCTTGCTTGTCATGCGCCATAGTATACCATGCGATGAGGGGACGGCGCAATCGCCGGGGCCTTGACGCATCGGGGCATAAGCGATAGAATGGCCGTGTATTCAAGAAAAGGGGGAGTTACTAAATGAAGATCAACACGCTGGTGACCCGTAACCTGGGTGAAAGCCTCCTGACCGGCGGCTGCGGCGAATGCCAGACTTCCTGCCAGAGCGCCTGCAAGACCTCCTGCGGCGTGGCCAATCAGCCCTGCGAGCAGAAGGACAGCAAGTAATTACGCGCTGTTTTGCCGACATGCAATGCCGCCCGAACCGGGGCGGCATTTTAAGGAGTCTATGATCCACACCTTTACGCAAAATGGCTATACTTTGGTACTGGATGTATATTCGGGCGCCGTTCATGTGGTGGATGAAGAGGCGGCGGAGCTGATTGGCCTGTATGAACACTTAGGCAAGGATGCGGTATTGTCTGAGTACATGAAAGCGCATCCCGGCGCTGACCTGGCGCAGGCGGAAGCCGGCCTTGAACAGATCCAGGCACTGGCAGACTTGGGCAAACTGTACACCAAGGACAGCGCTCTCAGGGAGGCGCTTTGTGCGGACAAGAAACCTTCCCAGCTCAAGGCGCTTTGCCTTAATGTCGCGCACAGCTGCAACCTGACCTGCTCTTACTGTTTTGCCAGCCAGGGCAAGTACAGGGGTGAACAAGCCCTGATGTGCTATGAGACGGGGAAACAGGCGCTTGATTATCTTGTTGCGCACTCTGGCAAACGCCGAAATCTGGAGGTCGACTTCTTTGGCGGCGAGCCATTGCTCAACTGGCAGACAGTCAAGCGCCTGGTGGCCTATGGGCGCTCCCTTGAAGAGAATTCCGGGAAGCGCTTCCGCTTTACCCTGACTACCAATGGCATGCTGCTTGATGAGGAAGTGATGTCATTTTGCAATAAGGAGATGCACAACGTAGTGCTCAGCCTTGACGGCAGGCAGGCGGTCCATGACAGGTTTCGCGTGGATCATCAGGGACGGGGCAGTTACGAGCGCGTTGTGCCGAAGTTCCAGGCTTTCGCTGCGTCAAGAGGTCAGCGCAACTATTATATCCGGGGCACCTACACGCGCCACAACCTGGATTTTCTTCAGGATATCCTGCATATGGCGGATCTTGGCTTTACACAGCTGAGCATGGAGCCCATGGTAGGCGGTCCTGATGATCCGGCGTCTTTGCGGGAAGAAGATCTTCCCTTCCTTTTCGAGCAGTATGAGCAGCTGGCTGTCCATATGCTGGAACGTTATCGCCGGGGCAGGGGCTTTGACTTTTATCATTACCTGATCGACCTTGAGGCCGGGCCCTGCCTGTACAAGCGCCTGTCAGGCTGCGGTTCTGGCACTGAGTACCTGGCTGTCACGCCAGGCGGCGACCTTTATCCCTGTCACCAATTTGTAGGCGATCCCCTTCATCTGCTTGGTTCTGTCCGGGAGGGCATCCTGTACCCTGATCGTCAGGAGGCTTTCCGCGCCTGCACGCTGTCATCCCGCGGCGAGTGTGAAGGCTGTTGGGCAAAACTGTACTGCGCCGGCGGCTGCGCGGCCAATGCCTATCATGCCACGGGCAGTATCAGGGGCGTCTATGCCTTTGGCTGTGAACTTTTCAAGAAGCGGCTGGAATGCGCGCTGATGCTGCAGGCGGCATTGGCGCAGGACGCTGAGCGCGTGACGCCCGGCTGACCGCAGATCAAATAAATGCGCGCAGTCAAGCAGGAAAAAACCGGCGCGCGGTGAATAGGACCGCATAATCATGCAATTGGGCACCGCCCAAGGAGGTTGAGCCATGCCGCTTACAGTCTCATCGGTCTGCCGGAACATCACCCCGTCCACCACCCTTCGGCTCAATGCCCTGGTGGCTGAAAAACGTAAACAAGGGCTTGACGTCATCAGCCTTGCCGCCGGTGAGCCTGATTTTGCCACGCCCGCCTTTATCTGCGAGGCAGCAAAGGAAGCCATTGACCTGGGGCGGACAAAGTACACAGCCTCCTCGGGCATCCCGGAACTGCGCCTGGCCATCGCCCGCTACATGAAGCAGCATAAGAATCTCGATTATCAGCCAAACGATATCATCGTCGCGACAGGCGCCAAGCAGGCTGTCATCGGCGCGCTATATGCCATCCTGGAGCCCGGCGACGAAGTCCTCCTGCCGGCGCCCTGCTGGCTGTCTTATCCGGAGATGGTTCGCATGGCTGGCGGCGTTCCCGTTGTCATCAACACAACAATCGAGCAGGGCTTCCTGCCAAGCGACGAGCAGCTGCAGGCTGCTATAAGCTCAAGGACCAAGGCGATCATACTCAATACGCCCAGCAACCCGACAGGTGTCGTATGGCCCCGGACTGTGCTGGAGGGCATTGCCGATTTGGCTCGAAAACATGACTTTTACATCATCAGTGATGAGATATATGAGACGCTGGTTTACGCCGGGGCGGAGCATATCTCGGTGGCAGGGCTGTCGGCCGATGCTTTCAGCCGTACTGTTACAGTGTCGGGCTTCAGCAAAGCCTATGCCATGACAGGCTGGCGCCTGGGCTACGCTGCGGGACCAAAGGCGGTCATTCAGGCGATGGACGCCTATCAAAGCCACGCCACCGGCAATACCAACAGCATCGCCCAGTATGCGGGCCTTGCGGCTGTCACGGGCGATCAATCCTGCGTGACCGGCATGTGCCAGGCATTTGAGCGCCGCTGCCATATCATGCTGTCTCTGCTGTCGGATATCCCGGGTTTCAGTTTCGCTACGCCTCGCGGTGCTTTTTATGTGCTGGTCAATATCAGCCCGCTGCTGGGAAAATCCTATCAGGGACGGGTGATCAATACAGACGCTGATTTTGCCGAATTACTGCTGGAGCATTTCCTCGTTTCCGCAGTTCCGGGCGAGCCTTTCTTTGCTCCGGGCTGCCTGCGCCTGTCCTACGCGATTGACGACGCACGTATCTCAGAGGCGATCGCCCGTATCAAGCGTTTCGTCAGTGCCCTGAACTGAGCGGTTTCATTATCAAGTTTCCGTGCCCTGCAGCTTTGTGAGGTAAACCTGCAGTACCGCGATATCAGCCGGCGATACCCCCGGTATGCGGCTTGCCTGCCCCAAAGATAGGGGACGAAGCCGCGTCAGTTTCTGCCGTGCCTCGATCCTCAGGGACTGGACCGAACCATAATCAAGCTTCTCGGGTAAAATCATACTCTCCATCGCGGCGGCCTGGCGCACCTGGGCCGCCTCTTTGCGCAGATAACCTTCATATTTGACCTGGATCTGCGCTTGCTCGCGGGCCGGCACGCCAAAGGCGGAAGGCTGGGGAATCAGTTGATTAATGCTGTTTTCGGGCCGCTTCAGCTGATCATAGAGGCCTTCATCCTGCAGATACCTGAGCAGGGCCTGTGTTTCCCTTTCCTTTTTTTGCGTGCGTTCCATGCGTTCGCCGCTTGCCAGGCCCAGGCTGTAGGCACGCTGGGTCAACCGCAGATCGGCATTGTCCTGCCGCAGCCAGAGCCTGTGCTCAGCCCGGCTGGTCATCATGCGATAGGGCTCATCGGTTCCCTTGCCGGTCAGGTCGTCGGTCATCACGCCAATATAGGCTTCCGCGCGCGTGAGGACAAAGGGTTCCTGGTTTTTAAGGTACAGCGCGGCGTTGATGCCCGCAAGGAGACCCTGGGCAGCCGCTTCCTCATAGCCTGAAGTGCCGTTGATCTGCCCCGCGCTGTAAAGCCCTTTGATCCGCAATGCAGCCAGGGTCGGGGACAAGTCCAGGGGATCAACGCAGTCGTATTCAATGGCATAAGCCAGGCGGGTGAGCTGTGCCCTATGCAGGCCCGGTATCGAGCGGTACATCTGCCATTGCACATCTTCAGGCAAGCTGGAGGACATTCCCTGCGCGTACCATTCGGGATGATGCAGCCCTTCGGGTTCCAAAAATATCTGGTGCCTGTCCTTATCGGCAAAACGATGCACCTTGTCTTCGATGGAGGGGCAGTAGCGCGCGCCGGTGCCCTTGATGGCGCCCGAAAAGAGGGGGGAACGATGGATATTGCGCCGGATGATCTCGTGTGTTTCCTCATTTGTCCAGGTGAGGTAACAGGGCAGGAGGTTTTCAAGGCGCCTGTCCGTCATGAAGGAAAAGGGCGTAACATGTTCATCGCCCGGCTGTTCCAGCATCTGGTCAAAATCGATGCTGCGACTGTCAATGCGCGCGGGGGTTCCCGTCTTGAAACGGCGCAGGCTGAAGCCCAGATCGGGAAGCGTGCGGCTGAGCAGGGTGGACGCCTGCATGCCCTGGGGACCGGCGGCCTTTTCCAGGTCACCGATGATGATCTTGCTGTTCAGGTAGACCCCGGTCGCGATAATGACAGCCTGGGCCTCGATGACCTGGCCTGTGCTTGTCCTCACGCCGCATACATGGGCGTTTTGAGTCAGTATCTCCGCTGCCTCGCCTTGCCTGACCTGGATACCTTCCTGCCCAAATAGGGCGCGCGACATCCTGCGCTGATAGGCTTGCTTGTCTTCCTGAGCCCGCAGGCTGTGGACCGCCGGCCCTTTTGATGTGTTCAGCATGCGCCCCTGCAGCAAACAGTCATCGGCAGCCAGCGCCATCTCTCCGCCCAAGGCGTCGATTTCGCGCACCAGATGACCCTTCCCGGTCCCGCCGATAGAGGGGTTGCATGGCATCAGGGCGATAGCCTCGATATTCAATGTCAGTATCACCGCCCGGCACCCAAGCCGCGCTGCCGCCAGCGCTGCCTCGCAGCCCGCGTGTCCTGCCCCGATGACCACAACTGTCGGCATGCAAACCTCCCCGAAATACGGTAACTGATTATATCACGTATATGCCCTTACCGGCGCCCTGGCAAATCGTTTGTAAAGTTCTTGGCTGAAGCCATTGCTATTTATGTACAAATTGGATACAATTGTACCAGATGATGCGCGGCAACAAAAAATGTCAAGACAGCTGTTTTGAATTTGGTTAGCGCGTCAAAACAATATAGGAGGGAATACCGGATATGAAACGGAACTCTGTCACCAAGATCACCGCTCTGGCGCTGGCAATGCTCATGCTGCTGTCGTTTGGCTCAACAGCCGCGGCACAGGGCATAGGCGATGTCAAGATCCTGACCAACGTTACCGGCGGCAAGGATGCCGATGAGATGCTCCTGTTTGCCCAAGCCTTCGGCAAAGGCATCAATGCCAATGTCATCATGGAGAAACCTGCCGCCAACTACGGTGAGGTGCTGATGAACAAGCTCAACGCCGGTGAGCAGTATGATCTGCTGTATGTAAGCCTTCAGCAGGTATATGACATGCAGGCCGACGGCATCCTGACCGACCTGACCGACATGGTCGCCGCGTCCGCGATCCTTGGTGATCCTGAAGTCGTTCCCACCGATGAATGGCTTCAGCTGACCATTGACGGCCGCATCTGGGGCGGTTTCAACAAGACCGAGGTGCATAAGCTCCCCAACATCAACAAAGCCGTTGCTGACAAAGCCGGTGTTGTCCTCAGCGAGATCGAGCCCACGCTGGACGGCTATTATGAGCTGTTCAAGAAGCTGCAGGCTGTAGGTGGCGAGGGCTTCTACGCGCTTAACACCCACATTCCCGGCCTGCATGATCTGCAGCCCTGGTTCGCCTCAGTGGACGTAAAAATGGGCTTTGCCAAGCGGGAAGACGGCTCGCTTTATCTGCCCGTCGCGACAGAGGCCGCGATCCCCGTGTGGGAATGGTTCGCCAAGCTGTACAAGGAAGGTTTGCTGGATCCCGACTGCCTGATCAATACCACAGGTGACATGCGCAACAAGATGATGGCCGGTCAAACCGGGCTGGTCGTTGACTGGGCGGCATGGACAGGATTGTACAACGTCCGCTCCGGCGAGAATTACCCCAAGGTCATTGAAGCTGTCCCCCTGGGCGGAACAAAAAACAGCAAGGGTGATTTCATGCTCTCCCGGGGCGATCCCTCCATCTGGGTCATTCCCGTCAACGCTCCCAACCCCCAGGGCGCATTCAAGGCCCTGGAATATATGGCAACCCAGGAAGGCGGCCAACTCTTGTCCATCGGCATCGAAGGCCATGACTGGAACCTGGTTGATGGCAAAGTTGTGCTGACCGAAGTTGGCTTGTCGCACGGCAAAGACCATGGTGCGCCAATTCCGACAAGCCGCAAGTATGTGAGCCCTGTAGCGATGAACCCCGGTCTTGAGGAGGCGATGGCATTCCTGCCATTCGCTAGCCTGGAAATCAGCAATGAAAAAACTGCTGCTTACAAGGAAATCGTTGCCAAGTTCGCTACTGAGATCATTACCGGTGCTAAGACCGCAGCAGAAGGTGTCGCAGCCATGGACGCGGAATTGAAGAGCCGCGGCGTTATCTGACCTGATCTGAATGTGTTGGGGGGAACGCCGGTACGTTCCTGAAGGAGCGGACCGGCCTTCCCTTTTCATGATCTGAATTTTTAATGTATCCGGTATATCCTGCTGCTGCGCGGGAGGGAGGCTGATACAATGACCGCGATCACGGCGTCCGACAGGCGTGAAACAAAAAAGAAAAAGAGCCGCCGCCTGCGCAGAAAACTTTGGCAGTACAAGGGCATTTACTTGATGATACTGCCTGTATTTGTCTACTTTGCCGTTTTTACTTTCTATCCCCTGGGCCTGGGCCTCGTCCAGAGCTTCCAAAAAGTCAGGCTCATTGGCGCGGCAAGTTTCATAGGCTTTGAAAACTATGGGAAAGTGCTGGCCGACCCGATTTTCAAGAACTCCTTTACCAACTCAGTCGTTGTAGGCACCATCTCCCTGTTCATCAACCTTGCTGTCGCTCTGGTATTGACAGTTTCAGTTAACGAAGTCCGCCGCAAGCTGGGCAAGTCAGTCATCCAAACAGTGACATTTTTGCCTTACCTGTTCTCCTGGACGGTTGTGGGCGGTATGTGGCTGCTGATCTTGTCGCACAATGGCATGGTCAATGAGCTGCTGGCGAAGCTGGGGCTTGAAAGGGCGACATTCTTCACCTCTTCCGCATGGGGAAGGCCGGTCATCTTGTTTACCAACGCATGGAAACAGGCGGGTTACTTTACCGTTTTGCTGCTGGCCAGCGTTGTGAGCGTTGACCCCACCATATACGAGGCGGCGCGCATTGACGGGGCAAGCCGCATGAAGCAGGTACGCTACATCATCATCCCCCAGGTTTGGCCGACCATCAAGACCCTGCTTGTGCTGGGGGCAACAGGCGTGCTGCGCAACTTTGACCAGGTGCTCATCATGAGCAGGCCGGCAACCAAGGACAGCATTCGAACCTTGCTGCTGTACATCTATGAGGAAGGCATCACCAAGATGAAGATTGGCACCGCCACAGCGGCCGCCACCGTCGTGATGGCCACCACACTCATCATCACCATTGCGGTGCGCCGGCTGGCCAGGTATGAACAGGATGCCAGTTATTGAGGAGCGACGAAACGTGAAATCCGCCATTTTTGACAAAACAGAGGAAGTTGGCAAACCCTTTCGGAATCAAATGACCCTTTGGCAGAGGGCAGTGAACTCGCTATTGCTCCTCATCGTGTTTTTGGTGA
The DNA here is from genome assembly GCA_964584685.1 of uncultured Christensenella sp. GTDB lineage: Bacteria > Bacillota > Clostridia > Christensenellales > Aristaeellaceae > UBA1038. Next base: position 66,408 of record CAZPBJ010000002.1, on the reverse strand, counting down.
TGATACTGCCGCTTATCAATGTTTTGGCCATTTCCTTGTCCGGCAACATAGGGTCGCAGGCAGCCGATGTAACGCTGTGGCCCCGTGAGTTTTCGACAGAAGGATACACGTTCATCTGGAACGCGCGCAACCTGGCCAGGGCGTTCACCAATTCTTCCGTGGTCGCCGTTATTAGTACCCTGATCACCACAAGCATTGCCGCGATGGCGGGCTATGTTCTCATCCAGCGCGACCTGCCTTTCCGCAAGGGGATTGCGACTGCCATACTGGTGACCATGATGATTCCCGGGGATTTGACGCTTGTGTCCATCTTCTCGCTGAACAAAGCGCTTGGGCTGATCGATTCCTATGCGGGCCTTGTTCTCAACGGGTTGGTAAGCGGCTTTTCAATCATGCTGATGCGCAATTATTTCCTCTCTGTACCAGAGTCGCTTGCCGAGTCCGGACGCCTTGACAACGCAACGGAAATACGCATCTTTCTGGCAATCTATATCCCTTTGGCATTGCCAGGCCTTGCTGCCATCACCTTCCTTGAATTTATCGGGAAATGGAATTCCTTTATGGTGCCTCTTATTATCACCAATAAACCCGAGCTTTTCACCCTGCCGATCATCCTGCGCCAGTTGACCCAGCCAACCGACTCAACTTCCGGCGTGGACTTCATCTACCCAAACGCCCGAATGGCCGCCATTGTGATCACGATCACGCCTTTGATCCTGCTCTACAGTGTGGCGCAGCGCTTTTTGATCGGCGGCCTTACACTGGGCGCATCCAAAGGCTGAGGAAAGGCAAAGGAACAATTGGACAGCATGGTACAAAAGATGTTTATGCACCGCATCGACAAGTCGCAGGAGGGCCTCTATCTGCGCATTCCCTTTGAGGTGATTGCGGATGTGGCGTCATTCACGATCGCCTACAGCTACACGCGCCATCAAACGATGGAAATCGGCGGGGGAAAAACGGCAAGGGAAGAGGTCAACATCGTCGATCTGGCGCTGGAAGACCCCACCCATGCGCTTGTCGGCGCGTCCGGGTCTGAGCGCAGAGAAATCACCATCCATGAAGATTATGCCACGCCAGGTTATGTCGGTACACGGATCAAACCCGGACGTTGGTACATTGTGCTGGGTGCCTACCATATCCAGGCTGACGGCTGCCCGGTTGAGATCACCGTGACCCAGCGCATAAAAAGCGATGTGCTGCTGCGGGGCGACTGTCACACCCACTCCGTGCATTCCGATGGCTGGTATACCGTGGATGAAGTGATTGACAGGGCTAAGCTGAGCAGGCTGGATTTCTTGTTCTTGACTGATCACAACAGCATGGCCTCAAACGCTTTCATCCGTTCATCTCCCGAATTGACCGTGCTTCCGGGCGTTGAAGTAACCTACTACAACGGTCATTACAACCTCTTTGGCCTGGCAAGGCCCATCAGGAGCTTCGTTGCCAACAGCCGTGAGGAAGTGCTGGCCGTCATGCGCGAAGGGAAGGCCAACGGCGCGCTGGTATCCATCAACCACCCTATGGATGGCAGCTGCGGATGGAAATATGGCCTGGGTGATGATGTGCCCGCCGATATGGTGGAAATTTGGAACGGGCCATTTACGCCATATAATCAACAGAACATAGATTTGTGGCAACGGCAGCTGTGCGCCGGCAGAAAGTGGCCGGCCATCGGCGGCAGCGACTGCCATCGTGAACGCCTGTTCAGGGTAATTGGCAGTCCGACGACATGCCTGTACACGCGCTCATGCAGCGGCAGCGACATCCTGGAGGCCATGAAAAAGGGCCATGCTTACGTCGCAATGGAGCCGGAGGCGCCGCAGATCCATATGCGGATGGGGCAGGCTGTCATGGGGGATACCTATGAGGAAACCATTCCGGCGCTTCTCGTGCTGACCGTTCATGACATGGGGGCCGGTGATGAGATCCGCATTCTGGACCAGACCGGTGTAGTCCATCAACAAAGGACAGGCGCCTGCGCGCGCTTTGAAATGGCTTATGTTCCAACAAACAGCCGTTTCCTCAGAACGGAGGTATGGCGTATGCTCCCGTCAGTGGGTGAGACGCTGGCAAGCATCTCCAACCCGATATACATTGAACAGCAGATTTTACCGCGAGGAGAAGACGTGAATTGATATTGACATGCTATGGCACAGCGGCTGCGGAGGCAATCCCGGGATTATATTGTTCCTGCGCCGTGTGTGAAAACGCCAGGGCGAAACGAGGCAGGGAGATCAGGGCTCGCCACCTGAGCACCGTTGACAGGGACATACAATTTGATATCGGGCCCGATTTCTTTTACCAGATCAACTGCCTCGGCCTTGAGCCAAGGGCAATCAGGCACTTGATCATCACGCACCGCCACAGTGACCACCTGACGCTCAGCGCCCTTGAGATGCGCAGGCATCCTTTCGCAGCGGCAGGAACGGAGCCCCTGCAGGTCATCGGCAGCGCGCAAACGCTTGAGTATATTAAAAAAGAGACTGATGACCCGAAAAACGAGCTCAATATGATATACACGCCCGCACTGCCATACCGCCCCCTGCGGCTTGATGACGATACCAGTCTGACCGCATTGCCGGCCAGGCATATTTGGCCCGACGGCGGGGCCATGATCTATCTGCTTGAGCGGAAAGGCAAGAAGCTTCTGTATGCCCATGACACAGGGCCGCTGTTTGAAGAAGTCACGCAGTGGCTGAGCGCGAGGCAGATCGACGCAGTATCCCTTGACTGCACTGGGGTATATCACAGCGCCGGGTCCGGCCACATGCAGCTGGACACCTGTGAGGAATTAGTCAAACTGCTCAAAGACAGCGGCGCGATGAAAAGGGAGGCTATATGTGTCATCAACCACTTTTCGCATAACGGCGGCGCGACGCACAGGCAGCTTGAACAGGAGGCCCTGCAGCGGGGCTGGACAGCTGCCTATGACGGCATTTGTGTAGAAATCCGCTGAAACTTGCGCGCGTGATGGGATGCGCATAAAAAAACCTTGAAAAATCAAGGTTTTTTGCTGGTGCGGGAAACAGGACTTGAACCTGCATGAACGTAATGCTCACTAGAACCTGAATCTAGCGCGTCTGCCAATTCCGCCATTCCCGCAAATTGGTGCCAAGACAAAATAACACAGTTGTCCGGGGGTGTCAAGCACTATTTTTAGCGCCTGCCCCGGCGTTCGCCTTTACGTGAACCGTTATTTAGGTTATAATCGCGCCCATAGGCATAGAAGGGAGGGGCGCTGATGAAAACAAGGCTGCTATGGCTGGTTTTGTTATGTATGGCGCTCCTGTTTGCGCTGGGGATGCTGGTGGTCGGCGCTGAAGATCTTCCGCCGCCGCCGGCTCAGGCGCAGTATCTGCTGCCGCCCTTGGATGTTGTCCGGGATTTACGCGGCGCTGCTTTTAGTGAGATTTATCGATTTCTGCCGGCACCGCTTTGGGCGAACCTCCGGTCTGTTTGCCCGGTGTACAGGCAGACGCTGTTCAGCGATGCCAATGGCATCCCGCTCAGCGGGGGCGGCCATATGGATGCGGCCTACGCGGCCTCCCACTTTTCCGATGAGGCCGGATAGCTTCATGGCCTGAACGCTGTCCAAAACCTGAAGAAAGAAAGGGAAATATCATGGCAAAACCCGTACAGGCCCCTCAGAAGAAAACAAGCGCCAAGGCAATCGCCTCTGTGACGATTGTGGTTATCCTGGCGCTCAGCATCATTGGCACAGTCCTGGGTTTCACCGGTATGAAACTGGACAAGGACGGGCTTTACAAACTGCTTGCCTGGCTGCCCACACCGGGGCAGGCAAGCGATTGGCGGCAGGCCCTTGTGCCCGGAGCCGATCTGGGCGAAACCCTTGAACTGACCTACACCATGACCGCATTGGAAGAAGGCCAGGCCATTTCACCTGAGCTGACACAGGATACCCTGCGCACCATCAGCCGCCGCTTGAACTTCGTGGGCATAAGCAGCGCTGTGGTCAAACTGCTCGACGGCAAGATACAGCTGTCATTGCCGCAGGATGATACACACGATCACTTTTATGAACTTCTTGCCCAGCGCGGGGAGGTCACCTTCGCAATGCCTGACGGCACGACCTTCCTGAACAGTCAGCACTTCAAGTCAGCCAACTTCCATCCCAACCAGCAGGACGGCAGCTATGCTATTTCGTTTATCCTTACATCAGAAGGCAAGCAGCTGTTCGCTGAAAAAACAACAGAACTGGTCGGCCAGAACATGAGCCTGACCATTGACGGCGAAGTGATTGCCCAGCCCGGCATCAGCGCGCCCCTGACGGAAGGCGCTGCTTCCCTGCCCGGCTTCAGCGGCGAGAATGCCATGGCCTACGCCGCCTACATGCAGACCGGGCCGCTTCCTGCCAATCTGACACCGGACAGCAATGTCACCGGTGAACCGCTGCTTGGGAAAAATGTCCAAAGCACACTCATCATCGCGCTGGCAGTGGCCGCGCTGCTGGTGATGGGTCTGTTCATCTTTAAATTCCGCCTTGGCGGCGCGGTGGCGGCATGGCTGCTTCTGATCCAGTTGGTAGCTGCCTATTTCCTGGCGGCGCTGATCCGCGGCGGATTTACCGTGTCAACGCTTGTTGCCGTATACTTCAGCTTTGGCCTGCTCGCCTTCTCGCTGCTGGCGCTTTATCGCAGCATGAGCGAAGACCTGTCCCACGGCCGCAGCATCAAGCAATCCCTGAAGGAAGCCTATCAGGGCAGCGGTAAGCTGGCATACGATATTCTGGGTTCCCTGCTGCTGCTGTCCCTGGTGCTGATCATCATGGATTCCCAGGTCATTGGCGGCTTTATGCGCGTATTGGCACTGGGCCTCCTGCTTGACCTTATCCTGATGACACTGGGTTTGCGCGTGCTGCTGGGCAGCGTCATTACGCTGTTTGGCTCCAAGACCGCCTTGTATACCAATGTGAAAACAAAGAAGGAGGCTGTATAAGATGAAAGCCAATAACATGTCCGCAAAGGCCTGGCTGATTTCAGCCGCCCTGATCGTGCTGGGTCTGGCCGCTGCGCTGACAGGCATAGGCCTGAAGTTCTACGCCAATATGCGCGATACGATCGACTTTTCCCAAATGTTCATCTGCATGCTGGCAGCAGTGCTCTTCTCTTTCGCCTACGGCGCGGTTCGCCATAGCCTGGCCGCCGGCGCCTCACTGGGGCTTATCGCGCTTCATGACCAGCTGCTGACCCTGGCGCTGGTCTCCCTGGTCAGCAAACTCGTACCCCAGTCGCAAAACCTGCCCTTCATGGTCGTGATGGCAGTCGCGTTCACCTATTGCCAGTCACTGCCTTTGCTGCGCGCAGCCATAGAACTGCGTGCCTCGACCCCCTTGCGCGATATGGACCACGCCCAGGTAGCGGAGCAGGCAGTTGGCCAAACGGCAAAGCTGCGCGTCTATGGCATCATTATCGCCCTGGTTCTTCTAGCTGCGGGCTTTATCAGCGGCAACGGCCTCCCGGCTGCCTTCCTGGCGCCGCTGCTGATCGCCCTGCTGGTTTCCGCCTTCTCGGCCCGCTGCATCCTGCCCCGCCTTTGGATTATTATCATGACGACGCGTTTGGCGCACAATAAAGCCAAGCGCTGACACCAGAAGGGAAAGCGCCGTCTGATCAAGCAGCGGCGCTTTCCCATTTCCGCGGAGGGAAAATGCAGCTATTCACGCAGCGCGCGCAGGCCTATCAGTTGGCAGGCTATCCGGATTGGATGGCCCGGCTGCTGCATGCCCGCGGCGTGGATACCCCCGAGCAGGCGGCGCGTTTCCTTGATCCGGCGCTCAGTCACCTGCATGACCCCAATATGCTGCACGGTATGGCCGACGCAGTGGAGATCATCACCCGGCTTGGCAGGCAAAAAGCCCGCGCGGTCGTTTATGGCGATTATGATACGGATGGCTTGTGCGCCGCCGTTATCGCCCAGGAAGCGCTGCGAGCCGTGGGGCTCAAAGTCATCATTTTCATACCGGACAGGCATACCCAGGGATATGGCTTGAATGAGGATGCCGTAAGGCGGCTGGCTCCGCAGGCGGAATTGCTGCTGACTGCAGACTGCGGCATCACCGCTGCCGCGGAAGTATCTTTGGCCAAGCAGCTTGGCATGCAGGTCATCATTACAGATCATCACACGCCGCCGGATATCTTGCCGCCGGCTGACGCCGTGGTCAACCCGATGCTGGGCAACTATCCCTTTGCTTCCCTCTGCGGGGCGGCAACGGCCTGGAAGCTGTCCTGGGCGCTCAAAGGGATGGACTTCGCCAAAGGCCAGCTGGACCTGGCTGCCCTGGCAACGGTAGCCGACATGGTGCCCCTGCTTGGTGAAAACCGCGTAATAGCGGCGTTTGGATTGAAAACCATGGCCACGACCGGGCGTGTCGGTTTGCGGGCGCTGATGGAGGCAGCGGGGCTGACCTGGGGGGAAGCGCTGTCAAGCGACAAGTTGAGCTTTGGCCTGGCTCCGCGGCTGAACGCCGGCGGCAGGCTGACCACCGCGAAGGATGCGCTGCAGCTGCTGCAGTCTGTCCGCCCGGATGAAGCCCGATTTGTGGCCCAGAAACTCAATCAGGTCAATGCAGAGCGCCAGGCTCAGGAGCGTGAGGTACTCGCCGCGGCGGAAGGGCTGCTTGAGGGGGAAGACCTGCTGCATTCAAATACCATCCTTGTTTGCGGTCAGGGCTGGAACAGCGGCGTAGTGGGCCTGGCCGCAGGCAGGCTCGCTGAAAGGTATGGCTTGCCAAGCGTGGTCCTGACGCAGCAGGGGGAAGTCTGTACAGGCTCGGGACGCTCCGCGGGCGGCATTGATTTGTTTCAGGCGCTGAAGGCCTGCGACGATCTCTTTATGCGCTTTGGAGGTCACAGGCAGGCGGCAGGGCTGACGATGCTCTGCTCAAATATGCCTGCCTTCAGGCAGCGCTTTGAGCAGGCAGTGCGTGGCCAGCTGCAGGGCAGCGTGCTCTTGCCTCAGGCGCCATATGACACGGATATGACCCTTGAGCAGGTGACAGTTGAAACCGCAGAGGAACTTGACAGGCTTGCGCCATTTGGCATTGGCAATCCGGCGCCTGCTTTCCTGATGGAAAATCTCACACTTGCCTCTTCACGCGCGGTGGGAGCGGAGGGCAAGCACCTGAAATGTACGCTCAGCAAAGGCAAAACTGCGCGCGACGCGATCGCGTTTGGCATGGGGGAGCAGCAAGCCGGCCTGCCGCCAACACTTGACGCGGTAGTCAGGATAAACATCAACGCCTTCCAGGGCCGTGTCAGCGCACAGTGCCAGGTATCGGCCCTCAAGGCAGGAAATGAGGCATTTTCGCAAAACGATGACGCTCAGCTGGACGCACTTTTGCAGGATTTGAGGGGAATTGCGTCGAACAAGGAAAAGACGTCGGCGGATTTTTCCCAAACTGACACCGCCATCGGATTGCTGGGGAGTCTGCTTGTCTGCCGAACGCTTGAGACAGCACGTGCCATGCACGCGTCGCATCCTGCTTTTGACACGGCGCAAGGGCCACTCAGCGACAGGCGCGCCGGCAGCTGCATCGTATACCGTACGCCCCTGTCTCAGATCCATGCGCCTTATGAACAGCTCATCTTTTGTGACGGGCTGATGCACCCGGATGAAGCGTCGTATGCCGTCAGCCTTTTTCCCAAGGCAAGGATCCGTGCCGGCCATCGCACGCCGGGGCTCGCTAAGATGCTCGAGATACTAAGGCTGACGAAGCCGGAGCTGCGGGAAGCCTATCAGCTGCTGCGCTGTGGGGAAGCTTTGCAGGAACCGGCTTTTCACCCTGCCAAGGCGCGCGCTGCACTTTATGTGCTTGAGGAATTGGACCTGGTCGGGCTGGAGGGCGAACATGTTCACCTGAAACCCATGCAAAAGATCGATCCCGACATGAGCAGGCTGTTCAGATTATTGCAGTAAGGGGGAAACATGGCCCACTCCAGTTTTGAGTGCTTTAGCCTGGAAGAAATGGTTGCCCGGATGCAGAAGTTCAATCCGGGTGATAACTATGCGCTCGTGGAGAAGGCCTATCACTTTGCTGAAGAGGCCCATGCGGGGCAAACGCGCAAATCCGGCGAGCCATATTTTTCCCATCCCCAGAACGTTGCCAGCATCCTGGTGGAGATCATGATCGACGCCCCCACGATCGCGGCTGGACTGCTGCACGATACGGTGGAGGATAATGAACGCATCACGCTGGACATGATCGAAAAAGAGTTTGGCGCCGAAGTGGCGCTGCTGGTGGACGGCGTTACCAAATTGGGCCGGCTCAACTTCTCCGATCGTGAAGAGCAGCAGGCTGAGAGCCTGCGCAAGATGATCCTTGCCATGGGACGGGATATACGCGTGGTGCTCATCAAGCTGGCGGACCGCCTTCACAACATGCGTACGCTGGGTTTTCAGCCCGCCGACCGCCAGGTGGCCATCGCGCATGAGACGCTTGAGATCTACGCGCCCATCGCGCACCGTCTGGGCGTGTATACCATCAAGCAGGAGATTGAGGACCTGGCGCTGCGCTACATCGATCCTGAGGGTTACCGTGAGGTAGCGCACAAGGTGGGTGTCAAGCGTGTGGAGCGCGAGGAGCAGATCAAGGCCATTATCGCAACCCTCACTGAAAAGCTCAATGAAATGGGAATCAGGAACTTTGAAATCGAAGGACGCCCAAAGCATCTGTACAGCATCTACCGCAAGATGGTGATACAAAACAAGCACTTTGAGCAGATATATGACCTGATTGCCGTGCGCGTGCTGGTGGAGAACATCCAGGACTGCTATTCCGTGCTGGGCGCTGTGCACACACTTTGGAATCAGGTGCCCGGCCGTTTCAAGGATTTCATATCGGTGCCCAAGAACAATATGTACCAATCCCTGCACACCACCCTCATTGGCGGGCGCAGCATCCCCACGCCCTTTGAGGTGCAGGTGCGCACCTATGATATGCACCGCGTGGCCGAATTTGGCATCGCCGCGCATTGGAACTACAAGGAGGGCGCCGGAAACAGCGGCCTTGACAAGAAACTTTACTGGCTGCGGCAGATCCTTGACTGGCAGTCGGAAACCCGTGACAGCAAAGAATTCATTGACGGCCTGCGTACCGACCTGTTCAGTGAGGAAGTCTTCATATTCACGCCAAAGGGTGACATCATCAATATGCAGCGCGGGGCGACGCCGCTTGATTTCGCTTACCGCGTGCACACCCAGGTGGGCAATAGCTGCGTAGGCGCAAAAGTCAACGGCAAGATGGTCCCCATAGACACGGAACTGGTGACAGGCGACCGCGTGGAGATCATGACCTCCGCCTCATCCAAAGGCCCCAGCATGGATTGGCTCAACATCGTCAAGACCCAGCAGGCCAAGGCCAAGATACGCCAGTTCTTCAAAAAGGAACTGTACGGCGAAAACGTTCAAAATGGCCGCGATATGCTGGAGAAAGAAGCCAAGCGGCGTGGCTTCAAGCTGGGCGAGCTCCAAAAGCCCGAGTTCCTGGAGCCTATCCTGAAAAGGTACGCCCTAAACGACATCGACGCCATCTATGGCGCGGTCGGCTACGGCGGCATCCCCTCGGCCTATGTCATCAGCCGCTTGCTTGAGGAGCAAAGGCAGGCGACGGAAAAAGACAATTTGAAGAAGCCGCCCCTGCTGCCGCAGCCCAGCGAAGTGATGCGGCAAGGCAAACCTACGCACGGCATCTATGTGGAGGGCGGCAGCGGCATGCTGGTGCGCTTTGCCCACTGCTGCAACCCTGTGCCCGGGGATGAAATAGTCGGCTATATCACCAGGGGCCGGGGCGTGACAGTGCACAAGGCGGATTGCGTCAACGCCATCAACTCCGAAAAGGAGCGCGCCATCGCGGTCAGCTGGGCAGAGGAAGGCACAGGCAATTTCAATGCTTCTGTGCGCATTGTTGCCTATGACCATCCAAGCCTGCTGGGTGAGATCACCGTCTTTGTTTCCGACATGGGCGCGCCCGTGACCGCCGTATCCATGCGTACCAACAAGAACGGCACAGTGACCATCCATATGGTGCTGCAGGTCACCTCCAAAGAACAGCTGCGCCAGACGGTTTCAAAAATCCAGAAACGCTCGGATGTGCTGGAAGCCTACCGCAGCGTCAGTTAGGACAATCCATGAGAGCAGTGGTACAAAGGGTAAGCCGGGCTGAAGTCGCCGTGGCGGGGGAGCAGATTGCGCAAATTGGGCCCGGTCTGCTGGTGCTGCTGGGTGTACGGGCAGGCGACAGCCACAGCGATGCCCTTTATCTGGCGGATAAGCTTGCCAAACTGCGTATATTTGAAGACGCGCTGGGCAAGATGAATCTGTCTGTCAAGGATACCGGCGGGCAGGCCCTGTTGGTCAGTCAATTTACGCTCCTGGGGGATGCCAGAGGTCAAAACAGGCCCGGATTCACCCAGGCTGAGGAGCCCGAACGCGCAAACGTTCTGTATGAACTTTGCTGTGAGCGGCTTTCTGAGCTGGGTGTCCCTGTAAAAAGGGGCCGATTCCGCAGCCATATGGCCCTGTCGCTCATCAACGACGGACCGGTCACGCTGCTGCTTGACAGCCGAAAAGAGTTTTAAGATAGGGGAACAATCGTGAATATCCAAATCGTTCCCGTTGGGGAACTGCAAGAAAACTGCTATATTTTATCCGTGGATGGAAAAAACGAAGCTGTGCTCATCGATCCCGGCGATGAACCCGACAAGATACTGGCGGTTCTGGCCGATCTCCGGCCTGTGGCGGTGCTGCTGACCCACGGGCATCATGACCATACCGGCGCCTTGGGCGCGTTTGCCCATCTGCCCATCTATATCCATCCCGAGGATTTGCGGCTTCAGCAGCAAAACCATTTCAGCGCCGGCAGTTATGCGGTTGAGGTCTCGCCAAGACCAAAGCCGACAGACATGGTCAGCGACGGCCAGATCATCAAGCTGGCAGGCATCACCTTTCAGGTGCTGCACACGCCCGGGCATACCCGCGGCAGTGTCTGTTACCGCGTTGGGGATGACATATTCACCGGCGACACGCTCTTTGACGGCGACTATGGCAGGACGGATCTTCCCGGCGGCAGCATGGCGCAGATGCGCCAATCGCTGAGGATGCTGCTCAGCCTGCATGGCTGCCACGCTTATCCCGGCCATGGCAGCAACATGATCATCCCGTGATGCGGCCGATCAAACTGGCTTTTGATACGCCCAGGCCGGAATTCGTCAAAGAGCTGACGGAGTTGGCCGGGGCGTTTTTCCCTTTGATCGATCCGGTGGCCTTTAGGCAGGAGGCTGATCTCCTGGTCACTCACCGGGAGCGCCTGGATGGCAATGCAAGGCATGCCACGGTCATGCTTTCCGGGCTTTACAGCGCAGCCTTCAGCAATGTTGAAGCGCTTCAGGAAGATCGTTTGGCGGAAAAGCGCCTGCATAAGCGGCAGGTAAAACTGGCGCTTTATTGGGCTTTGAAGAAAGCAAGCGGTATTTGGCCCCCCTGGGGCAGCCTGACGGGCATACGGCCCACGCGCCTGTGCCTGGACGCCGTGGCGCGGGGTTTGGACCTCACTCAGGCTTTGACTGAGATGCACGATGTTTTTAATGTACAGCCCGGAAAACTTGATCTGGTGAGGCAGGTCGTTCAAGCGCAGCAGGAGCTTCCCAGGGCTGAAGACGATGAGCTGGATGTCTACATCGGCATTCCGTTTTGCCCGAGCCGCTGCCGCTACTGCAGTTTCATCTCATCTCAGGTGGGCAATGGCGCACTGTTGGCCCCCTATGTGGAAGCGCTGATCCATGAGATCAAGGCCGCCATTTCGCTTGTCTCTTCCCGCGGGCTGCGCGTGCGCGCGTTCTACATGGGCGGGGGAACGCCCACCGCGCTTGATGCAGGCATGCTGGACCAGGTGCTTAGCGCGGCGCGGCCCCTGTTGTCAGGCGCGCGTGAACGCACTGTCGAGGCCGGCCGCCCCGACAGCATCGATCTCGCCAAGCTGCATGTGTTGAAAGACAATGACATCCAGCGCATCTCCGTCAACCCGCAGACCATGCACGATGATACGCTTGCACGCATCGGCCGCGCCCATACCAGGGAACAGACCCGGGATGCCTTCGAACTGGCGCGCGCCGCCGGCTTTTTGCATATCAACATGGATATTATCGCCGGCTTGCCCGGCGAGACACCGGCCATGTTCTCGCAGACGCTTGAATGGATCAAAACGCTCATGCCTGAAAGCCTTACGGTGCACACGCTGGCCATCAAACGATCCAGCGACATGTACCGCTGGGCAGACAGCCTGCCCGACGCAAACGCTGTGGAACGTATGGTGACCTTGGGTCAGGATTTCACGCATGCAATGGGCCTTGAGCCGTATTATCTCTATCGCCAGAAACACATGGCGGGCAATCTGGAGAATGTCGGCTATGCCAAATCCGGCTATGCATGCCTGTACAACGTCGACACGATGGAAGACAGCGTCTCCATACTGGCTCTTGGCGCGGGCGGAATCTCCAAATACGTCAGCGAAGGCCGCCGGCTTGTAAGCAGAGCGGCCAACGTGAAGGAGATCCGGTACTATATAGACCATGTGGATGAGATGATCGCCCGAAAGCAGGCGCTGTTCCCCTGACGAGGGCCGCTGTCAGCCCTGTCCGCGCAGGCGCACATCCTGGCCCAGGAAGGGCAGCCGAAGGCACAGGCGCTCGTCCATCAGCCGGGATGTGATCCTTTCCGTATAACGGCTTTTCAATTCATTCAAACTCAGGTTTGTGCTGATGACAGTATGCAGCCCCTGGGTTAATCTGTGTTCAAGCAGGGCAAACAGCTGCTCGACCGTAATGCCTTCCCACAGGGGTTCAATGCCCAGGTCATCGATCATCAGCAGGGGAACATCCATGTAAGGCGCGTCAGCACTGTCTTCACGGCTGAAGTACTGTTTGCGGATCTGGTTAAGCAAGGTATTGGCAGTCAATATGATCGTCTCTATGCCGTGCTGCCTTGCCCGCGCGCCGACGGCACGCAGCAGGTATGTTTTCCCCAGGCCGCTCTTGCCGTGCAGCAGAAGGCCAAGCAGTGTGTTTTTTGGCAGACTGTCTGCCCATGCCTCACATTGCTGGCGCAAATAGCGCGCGTAGGCGCGCTGGGTGGTCTGTGTGCCTTCAAGGACGGTCAGAGGGAAGACAAGTTCATTAAAGTTCTCAAAGGATTGGCTTTCATTCAGGAATGAGGGACCGTTCACCAGTTCCTGATAACGCAACACCACACAGCGGCAAAGCGTTTTTTTTGATTGGCCTGCGTACCCGGTATCCCGGCAGTCAGGGCATCCGTAAACAGGGGACAGGTAGTCATCTGTGTAGCCGCTGGTTATCAGCAGATCACGAATACGCCGGTTGCGCTCAATTGTCGCCTCTTCAATCCCTGCCGGAGCGATGCCCAGCATAGCCAGCCGCAGACCGTCCATGATAGCTTGTCTGCGCTCAGCAATCAGTTCCGCGATTTCGGGGCAGGCTTTGCTGACCTCCGCCGTGCGGCGTTCTTCTTCCTGTTCATTGATCGCCCGCATGGCACGGCGTTCACTGAGCGCCAGCTGTAAAAATTCATTGTTCATTGAAGATACGCGCCTTTTCAAGAATATCCTTCAAGCCGCGGTTCAGCTCCTCTTCGGTATAGTCCCGCTGCTCGTAGCGTTGTGCGGATACTGTCTTTGCCGGCTTTGTCCCCTCAGGCAGTTTGGCTTTGGCTGCGTCCTCTACGGTCCTGATACCTCCGTCCCTGAGGCTTAGCAGGATGGCGTTGATATAGGGCATCTTGATCTTGGCGCTGCGGGCCTGCCTTGCCGCATGCAGGATCAGGTCCTTTGCGCTGCCCGCATTGAGCCAATCCTGCAGCAATTCGCGGTCGGGATCGGTCGGGCTTCCGGCTTGACCTGCTGCCTCGTATATCTGCAGCAGGAGTGTGTCGTCACGCCGCAAAGCACGGCTTGCCTCCAGCACTGCCCCGGCACTGCTCCAGCCCTTGCTTTGCCATAGTTTAAGGCGCTTTTCGATATCCTCGAACTTGCCCTGGCGCTGCCCTACATCCTGCGCGGCCAGCACGATCATATCATGCGGCGCGATATCCAGCAGGCTTTCATATGCCGTGAGGATGGCAGTCGGGCTGATGCGGGTGCCCAGTGCCTGCAGCACTTCACGCGCGCCGGCAAGGCGCTCCTTTTCCCTGCTTATCTGCTGCTCCAATGGAGAAGCCTGTCCGCCGCTTCGGCGCATCAGGCCTTCCAGGATGCCGTTGAGGTAACCAAAGGACGGGTTGGCGGCTTTGACTGTCTCCGTGCAGGCAGCCAGCACATCATCCCTGGTAAAACCCCAAACGCCTGTCCATTTCCGGTAAAGGTCAAGCTCGTCCTGTGTGGGAAGCCTGCGCATGCTGAAGCGCCGTAAAACAGCCTTGGCGCCTTCATGGGCCTGCTTTGAATGGCTCAGGAAGCTTTCAGCCTCTTCGCTTGTATGCACACGGTCTTCCTTCATGGCGACAGCGATCTTTTCCGCGGCCTTGAAAGTGAAGCTGGCGCCTCGCACATCCATGCAATAGGTAAGCAGCATCATCACCACTTCGCGGGGTAGGTCAAGCTCGGTGACCCATTCAAAGGCGGTGGCGATCTCAGCGGGACGCACCTTGCGTTTGCTGCCGAACAGCGCGTAGACAGCCTCTGAAAAATCGATAAAGTCCCGGTCGCTGCCCTGGCTGTCCTGACCTGTCAGCATATGCTGGCCCAAGTGATAAAAACGGTATACGGGAGGTTGGTCGGACACTCTGCTGATCAAACTGCGCCGTTCCCAATAACGCAGCGCGGCTTCCACTTTTGCTTCGGACAAACCCAGTTCCTGCGCCATGTCGGCCAGGCCGAAGCTTTCGTCATGCAGCTGGATATGGTACAAGGCGCTCAAGTAGACCTTCACATAGTCGCCGTCCGCGGAGGGCATATATTCGCTGATGAACAGGTTCTCAAGCGTAGTGACGCCAAAGACCCTGTTTTGTCCGTCAAGTTCAAACATTTTGCTCATCCTTCCTGCCTTGGGCAGGTTCCTGCTGCGTCGGTTTGCGCTTTTGGTGCAGATGGTAAGCCAGGCTCAGCGCCAGCGCCAGGATCATGCTCGCGCCCAGGATGACAAGCGCCCTGATATACTCCTGATTGCCCAGGCTGTGCCCGCCCATTGCCGACAGCAGGATGGAAGGAAAGCGCGCGACGCTTGTCAGCAGCAGGAAGGCCGACATTTTTATCGGCGTGATGCCTGCCAGGTAGGTGAGGATGTCCTTTGGCATGCCGGGTATCAAAAACACTACGAAGGTGGCGATGTTCAAGCGCTTGCTGTCCTGCAGGAACCTGAAGGAGGCAATTTTCTTCTGCGTCACAAATACCCTGACCAGTTTCATGCCGTATTTGCGCGTTGCCCAAAATACAAGCGCAGACCCCAGCGCAGCGCCAAGCACGCAGACCAGGGCGCCGACCCAGGTGCCAAAGGCATAGCCCGCCGCCACTTCGATTGGACCGCCCGGGATGACGGCGATGATGATCTGCACGATCATCAGCCCGCACATGATGAAGTATTTCATGACGCCCTGGGCCTGTATCCAGGTACGGAAGCTCTCCTTGTTGCGCAAAGCGTCCATCAAAGGGCGGCCGATCAGCCAGCCAAGCGCAAGAAGCAGGACCACTGTCACAATAATGGACAGGATGCTGACAAACTGCCTGTGACGGTTCAAGTCCCTGTCCTGGGTGATCGGCCGTTTTGTCATTGGGTTTCCTCAACTGCCGGCACAAGGCCTGTCTTTTTATAAGGGGATACAAGCAAAGCCCGTGCAACACAGCTTTGGATATCGCTATCTGATATCGTGGCGGATAAACCATACCCAAGCCTTACCCGGATGAAGAATTCCCTGCTGCCGGCGTTGCCTGTGACCGGGCTGTGGGTAAGGGCGGTGACACAGGCGCTTTCAAAGCTGTTGATATGGGAGATCAGCTCACGCAGGATGGGTGCGTATGCGCTGCTGTCCAGCCGGCCGCTGCGGCGCGCCTGAGCGTCGCTTGTTTCAAACAGGGGCTTAACCAGGCAGACAAGGTCTCCCTTTTCTTGGAGGACAGCCATAAAATGGGGAATGCCCGCCTTGAGGGATAAATAGCTCAGGTCGCAGGTGCCAAGCGTTGGGCACGGATCCAGGGTCAGCAGGGAAGGATCCGCGATGTTGGTGCGCTCCAGGTTGATGACGCGCCTGTCCTGGCGCAGGCTGCCCATGAGCTGGCCATAGCCCGCGTCCACCGCGTAGACAAGCCCGGCGCCATGTTTGAGCAGGCAGTCGGTAAACCCGCCCGTGGAGGCGCCGGCGTCAACGCACACAAGCCCGGCGGGCGACAAACCAAACGCGCTCAGCGCACCTTCAAGCTTCAGGCCGCCCTTGGAGATATATCTGTCCCCCAAGCCGCGCACGCTGATGGTATCGGCGGGATCGACCAGCTGCCCGGCCCTGGCCCTTTGGCCCATGACATACACGCAGCCGCCCATAATGAGTTTTGCGGCTTCTTCAATATCTTTGGCCGCTCCCTGCAGGACCATCTGGCGGGTCAGGGGCAGCTTCATGCAGAGGTCATTTCCTGCTTGAGGACCTGCAAAACACGCCGCTCCATACGCGAGATCTGCATCTGCGTCATGTCCATCTTCTGTGCGGTCGCCTGTTGGGACAGGCGGTCGCGGAAGCGGTAGACCAGGAGTTTCTTCTCAAGGTCGCTGAGCACCTTGAGCGCGCGCCGCAGGTCTTCACGGGATTCAAATGCCTCATAGCCGTTCTCTTCGCCGCCGAGTTTGTCAAAGAGCATCAGCCCCTTTTCATCCGGCGCGTCAAAAGAGGCAACCTGAGACTTCTCGCGCATGGCCTGCACATCCAAAACACGCTCAATCCCCCAGCGCAGGGCTTCGGCAAGCTCTGTTACGGTGGGCTCACGGTGCAGCTGCTGGGTAAGCCGCTCCGCCATGCGGTCAAGCTCAATGCCTTGCTCGCGCAAGCCGCGCGGGGTGCGTACCAGTTGAGCCCTGTCGCGGATATAGTTGCGCAGCGTGCCTGTGATAGTGGGGGTGACATAGGTGGTGAAGCGCAGACCGCGCTTGGGATCGAAACCTTTCAGCGCTGAAACCAGCGCCATGGCCGCAACCTGGCGCAGATCGTCGATTTCCACCCCTCGGCCCGTAAAGCGCGCGGCAATAGCATAACACAGGGGAAGGGCTGCCATGGTGGCGGCTTCCAGTCTTTCTTCCCCAGGTTCAAGCGCGTAGGCTTGGGCTGTCTGATGGATCAGGTCTGCGTTCATGCGCTAACTCGCCGCAGCGGACAGCGACATTGATACGCTGTATATCCCGCAGGAGTCCGAGTGCAGGTGAACATCCGTCACAAGGGTGCCGATGATTAGGTTGGCAACCTCCGAATCAGAGGGTACGCAGGTTTGGAAATCATTTGCGCGCTGAGCATTAAGGCGCATCGTCAGGACCTTGCCCTGCAGCTGGCAAATGAGCGTGACGCTTTCAGCGCTGCGGGGCTGGTGTGTCAGCAGGTCAAACGCCTCATCGCAGGCAGTCCGCAGGTCGGCGATCATATCAACGGACAGGTTGGCCAGCACGCCCACGCCATTGAGGGCAGTGCGCAGCACCAATGCCCACTCCTGCCGGGCCGGAACAGTCAGGGTCATCTGGTTCACTTTTTTCGTACCACCCTTATATCTTGAATCTTCATGTATTCCAACAGATTGGCCTGCGCGTCCAGCGCGTCATCGCACCACCATTCGGGCGGTGCCAGGAGGGTCGTGTTCTCTTGGGGAAAATTGAGATAGACGGGTATATCGCCGTGCATCCTCCTGAGTACGCCTTCGCAGTCCGGCATTTGTTCCCTGCTCAGCCTTAAGTATAGCTTGACCGGGGCGTCCTTTGCAAGAGCGGCTGGGCTTAAAGGCGGTAATTGTGCCCGTGTGCCCGTTAGATGCTCAAGCGCGCTGAGGCTGTCAACCAGAAGCTTGGTTTCTTCATCTTCCCGTACGGAGAGTTTCCCGCTGATGACGACCACCTGGTCCACTGCCAAATCCTTGTAATAACGCTCATAGATCGCGGGGAAGAAAAGGCACTCTATTTGGCCTGTCAGATCTTCAAGGATGCAAAAACCCATCATATTGCCCTTGCGCGTCGCCTTGGCGCGCAGGTTGACCACCAGGCCGCCCATGCGAACCTGCGTGCCGTCCTGGGACAAACCGCCGTCTTCATTCTCCTTGAGCTGCGCCACCCAGGCGGTATTGTGAGGCAATGCATCCAATGCGTCAGCGTATTCATCCAAAGGATGGCCGGTGATGTACACGCCGCACATTTCTTTTTCCATGGTAAGCAGCATCCTGTGGGGATATTCCTGCAGCGCAGGGTAACTGCCTGACAGACCGTCCTCTTGTGTCTGTGCGCCCAGGTCGAACAGGGAGGTCTGGCCCGCGATGTTCTGTCGTTTGACGTTGGCGCCTGCGTCCATGATATTCTCATACACAGCCATGCACTGCACCCGGCTTGCCCCCAGGCCGTCAAAGCAGCCGGCCTTGATCAGGCTTTCAACAGCGCGTTTGTTGATGGTTTCGGTGCTTACGCGGCGGCAGAAGTCATATATGTCACGGTAGGGCCCGTGAAGCAGGCGCTCACCGACGATGCTCTCCACTGCCTTTTCGCCGATGGAACGAATGGCGGCCAGACCGAAAAGGATACCTTTTTTACCTTTAGGATCAGCGCCTACGCTGAATTTGGCGCCTGAGCGGTTGATATGCGGAGCCAGGATGGGGATGCCGTTTTTACGGCAGTAATGAATATAGTTGGCGATGGCTGTTGAAACGCCCAAAAAGCTGTTCATCATGGCGGCCATGAACTCAGCGGGGTAATAGTACTTCAGCCAGGCTGTCTGCACGGCGTTGACGCCATAGGCGGCGGCATGGGACTTGTTGAAGGCGTAGCTGGCGAATGTCGCCATCTCGTCAAAAATGGCTTCCGCAGCCTGAGGGCTGACGCCTTTGGCCACCGCTCCGGGCACGCCTTCCTCCTTGCTGCCGTGGATGAAGACGCGCCTTTCCTTGTCCATGACGTCTTTCTTCTTCTTGGACATCGCGCGGCGCACCAGGTCGCTGCGGCCGTAGCTGTAGCCTGCCAGGTCACGGACGATCTGCATCACTTGCTCCTGATAGACCATACAGCCGTAGGTGACATCAAGGATGGGGGCTAATTGGGGCGTTGCGTACCTGATGGTGCCGGGGTCGATCTTGCCCTGGATATAGCGGGGGATGGAGTCCATGGGGCCCGGGCGGTACAGTGAAATGGCGGCGATGATGTCCTCGAAGTTCTCGGGCTTCATATTTGACAGGAAACTGCGCATGCCCGCGCCTTCCAGCTGAAAAACGCCGTCTGTGTCCCCTTGCGATATCATGCGGTAGATCTTGGGGTCATCCATCGGGATATCCTCAACCTTGAGCGATATGCCCTGGGACATAAGCAACTCAAGGGTATCCCGGATAACGGTCAAAGTCCGCAAGCCCAGAAAATCCATCTTGAGCAGACCCAATTTCTCGATCACGCCCATGGCGTATTGCGTGGTGATGACTTCATCGTTTTTTTGCAGGGGCACATAGTCAGTCACAGGTTTCCTGGTGATCAGGACGCCGGCAGCGTGCGTGGCGGCGTGGCGGGGCATGCCTTCCAGCAGCAGCCCCGTGTCTATCAGCTTGCGTACGCGCGGCTCCTGCTCATAGGCAGCGTGAAAATCCGGGTTGACCCTCAGCGCGCGTTCCAGCGTGATATCGAGTTCCCTTGGCACCAATTTGGCGATCCTGTCTGTTTCCTGGTAGCTGTAGCCCAGCACTCTGCCAACATCGCGTATTACGCCCCTGGCCGCCATTGTGCCAAAGGTGATGATCTGGCTGACATGGTCGGACCCGTACTTGCGCGCTACATAGTCAATGACTTCCTGGCGGCGTTCATAGCAGAAGTCCACGTCAATATCGGGCATGGAAATGCGTTCAGGGTTTAGGAAACGTTCAAACAGCAGCCTGTATTTGAGGGGATCCACCTGTGTGATGTTCAGGCAATAGGCCACAATGCTGGATACGCCCGAGCCCCTGCCCGGGCCAACGATGATGCCGTTGTCCTTGGCGTATTTGATGAAGTCCCAGACAATCAGGAAATAGTCCACAAAGCCCATGCGAACCACAGTGCCGATCTCAAACTCAAGCCTTTCCCTGGCTTCTGTGGGGTTGCCCGGATAGCGCCGGGCAAAACCTTCCTCCAGCAATTGCCGGAACAGTACCTGAGCTGTTTGGCCTTCCCGCGCCGGATAAAACGGCAGGTGTGAGGAGCTGAAGTCAAAGCTCACCCGGCAGCGCATGGCAATTTCATGGCTGCGGCTGACGGCGTCCCCCAGGTCCGGGAAAAGCTTGCGCATCTCTTCCTCGGATTTGACGTAGAGTTCCTGCGTCTCCATGCGCATGCGGTTTTCATCTTCCAGGGTCTTGCCCGTTTGGATACACATCAGCACTTCCTGGGCGGACGCGTCCCCGCGTTCAAGATAATGACAGTCATTGGTAGCGACCATGAGAATGCCGGTTTCGGCGGACAGGCGCACCAGCCGCGGAAGCACCGTCTTCTCATCGCGCAGGCCGTGATCCATGACCTCAATGAAGTAATTGCCCTGACCCATGACGCGCTGCATGTTAAGCGCGTATGCCTTGGCCTCCTCGTAGCGGCCGTCCAGCAGCAGCTTGGGCAGATCACCTGACAGGCAGGCCGACAGGGCGATGAGCCCTTCATGGTATTTTTCCAGCAGTTTATAGTCGATGCGCGGTTTGTAATAGAAGCCTTCGGTGAAACCGAGGCTGACGAGTTTGATCAGGTTTTGATAACCGAGATTGTTTTCGCACAGCAGGATCAGGTGGCTGTACTCACGCGAGAAAGCCTGCTTGTCCGCCATATCGGGGCATACATAGACCTCGCAGCCGATTACCGGGTGGATCCCCTGATCCAGGCAGGCCTGATAAAAATCAACGGCGCCGTACATCACGCCGTGGTCAGTCATGGCACAGCTGTCCATGCCCAGGGCTGATAAGCGTTTGATCAGCGGCTTGATGCGGCAGGCGCCGTCCAAAAGCGAATACTCGGTATGAACATGCAGGTGTGAAAAAGCCATGATCGCCCTCCTCAGACCTTGGCATTATACCGCATTCGGGGGGTTCGGGCAATCTTGCCAAGCGTACCGGCCTGGTCTATACTGATGAAAGGAAAGGAGGCGGGAACGCATGGAAACGAACACCATCGCGGCTTTGGCTACGCCTCCTGGCAAGGGCGGCATCGCCATCATCCGCATCAGCGGTCCGGCGGCTGAGGACGCGCTGCGCGGCATTTTTGCGCCAGCCGATCAGGACCCTGAATATCACAGCCATCTCCTCCGTTACGGCAAGATCATGCAGGGCGATGAGGTGCTTGACGAAGGCATGGCTGTACTGATGCGCGGACCGCGCAGCTACACGAGGGAAGACGTCGCGGAGATCCACATCCACGCCGGCGAATATTCGGTGGAACGTATTCTTGCCCTTCTGTGGTCCCGGGGCGTGACCCCAGCGCAGCCGGGTGAGTTCACCAAGCGTGCCTTCCTGAATGGAAGGGTTGACCTGAGCCGCGCGGAAGCCGTGATGCAGCTGATCAACGCAAGCGGCCAGCGTTCAGCCAAGGCCGCCATGCGCAATCTGCAGGGAGGCAGCAGCGCCTTTATCCGCCGGGCGCAGGATGATTTGCTGGATATTCTGGCCGGTGTAGCAGCAGCGCTTGACTATCCCGAGGAAATCGATGAACTTGAAGCAACGGAAGGCTTGCGGCATAAGGCTGAGAAGCTTGCAGGCATGCTGCTTGATGCCTGCGATGAGCGCGGAGCCCGTATCCTTGAAAGCGGCTTTGAAGTCGTCATCATCGGCAAACCCAACGTCGGCAAGTCCTCCCTTCTCAATCTACTGCTCAAGGAGGAGCGCGCCATCGTTACCGACGAGGCGGGCACAACACGTGACATCGTGCGCGGCAGCTTATTGATTGACGGCATTCGCGTCAACCTGTCTGACACCGCGGGCATCCGTCAAAGCACGGGCCAGGTGGAGAGCATAGGCATCATGCGGGCGCTTAGGGCCCTTGAGTCGGCTGATCTGGTGTTGGCTGTGCTTGATGCGGCAAGCGGCTTGTCCGGCGAGGATGAGGAGGTCCTGGCGCTTGTTCGCCCCTATCCTCATCTGTTAATACTCAACAAGGATGATCTGCAGGCTCAGGCTGAACTGCCGCAGGGCATCCGCATCAGCGCCAAAACGGGTGAGGGCTTGGCAGAACTCAGGCAAGCCATCGCCGCTGCCGCAGGGCAGCCCGGTGAAGGCGCTCTGACAAACGCCCGCCATATGCAGCTTGCCAGGCGAGCCGCCCAAAGCCTGCGCCAATCAGCGGAAGCGATGCGGCAAGGCGAGCCTCTTGACCTGTGCGCTGTCGACCTGCATGAAGCGCTCTTTACCCTTGGCGAGGTGACAGGCGACCAGGTATCGCAGGACCTGCTGGATCGGGTGTTTTCCAGGTTTTGCGTTGGGAAATAGACGCGATCAAAGCCTGTGCAGCACAGCCGGGATGTGGTATAGTACAGCCTTTGCCCGCAGGCTTCCCGATACTAGTTACGATTTATTCAAAACAATGATCCGGAGAGTGAAACGATGCGCAAGTACGCGGCCCTGATAACAGCCATTATTCTCCTGGCGATGGCCCTGCCCGCCGGGGCAGTCACCTTTGCCGACCTGCGAAACCTGGCGCCCGCAGGGACTTTCCTCGAGCCCGGGCAGCCGGCACAGATTGGCGAAAGCACCTACAAGTCAGCAAACATTTCCATTGCCATCAGCAAGCAGCGCGTGCGGGATACCGACGTGTTTGTCGCAGACATATATGTCGCAGGCGCGCAGTATTTCAAGCGTGCGCTCTCCCATGACCGGTGGGGCGCCAACGCCGAATCACCCGGCACCCTGGCTGCGCGCAGCAACGCCATCCTCGCCATGACGGGAGACTACTCGCACCTGTTTTCCAAGGGCCTGGCAGTGGCAAATGGCGAGGTGCTGCGAAAAACCTCCAACGCCCTGAGGGATAATTGCCTCATCTATTCCGATGGCAGCATGGTGACTTTCAAACGCGGCAAAATGGATGTGAAAGAGGTGCTCAAGGAGGAGATTTGGCAGAGTTTCCTCTTTGGCCCCGCGCTGCTCAAGTCGGATGGCTCACCCTATGAGAAGTTCAGCTCCAACATCGGCGTCGCCAATCCGCGCAGCGTGATAGGCTATTATTCGCCGGGGCACTTCTGCTTTGTGCTGGTGGAGGGCAGGCAGACCAATCAGAAGGGTTTGGCCTTGGTGCCGCTGTCAAACTTCATGTCAGAGCTTGGCTGCGTGTCCGCATACAACCTGGACGGCGGACAGTCGGCGATGCTCTGGTTTAACGGGAAGCTGGTCAACAATCCCTACAATGGCGGCCGCGCCCTCACAGATATAGCCTTTATTGGGGAGTAAGGACATGGAAACAATGTATTACCTGACCGGGGCCGCCGGTTACCTGGGCAACTGGATAGCCAGGGAACTCATCGATCAGGGAAAGGCAGTCCGCGGCCTGGTTTTGCCCGGCGACCCCCTGGCTGCGCGCTTGCCTGAGGGGATTGAGTGTATTGAGGGCAGCCTGCTGAACCCTGAAGATCTTGAACGCTTCCTTGAGACAGGCGAGCAGCGCGATCGCGTGGTCATCCATTGCGCGGGGATGATCTCCATGAGTCTGCAGCCTGACCGGCGCGTGTATGCCGTCAACGTCACAGGCACCAGGAACATGCTTTCCGCCTGTGAGCGCGTGCAAATCAGGAAATTCGTATACATCAGCTCTGTGCATGCCTTGCCGGTAAAGCCAAAGGGGCAGACGATCTATGAAAGCAAGGTGTTCTTGCCCCAGGCCATGATTGGCGCTTACGCGCAGACCAAAGCGGAGGCCAGCAAGCTGGTTTTCGAGGCTGCCGCGCGCGGACTGCCGGCTTGTATGATCCATCCCTCGGGCATATGCGGACCCGGGGATTTCACCGGAGGCCATCTGACCCAGATGTTTATTGAGTATTGCAAGGGGCAGATCATCGCCGGCGTTGAGGGCGGTTACAGCTATTCGGATGTGCGCGATGTCGCTCAAGCGGCTGTCAGCGCAGTGGACAAAGGTGAGGTTGGGGAAGGCTATATTGTCGCCGGCCATTTTGTGACCGTTCGGGAAATCTTCCGCCTCCTGCATGAAGAAGTCGGCGGCAGGGAGATCAAGTTCATGCTGCCTGTATGGGCGGCGGGCTTCCTTCTGCCGGTATTGACCTTATCCTATAAACTGCGCCGCAAGAAGGCGGTATTTTGCAGATACGCCATTTATACCCTTAACTCCAACGGTGACTTTTCCAATGGGAAGGCCCGTTTGGCGCTTGGCTTTGAGCCGCGGCCATTCAGCCAGACAGTGCGTGACAGCATCATTTGGCTCAGGCAAGAGGGAAGGATATAGATGCGGGGGAAAGGGTATTGCGTATGAACGGGACACCCCCAAGGCGACTGAAGCTGCTGCCCGGCCTCAGGCGCGGCATCGAATCGGGCTGGATCATTGAAGGCGATGACAGCAACGCTCCCCGCCGCGCCATCGTCATGCATAATCTGACAGCCAACATTATCGCCAACCTTATCGGAGGCAACTTTTTCACCGGACTGATGCTCGTCCTTCAGGCGGACGATGCTTTTGTGGGACTGATGACCATCCTGATATTTTCCGCAAATCTTTTGCAGCTGTTCGCGCCTTACGTGCTGGAACGCTTTGAGCGGCGCAGCCCCCTGCTGATCGGCCTGAAAATCATCACGCACATCATCAACATCATTTTTGTTGGCCTGATTCCCTGGTTTCCGGCTGCCGTGCAGACCAGGCTTGCCATCTTCGCGTTCCTGGTCTTCATCATCAACGCGCTCAACGCCTTCATGGCGCCAGGCATGACCGTTTGGCATTTCGCCCATATACCAAATAAGGTGCGGGTGTCCTACTTCTCCCTGATATCCATGCTCAACGGCGTTGGCATCGCGGTCTTCAATTTGCTGGCCGCGCTGCTGGTGGACAGCTTCAAGCGCCAGGGGCAGGAACTTTGGGGCCTTGAAATGCTGCGTGTATTCGCCCTGCTTATCGCTGTGGTGGATATCTGTATGCTCCTGCGCATCAAGGAAGTTCCGCTTGTCAGACCTCAGCGGAAAATCAGTGTCAGGGATCTGTTTGTCAAACCATGGCATGAAAAAATCTATCTGCGCACCGTGCTGGTCGTTTTTTTGTGGAGCTTAACCGCTAATATGCCGGGGTCCTACTATACAGTCTATCTGTTAAGGGAACTGCATATCAGTTACTCCTATATCACCGGCGTAGCCGCTTTCAACGTGCTGATGCTGCTGCTCTTCACTCCGCTTTGGCGCAAGATCTACATGCGTTACAGCTGGCTGAAGCCCTTGTCCGTTGCCGTCTGGATGCTGGCGCCGCATTATTTCCTTCTGGCATTTGTTTCGGACGGACTCCACCTGCTTTACCCGATCGCCGTGATCTGGTCATTCCTGTGCACCTGCGGCATCAACCTGGCTTTTTCGAGCATGGCCTATCTCAACCTGCCCGAGCACAGCCAGACCCTCTTCGTCGGCTTTTACGCCACGGCCAACAACCTTGGCGCTTTGTCAGCCGCTATGTTTGCCACGACTTTTGTCGCTTCCTTATCAGGTTTGCGTTTCGGTTTGTTTGGGGTGGTTTTTGGCGAAAAGCAGCTGCTGATGCTTATCGTGGGCGTTCTGATGATAGGCGTCGGCTTCGGCGTGCGCCATGTGTATCGAAAAAACCTCGCCGCACAGGTGAGTGTGTAGCGAGGGTATGCATCTTCATGGACTACATGATGGCTTTGTCGTTGTCGTTGAGCTCCGCATCGGGCGGGAAAGCGGGCTTGGGGCCGAAATAATCGATCATCTGCGCGTCTGTCAGCGCGAACCACTCCTGCACCTGCACCCAGCAGTGCCGCGGGCGTTTCAGCGCGGTGTTGCGCAGGCGGTCAACGCGCGCGTTCCAGTAGCGCAGGCAGCCGTCAACCGTGGTGGGCTGCTCTGAGGAAATGCTTTTGAGGTTTTGAGCTGCCCAGCGCTCAAAGTGGATGGGCATCTCAGGCGCAAGGATGTTGTAGCACGCGTCTACCTGCGCGACCAGGACATCGCTTGTCAATTGCTTGAATATCTTGCCGAAGCGCCGCATGAAAAGGTCGCGCATTTCATTGTTTTCAAGCAGTTTGAGCCAGATGGTATTGTCAATGTCATCATGTGATCCGTGCCCCTTGGGGTTCATCATGTTGCGCACGCCGTTGTTGGAGGCGCTGAACAGGCCATAGTCCATGTCAAACATGATCCATCGCCACTTGCCGCCCGGTACGCGGTAAAAGCGGATATTGCCCGAGTCGGTGTTGGCAAAGAACATCTGAATGCTCAGGTAATCGAACAGATTTTCGACATCGACGTTGTCAAGGATGTATTGCAGGTCCTGGGCGTTGCTGGCCGGGGATCCTTTTTTGATGGTGTCAATCATCTGGCGGTAGTCTGCGTTTGAGCCGTAGTAGCTTTTCCAGCTGGCCTCCAAAATGGTCATGCTGTCAGCCTCTTCCAGCGGGATGCCTTCATGCTGGGCTACGAAGTAACGGCTGACGCGCTCACGCATGTTGTACTGTCCCCAGTACTGGCCGTTAAGGTAGACGATGACGGGGTTCCAGGCCTGGTGGATGACGGTGGTATCCAGCTGGTCCACCAGCCTTGACTGCACGCCGTCGGCCATGCGCGTCCAGACGGCGTCGTTGCCTGAAACACGCAGGACGAAGGATTTGTACTGTTCAAATGGCCTGTCCTCAAAGAGCTTTGCGTCAAAATACTTGTGGCCGTATGCCGCCTTTGAAATCACCTTGAATGATTTCTGCGGCATGTCCAGCGAGTACTGGCCAATCAGCCCTGCCACCATACCCTGGGAAAACATGACCCGGCCCGTGCCGTTCATGAACATTTCCGCGTAGCCGGGCCTTGCCTCTTTGCCGTGCAGGCGATAGGTAGGCATAGGATCGTCAAAGGTGATCTGCTTGTACTCGCGCAGGTCAATCGGGGTGCCGTCGGGATGCAGACCTGTGGCGTAAATACCTGTCAGGGGGTTCCAAAGCTGGTCAGGGTCCATTGTCAGGCAGACAATGGGCAAAGTATAGTAGGTTTTCATCACGTAGGTGGCAGTCACTGTATCGGAAGGCTGAAGGCCCGGGATGAACGCGCGCGCGCGCAGGGCAATGGTGTCCTTGATTTCAATGGGGGCGGTATAGTCAATGCCGGTATCCAGCGTTGGGATGCTGCCGTCAAGGGTATAGCGGATGCGCGCGCCATCCTGTGCGGAGACGCTGATCAGGATGTTGTCCTGATACAGCCCGCCGGCCTGGGAAAGCATAGGTCGGGCGGCGAAGCCCAGAAACCCGCCGGTATTGGCGGTGCCGGGGCTTGGCGCGTCAAAATAAAAAAAGCCGTCACGATCGGCAACGCGCCCATAGGATACATCGGCAGGGACTTCAGGCAAAATGACGCGGTCCAGTACCCTGCCCTGGGCATCGGACAGCGTCATCACCTCGCCGCCTGAGCGTGACAAGGCATAACTGGCATGCAGCTGCGACGCGTTTGAACCGCTTGACTCGCTTTTATCCAGGAGCACCATCTTGTACTCACCCGGATAGATGCTGGTGCCCTGGGGGAAGCGCCACTTGTGCGGCCAGTCAATACTGTCGGACAAACCGTATCCCGACAGGTCGCGCACCTGGTCGCTTGTGTTGTACACTTCAGCCCAATCGCCGGCGGCTTGCCCTTGAACTGCCGGCACTGCGCTGTTGGAACTCATGACCTCTGAAATGATGACGCCTGAACTGTTCAGGCTGCGCATGAATCTTTCCGCCTGCGCGATACCCGCTGCGTCATTGGCAGCTCCCGGCGTGGCTGAAACAAATACCCGCCAGCCGTCAGTCAGCGGGTCACGGCCGTAGCTTTGGTCTGCAGGCATGCTTGCGTACTGCACCCGGTCGATCAGCTGACCTTGCCTGGTGCTGAGCGTAACAGTCTCACCCTGCGCGCTGAGAGAAAAACCGGTGTGTGGATAACCCGCGGCGTTCAGGCGGTCCTTTCCGGAACAGAACACAACATAGTACCCACCCGCAGGGATGACGGCTCCTTGGGGGAAAACCCATTTGACCGGACGGTCCGGATCGTCGCTGAGCGCCAGGTTATCCAGCAAAGCGTCCTGATTGCCGCGGTTGTGCAGTTCCAGCCAGTCAGACAGCGCGTCATCTTCATCCCGCAGGCCTGTGCGCGGCGCAGCCATGACTTCATTGATTATTATGCTGCCCGGTGTAATGGCATATTGGCCCAGATAGGCCTGATGCCCTTCCAGGCTGTTGGCAAAGCCCGGGGAGTAGGTTTCAGCTTTGGCAAAGCTGCCGTCATCCTGCCTGAAATAGACTTCATTGGCATTAAGGGTCGGCACCGCCACAGTATCCAGCACATGCCCCGCCGTATCAAAAACAAAGATGTTTGCCCCTATGGAACTGAGCTTGAACTTGGCGTGGAAAGGGCGGCCAACGTCATTTTGATTGCTGTTGTCGCAAAAGACGATCACCCTGCCGTCAGGCGCGAGGATATGGCTGGGGAAAATGAACTTGGCCTTATCGGAGCGGTTGGACAATGTGACATCCTTGAGGTCCATTTCATTGGGGGTGCTGTTCCAAAGCTCCAGCCAGTCGCCGAAATTGCCCTTTTCATCGGGCAGCGCGCTGGCATTGGCGCTCATGATCTCGGAAATCACCAGCCCCTTGTGTAAAGCCACCTGCATGCCCTCGGCGTTGACATTGAGCGCTTGTCTGGTTGGTTCCTTGGGGGAGATGAGGATCAGGCCGGCCAGGACCGCGGCAAA
This sequence comes from uncultured Christensenella sp., assembly GCA_964584685.1. Taxonomy (GTDB): domain Bacteria; phylum Bacillota; class Clostridia; order Christensenellales; family Aristaeellaceae; genus UBA1038. Next base: position 37,294 of record CAZPBJ010000002.1, on the reverse strand, counting down.
TAACACGAAAAGGCCAAGACGCCTCTCGTATCGCCTGCCGCGGCGGGATCCGGAACGGGATGATGGACGCATCGGCGATAAACTCCTTACGCGCGGCGATCAGTATTCGCGCAAAACAAAAATGGTTTCACCGGGGTTAAGGCTGGGTTCAATGCGCAGCACCCTGGGGTGCCCGGCATACTCATCAAGCAGCATGTCCTTCAGGGCAGTGCCGCGCACATAACCATGGATGGCACGCAGACGGTAATCGGCCGCGGTCGCGCGCCGCAGGGCCGCATCCATCATGATGCGGGCCTGATAGCAGGTCTTGCCGTGCAGATCGACTTCCATACGTTCTCCCTTTCCCGGCGGACCCATTATAACGCATCGGGCAATCGATGGGCAAGCGCGGCCCTCAAGCCGGACAGCTGCGCAAGGATAAGCGCCAGGTATTCCTGCGCAATGTCGCGGCCTGTGTGCATATACAGCATCCGGGTGCCCACGGCGTCCTCTATCTCATTAAAGACAGGCTGCCCCCGGTGAAAAATGAAGTCAATCCCAACCAGGCCAAAGCTGAAGTGCGACTGGATGATGGTCACGTATTCCCGTACCTTCAGTGGGATATCGACCGGCCTTGATGCCGCGCCAAGGCCGATATTGCTGCGAAAATCAGTTGTTGAATAACGAAGCATGCAGGCGATGATCCTGTCGCCCAGAATGTAGACGCGCATATCCCTGCCAGGCTCATCGCACAGGGTTTGCGCAACCGCATGATCGGGAGCGATCGACCGGAGGGCTTCCTGATACTGTATGGGGTCATCCGCGCGGTATACCTCCCGCCCTCCGCAGCCCTGAACGCCCTTGAGGACCAGGGGAAAGGGGAATGGTACATAAAAAGCATCCGGCGCCAGAAAAGCGGTGTCCATCATGGGCACCTGGCCGGCCAGCAGACTATGGGTCAGGCGTTTGTCGTTGCAGATACGGGCAACTTTGCTGTTGTTGAATACCGCGATGCCCATATTTTCGGCATGCCGGCTAAGCAGCGGCTGATTGCAGCGCATAACAATGAAGTCAGGTATCTCATCCTGCCCGGACAGCAGCAAAAAGGGCCTGCCATCACTGATGCCATAGGCCAGTTCATTGGTCCTGACCAGGCGCAGGCTGACCGCCTCGGCTTTTGCGGCCTTCATCCACCGGTCGATGAAGAAATCGTTGCGCAGGACATTTTGCGCTTCATAAACCAGCCAGCCCCTCATGCCCGCCACGCTTTCAGCAGGCTGATGATATTGTCTGCCGGGTTTTTGCCGCTCAGATCTCTCAGCGCCCGGAAGTGCGCGTTGGAGTTGACTTCACACAGCAGCGGCCCATCCTTGGATTCAAGCAGGTCAACGCCGGCGAAATCAAGCCGCAGATGGCGGCAGACGGCCAGGGCGAGTTCCTTCTCAGCAGTTGACAGCTTGTGCAGGCGCGCCTGTCCGCCAGACGCGATATTTGCGCGGAAGTCGCCTGACGTATTGACGCGCGTCATAGACGCGACCACCTCGCCGCCCACTATGTACGCGCGCACATCCCGACCGGCGCTTTCCCTGATGAATTTTTGAAACAACATCGGTTTGCCGGCGGCTGTGTTCACCAGTGCCTGCGCTTGCTCAAATGTATGCGCCAGGTAGACCTGCTGCCCAAAGGAGCCACAGCCTTCCTTGACAACAAAGGGAAAACCAAGCCGCTGCGCGGCATCCCGGATAAATTCATAGCGGGTGTAACCCACAGCGGGGAATGTGATGGGACACAGCAGGGTGTCGGGCATGGGCACATACAGGCCCTGAAGGGCTGTATAAGTCAGTGTTTTGTCATCACAAATGCGGATCGCGTCTGCCCGGTTGAAGAGACGATGACCTTTTGCCTCCAGCATGTTTGCCAGACGCACATCCTTGTCCCAAAAAAGCACAAGGGAAGGCAAATCCTCAAGGCTGCCACTTCGAAGGAAGTCTGCGTTGCTGCGTACGAGCAGCCGCAGCCCTTGTGACTCCGCTGCCTGCATCAGGGTTTGCTTGAGCCATTGTGTATCTGAGGATTGCCAGAAAGCATTTTCGATGTAAAGGGCTTCCTGCATCGGGTCTCATCTCCTCATCGGATTAATCTGCTGTATTGTTTGCGCCATTTGTGATACAATCGCTAAAAATATAAAGGAGTTCATCATGGCGATTTCGACATTCATCTCAGCCCATCCGCTCAGCGACCTTGAGCTGCTGCTGCGCATTGTCTTTGCGTTGGTCATTGGGGGCGCCATCGGCATGGAGCGCGAGTACAAGAACCGCCCTGCCGGCATGCGCACCCATCTGCTTGTCTGCATCGGCGCGGCCACGGTTGCCCTGCTGGAAAGCTTGCTTTGGGCCACGTCAAAAGGGGTCGATGCGGTCAGCGGGGCGGAATTGAGTCTGGGAAGGCTGTCCGCGCAAGTTATCAGCGGCATTGGTTTCCTGGGTGCCGGCACCATATTCATGGCGCAAAAGAAGATATCCGGCCTGACCACAGCCGCAAGCCTTTGGAACTCAGCTTGCCTGGGTATTCTCATCGGCTTTGGCTACTACTGGATCGCGCTGGTTTTGTGCGTGCTTGTTATCTTCATACTGCAGGTGTTGGGCAGGATGATCAAGATCAATGCCGTCAAGCACGTGGAAGTCATGTTCATCGACCGCCAGGAGACACTGCCCTTCATCAATGCCTACTTTGATTCGGTCGGCATCCTTGTGCTGGACGTCGACTTCCACATCGAAGCGCCCAAGGACGGGCTGCACCTGGACCGTAATGTTTACACCAATCTGTACACGCTTCATCTGCCAAGCAACCTGAGCTATATCGACATCGTCACGCATTTGTCGGAAAATCAGAATATTCAGACAGTCAGGACGCGCAACGTTTAGCCGCCCTCAGTTCTCCGGATGCAGGTACAGCGTATTTCCGCCAATGAACTCTCGCAGGATTGACAGCGGGGGGATCTCGTCGAGGACCGACTGATCCACAGGCAGAAAATAGTGAAGTATCTTGATGATCCGGCTGCACTTGATATAGTCGGGATGCGTTTTGGGTACCTGGCGCAGCATATCATAGGCCAGCAGCTTGAATATGGGCAGTTCATAATGCAGGGCGGAGTTGAAGACGATGTCCGCCTGTTCCTGGTAGGGGAAGATCCATTTCTCTTCGCCCCTTCGCACGCTGTCCCACATCTCCAGCGTCGCCTCAGGTTTTGTGTTACGGAACTTATAGTCGCGCACGATGCGCCGCAGCAGCCTGCCATCCGTAGTGCGGATGCGGTTGTGGTTGTCAAGGTTGATGGAAGTCAGCTGGCTGATATAGACGCGGCACAGCAATGCCGGCTTAATGCCAACATGCAGGGCTGGATTGAGCCCGTGGATACCCTCTATGATCAGGGGCTGCGCACTGTCGATCCTGCTGGGGACAAGGTCAGGATCACGCTTTCCTGTGATGAAGTTGAAACGCGGCATCAGCGCTTCCTGTCCGCCCAGCAGTTTATTCAAACAGACACGGAAATAGTCCACATCAAGCGCGTCCAGGGCCTCCAGGTCCGGCTTGCCGTCCGCTTCACGCGGCAGCGCAGTGCGGTCACGGTAAAAGTCATCCAAAGACAGGATGACAGGCTGAAGGCCATTGACGCGCAGGTGGATGGAGAGCCTGTGGGCAAAAGTGGTCTTTCCGCTTGATGAAGGGCCTGCGATGAAAATTGCCCTGGCATTGCGGTTGATGATGTCCTGCGCGATTTCCGATAGGGACTTGTCATGGAAGGCCTCATTGACGCGGATGAAATCACGCAGGCCCCCGTCTGCGATAAGGCCGTTAAGCTGTGCCGCGGTCGAGCAGCCCAGCACCTTGCACCAGTAATTGGACTGCGCGAAGGCGGTCATGTGCTTTGGCGCGCTCAGGTAGGGGGCTGGCCGGACCGGGTCCGCCTTGTCGGGCAGCAGCAGGATCAGCCCGGGCGCCCTGGGATGCAGCTTAAAAACAGGCACATAGCGGGTGCTGGGCAGCATGGCGCCGTAAAAATACTCAGCCATGCCCCCGTAGGTATAAACATCAAAGTAATCATAGGGTCTGTAGCCAAGCAGCTGCGCCTTATCCAGGTCGCCGTTTTCCCGGAAATAGGCGATGGCCTGCTGCTTGGTCCAGCGCTGACGGACAAAGGGGAGGTCTTCGGCGATGATGTCGCGCATGGCATTCTCAATGGCCAGCACGTCTGACACGGTCAGGCGCAGCTGGGTCAGTTCAATATAGATGCCCTGTCCGATGGAGTGTTCCATGCGCGCTGTCGCTTGTGGGAATGTGCGCTGTACAGCCAGCAGGAAAACAAAGCGAAGGGATCGCTCATAAATGCGCCGTCCCTCCTCATTCAGGTAGGTGATGGGGCTAAGTTCACCCGATCTGTTGAGGATTGTTGTCAGTTCAAGCACGCTGCCGTTATAGAAGCAGGCCAGTATGCCTGGCGCGGTGCCGGGCGCAAGGCTTTCAAGGGCTTTCTTCAGGCTCAGCGGTGCCGGGAACCGAACGGTCTTGCCTTGCAGGGTGATATCCATCATTGTGCCGGCACGCTTTCCTGCAGGGATATCTTTTGCGTCCACTGCAAATGCTTGGTTTGGACGTAGGCAGCGCTTTGTTCATCCGACAGCGACACCGTACGCTGCGCGCACAGCTTTCCTTCCGCATCAGGGGCAAAGCGCAGTTCCACAAACATCAGGCCATGGTCCGGGCAGTCAGCCAGGGCCGTGAGAACCTTGCGCACCGGCACGTAGCCTTCCTTGACGCGGCCTGTCTTGCCGCAAACGGGGCAGGGGGCAGCCTTTGCCGCAGCGCTCGTCAGATAGGCTTTCTCGCTTCTGACAGGTATATCCAGGGTTTTCCCGTGCCTATCCGGTTTTGCCTGTCCCAGCAGCCTTGGTTTTTGCGGAAACTTCAGCACGTCCTCTGCCTGCGGGAATTGCTGGAATACCAGTGCCGTATAGTAGGCATCGTCGACAGCCGAGTGAAAGGGGTGCTCTTCGCTTGCCATGATGCCGTAATGGCTGAGCGCCGCTTGCAGACCCTTGTGCTGCTTTCCTTCATCGTGCAGCGTTGTGTAAAGCTGCTGCAGGTCGTAGAAGAGGGGCAATGTGTGTTTTGTCTTAAAAAAATCCAGGTTCTGCTGAAAGACTGAGACATCGTCGCTGCCCCAGGTCAGCAGCACAAAATCTTCACCGCACCAGGCGGCAAAGCGTTCAAGCGCTTCGCCAAAGCGGGGCGCGTCAGCCAGGTCTTCCTGCGAGATGCCGGTAATGCGGTGGATGCGCGGATGGAGTTTCATGTAGAATGCCGGTGTGATCAGCGTAGAAAACGATCCAACCAGCCGCCTGCGCTCATCAAGCTTGACAGCGCCGATCTGTATCATTTCGAACATTAAACGGTCGCCGACACGGCGGAAAGCGGAGCTCATGTGGCTGAGGGGCTGGTTCCATTCCAGGTCAATGACAATATAGTGCACGCAATACCCTCACGAATTCGTGATAAATGCCGCAGCGCTGCTGCCTGCCAGGGCTCCTGTGGAAAAGGCGATCTGCAAATTGAACCCACCTGTGAAGCCATCGACGTCAATGACTTCACCCGCGAAAAATAAACCTGGCACCAGACGGGAAGCCATGGCAGACGGGTTGATCTCATTGACCTTGATGCCGCCGCGGGTGATCACTGCCTCGGTAAAGGGACGAAAGCCCGTCGCGTGAAGAGGGATGTGTTTGAGCGTGCGCACTATCAGGCCGCGCTCCTGCGCGTTTACCTGGCTGCATTGCTTTGTGTCGTCAAGCCGGCATATATCGGGGAACTGTTCGGCCATCTTGCCGGGCAGCAGATCGGGCAAAACGCTCTTCAGCTGTTTGGCGCCGCCTTGCAGGAGTACGCGCTTGAGGCGCTCGTCCAGCTGCTCAAGGCTCAAAGCTGGTTTCATGTCAATGGACAGGTCGATGCCTGTCAGGTCGGCATCTGCCAGCAGGCTGCTGAGCGTCAGGACAAGGGGTCCGGATATGCCAAAGTGGGTGAACAGCAGCTCCCCCTGTTCTTCGTAAAGGGTCTTTTTGCCTTTCCTGGCCAGCAGCGTTACATTCTTGAGGGTCAGCCCCTGCAGGGCGCGTACCCAGCTGTCTGATGTTTCCACCGGTACCAGGGCGGGGAAACAAGCGCTCACATCGTGGCCTAACGCTTTGGCAAAGCGGTAACCGTCGCCAGTTGAACCCGTCATGGCATAGCTCAAGCCTCCCGTCGCAATTACGACAGAATGCGCCCGTATTGTTTCACCGCCTGACAATGTGATTTGAAAGCCGCCTGCATCAAGCGGCGCGATGTCTTTCACCTCGCTGTCCAGGCGGACATCCACCCTGCTGAGGCCATGGGACAGGGCGCGGGTCACATCCGAAGCCTTTTGCGCCAGGGGGAAGACGCGCTGACCCCGTTCCACCATTGTCTCGCAGCCCAGGTCCGTCAGCAGCCGGCGCAAATCTTCGCCGGAAAAATGGTCCATCGCGGCGTAAAGGAAGCGGGGGTTGCGGGGGATGTTCTTCATAAATTCATCACCCTGCGCGGCATTGCTGACATTGCAGCGGCCTTTGCCGGTGATGTAAAGCTTTTTGCCCAACTTTTCATTTTTCTCAAGCAGTGTGACTGCGATTCCCGCGCGGCTGGCGAAAATCGCCGCCGCCATGCCGGCCGGGCCGCCCCCGATGACCACCAGTTGCTTACTCTTTTCCTGCATATACACGATAGGTATCCCATACCTCCTCAAGATCACTGAAGTTGGTTTTGAGCGCTTCATGGTTTCGCGCGCCAAGCGCGGCTATCAAGCCGTTGATAAGTGACAGAGGCGCGGCAAGCGAGTCGACAAAGGACGTCATATCTGTCCGGGCGTCCAGGCAATGGTCCGAGACCTCGTGAAGGGGGCTGAGTTTGCCATCGGTGATGCCTATGACCTTCAGCCCCCTTGAAGAGGCGAAGGTCATGGCTTCCAGCGTACGGTTGGAATAGCGGGGGAAGGAGATGGCAACCAAAACATCGCCCTGCTTGGCCCGCGCCATGACTTCAAAGACATCGTTGGCGGTATTGTTGATCAAGCGCACATCATCAAAGATATAAAGCAGGTAGTAATGCAAAAACTGCGCCAGCGGCGCCGCCGAACGCAAGCCAAGGATGTACAGCGATTTAGCCCGGCTCATCTCCTCAACCACCCGGTAGAACTGCGCCATGTCCAAATGTTCGATGGTTGCCTTGATATTGTCTATGTCGTTGGTCAGGATGGCGCCGGGCAGATCATCCCGGGAAAGGCTTGAGGACAAGGCGAAACGCTGCGCCGGCGTCAGGCGATGGCGCACGATCTCCTTGAGTGAGCGCTGGAGCTGAGGATACCCTTCGTGGCCGCAGGCGATGGCGAAACGGACGACCGTACTTTCGCTGACGTCAACTATCCCGCCCAATTTCGAGGCGGTCATGAAGACAGCCTTGTCATAGTTCTCCTCGATGAAGGCAGCGATCTTCCGATGGCTTTTTGAAAGCCGTTTCCCCGAGATGTTGAGCTGGCTTATGATACCGGACTTATCTGCCATAGTGCCTCGCTTACTGCGTTAAAAACCGGAAATGGTCATTCTTGTCAGCAAAGCCGCCGACAAATGTGCAGGTAATGTGGCCTTCCTGGTACAGCGCGACGTCGGTGCCCGGTTCCGCAGGTTCCATCTGCTCGCCTGCCTCGATCCAGAAATAGGATACGCCGCGCGGATTGACACGCCTGATATAACGATCCAGATAAAAACTGTCGCTGATTTGGGCCAGGACCAGCGGACGAAGATCCCCCGGTTCGGCAGCCTTTGCGTTGATGTTGCAAAATGTCAGGCGCGGCATGGGCTTGTCCTTGATGCGCATCATTACCTTGAGCGCTTCGTTGGCCAAATTCATGCGCATTTCCTCGCTTGCCTGCTGGCCGATGGAGACAGCCATCGCGGGCAGGTTCAGCATGCTGGCTTCCCTTGCGGCGCCTGCTGTGCCCGAGTAGTACAGGGCGGTGCCGATATTTTCGCCGTCATTGATGCCCGACAGGCAAAAGTCCACCGGCCCGTCTGCCAGATATTGGCCGATGCGGACGCAGTCAACGGGGCTGCCGTCTATCGCGTAAGCCTTTGCCCCCTCAAAAGGGTATTCGCGGGCCATCAGGGAATTGGTGATGGTCAGGCGATGGCTCATGGCGCTTTGCTGGGTCTGCGGGGCGCAGATGGTGACCTGATGGCCCTGCGCCAGCGCGGCTTTGGCCAGGCTGTTCAGGCCCGCTGCGGCGATGCCGTCATCATTGGTAAGCAAGAGGTGCATTTGGGGAAGCTCCTTTCAAGCAGGGGACTGCAGCCTACGGAGGCGCAGCGGCCTGACAGACAATGAACGGCGGCTTCGCGGCTGCTTTGCCATCCATTCTCCATGGCGTTCACAATACCACATTTCAGGTTCAGGGTAAAGCAATTGGGCACAAGCGCTTACGCAGGAGACCAGGGGCGGGCGGCTTGCACCGGCTCGGCTTTGGCACTATACTGCATGCGAGGTGAGATGCATGACACAGGATGTTCCGGCGCGCATTTCCGCACCGCTCAACAGGGACGCGGGGCTGATCAAGCTGGTGGCGATGCTTACGATGCTGATTGACCATACAGGGGCGATCTTTTTCCCCGGCATACTTGAGCTGCGCATCATCGGGCGCATCGCCTTTCCGCTGTATTGCTTTGGCATCGTGATGGGGCTTGTCCACACGCGCAGCTGGACCAAATACGCCCTGCGGCTGTTTATCGGCGCTTTGGTGACCCAGCCTTGTTTCATGCTGGCACTGGGTCATCAGCTGTTTGAGCTTAATGTGATGTTCACCCTGCTGCTGGGTCTGCTCAGCATAGTCGGCATGCGCGAAAAGCGATGGTTCAGCCATATCTGGGCGCCGCTTGCCTGCCTCGCCGTCGCGGCAGTCCAGCCAATGGACTACGGCTGGCGCGGCGTGCTGCTCATCCAGCTAATGTATCTTGCTCAGGCTTCACGCGGCGGCCTTGCTGCGCTCATGACGGCTTTCTGCCTTTATTGGGGCAGCGGCTCTCAGCAGGTCAGCCGATTTTTTGGCCTGGCGCTGAATGCGCAGGGCGCGATAACGGCCATGGCATTCAGCTTCCTGCGCCTGCAGGGGCTTGCGCTGCTCAGCCTTCCCTTCATGATCATGCGTACCGACAGCGGCATACGGGTTCCTAAGTGGCTGAGTTATTCATTCTACCCTGCCCACCTGCTGATACTGGGGCTGCTCAAGGCGCTTTAGTCCGGGGTGGAAAGAAGGCGGCCAATCCTGTATAATGCGGCGGGAACCTGTGCGAAGGAGGCTTGTTGTTTTTGAAGAAAGCCCTGTGTTGTTTGCTTGGCATGATGTTGCTGACCGGTACTTTTACTGCCGGCGCCCTTGAAGACCCCAATTTTGTGATGGCCGGATATGAGGAGGAAGACAGCGGCAGAACCTGGGCCGGCAATCTCTTTTTCGCCCGGATACAGGATAAGACGGGCATAGCGTTCACCTTTGATCAGGCAAGGAACTATGAGGCCTGGCAAAAGGTGAAGGCAGGCTACCTGCAGCCCGGCGCGCAGCTGCCCGATGTGCTTTTCAAGGCATCGCTCAGCCCCGCTGAAACCATGCTGTATTTGGACGAAGGCATACTGCTTGATCTGGCGCCGCTCATTGAAGCCAACGCGCCTTCGCTGCATGCCCTGCTGATCCGGTATCCTGATGTCAGAGCAGCCGTCACTTTGCCGGGCGGCCGCATTGGGGCGCTGCCATTCATCAACCTGGCGCCTTCGCAGAATTGTTTGTGGATCAACAATGATTGGCTTAAGGCGCTCAAGCTGGACATGCCGGCAACATGGCAGGAACTTCAATCTGTGCTGGAGACTTTCAAAAACGAAGACCCCAACCGCAATGCCAAGGATGATGAGATCCCGCTGACCTTCCTGGGGGCATACGACCTGAAGTATCTTGCCCACGCCTGGGGACTGGCGGCAAATGATTTCAACGTCTCCGCGAAGGATGGCAAGGCGGTATTCATGCCGCTGGAAGAGAACTTCCGCCCCTTCATCGCCTGGTGCCGTGAATTGTATCAACAGGGGCTTCTTGATTCCGATGGTTTCCAGACGGTAGATACACTGCGGCGCGTGACCGATGCCAAGGCCGCTGTCCGCTACGGCGCGCTCTTTGCCCCGCTACCCTCCACTATCCTGCCCGGTGAGTGGCTGTCAAGTTACAGCGCAGTGACGCCCCTGACATATGAAGGCAGACAAGTGTACCGGACGATTTCGCCCGGCGCGATCCCGGGCACTTTCGCCATCACCACGGCTTGCCGTGACGCCGCGGCAATGCTCAAGTGGGTGGACAGCTTTTATACGCCCGAAGGCGCTATCCTGGCCTCGGCCGGTCAGGAAGGAATCGATTATTTAGTGGACGGCGACGGAAGCTGGCGCAGGACCCCGGAGGCGGAACAGAACGGCTTCCAGGCCAATTCGCTTATCCTGTCGGGTTCAGTTCCCCCCGGCATACCCAATGACGCCTTTCAGCGCCGCTATGCGGACCCCGTTGTCCGCGCCATTTCAGAGGAAATTGACAGGGTGGCGGCGGTTGCCGCTGATCCCTTCCCGCCTTTTTCACTCAGTTACGCCCAGGAGCAGGCCATTTCGCCGCTGCAAAGCTGTATCGGCCGGTATGTGGATGAATCCATTGCCAGGTGGGTGCTTGGTGAATGGGAATTGAGCGACGCGCAGTTTACGCAGTTCGGGCAGGAGCTTGAGCGCCTCGGCTTAGGTGAATTCATGGCTTTTTGGCAAAACGTGCTGGATCAAAGTAAGGAGCAATTCAAGTGAACTACATTGAACTTTCAAGACTGCTGCGCTCCCCTGAGGGCATGGCGCGCCTGAGCCATATTTACGCGCGTCAGGAAGGCATGCTCGTGCAGCAAATAGGCCGGTATGGCGCTCTGATCAAGCTGCATGAGGACTTGTTCCACGCTGACGGGGCAGACCTGTCCATCATCAGTTCACCTGGCAGGTCGGAAATCATCGGCAATCATACGGACCACAACAACGGCAAGGTGCTGGCGGCCGCAGTCAACCTGGACACCCTGGCGGTGGTTACCGGGCGGGACGATATGCTGGTCAAGGTGGTCAGCGAAGGCTACGCGCCCTTTGAGGTGGATCTGCGCACACTGGAGCCCCAGGCAAATGAAGCAGGCAGCTCATCGGCGCTTATCAGGGGCGTTGCCCAGCGGATGCATCAATTGGGCTATGCTGTGGGCGGTTTCAGCGCCGCAGTGACCTCAGATGTATTGAGCGGCAGCGGCTTGTCAAGCTCGGCGGCATTTGAGATTATGGTATGCTGCATCCTTGACTGCCTCTACAACGACTGCGATATGGATCCCGTGGTGCGCGCTAAAATCAGCCAATTCGCGGAGAATGTGCACTTTGGCAAACCTTCGGGCCTGATGGACCAGATGGCGTCCAGCGTTGGTGGCATGACCGGCATCGATTTCAAGGATGAGGAACCCTTCATCGATCCGCTGCACTTCAGCTTTCAACAGGCCGGTTACGCCATGGTAGTGGTCGCCACGGGGGGCAGCCATGACGACCTGACGGCCGAGTATGCGGCTATCCGCCATGAAATGAACGCCGTGGCAGGATTCTTTGGTGAAAGCGTGCTGAGAAAGGTGCGGCCGGATCAGCTGTACGCAAGTTTGCAGCCTTTGCGCGCCGCCGTAGGGGACAGGGCGGTCCTGCGCGCGATGCATTATTTCAATGAGAATGTCCGCGTCAGCAAGGCATTGTCGGCATTAAAGGATAACGATGTCGCCCGCTTCCTGGAACAGATCAGGGCATCCGGGCATTCAAGCTGGGAACTGCTGCAAAACATGTATGCTTCTCCAAGGGACCAGGCCCTGGCGCTGGCACTGGCGCTGGCTCAGGAATTCCTGCAGGGTGAAGGCGCCTGTCGTCTGCACGGGGGAGGATTTGCCGGCACCACGCTCAATTTTGTGCCCTTGGCCAGGGTGGATAATTTTGTCAGGAACATGGGCGCTGTATTTGGCGCCAAGTGCTGCATGGTGCTGGATGTGCGCCAGGAAGGCGCCTGCAAGGTGTTTTGAAAGACGGCTTGACAGCCCATGGCCGCGGTGCTATCTTGAAAGCAATTGAATACCAGGCATCTTCAGGGCGGGGTGAAAGTCCCCACCGGCGGTAAAGCCCGCGAGCCGAAAGGCTGACATGGTGAAATTCCATGGCCGACAGTACAGTCTGGATGAAAGAAGATTGCAGTGATGCATTCCGCAATTATCGCCCCTGAACGCCTGGGGGCGATTTTTAGATGGAGGATAGACATGAAAAAGAGTCTTGTCTCAACGCAAATGCTGGTCCGGGTGGCCTTGATGGCGGCGATTGCGTTCATACTTTACAAGTTCTTTGAGATCCCGGCCGTGGCTTTCTATAAACTGGATCTCAGCGGTGTGCCGGTGCTGCTCGCAGGCTTCGCGATGGGGCCCCTGGCCGGCATCCTGACGCTGGCAATCAAGGACCTTCTGGGCTTGATTGGAACTTCAACCGGCGGCATAGGCGAGCTGGCGGACTTTCTCATGCTGGGTTCGCTGGCGCTGACTTCAGCATTGATCTATCAAAAGCACCGCACCAAGCGCACGACTTTGATCGGTATGACACTGGGCACAGTGCTGATGATCATAGCGGGCATGCTGCTCAACTATTTCGTTCTCATTCCGCTCTATCAAAACTTTATGCCCCTGGAGGCCATTATCGGCATGGCCAGCGCGGCAGTACCCTTCCTTGGCATAGACTCGGTGCTGAAACTTGTGCTGCTGGTCACCGGACCGTTCAACCTGGTCAAAGGTTTCATTCTCAGCGCGGTAACCTACTTCCTTTATCGATACCTGGCTCCGTTCCTTAAAAAGGGCAGGATTTGAATTGTCCCGGGAATTATCCTGTTATACGCACACCGCTTGGGAAACGCGGGAATTGGGCGGAAGGCTTCAGCGGTTCCTTGAAAGCGGGGATGTGCTCCTGCTTTCGGGTGATTTGGGCGCCGGCAAGAGCGAGCTGATGCGCGGCATCGCGCAGGGGCTGGGGATTGCCGGACCCATTCCCAGCCCAACGTTTACCTTGCTTAATGTCTATACGGAGGGCAGCATGCCGCTCAAGCATTTTGACTGGTACCGCGTGCAGGACGCTGAGGAACTGTGCGCTTCAGGACTTGATGAGATGATTGGGGGCGAAGGCCTGACTGCCATCGAGTGGCATCAACGCGCGCCGGAACTGCTTCCCCCTGACTGCCTGGAGATCCTGCTCACCGCCCTGCCGGATGATGAGCGCGAGATCCGCTTCATTCCCCGCGGACATTTTAGGGCGCTTGATTACCGGAAGATCGTACCAGGGAACGGAGACAAGCCATGATCATCCTGGCGCTTGATACCTCTGGGCCCTCCGCAGGCGTCGCGCTTATGCGCGAGGGTGAACTGGTCTATGAGGCGACTGTCATCAACGCCCTGACCCATTCGGTCAACATCATGCCAATGGTAGAAGAAGCACTTGTGAGGAGTAGCTTGACCATAGCGGATGTGACGCTTTTTGCCGCTGTGGCAGGGCCTGGTTCCTTTACCGGGGTGCGTATCGGTGTGTCAACAGTCAAAGCCATGGCGCAGGCATTGGACAAGCCCTGCATCGGTGTGAACGCGCTTGAAGCGCTGGCAGGCGGCCTTGGTCAAACATCCTGCCTTGTCTGCCCCATTCGTGACGCGCGGGTTAAACAGGTCTATGGCGCGGCGTTTCATGACGGTCACCGTGTCATGGAAGACACGGTTCTCAAGCTGCCCGATTACCTTGATGCCATTCAATCCTTGGGAAACCGGTTCTGTTTTGTCGGGGACGGGGTGCCGCCCCTGCGCAATGAGATCATCGGAACCCTGGGTGACAAGGTGCGTTTTGCGGCCGCGCACCTCAATCATCTGAAGGCAGGCGCGGCGGCGAACATTGCGTGGATCAACAGATCGCAGGCGGGAGATGCCCAGGCGCTGCTGCCCTTATATCTGCGCGCGCCCCAGGCAGAGCGGGAGAGGCAGAAAAAGCATGGCTGATACGATCATCCGAAGGATGGACGAAGCGGATGTGGAAGCCGTCCATGCCATTGAATCGGCCAGTTTTCCCACCCCCTGGACAAGGGCCATGTTCTTGTCGGAACTCAGGGAAAACAAGGTCGCCCGCTACCTGGTTATCCAGACGGCGGGCGAAATCGTTGGTTTCGCTGGGGTGCATATCATCCTGGATGAAGGGCATATCACCAATATAGCGGTTGCGCCTGCATACCGCGGTTTGGGTTACGGGCGATTGATCACACTTGCCCTGCTTCAGTATGCGTCCAACCTTGGCGTCAGTTACCTGACGCTTGAGGTGCGAAAGTCGAATGATAAAGCCAAGAGCCTGTATGCCTCCCTGGGTTTCACCCAGGTGGGCCTGCGCAAGAAATACTACCCTGACACGTGTGAAGACGCCCTCTTGATGGTCTGTGCCGACCTGCCAGCCGCACAGGAGGACTTTGAGGAGCCCGAAACAGTCAGGGAGTAAATCAGAATATCAGGTATTCGCATTCAAGCCGTCCATTGTACAAGCGCCGCTTGTGGGCGGCCCTTTTCCCAAACAGCTTTTCAAAGGCGGGATTGGAAGTCAGCACGCAGACGCGGCCGCCCTGTGTTTTCACTTCGAGCTTTCGCATCTGGCGGTACAGGGTTTCAGCCTCTTTCTTGCTTGACAAACGCTCGCCGTAGGGCGGGTTGGTAATGATGCAGGTTTTCTCGGCAAGCGGTGCCAGGTCGCGCAGGTCCTTTTCATAGACCTGTATCCTGCCGCCCAGACCTGCCTGTACAATATGCTTTTTGCATAAAGCCAGCGCTTGGGGGTCGACATCGCTGCCGGTAATGCCCTCGACCAGGGATGGATCAAACTGGGCCTTGGCGGTTTCACGCAGGGCTTTGCAGGCAGCCTTGTCCACAAAACCCCATTGCTCCATGGCAAAAGCGCGCGTCAAGCCGGGGGCCCTGTTTGCCATGCGCAAAGCGGCCTCAATCAGGATAGTGCCCGTACCGCAGCAGGGGTCATGGAGGGGAGTGCCTTCGCGCCAGGGGGACAGGTCCACCAGGGCGGCCGCCAGTGTCTCGCGCAAAGGGGCTTCGCCATTCCAGGTGCGGTAGCCCCGCCGGTTGAGCGCTTCACCGCTGGCATCCAGCGTTACGCGCGCGATATTACCGTGAATGGCGACGGAAACGGAGTAGACGGCGTCGGTTTCCTCAAACCATTCGGTCTTGTACTGCTCCTTCAATCGCTCCACAATAGCCTTTTTTGAGATGGCCTGGCAATCGCTCACGCTCATCAGCCGGCTTCTGGCGCAGTGCCCGCTGACGGGAAAGCGGGCGTCGCGGGGCAGGTAGTCAGCCCAGGGAATCGAGCGCACCAATTGGAACAGCTGCTCAAAGCTGGTCGCCTCGCCCTCAGCCAGCACCATCAGCACACGGTCAGCGGTGCGCAGGCGCAGGTTGGCCAAAAAAGCGCCGGCTGTATCCGTTTCAAAGCGCACCGCGCCATTTTCCGCCTTTGCGTCAAAGCCCAGGCCCTGCAGTTCCCGTTTCACAAGTCCCTCCAGGGAAAAGGCCGCCGACGCGATCCATACTGCCATCAAAATGCCCTCCGATGGAGGCATTATACAGGCGAAGGCAGATGCTTTACAAGCCGCGGCCTATGCAAACGCTCACGATTCGGGTATAATGGCGCAAACCGGAGGGAATAGTTCATGAAGAAAGTGCTCTTGATCGTACTGGACAGCCTTGGCGCAGGCGCGTTGCCTGACGCGGACCAATATGGGGATGTGGGCGCCAACACCCTTGGTAATCTGGCCCGCGCGACAGCGCTTGATTTGCCAAACCTGCGCGGGATGGGCCTTGGCCATATCGCCCAAGCGTACCTGCCCCCGGACAAGGCTGCAAAAGGGGCATACGGCAGGATGGCAGAAACCAGCCCCGGCAAGGATACCACGACAGGCCATTGGGAAATTGCGGGAATCCGCCTGGAGCATCCCTTTCCAACCTTCCCTGATGGCTTTCCCGATGCGGTGATCAAGGCATTTGAACGGGCTATCGGCACAAAGACACTGGGCAATTACGCCTCCAGCGGCACAGTCATTCTGGATGAGCTGGGGGAAGAGCACGTCAAGACAGGCTACCCTATTGTCTATACATCCGCAGACAGCGTATTTCAAATCGCAGCCCATGAAGAAGTGATTCCCCTTGACAAGCTGTATGCCATATGCCGGATCGCCAGGGACCAGTTGCAGGGTGCCTATGGCGTTGGCCGCGTGATCGCCAGGCCCTTCCTTGGGCCGCACAAGGGCGCCTTTGCCCGCACGAAGGGACGAAAGGATTTCTCGATGGAGCCCGTCAGCCTGACAATACTCGATGTGCTAAAAGCAAATGGCCACGCTGTCCTTGGTGTCGGCAAGATAGAAGATATATTCAATCACCGCGGCCTGACCGGTTCTGTTCACGCGGCCGGCAACCCGGCTTGCATTCAGGCGACGCTGGACTACATGCGGCAGGATTTCAATGGGCTTTGCTTTGTCAACCTTGTGGATACCGATATGATCTGGGGCCATCGCCGCGATGTCAGGGGCTATGCCGAAGCCCTGGAATCTTTCGACCGTGCTCTCCCTCTCATCCGGGAGACATTGGGTCCGCAGGATCTGCTGATCATTACCGCAGACCACGGCTGTGATCCCACATTCCGCGGTACTGACCATACGCGCGAATATGTGCCTCTGATTGCCTGGCATCGGGGGATGGAAACTGCCGTGGATTTAGGGACACGGGCGACTTTCGCCGATGTCGCGGCAACCGTCAGTGACTGCTTTGGCTTGACACAGCGCTTTGGCGCGGTTTCGTTTTTGGACAGACTGTACAGCTGAGAGGATGGAGGACAAGATGAAAAAAATGAAGCTGGCCGCCGAAGCGGTGCGCAAAGCTTGCGGAGAGGCGGATATCGCTGTCATCCTGGGCAGCGGATTGGGAGGTTATGAAGAAGTCCTGATTGATCCGCATACGATTTCTTTTGAGAAGATCCCCGGCTTTCCTGTCTCCACTGTACCGGGACACGCGGGCAAATTTGTGGTGGGCACCGTCAAGAGCAGGCGCGTGTTGGTGATGTCGGGCCGCTTCCATCACTATGAGGGGCATAGCCTGGGCGCTGTCACCATGCCCATCCGCGTCATGGCCCTGCTTGGTGTCAAGACACTGATCATCACCAACGCGGCCGGCGGCGTCAACACGGCGTTTTCAGCCGGGGACCTGATGCTGATTACCGATTTCATCAATATGGCGGGCAAGAATCCGCTGCGCGGGAAAAATCTGGACGAATTTGGCCCAAGGTTTCCCGATATGAGCGATGCCTTTGATCCCGAACTGCGCGAGATCGCCATGCAGCGCGCGCAGCGCCACAGCATCAGGCTGCAGCAGGGCGTCTATTGCTGGATGAACGGCCCCAGCTATGAAACACCCGCGGAGATCCGTATGGTCAGGGCGCTTGGCGGCGACGCGGTGGGCATGTCCACGGTGCCTGAGGTGATTGTCGCCCGTCACTGCGGCATGCGCGTGGTTGGCATCAGCGCCATCACCAACATGGCCGCAGGCGTCCTGGACCAGCCCATCAACCATGATGAGGTGCTGACCATGGGTGAATTGATCCGGGATGATTTCCGAACATTGCTTGACAGCATCATCGATCACCTGACTGACGAAGAGCCGCTTGCGCTTTAACTTTACATCAAAGCAGCCCGGCAAAGTGCCGGGCTGCTTTACTTACTCCCTTACTGCTGCGCCGAACTGCGCTTTGCAGCTTCGCTTCACCTTATCCACCAGGTCGGCAATCTCCGCTTCAAGCAAGGTGCGCTCACCGCTGCGGAAAGTAAGGGAGAAAGCCGCTGATTTTTTATCTTCACCCAATTGCGTGCCTTTGTATACATCAAAGAGCTGCGCGTCCTCAAGCAGCGCGCCGCCTGCCCTTTTGATGGCATTGAGTACGGGCAGCAGGGGCTGCGATTCAGGCAGCACCAGCGCGATATCCCGGCTGACGGCGGGTTGGCGGGGCAGATCATGCACAATGCCGATAGGCTTCGTGCTGCTGAACAGCGCTTCCAGGTCGATTTCAGCCAAATAGGACTTTTCTGTCATGGCGAAGCTGTCGGCGGTGTCGGGGTGCACTTCACCCACCATTGCGATTTGCCTGTTTTTTGAAGTGATCACGGCGCTGCGCCCCGGATGAAGGTAAGGCTCTCCCTGCGCCAGGATATCGTAATCCACGCCTTCCTTGTCCAGCAGAGTCAGCACGGCGTCGCGAAGCGCATAGAAGTTTTCATCCTTGCCATAGCTTCCCATGCACAGGCAATGGCTTTCAGTGGGCAAGCCTTCTGCGGTTTTGCGGGCAGGGTCAAAGAGCGTGCCAAACTCATAAAGCCTGGCAGCCTTGTTTCCGTGGGCCATATTGAGGCTGAGCACCTTGAGCATATCCGGGGCCAGCGTGGTGCGCATAATCGCGGTATCTTCACCAAGGGGATTTCGGATCCGCAGGGCCCGCAAGCGCTTGTCATCGCCTGGCAAGCCAAGGCTGTCAAGCAGCTTTGGGCCAAAGAACGAGTAGTTGATGATCTCATCATAGCCAAGACCGCTGAGCACGCCCTGCAATCCGGACTTCATTGAGCGCAGGATGCTGTCCGTGCCCGATGTCGTTTCCCCGCTCAGGCGTGTGGACGGGATGCGGTCATAACCTGCAAGGCGAAGGATCTCCTCGCACAGGTCGGCTTCCTGCTCGATATCCTGGCGGTAATCAGGCGCGGTGGCTGTAAGCGTATCGCCTTGCAGCGTGACATCAAAAGACAGCCTCCTGAGGATGGACACCATTTCGTCCGCAGCGATGCTTACACCCGTGCGCGCGGCGATCCTCATTACAGACCCCTTGACGGCCGCCTGCTTGAGGGGATGGGGGTAGTGGTCATACATGCCGCTAACAACCTCGCCCGCGCCCAGCAGTTCTACCAGGTGGCAGGCGCGGTCCAGGGCGGTCATCACGGTCATTGGACTGACACCGCGCTCAAAGCGGCTGCTGGCTTCGGTCCTGATACCATGTTCACGCGCTGTGACGCGTGTCTGCGTCCTGTCGAAGGCCGCGCACTCAAACAGGATAGTATGCGTATCCTGCGTGATCTCGCTTTCCTGGCCGCCCATGATGCCTGCCAGGCCCGTGGGGCCCTGCGCGTCGCAGATCATCAGTTCACCGCCGCGCAGTGTGTGAAACTTTCCGTCAAGCGTCGTCAGCGATTCCCCTTCATGGGCGGGGCGCACGATGATCTCATTTCCGCACACCCGGCTCAGGTCAAAGGCGTGCATGGGGTGGCCCGTTTCCAGCATGACGAAGTTGGTTATGTCAACGATGTTGTTGATCGCGCGCATGCCGGCGGCGTGCAGGAAGCTGCGCATCCAAAGCGGGGACGGCCCGATGCGCACATGATTGATCACGCGCCCGCAGTAGCGCGGGCATAAGCCATCATCCATGACCGATATCCTGACATGGTCTTCAATACGGCTGCTTTTTTCATGGAAACCCAGGTCAGGCATATTAAAGGCGGTACCCAGCACCGCGGCGCTCTCGCGCGCCAGGCCCCAGACACTCAGCAGGTCGGGGCGGTTGGCCAGAACTTCGACGTCCACTGCGTAATCATCGATGCCCAGGATTGGCTTCACATCGCTGTCCAAGGGATGATCTTCCGTAAATATCAGCAGCCCCGCCTCGCCAACCGAAGGGTAAAGTTCCTGGGGCACCTTGAGTTCGGCAGCTGAGCAGAGCATGCCATTTGATTCAACACCGCGCAGCTTGCCCTGAGAGATCGTCATCCCGCCGGGGAGCGTTGCCCCTACCAGGGCAACCGGAACAAGGACCCCCTCTTTCACATTGGGCGCGCCGCAGACGATCTGGAGGGGCTCCCCCGCGCCGACATCCACCATGCATACATGCAGGTGGCTGCTGTTTTCATGATCTCGGCAGCTTTGTACGCGGCCAACGACAACGCCGCTGATCTCTGCTGCCAATGCTTCGATGCTCTCCACTGCCGTTCCGGTGGCGATGAGCATTTTCTGCAGGGTCGAGGGGTCTTCAGGCAGGTTCACGTAGCGCCTCAGCCAATTCATGGATGTTTTCATACTCTCTTCCCCCTTAACGGAATTGGCGCAAAAAGCGCACGTCGCCTTCATACATCAGGCGCAAATCCGGGATGCCGTAGCGCAGCATGGTGATGCGCTCAAGGCCGATGCCAAATGCGAAACCGGAATAGACCGTGGAGTCGATGCCGCACATCTCAAGCACCTTTGGGTTGACCATGCCTGAGCCAAGCACTTCGATCCAGCCGGTGCCCTTGCATACGCGGCAGCCGCTGCCCTTGCATTTGAAACAGGTGAGGTCAACCTCCGCGCTTGGCTCGGTGAAGGGGAAGAAACTGGGGCGAAAGCGCGTGGCGATATCCTGCCCATACAGGCGGTGGGCAAAGGCGTCAAGCGTTCCCCGCAGGTGCCCCATATTGATATCCTTGTCGATCACCAACCCCTCGATCTGGTGGAAGTTTGGACTGTGTGTAGCATCCACTTCATCGGCGCGGAATACCCGTCCGGGACATATGATGCGGATGGGCGGCTTACGGCTCAGCATGGTGCGCGCCTGCACAGGCGATGTATGGGTGCGCAGCACGATGCTGTCGTCAATATAGAAGGTGTCCTGCGCATCGCGCGCGGGATGGTTTTTTGGAATATTGAGCAGCTCAAAGTTATAGTGGTCAAGTTCCACCTCCGGGCCTTCCACCACCTCAAACCCCATACCCGTAAAGCAGTTCACCACTTCATTGAGCACGAGGCTGACGGCATGCGGCGTTCCCACCCGCGGCAGCGCGGTAGGCTGCGTAACGTCAATGGTCTCCCGCAGGAGCTGCCTGGCGCGTTCTTGGCTTTTCAGGGCCTGCTCACGGGTGCCAATCACCTGCTCAAGCTTCACCCGGGCATCATTGATCCACTGGCCCACCTGCGGGCGAAGGGCGACGTCCACCTGGCCCATACCGCGCAGCAAGGCGGTCAGGCTGCCCTTTTTGCCCAGCACATTGACCCGCAGGGCTTCCAGCGCCCCCATGCTGTCCAATGCGGACAGGCTGTCCAACGTTTCCCTGACAATGCCGTCAATCTTCTCCCGCATAATGCCTCCATAATAAAACGTCCCATGCAAAGCAAGGGACGATGTTAACCGTGGTGCCACCCAAATTCCAAAGCGCTTTCACACTTTGCTCAAAACCCGTAACGCGGTCAAGCGGCCCAGCTTACTGTGGTTCAGCCGGGCGGCTGTGAAGTGAATGCTTCCGGGTACCGCAGGCAGCTTCCAGCGTTAACTGCCCTCTCTGTGCGGCGCCCTGGGGGAAGGTTGTCCTTCGTCATTGCCGATGCCGACATCCTACCACGCGATATTAGGCTTGTCAAAGGGATTTTTCCCTGCAGCAGGCGAAGGATGCCCGACGCCTTGTTATTTCTATGCATTCAATGTATAATGAGCGCACGACAAGCAAAGAGAAAGGGCAAGCATATGATTATAGGTATCCCAAAGGAAATCATGCACAGTGAGAACCGTGTATCCGCTACACCCGACAGCTGCGACAGGCTGATCAAGGACGGGCATCAGGTACTGGTCGAAAAAGGGGCCGGTCTGGGGGCCTACTTTCATGATGAGGCATACGCTGCGGTTGGCGCGGTGATGCTGGACGACGCTCGGGAGCTGTATCAAAGAGCCGATCTGGTCCTCAAGGTGAAGGAGCCGCTCTACAATGACCGGACGGCCTGCCATGAGATCGACCTCATGCACGCGGGGCAATACCTGATCACCTTTGTCCATCCCGCCTCGCCGTCCAACCATGACATGGTCAGGGCAATGGCTGCCAAGGGCGTGACTGCCCTCACGCTGGACGGTGTGCCGCGCATTTCCCGCGCGCAAAGCATGGATGCGCTGACTTCCATGTCCACCTGCGCGGGTTATAAGGGTATATTGATCGCAGCCAATCTCCTGCCGTCCTTCATTCCCCAGATTTTCAGCGCCGTGGGCATGATCAAACCCCTCAACGCGCTGGTCATTGGCGTGGGCGTAGGCGGGCTTCAGGCGCTGGCGACGGCCAAACGCCTGGGCGCTGTGACCTATGCCGTTGATACCCGCGCTGCCGCGCGTGAGCAGGCGCAGTCCCTTGGCGCCAAGATCATCGATATCGATATCCCCGAGGAGCAGGCGGCCGGGCCCGGCGGGTATGCGCTCAACTTGAGCCATGAGATGCTTGAGCGTGAGCGCAGCCTCATTGCTCCGCATCTGCCAAAAATGGACATTGTCTTCCTCAGCGCGCTGGTTCCCGGCAAGCTGGCGCCAGTCATCATCAGCAATGACATGGTCAGGACCATGAAGCCCGGTTCCGTCATTGTGGACATCTCCATTGACCAGGGCGGGAACTGCCAGGGCACTGTGCCCGGTGAGGTGGTCCAAAGGGACCTGATCAACCTGGTTGGCATCAAGAACATTCCGGGCTTGCTGCCTACCAGTTCCACCTGGATGTTCTCGCAAAACGTTTACAACCTGGTCAAGTATCTGGTCAAGGACGGCACTATCGTGCTGGACCCCTCCGATCCCATTGTGCAGGGCATCCTCACCACGCAGGGCGGCAAGGTCGTGCATCAGGGGGCCAGGGAGGCCATGGGCCTATGAGCGGGGAGCTTATCCTTGTCCTGATATTCATCGCCGCCACATTGCTTGGCTATAAACTGATCAAGGATGTGCCCAGCCTGCTGCACACCCCGCTGATGAGCGGCATGAACGCGCTTTCCGGCATCACGATCCTGGGCGTGATTTCCGCGACTGCAGGAGCGCTTGTCTTTGGCAGCCGGCTTCTTGGTTTCCTGGGAATTGTTTGTGCCATGATCAACGTGGTCTCGGGCTTTGCTGTCACCGACAGGATGCTCAGGATGTTCAAGGGCTCCGATGACAAGGGGCATGCGCAATGAGCGATATCCTGTATTATGCCCTTTCAGCGCTTCTCAGCCTTGGGGTCCTGCTTGGCATCCGCTGGATGAGCCGGGTCAAGACCGCGGTCAGGGGCAATAGGCTCAGCGCGCTGTGCATGCTGGCTGCCGTCATCATCATTCTGCTCAGGGAAAGGGTGCTTGAAGATGCTTTTGTTTGGGCCGGCCTGGCAGTCGGCCTGATTGCAGGCCTTGTGCTGGCCAGAGTCGTCCGGATGATCACAATGCCCCAGATGGTTGGGCTGCTCAACGGTTTGGGCGGCGCTGCCAGCGCGGTCGCGGCCTGGCTGACGATAAAAAATGCTGCGGTTCTCAGTGCCTTTGCCCTGGTCACGGCGGAATCAGCGCTTTGCGTGGGCGCGCTGACCTTTTCAGGCAGCCTGGTTGCGGCAGGCAAGCTTCACCGCATCCTGCCTCAGAAACCTGTGCGTTTGCCGCTGCATCAGTTATGGACGGCGCTCAGTTTCGCGCTCATGCTGACAGGCGTGCTGCTCGCCTGGATTTTACCGGCCCGGCGTACGATTATGAGCATTGTTACGCTGATAAGCGGCTTGGCATTTGGTTTGCTGTTCGCCTTACCGGTTGGCGGTGCGGATATGCCCATCACCATTTCACTGCTTAATTCCACTTCGGGTGTAGCCGCGGCGATTGCCGGCATGGCAGTCGGCGATGTGCTGCTGGTTTCGGTTGGCGGCATTGTGGGTGCAAGCGGCCTCCTGCTCACGCAGATCATGTGCCGCGCCATGAACCGCAGGCTTTCCGCAATCCTTCTTGGCAAAAGCGCAAAGCCCCTGGGGGAAGCGCTTCCGACCGAGTCACTGCCATCTATCTCCTCGGATAACCAATCCTATGAACCCGAGGGGGCTGCTGAGGTCAAGGATCCTTCTGTCTGGCTGATCGAGGCAGCGGAAATCGTCATTGTCCCCGGTTACGGCATGGCGATCTCACAGGCACAAGAGCAGGTGAAAGCGCTGCGCGACGCACTGGAGAGCAAGGGAAAACATGTCCGCTTTGCCATACATCCCGTTGCAGGCCGTATGCCCGGGCATATGAATGTGCTTCTGGCAGAGGTGGATATTCCTTATGATGAGCTCTTTGAGATGGATGAGATCAACCCTGATATGGCCAAGACCGACCTTGCCATTGTAGTGGGCGCCAACGATGTCATCAATCCGGCCGCCAATTCGGCGCAAGGCACGCCCATCTACGGCATGCCGGTGCTGGATGTCGAAAACGCCAAACGCGTGATCATCTGTAATTTTGACTCAAAACCGGGCTATGCCGGGGTCCCCAACCCGCTTTATCGGGACATGCGGAATGTCATGCTGATGTTTGGCGATGCCAAGGACAGCCTGCGGACACTCTTGGCGGCGCTGGACTAAGGGGCTCAGGGCTTCAAAAGGCGCTAAAATCCCAAAAAATAGTACTTGCGCGCCGCGTCGATCTGTGATAAACTAACTTTTGCTTGTTAAGCGCAGTCTATTTGTGGAGGTGAAAGAAGTTGCCCAACATCAAGTCATCCATCAAGCGTGTGAAGACCAACAAGAAGAAGAATCTTCGCAATCGCATGGTGAAGTCCGGCGTGAAGACCGAAGTCAAGAAGTTTAGCGCGGTGCTTGCTGCCGATCCCGGTTCCGCTGCCTCGGAGCTGCGCGTCGTCACCTCCACCATCGATAAAGCGGCGTCCAAGGGCGTTGTTCACAAGAACACCGCTGACCGCAAGAAGTCCCGCCTGGCCAAGGCCCTTAACAGAGCCAACGCCTGAACCAAACATCAAGAAGCCGCGAACTGCTTAGGCAGGCGCGGCTTTTTACTAGTGCCAGCCTCGGCTTACAAGGCGGCTGCGATCTTTGCGGCAAGCGTCACGTTATTGAAAACGAGATGGATATTGCTTTCCAGGCTCTGGCCGCCTGTCAGTTCGGTAATCTTGGCCAGCAGGAAAGGCGTCGTTGCCTTGCCCTTGATGCCCTTGCGATCGGCTTCACGCAGGGCGTTTTCGATGGCTGCGCTGATGACGCCATAGGGCATGGCGTACTTCTCGGGGATGGGATTGGTGATCAGCATGCCGCCCGCCGATCCCAGGCAGTGCTGCGCGCGGATGGCCGCGGCGATCTCCTCGGGCGTATCCATGCGGTAGTCGACCGGAAACCCGCTTTTTGGCGTGTAAAAGGCGGGAAGCTCATCCGTCCGGTAGCCAATGACGGGCACCCCCTTGGTTTCCAGATACTCAAGCGTCAGGCCAAGGTCCAGGATCGCTTTTGCCCCTGCGCAAACAACGGCGACCGGTGTCCTTGCCAGTTCCTCAAGGTCAGCCGAAATATCCATGCTTGTCTGCGCGCCGCGATGAACGCCGCCTATGCCGCCGGTAGCGAAAACCTTGATGCCGGCAAGGGCTGCGATGATCATGGTTGCGGCTACCGTGGTCGCGCCGTCCTGTTTTCTGGCTGTCAGCACGGCCAGGTCGCGCCGGCTGGCCTTTTGGACCGCCTGGCCCGTCTTGCCAATGTACTCGATCTGATCTTCCGTGAGGCCGGCGCACAAGCGGCCGCCGATAACTGCGATGGTGGCAGGTTCCGCGCCATGCTGCCTGGCCAGCTTTTCACAGGCAAGGGCGGTCTCGACATTTTGAGGGTAGGGCATACCGTGGCTGATGATGGTGCTTTCCAGGGCAATCACCGGCCGATCCTGATTGAGGGCTTCTTCAACCTTGCGTGAAATCTGCAAATGCTCCATGTGACCTTATCCTCCTCGCTTCATGAAGATGGTTTCGCCATGGCTTCCAGGTGACAGGCGGAGCAGGCTCTGCCAAACAGCGCGATATCCCGGATGGATTTGCCCTGCGCAATGGCAAAACCGATGCCTGCGACCATCGCGTCGCCCGCGCCGGTAGCGGGGGCGTTGGGCACGGGAAGCGCCGGCAAATAGTCCCTGTATTCACCGGACGCGTAGTAAAGGCCTTTGCTTCCAAGGGAAATATATACTTGGCGCAATCCGGTGTCAAGCAAGGCAGCGGCCGCCTCTTCGACAGTCTTGCGGCCGGTCAGCTGCATCGCCTCGCGCAGGTTTGGCTTGAGCGCGGTCAGCCGCGGCAGGATACAGCGCAGCCTGTCAGCCTTGACACAGCTGACAGGATCAGCGATGAAGTGCGCTTGAATATGCTGAACGGCAGCCGTCAGCGTTTCTTCGCTCAAATTTGCGTCAAGCACGCAGGCGCTGAAGGCATCGGGCGGCAGCGCGGCTTCCAGGCTTCGGGCATTGAGCCGCTTCATCGGGCCCATATCGTTGAGCGCGGCGATCATGTCCCCCTCGCTGTCATGTATGGCAAGATACACGCATGTCCTGTCCGGCACACGCAGCGCGTAACGCAGGCCGATATGCAGTTTGTCACAACTTGCTTCAAGGGCATCCGCGTTGGCATCGCTGCCCAGCACGGTCATGAGTTCAACCTGCGCGCCAAGCGCAGCAAGGTGCTGGGCGATATTTCGCCCTACGCCTCCGGGCTGGAAACGAACCTGCCCGCTGTTTGAGTCGCGCAGGGTGAAGCCTGCGTCCGGGATCCCCAGGATATCCATGTTCATGCCGCCGATGACCAAAATGGGCAGCATCAGGCTTTCACCAGCTTTCCTGTGATACTGCATTATGCATTGATGATCAGGGCGTCGCCTATCAGCATGCAATCGCCAAAGCTGAAAAAACGATACTTCTCCCGTACAGCTTCCCCGTACGCACTCAAGGCGTTCTCGCGGCCCATGAAGGCGCTGACCAGCATCAGCAGCGTGCTTTGCGGCAGGTGAAAATTGGTCAGCAGCAAGTCGCAAGCCTTGAAAGACACACCGGGCGTGATGAAGATGCCGGTTTCGCCGCTGCCCGCATGTATGGCGCCCTGTGCGTCAGCCACTGTCTCCAGCGTGCGCACGCTTGTGGTTCCCACGCAGACAATACGGCCGCCGTTGCGCCTGGCTGTGTTGATGCGGTCGGCTGACTCGGGCGTGACTTCATAGTATTCGCTGTGCATGGCATGGTCCGACAGGTTCTCTGCCTTGACGGGGCGAAAGGTGCCAAGCCCCACATGCAGCAGCACCGGCGCGATGACGATGCCCTTGTCCCGGATACGGTCCAGTATTTCATCGGTAAAATGCAGGCCCGCCGTTGGAGCTGCGGCGCTGCCGTCCTGTTTGGCGTATACGGTCTGGTAGCGTCCGCGGTCACTCAGTTTCTCGTGGATATAGGGAGGCAGCGGTGTCTCGCCAAGGGTATCCAGTATGTTTTCGAACACACCCTCATAGATGAAGCGCACCCTGCGGGTGCCTTCGGGCAGGCTCCCTTCCACCCTGGCCTGCAGCAGACCATCACCAAAGCTGACCATCGTGCCTTCGCGCAGCCGTCTGCCGGGTTTGACCAGAGCTTCCCAGACATCCGTCCCCATGCGCTTGAGCAAAAGGAACTCGACCGGGACAGCGGTTTCCGCCTTGATGCCCAGAAGCCTGGCAGGGATGACGCGCGTCTCATTGATAACCAGTACATCCCCAAAGCGCAAAAAACCCGGCAGATCACGGAACATGCGGTTCTGACGCTGTCCGTCGCCGCGGTTGCAGACCAGCATGCGGCTGGCATCGCGCGGGCTGACGGGGGTCTGCGCGATCAGTTCCTTTGGCAGGGCATAATCAAAATCACTTGTCCGCATCAAAGAAAGCCAGCTGCCCATCATTCTCATTGCCTGATCGGGCAGGCGGTGTCCGCTGCAGGTGACTGTATGCCAAATCGGTCGCGACGCGGCCGCGCGGCGTGCGCTGGATAAAGCCCAGCTGCAGCAGGTAAGGCTCATACACATCCTCAATGGTGACAGCGTCTTCACCCGTGGAGGCGGCAAGGGTATCCAGCCCGACCGGACCGCCTGAAAACTTGTCGATCATTGTCAGCAGCACGTTTCTGTCGACACGGTCGAGGCCCAGGCCGTCCACGTCCAGCATGTCCAGCCCTTCGTGCGCCACTTGCAGC
The DNA here is from genome assembly GCA_964584685.1 of uncultured Christensenella sp. Taxonomy (GTDB): domain Bacteria; phylum Bacillota; class Clostridia; order Christensenellales; family Aristaeellaceae; genus UBA1038. The sequence goes on along the minus strand of CAZPBJ010000002.1, from coordinate 9,062 downwards.
GTGATGCGCCCCTGCGCCCGCACCTGCGCGTAGTCGCGCACGCGTTTGAGCATGCGGTTGGCGATTCTGGGCGTGCCGCGGCTGCGGCGCGCGATCTCATCCAGGCCGGCAGGGTCAAAGGGCATGCCCAGGATACGCGCGCTGCGCTTGAGGATCTGGCCAAGTTCTTCGGGCGAATACATTTCCAGGCGGAACATCATGCCGAAGCGGTCGCGCAGCGGCGCTGATAGCTGGCCCGCGCGCGTGGTCGCGCCAACCAGGGTGAAGCGCGGCAGGTCAAGGCGCATCGAGCGAGCGGTGGGACCCTTGCCTATCATGATATCCAGCGCGCCATCTTCCATCGCGGGGTAAAGGACCTCTTCCACTTCGCGGGACAGCCTGTGGATCTCATCGATAAAAAGCAGGTCGCCGGCATTGAGGTTGGTCAGGATGGAGGCCAGGTCGCCCGGCCTGTCGATGGCAGGGCCGGAAGTGATGCGGACATTTTGACCCATCTCGGCAGCGACGATGCAGGCAAGCGTTGTCTTGCCAAGGCCGGGCGGTCCGTAGAGCAGCATATGGTCCAGCGCGTCGCGGCGTGTGAGCGCCGCTTTGATGTAGATGGAAAGGCTCTCCTTGATGGGTGCCTGCCCCACATAATCGCGCAGGGCCTTTGGACGCAGGGAGGTTTCGATCTGGTCGTCTTCCCGGCGAATATCCGAGGTCAAGATGCGATCGCTTTCCATGCTCATCCTTTCGTCATGCCGCGCAGCGCCATGCGCACAAGGACATCAGCCTTTTCGTCGGTACCCGCGCTCTGGTGCGCCAGTGAGACTGCCCGTGCAGCCTCTGACTGCGTGTAGCCAAGGGACTGCAGGGCGAGGATGGCTTCCGCTACGGCGCCGTCCTGCATGGAGCCCTTGAACGGGGCAATGTTTTGGTCTGCGGCAAGGTCGCCGGCGCTCAATTTGTCCTTTAGTTCAAGGGCGATGCGCTGAGCGGTTTTTTTGCCGATGCCCGGCGCACGCGAAAGCATGACCGTATCGCCCGTCATGATGGCCAGGGTCAAATCCTGCAGCGGCATGGATGCCAGTACCCCCAGTGCGGTCCTGGGGCCGATGCCCGAGATGCTGTTGAGCTGAAGGAACATGCGTTTCTCTTCGGGCGACTGAAAGCCAAACAGCTCCATCGCGTCTTCACGCACGGACAGCCAGGTGTAAACGCGCATGAACTCGCCTTTGGCGGGAGCCGATGACAGCGCGGCCTGCGTGCACTGTATCTGGTAACCCACGCCGCCGGCCGAAATGATCAGCTCGCCGGAAGTTTTGTGCTCGACTGTTCCTTCAATGAATGCGTACATGTCTGCCCTCTATTTCATGCGAAACTGGAATTTTGCCGGACCGGTGTTGATATGGGTGACAGCCGCCGCCACAGCGTCGGCTGCGTCATCGGGGCGGGGGATGTCGCTGAGCTTCAAAATCAGCATGACCATCTGCTGCACCCGGGCCTTGTCGGCTTTGCCGTAGCCCGTGATACCCTGTTTGATCTGCATGGGCGTGTATTCATACAGCAGGGGGGTGAAGCCGGCGCAGGTTGCCACCGCAACGCCGCGCGCAGCGCCTACGGTGAAGGCGGTGGTGACGTTCTTGGCGAAAAAGAGTTCTTCAAATACGATCTCATCGGGCCGGTAATTTGCCAGCAGTTCTTCAAGGCCGGTTTTGATTTGCAGCAGGCGGTCCTGCAACGGGGTGCGGGCGGGTGTGCTGACTACGCCGCATGCGACGAAAACGGGGTTTGCCGTACCGGAATCCACCACGCCCCAGCCCAGTGTAGCAAGGCCCGGATCAATACCCAAAACGCGCATCAATTGCCCCCTTTTCTGCGATTATGATAAGGCACGGACAATCCTTTGTCAAACAGCCGGGGGCTGCAATTCAGGCTGCCAGCGCTCAATCAGGCGCTGAACGTGCTGCCTGGCGATGCTTGCGCTTTGCGCGTCTTCTTCGGCGCTCTGCGGGCTTTCTCCCATCAATCCCAGGAATTGGCTGACCTTCAGGCCAAGGCGCTCCTGGATGTCCATGTCCGAGCCCCTGGGGCTGACCAGGTAATAACAAAGCAGGCTGTCCTTTTGCCCGATACGGTGCGCCCTGTCCTCTGCCTGGCTGTGCACGGCGGGGGACCAGTCAAGTTCGCCAAATACCACGCAGCTTGCGCGCTGCAGGTTGAGGCCGCTGGCAGCGCGCAGGCTGATGCAGCACAGGTCGGTGCGGCCTTCCGTAAAGCGCAGCACGCTCTTCTCCTTTTGCTCGCCTGTTTCACGCCCGGTGATGAAAGCGGGGGAAAGGTACTTGAGGTCAGCGCGATAAGTGTCCATGACCGCGTGGTGATGCGCGAACAGCAGCACTTTTTCGCCTGATTCCAGCAGCGCGCGCACGAATTGGGCGACATAGGGGGCCTTGGCGATGCCGGTTGCCTGGCGTTCCTCCTGGGAGATCTGACCTTCCAGGAGCGCCCGCTGGGATGCTGTCAGGGCCTGGTCTTTTGACCAGCGCCGCAGTTTGTCCAGCACAGGCTGCATCAGTTTCTTGTAGGCAGTGCTGTCGGAGTCAATTTCCTGAACCAGCCTGCGCTTGTCGGGCAGTTCGGGCAGCACCTGCTTTTTGGTCCGCCTGAGCATCAGCCCTTCCCGCCGCAGGTGATCCCCCAGCAGTTCAGGCTTGATGACCACATTGTTGCCGTACCCATAGCACCACTCGCGCGTGAAACTCTCAAAGTCGCCCAGAAAATGAAAATCCAGGATGTTGACCACATTCCAGATCTCCCCGCCGTTATTATAGATGGGGGTGCCGCTGAGGCCGTATACCCTGTCGCAGGACGAGGACAAGAGGCTGGCCGCGGAGTATTTCTCGGTGCCCGCATGGCGCAGTTCCTGGATCTCGTCAAAGACAAGGGCCTTGAACGTCATTTGCGGCAAAGCTTCTTTCCAGCCGCGCAGCAGGAGATAATGGACGATGTAGATGTCAGCTTTGGGAAGGCTGTAGGGTTTGATTCCCTGAAGCACATGGACGCGCGGCAGGTTGCCGTTCAGGGAGAGGAAGCGCTTAATCTCTGCCTGCCAGTTGCGCACCAGGTGCGGCGGCACCACCAGAAGGCAGGGGAAGCTGTCAAGCTTCGCCAGGCAGGCCAGGGCCTGAACGGTTTTGCCAAGCCCCATTTCATCAGCCAGCAAGCCCCTTTTCACGCGGCAAAGCCAGCTGAAGCCCTCCAGTTGAAAGTGGCGCAGCTCTCCCAAAAAGACCCCCTGCGGGGGCGGGATATCCGCCTGCGGGGCAAACAGCGCTTCCTTTTGCCTGGCATAGTCCAGCGCTTCCTTAAGCGCCTCATCCCAGCGGTCCAGGTCGGCGGGGGCGACAGCCAGGGGATAACGCTGCATCAGCCAGGCAATATCGCCTATGATGCGCCGATGCGCGCCAAAGCGCGCGATGCCGCGCTTGCCCGATTCACTGCCCGGAAACAGGCGCTTGGCCATTTGGGTCAGCGCAGGTTCTCCTTTGATCTGCCACAATTTGCTGCGCTTGTTATACGAGAGCGTTCCGTAAAGATGGCCGTTCGTATGAACGGGTGCCAGATAAGCGGGCACTGGAATATCTTCAGGCGGTTCCTGCGCGCTGTCTTCAATTGCCGGGGCTGCCGTCCCGCTTTTTGCCGCCTTGCCGGCAGGGTTGGCGATGCCCCAGAGTTTCTGTAAACTTATCACCAGGCAGGGTTTGCCCAATATAACGGGAGGCAGGTCAAATGCCTGTTCCATCACCAGAATGACAGCGGACAGCGTATCACAGGCAAGATAACGCTCGGCTTGTTTGAGCAGAGTCGTCTTGTTTGGCCGGCTCCGTTTGACCTCCACGCCGATATCGCCTACCAGGAAGTCGATGCGGCAGCGGGGCATCAAGGCGTGTTCGTGCAGGAAGTTCAGATCGCGCGAGGTCAAGGCCTGGGCGATCTGCTTGTGCAGATCATACTCGTTCATTGCCAAAGGCGCGCGCAGTGTATTCAGCGCGTCCATGACCACTTCCAGTGCCTGTGTCATTGATCCTCCCGGCAGCATATTCCGTACGCGGATTATAGCCCATCAGCCATTCCTTTACAATTCAATGCATAATTTCCTGCGTTATTCGATTGACAATCCGGGGTGCGGGGTATACTATCATTACAGCGACAATACGTGCTGATCACGGATGCTATGACAGGTAAACACTTGTCTGAATGCATAAAACCCAAAATAAAGGAGGATACCATGCGCAAACTACTTTCCCTGGTCGTGATTGCGGTGCTCGTCATGGGCCTGGCAATCGTTCCCGCGTCCGCTGAGAACGCGAAGGTCAACCTGTTCCAACTCAAGGTCGAGATCGACCCAATGATCCAGGCGTTCGGCAAGCTTTATACCGAAACCCACGAGGGTGTCACCGTTACGGTTGAGACCTTTGGCGGCGGCGCCGATTACGGCGGAGCCCTGAAGGCGAAACTCGCGGCTGACCAGATGCCCACCATATTCATGATCGAGGGCAAGGGCGGCTACGAACTGTGGAAAGACTACATTGCCGACATGTCCGGCGCCGAGTGGGTCAAGGACACGGATCTGGCTTTCTACGCGCCGGATGGCAAGGCGGTCGGATTCCCGATCGCCATGGAAGGCTTCGGCCTTGGCTACAATGCTGAAATCCTTGGAAAGGCCGGCATTGACCCCGCCACCCTGACCACTTTCTCAGCCGTTAAGGCGGCATTTGAGAAGCTGGACGGCATGAAGGCCGAGCTTGGCCTTGACAGCGTCACAAGCGTTGGCACTTCTGTGGCAGGCGGCCTGTGGTGGGTGACCTCCCAGCATGTGTTCAACTCTTTCTACGCAGGATACCTCGATTACAATGATTCTTCCGTCCATGATGCGCTGATGAAGGGCGAAGTGGACAAGGAGCGCCTGACCGCATTTGCCAATTACCTCAAGCTCCTGTTTGACTACGCGGATCAGAACATCCTGCTCAACGGCAACTACGACTCGCAGGTCGCGGCATTTGCCTCGGGCAAAGCAGCGTTCATCACGCAGGGCAACTGGGTGGATCCCAACATGAAGCAGCTTGGCGCAGAATTCCCCATGGGATACATCTCCCACAACTTCCTGGAGCAGGAGACACACGGCTTGTTCATGGCAGCCCCCAGCTGGTTTGTGGTCAATGCCAAGGCCAGTCCCGAAGATCAGGCTGCCGCGGTTGAATTCCTGAACTTCATGGCCCTGTCACCCGAAGGCGCCAATTATATGGTCGCCGAAGCAGGCATGGTGCCCGCCTTCAAGTCAGTCACCCTGCTGCCTACAGGCCAGTTCTCCAAGGCCCTGGTGGAAGCCAGTGCGCGCGGGGGCAACTACAACTGGTACTTTGGCCAGAACCCGGACGGTTTCAACCAGGGCACATTGGGCCCGATCTTTGAGCTGTTTGGCGTAGATCGTGACGTGGAAGCGTTCGTAGCTGACGTAACGGCAGCCTTTGAAGCCCTAAAGACCAAGTAATTACTCATTGGGGGGAGGCCTGCATCACGCGGCCTTCCCCCTTTCCTTTTGTGGCGGCATGTCACAATCAGAAAACTGAAATTGAATACCTTTGGCATTTACCGAAAAACCATTTGAAGGAGAGGATGGACCTTGAAAAGAAAAGGCTGGGTCGATTTCCTGTTTATCTTTCCATGCGCGTTTGCGTTTATCATGGTTATCATCTGCCCGTTTTTTCTGGGCATTTACTATTCCATGACTGACTGGAACGGCGTCAATCCCGTGGTGAGCTGGGTAGGCTTTTCGAATTTTACAACGATGTTCACCCAGCCGCAGTTCATCTACTCCTTCCTGATCACGCTGATGTATACTGTCATCAATATCGTGCTTGTCAACGTGGTTGGTTTCCTGCTTTCGCTGCTGGCAACCAGCAAAGTTCGCCTGCGCAACGTATACCGCGCGGGTTTCTTTGTACCCAACCTGATTGGCGGCATCGTTCTTGGCTATATTTGGCAGTTCATCTTCAACAATGTTTTTGTGGATGTTGGCAGCGCTCTGAATATCATCAGCCTGCAAAAATCCCTTATCGCGCGTCAGGATATGGTCATATGGACAATGTCCTTTGTGAATACCTGGCAATACGCCGGTTACATAATGATGATCTATGTTGCCTCCATCCAGTCCATTCCCGACAGCGTTATGGAGGCTGCTAGCGTTGACGGCGCCAATTATATCACCCGTGTGCGCAAGATCATGATCCCCATGATGGCCAGCGCGTTTACCATCACGCTGTTCCTCACTCTCACCAACTCTTTCAAGCAGTTTGACCTGAACTTTACACTAACCAACGGCGGCCCGGCCATGCGTTTCATGGGTTCTGCCATACGCTCCAGCCAGCTGCTTGCGATGGATATTTACCGAACCGCCAACCAACTCAATCTTATGGCTGAAGCCCAGGCCAAGGCAGTCGTGTTCTTCGTAATCCTGGTCATCTTCTCATTGGCCCAGGTCTACCTCAACAAGCGCAAAGAGGTGGAAGCATGAGCGGAATGAGCGTTAAGGCCACCCCTGCCGGGCGTGCCAAGCAGAATAAGTCAGGCGCTGGCATCATTGTACTGGAAGTCTTCGCGGTTCTGTTGTTTATTATCTTCATGATGCCCTTTTTCCTGGTTATCCTCAACTCCGCCAAGACTGCCAAGGAAATCATCTTCAGCCCTGTCGCATTCCCTGCGTATTGGGGGCAGATGATCACCAATGTTACAGCCATCTTCAATAATCCCTCCACAGACTACATCGGCGCGTTCATTGATTCAGCCGTCATCACAGTAATCAGCCTGGCGGTCATCGCCATATTTTCGTCCATGTGCGCCTGGGCATTGGTGCGCAACAAAAAGAAATGGTCTACTGTCATCTTTATGTTCTTTGTTGCCGCCATGGTCATCCCCTTCCAGGTCGTTATGTTCCCCTTGGTCAAGTGGTTCAAGGTCATGGGCGATGGGATCGGCTTCCCGCTCCTGGGGACCTATCACGGCATCGTGTTTGCCTACCTGGGCTTTGGCTGCTCAATGTCCATCTTCATCCTGCATGGCTTCATCAAAGGCGTTCCGATGGAACTTGAGGAAGCCGCGACAATCGACGGCTGCAGCCAGGCAAGGACCTTCTTTGAGATCGTCATGCCGCTGCTTCAGCCCACCTTCATTACCGTTCTCATCCTCAACGGCATTTGGATTTGGAACGATTTCCTGCTGCCCCTGCTGATATTGGGGTCCGCGGGGCAGGTTCAGACCATCCCGCTGGCTGTTACTTCCTTTGCCGGAAGTTACCTCAAGCAGTGGGATTTGATCCTGACAAGCGCGCTGCTGGCGATGATCCCCATCATTGTCCTCTTCCTTTTCGCGCAAAAGTATATCATAAAAGGCATGGTGGAAGGCGCGATCAAGTAAATCATCAGCAAGGCTTAACCATTTCAATTCCATGTCATGGTTCACATTCTATTAACATTATGCGCTTGAAGAGGGGCTCCGCATCTGATATCATGGCGGCGGCTCCTTTTCTTTTTATTCGGGAGGGTTCAATGCAGAGAAAATCCCTTGCCACGATCCTGGTTGCCTTGCTGATGATGATGAGCAGCGTGATTCCTGCCGTTCGGGCAGCAGAGGACACGCTCTCGTTTCAAGATATGCCAAGCCATCTCCGTCCGGGCAAGACCGAGCGGATCAGCTTTCTCTCGCCCGTATCCGCGTCAGTCAAATTGGAGCTGAGGGACAGCGCGGACAAGCCCGTCGCGGTGATCCGGGATGACCTTGCCGCTTCCCAGGGCTACAACAGCCTGTTCTGGAATGGTCTGGACCCTTCCGGGCAAGCCATCCCGGCAGGCGAATATCGCATGGTTTTGACACTCGGTGACCTGACTGCCGCAACCGGCATCACACTGGGCGTACCCAGCCCGCAGCTGAGCGCGCTGCAGGTGAGCGATCCTTCCATCATGCCGGGGAGCAGCTGGTCGATCAGCGCCGTCGCCAACATGGCGGGCACCCTGAGGCTGATGATTCTCGAGGATGACCTCAAACAGAAGGAAATATCGCACCTGCAGATTGCGGAAGGGGAGATCACCGTTCCCTGGGATGGATTGCTTGATCAGCAGGCTGCCGCTCCTGGCACCCGCACGCTATCGTTGACCTTGACAGATTCAGAGGGCTTCACCAGCAACCCCTATCACCTGGTGGTCAGCGTGCAGACCATCCCCGAAGCTACGCCTCAGCCGTCGCCCAGCCCCAAGCCATACAAGATTCCCAGCCTGGAGCCAATCGCTCCGGAGAAGCGGGGCACAAGCTATTGGACGCTGCCGGTTGGCCAGTGGAATGAAAAGGCCATTTGGGATGTCATGATGCAGCCTCTCACTGTCATACAGGGCGGTGACCAGCGTGAGACCTACAAACTGCGCGCGGCGCCCGACAAGAGTACGCAGCGCAGCAATATTGTGGGTGAGATCACTTATGTATCCCAAGGTGTTCATGTGCTGGAGACACTGGATAACGGTTGGTCGCTGATTGAAGCCAACAACAGTTCCTACGGCCCTGACAACCGCACGCGCAGGGGTTACGGGGATACCGATGACGTCATCAAAGGCTATGTGGAGACCCAATACCTTGAAACGACCACGCCCCGCACCGACTACGGGATCCTGATAGACAAGCTGAAGCAGGAGATGTATGTCTTCAAGGATGGCAAGCTTTTTACGACACTGGTCATATCCACCGGCAATCCCACCAAACAGCAGCCATGGAACGAGACGCCTTCTGGTGAATACCTGATGGTGAGCCGCGTAGGGGATTTCCTTGCCGGCAACCTGGTGTGCCCGATGGGCATGCGCATCAACGGCGGCTCGCTGCTGCACGAGGTTCCCTACATCCTGAACGAATCCACGGGCTGGAAGGACTACAGCATCCAGGAGCGCCAGCTTGGCGTCAAGGCAAGCCATGGCTGCGTCCGCGTGCAGAGAAAAGCCAACAGCGAAGGCGCCAACATGTCCTGGCTTTGGAACAAT
>CAZPBJ010000001.1:0-128845 GCA_964584685.1 uncultured Christensenella sp. | reverse complement strand
GGCAAGAGCGAGGAGGTCTTTGGCAAGGCCTTCCATACCGCGGCTATCTCCCGCGATAAGGTCTTTCTGCAGTCCAAGTGCGGCATCAACAAGACCAAGGGCGATACTTTCTTTGATTTTTCAAAAGAGCATATCCTGGCCTCGGTCGACGGTTCGCTCAAGCGCCTCAAGACCGACTATCTGGACGTGCTGCTGCTGCACAGGCCGGATGCCCTGGTGGAACCCCAGGAAGTGGCTGAAGCATTCAATCAGCTTGAAAAGTCGGGCAAGGTGCGTCACTTTGGCGTCAGCAACCAAAGCCCCAACCAGATCAGGCTTCTGAAATCAGCCGTTGAACAAAAACTGCTCTTCAACCAGCTGCAGTTCAGCCTGATGTTCACCGGTATGGCGGACGCGGGCATCAACGTCAACATGAAGAATGAAAATTCCTTTGACCACGACAACGGCATCCTGGATTATTGCCGCCTCAAGGGCATCACCGTGCAGGCCTGGTCCCCCTTCCAGTATGGCATGTTCCAGGGCGTCTTTGTGGGCAATGAAAAATTCCCCGAGGTCAATGCCTGCCTGGATGAGATGGCAGGCTTGTACAAGGTCAGCCCTTCCGCCATCGCGGCGGCCTGGATCCTGCGCCATCCCGCCCGTATGCAGGTGGTGCTTGGCACCACAAAGGTGGACAGACTTTGCGATATTGCCGCGGCCGCTGATATTGCGCTCAGCCGCCAGGACTGGTACAAGCTGTATGTCGCCGCGGGCAACAAACTGCCCTGAAGCCGTCAGTCCGCTTACAGGTTCTTCGTATTCAGCGCGCGCAGGGAGTTCATGATGGCGATCAGGGCCACGCCCATATCGCCGAAAACCGCCGCCCACATGGTGGCGATGCCCGCCGCGCCCAGCAGCAGGAACACTGCCTTGATACCCAGGGCAAAGGCGATGTTCTGGCAGACGATGCGCCTGGTCTTCCTGGCGATGCGAATGGCAGTAAGCACCTTGGACGGCTCATCCGTCATGATGACGACGTCCGCCGCCTCGATGGCCGCGTCCGAGCCCAGCGCGCCCATGGCGATGCCCACATCGGCGCGCGCCAGCACCGGCGCGTCGTTGATGCCGTCTCCGACAAACGCGATCTTGCCCTTCGCAGATTTTCCATCCATGATTTTTTCCATCAGGGCGACCTTGTCGGCCGGCAGCAGCTGCGAATACACCCCGTCCATGCCCAGCAGTCGGCCTGCTTCTTCGCCCGTCTGCCGCAGGTCGCCCGTGAACATCAGCGTTCGCTTGACACCCAGCGCTTTGAGCGACCGGATGGTCAGCGCCGCGTCCGCTTTCATTTCGTCAGCGATGACCAGATGGCCGGCGCAGGCGCCGTCGATGGCTACATGCACCACAGCATCCCGGTCATCGGCAAAGCCGCACGCTATGCCCCGGGATTGCAGCAGGCGGCTGCTGCCGGCCAGGAGTTCCTTGCCCTCTGCCGTCAGGGAGACCCCGAGCCCCGGCACTTCTTCGAATTTCTCTATCAGGCCTTTTTCCACTTCACCGGGGAAGGCCTTGAGGATGGATAGGGCGATGGGATGGTTTGAATAACTTTCTGCATATGCCGCGGCCCGGATGAGTTCTTCCCGGCTGAAGCCCGTCTGCGGGCTTACCTGTGTGACGGCAAACGCGCCCTTTGTCAAGGTACCCGTTTTGTCAAAAATCACTGTTTCCGCCTGGGCAAGCGCTTCCAGATAATTGCCGCCCTTGATCAGGATGCCCCGCTTTGACGCGCCGCCGATGCCGCCAAAGAAGCCCAGGGGAATGGAGATGACCAGCGCGCAGGGGCAAGAGACCACCAGGAAGATCAGTGCCCTGTAAACCCAGTCCGAAAAGCCGGCGCCGGGTATTACCAGGGGCGGGATAAGCGCCAGCGCCAGGGCGCTGAAAACAACGATGGGCGTGTAGATCCCGGCAAATTTGGCCATCAGGGTCTCGGTCGGCGCTTTTCTGGCGCTGACGTTCTCAACCAGTTCCAGTATCCTGGACACGGTGGACATTTCATAGCTCTTGGTCACTTCCAGGGTCAGCATGCCATTTTGGCTGATGAATCCGCTGAGCGCTTCCATGCCCAACTCAAGCAGCCGCGGCATCGATTCGCCTGTCAGGGCGGAGGTATCCACCGATGCGCTGCCCTTGATGACCTTGCCGTCCAGGGGGATTCTCTCCCCGGGCTTGACGACGATGATGTCACCAACCTGTACTTCCTGAGGGGATACGCGCTTCAATTCCCGGCCCAGGCTGAGGTTGGCATGGTCGGGCCGGATGTCGCCCAGCGCCGTGATGGCGCGGCGCGAACGGTCGACTGCCTTGTCTTCCAGGTACTCGCCCACCAAATAGAACAGCATCACGGCGACGCCTTCGGCATAATCCCCGATCAGGAAAGCGCCGATGGTCGCGACGCTCATCAGGAAGTATTCCGTGAACAGCTGTCCGCGCGCGATGCTTTTGACAGCCCGCCAGACTACGCTGCCGCCCACAATGAGGTAGCTCGCGATGAAAAGGGCCAGTTTGTAAAGCTCAGGCAAGGACAGCAGCATTGCCGCAGCGAACAATGCGCCGCCAATGATGAACCTGCGCACCTGTGAATCCTGCTGCGAACCTTCCGCCTCATGGCTGACAGCGCCGCCGGTATCGGCGGACATCACCCTGACTTCGGGCTCAATGCGGCGGATGATGCCTTCGATCTTCTGCCGAAGCGCGGCAGGGGCGTATGCCGGATCGGATTCAAAGGTCAGTTTCCTGGAAATGAAGTCCAGGGAGGCAAAGCGCACTTCCTCAAGCTGCTTGACTTCAGTTTCTATTTGCGCCGCGCAGTTTGCGCAGCTCAGGTCTTCGAGTATCAGGGCGCTTCTCATGAATGTGTCCTCCCTGCTTCTTCATCCGCATGCGCCAGCCCCTGCTTGAACAGCAGCGCCACATGCTCATCGTCAAGGGTGTAATAGACCATCTTGCCTTCACGGCGGAACTTGATCAAACGGGTCTGCCTGAGTGTCTTGAGATGGTGGGAAATGGCCGGCTGCGTCATGTTGAGCAAAGCCGCCAGGTCGCACACGCACATCTGCGAGAGCATGAGGGCGTTGATGATCTTCAGCCGCGTGGGATCGCTGAAAGCCTTGAAGAGCCCGGCCATGTCAGCCAGTTGGCTGTTTCGAGTCATTTCCCCGCGCACCCTGGCGATCACGTCCTCATGGACAACGCTCACTTTGCACAGCAGGTTGGTCTCTTTGCGGACTGTCATCACAATGCCCTCCAATAAACAATTAAGCAACTGTTTATATGATAATACCCTTCCCCGGCCCTGTCAACACATTGGTCGAATCAAGACATGCCTGAGCGTGCTTCCACCCCGATATTTCTCATTGACAGCCCCACTCATTCATTTTATACTCATCGCGAGTTCCACGTGAACCTGCCGGAGGCGAACCGGTTGCACACAAAGGCGTGTCGCAAGCGCGGCTCAGCCTATTTATTCGCCAATTAAATACTGAAGGTGGTGGAAACTCTTGCTTGATCAGAGCAGGGCGCCGGTATACGAGGCACTGGAGGAGATGCGCGCGGACAAGCTCGTCCCCTTCGATGTGCCCGGGCACAAGCGGGGCCGCGGCAACAAGGACTTGACCGATTTCCTGGGCGAGCGCTGCATGAGCGTGGACGTCAATTCAACCAAATACCTGGACAGCCTGGGGCATCCCACAGGCATTATTAAAGAGGGCGAAGAGTTGGCGGCTGAGGCCTTTGGGGCCAGCAGCGCTTTTTTTATGGTGGGGGGCACCACGGCATCCATCCAGGGGATGATTCTGTCCACCGTCAGGAAGGGCGAGAAGCTCATCCTGCCCCGCAATGTGCACCAGTCCATCGTCAACGCGCTGGTCCTTTGCGGCGCGGTGCCGGTCTATATCAATCCCCAGACCAGCCAGCGCCTGGGCATCGCGCTGGGGATGGCGCTTGAGGATGTGGTGCGCACCATCGAGGAAAATCCGGACGCCAAGGCCATTTTCGTCAACAACCCCACCTATTATGGCATCTGTTCCAATTTGAAGGAAATTGTCGTTCATGCGCACGCGCACGGCATGAAGGTGCTGTGCGACGAGGCGCACGGCGCGCATTTCTACTTTGGCCAGGGGCTGCCCGTCAGCGGGATGGCCGCGGGCGCGGACCTGGCGGCGGTGTCCATGCACAAGTCGGGCGGCAGCCTCACGCAGTCCAGCTTCCTGCTGTGCGGGCCGGATGTCAACGCTGACTATGTGCGCCAGATCATCAACCTGACCCAGACGACCAGCGCCAGCTACCTGCTGATCAGTTCCCTTGATATCTCCAGGCGCACCCTGGCGCAAAACGGCGTGAAGATATTTGAGAAGGTCCAGCAGTTTGCCGCCTACGCCCGTGAGGAGATCAGCGAGATCGGCGACTACCTGGTGTATTCGGACGCCATCATCAACGGCGACAGCATTTTCGACTATGACCAGACCAAGCTTTCCGTCAATACCTATGACCTGGGGCTGGCCGGCATCGAGGTGCATGATATCCTGCACGATGAATATGACATCCAGATCGAGTTTGGCGACTTGTCGAACTTTCTGGCCTACATTTCCATCGGCGACAAGACCAAGAACATCGAGCGCCTGATCGGCTCGCTGTATGAGATCCGCCGCCGCTATAAAAAAGCCAAGAATCCCCTCTTCGCCTATGACTATGTGCATCCCAGGCTGGTGATGACCCCGCAGGACGCCTTTTATGCCAACAAGAAACGCCTGCGGCTGTCGCAGGCCGTCGGGGAGATCAGCAGCGAAAGCCTGATGACTTATCCACCCGGCATACCGCTGCTCGCGCCGGGCGAACGCATTACCCAGGAGATCATAGACTTCATCCAATCTTCCAAGGAAGCCGGCTGTGTGATCACCGGCACCCAGGATATCACCGCTGAGCACATTAATGTGCTGGCTTAGGAGGCCCCATGGCATTTTGGTTCGCTGAAAACCACACGGACAACGTCACCCTCAACATCCTGGTGGATGAGCAGCTCTATTCTCAAAAGAGCGAGTACCAGAAGATAGACATCTTCCAGTCGCGTGAGTTTGGGCGGATGCTGACACTTGACGATGTGATCGTGATAACGGAGAAGGATGAATTCATCTACCACGAGATGCTCGTTCACGTGGCCATGGCGGTGTATCCCGGCGTCAGGCGCGCCCTGGTTGTTGGCGCAGGCGACGGTGGCGCGATGCGTGAGCTGGCCCGCTATGAAAGCATCGAAAGCATTGAACTGGTGGAGCTTGACAGCATGCTGGTGGAAGCCTGCCGCGAGTTCCTGCCCACCACGGCTGTCGGCTACAGTGACCCGCGCGTCAAGGTGCATATCCAGGACGGCCTGAAGTTCATTCGCCGCCTGGAGGAAGTCTATGACCTGATCATCGTCGACTCCACCGATCCCTTCGGCCCGGGCGAGGTGCTCTTCACCAAGGAGTTCTACGGCAACTGCTACAAGGCCCTCAAGCCCGACGGCATCATGATCAACCAGCATGAGAGCCCCTTTTACAGCTATGAAGCCAATGCCATGAAGCGCGCCCACCGCCGCATCAAGGAATCCTTCCCCGTGCACGCCGTCTATCAGGCCCACATCCCCAGCTTCCCCTCCGGCCACTGGCTGTTCGGCTTTGCCAGCAAGCTATACCATCCCCTGGAGGATCTGGACCCGGCCAGGTGGCAGGCGCTTGGCATCAAGACACGCTACTACAACACCCAGCTGCATCAGGGCGCCTTCTATCTGCCCAACTATGTCAAGGAGATGCTGGGGGAAGTTTGAGAAATTTGGCGGCAACAACCGTCAAAATACTTTAGATTAATGATTGTCACGGCTATAACCGTGGTAATATGCTTCTATCCAATGGGAGGGGGGGTATTGATATATGATCACGCGTGAACGCTATATGCGCCAAATACGACCCTTCATCAATACAGATTTGATCAAGGTATTAACGGGACTGCGTCGATGCGGTAAGTCCGTGATGTTGACCCTGATTCAGGCAGAGCTGCTGGCGCGTCAAGTGCCTCCTCAGAATCTAATCAGCCTGAACTTTGAAGATATGGGTTTTGTGGCTTTGCGTGACAATGTGAAGCTGCACGGGTATCTGCTGGAAAAGATCAAGTCCTTGCAGGGGCGTGCCTACATCTTTCTGGACGAGATCCAGGAAGTCCCCGAATGGGAAAAGTGTGTCAATTCCCTGCGTGTGAAGTGTGACGCAGACATTTATGTCACGGGCTCCAATGCCAACCTGCTGTCGGGGGAATTCGCCACCGTGCTGGGTGGCCGCTATGTGGCTTTTATCATCTATCCCTTTTGTCTGGCTGAGTTTTTTGAGGCTCTTGCAAAGCGTGAGCCCGGCATCGAGGCTTCTGCCGCCTTCACCCGCTATCTGACCTTGGGTGGTATGCCTTTCCTGTCCAATCTGCTAAGTTCCAAGGAGGCGGCGCAGCAGTACCTGAGAGATATCTATGGTTCCGTTGTCCTCAAGGATGTGGTCAGCCGCTGCAACATTCGTGATGTGGACCTGTTGTCCCGCATCATCAACTATGTGATTGCCAACGTCGGCAAGACATTTTCTGCGACCAGCATCTCTGCTTTCCTTAAAAGTGAAAAACGGAGCACGACACCTGAGACGGTGCTCAACTACATCAAAGCTTGTCAGAGTGCTTACTTCTTTTACAAGACTCCCAGACAGGATTTACTGGAGGGCAAGCGGGTCCTGAGCGTGGGGGAAAAGTATTATCTGGCCGACCACGGTATCCGTGAAGCGCTCTATGGCAGAAACATGCGGGATATTGAGCTGGTACTGGAAAATATCGTCTGCATGGAGTTGCTTAGCCGTGGCTACAGCGTGACAGTCGGTAAAATCGGTCAGGCTGAAATCGACTTCGTGGCGGAAAAACAGGGCAAACCGCTTTATATTCAGGTCAGCTATCTGTTGGCTGAAGAAAAGACCATCGTCCGTGAGTTTGGATCACTTGGCGCGGTGAAGGACAATTATCCTAAACTTGTCCTTTCAATGGATGAAATTGACCTCAGCCGAGATGGTATCCGCCATATGCATGTCAGGGATTTCCTGCTGCAGATGGATGAAGCGGTATAGCTAAAGTATCAACTTTTACATCCGGCGATGTGCTATATTGCCTCAGTGATGCCTGGTGCTTCTCCTTTGCCGCAGCGGCTGAGGCTGTTCTTTTTCGATGGGTGTTTTTCCCTGCAGCTGGAAAAGTTCGTCACGGTACTTCGCGGCCTTTTCAAAATCAAGGGATCCGGCGGCGGAGAGCATCTTGTCCTCGATGGCTGCCAGCAGCGCTTCACGTTCCTCATCTGTCATCTTGGCCCTGTTCTCCAGGGCTGTCTGGGCGGCGATCTCTATCAGGGCGCGCACGGCGGAGTTGATGGATTCGGGCGTGATACCGTGCGCTTCATTATAGGCGATCTGGATGTCGCGCCTGCGGGTGGTTTCCTGTATGGCGCGCATCATGCTGTCGGTGGGGGTATCGGCGTACATGATGACCCTGCCCTGGGTGTTGCGCGCAGCGCGGCCCACTGTCTGAACAAGGCTCGTCTCGCTGCGGAGGAATCCTTCCTTGTCGGCATCCAATATGGCGACCAGCGCCACTTCGGGCAAGTCAAGGCCCTCTCTGAGAAGGTTTATCCCCACCAGGACATCATATACGCCCAGTCTGAGGTCTCTCAGCAACACCATGCGCTCCATAGTCTTGATCTCAGAGTGTAGGTAGCGCACGCGCACGCCGTTCTCCCGCAGGTAATCGTTGAGTTGTTCGGCCATGGCCTTGGTCAGCGTGGTCACCAGCACACGGAATCCCTGCGCGGTCACCCGGTGGATCTCGCCGATCAGGTCATCGATTTGGCCTGTCGCGGGGCGTACGATGATCTTGGGATCCAATAAACCGGTGGGGCGGATGATCTGCTCCACGGTCTGCAGCGTGTTCTTCGCCTCATAAGGGCCGGGCGTTGCGCTGACAAAAACGACCTGGCGGATGCGCTGCCGGAATTCATCAAATGTCAGGGGCCTGTTGTCAAAGGCGGAAGGCAGGCGGAAGCCGTAGTCCACCAGCGCGGTCTTGCGGGCCTTGTCACCCGCATGCATGCCGCGTATCTGGGGAATGGTGACATGGCTTTCATCGATGAAGCAGATGAAATCCCTGGGGAAGTAGTCAAGCAGGCTGTAGGGCGGGTCGCCCGGCTGGCGGCCGTCGAAATAACGCGTGTAGTTTTCAATGCCCTGGCATATGCCCAGTTCGCGCAGCATTTCGATGTCATAATGGGTGCGCTGCGCGATGCGCTGGGCTTCCAGCAGCTGGTTTTTGCTTTCGAATTCCTTGACACGCAGGGCCAGGTCGCGCTCAATGTGCCCGATTTGCTCTTCGCGCCCCGTGATGCCTGTCACGTAGTGCGTTGCGGGGAATACCGCTGCATGTGTGACAGCACGGGTTGCGTGGCCTGTCACCATGTTAAACTCGCTGACGCGTTCGATCTCGTCGCCCAGGAACTCAACGCGGATGCCGTCCTCCTTCTGGTTGACGGGGATGATCTCTACCACGTCGCCCCGCACGCGGAACATCCCGCGGGCGAAGCCGATGTCGTTGCGCTCATACTGCACTTCCACCAGGCGGATGGCCAGCTGTTCGGGGCTCAGGCGCATGCCGGGCCGCAGGGAGATCATCTGCCCCTCATACTCGCTGGGGTCGCCCATGGAGTAGATGCAGCTGACGGAAGCCACGATGATCACATCCCGCCTTTCGCGCAGGGCTGAAGTGGCTGAATGGCGCAGGCGGTCAATTTCATCGTTGATGGCCGAATCCTTTTCGATATAGGTATCGCTGGAGGCGATGTAGGCCTCCGGCTGATAATAGTCATAATAGCTGACGAAGTACTCCACCGCGCTGTCGGGGAAAAACGCCCGGAACTCAGCGCACAGCTGTGCCGCCAGCGTTTTGTTGTGGGCGATGACAAGCGTCGGCCGCTGAAGTTTTTCGATAATGGCGGCCATGGTGAAGGTCTTGCCCGAGCCCGTCACGCCCAGCAGCGTCTGCGCGCTCAGACCGTCCCTGAGCCCCTGCGCCAAAGCCTCTATCGCCTGTGGCTGGTCGCCCTTTGGCTGGTAGGGTGAAACCAGCTGAAACTTGCCCATTGCCGCACCTCGCCTTCTATTTGCTTATCTGCGGATGATGTCTTCCCGCAGGCGGTAAAGCGCCGCGCCGGCGCCCGGCCTGCAGAAGGCATCCGCAAACCACTCGATTTCCTTGATGGCGTCGTACTGCACATAGCCGTAACGCAGGCCGCCGACCTTCTTGCCCTTCATATTGGAATCCGTCCAGTGCACCTCACCGTTTGCCGCGTCATAGTCGGCGATAAAGACAAGGCTGTGCGCGCCTACGCCGTAGTAGTAATCGGCAGCCATCTGGAAGAAATCGCCCCGCTTGACTTCCTTCATGAAAGCCAGCGCCATTTGGCGGTTTTCCGCTTTGGAGAGCTTTTTGTCATACACAAAGCTGTGCGCCAGTTCAAAGGGGTTGCCCTGCTCTGCCGGGATATCCTGCCAGAAGATGCCGTAGCGCAGGGGCTTGCTGTCCTTGGCGGGCAGGTTGTCAGGGATGATCAGCTCAATATCCGGATACTGAGCGATCGCATAGTCCGCGCTGTTGTCCCTGAACAGCCTGACGGTGAAGTTCTTGCACACATAAATGTCGCCCGCGTATTGCGCCCGCTGCGCGCGGCCCCTGGCCCGGTCAAAGTAATCCCTGGCGCTTGCGATGATGCCGTCAATCAGCGTTTGACGTGCTTGCGGCTCAGCGCCGGGCGTTGATGCCGTTTCCGTCCATGCGCTGAGGGACCCGGTCAGCAGGGCCAGCAGCAAAACCATGGCAGTCAATCTTTTCATCAGGGGGCTCCTTTTCTGCTCCTGCTTATGCCGCGTCCGCCAGCGGCAACTCCAGATACTCCGACCAATCGCCGCCGGCAGGCGCCGGGATATGCTTCTCCCAGACAGGGGAGGGGCCCGATGCCAGCTCGGGGAAAGCTTCCCGGATGAGCGCGCACAGGTATTTTGCCTTGGCCATCAGGTGGGGACTCTTGAAGTACTCCGGCAGGCTGTCCCCCGCGGTGAAGAGCTTTTCAAATATGCGCGCGCGGTCCTCCAGCGGAAAGCTGCGTGAGTAGCTGTCGATGTACCAGACGTCCTGCGGATGCTTGGCGTCGTCCATGTCTTCCCAGGTGAAGGCAGTGTCACTCAGCTGGAAACCTTCGGCCGTGTGGTACCCGTAGTTATAGCCCCCGTCGTCATAATTTCGCGGGCTGAGCCGAACAAAGCCGCCCAGCAGATCTTGTCCGGAGACGTTGTCGGCTTCCTCAAGCTTATCCTCCAGCAGGTGCATGAACTCATGCGCCAGTGTGGCAGGCACGCTGTCATCAAAGGCATCGAAAATAATGTATCGTTCCTGTCCGTGGTCGGAGGAAAGTCCCGCGGCGGAGCTGATGCCATCCGTACCGCGGGGCAGGATGGGGCCCGAGAGATAAAAACCCAAGCCATTGTAGTCTGTGGAAAGCGAGGCACGCAAAAGCTGCGGCGGGAGCGCGGCCAGGAAGGCATCGAGCTTCTTGAGCCCTCCGGCTATTGCCAGCTCATCATCGCACAGCGTGCCATAGTAGGTGGCGTTGCTGAAGCCGTGCCCATCCTGGCGCAAATAGACCTTGACCCCATAGGCTTTGCCGATTTCCCCTGCCGTCAAATCGTTCCCCTGCAGAATAGCTTCCATCGAGGTTTCCGCCACGTCTGCCGCTTGATTGAGCAGTGCCTGTGTATAACGCCACAGGTAGAAACGTATCTTCGTGCCATCGTCATTTGAGCCGGTCAGCACCACAAAACCGGCAGCGGACAGCGCGGCTGTGTCATAACGTGTTCCACTGTTCCCGCCAAGGGGCGGGAGTGTGGCCAGAAGCAGGTTATTGTCCAGGTCGTACAAACGCAGTTCCCCTGCCGGGCCGCGGCTGCTTATTACCAGGCCGTCCGATATGACGATGGGGTATTCGCCGGCCTGCCATGCGCCTACGCGCCTCATTTCCCCGTTCCCCTGCAGGGGATAGAACAGCGCGCTGCTTTCACTGATACGAAAGCCCGTCCCGCTGCCCAGGTAGTAGGAGAAGTAGTTGATGATGGGCCTCAGCGTGACCTTGCCGGTTTCCGGGTCGTAGGCGTGCAGGGCGCCATGTCCTTGATTGTCTGTGAACACAACTAACAGCCGGCCGTCCTGCATGCCCGCGAAGGTTGAGAACATCCAATCGCCCGCCAGTTGACAGCGCAGCGTCTGTTCCTGTGCGCCGTTTACGTCAAAGCCTCTGATGCCCGGACCTTCTATCTGGGCCAGCCACAGCCTTTTTCCGGATGGCTCCACGTAAGGGAAGAAGTAGTTCCCGCCTGCTGGCGGGGTAAAGACTGTCTGCGCCCGCAATGCGGCGTCGTAGATTACCAGCTGTTTTGTGTAGCTCTCCACCGTATAGGGCCGCCCATCGGCCAGGAAACCCGCTTCAAAGTAGCCGCCGCCATCGTGCGATTCCCCATCAGGGGATTGGGTGGAGCCTGTCAGTATGATGTCTGCTGATTTCTCCATCGTCCGCACATCATAGAGTGTCAGCTGCATCGGGCCGTCCTCCAGGTTTTGCCGCCGGAGGATGAGGAGAAGATTCTCCCACACGCTGACGCCGGAGGGCCAGCCTTCACCGCTTTGGAGCGATATTTCATAAAGCCCCGGCTGACCCGTCACCTGCTCCGAGGCGTTTGTCACATCGGCGGCAATAGCGGTCAGCCAGCCAAGTGCCAGCAGCAGTGCCAGGAATAGGGTCATCACTCGACGCACGGTGCTTCTCCTAAACAAAATGTTCCGGTGCTTCAGCTGCCGGCTTTGGGCAGAAAATCGCTCAGCATCGCCATACTGTCTTCCCACAGTCGTAATGCCAGGTTATCACTTCGCGCCTTGCGGCCGGGCTGTATCAGCCGGCGCATGTAGTAGTAACCGCCTGATTGCCAATCCAGGCCGGGCTTGCCCTTGGCGAGCCATACCAGCGTGTCGGCCCCTTCATCCGAGCTGACAAATCCTAACAGTTTGTTATGCCGGCTGCGGTAGATCAGCCGCAGGGGCGACCTGCTGTCGGACGCGAAATGGCTGGCTACCAAACCGGGATGGTAGGCCGCGCTGCTCAAGCCCTGATCATGACAGCGCCTGTGAAGTTCTCGGGCAAACAGGATGTTGGCCAGTTTGGAGTTGCCATAGGCAAGGTGAGGGGTGTGGAAACGCCGCATGTCCAGGTCGTCCGCACGGTATAGGGAATAGGCCTTGTGCGCCACGCTGGCCGTCATGATGACGGAAGCCCGGCACCTGATGAGCGTGTCCAGAAGCCACTGCGTCAGAAGGAAAGGGGCCAGATGGTTGACCTGAAAGGTAAGTTCGTGCCCGTTGCGGCTTAGCTGGCGGTGTCCGAACATGCCTCCCGCGTTATTGCACAGCGCATCGATGCGGGGGAAATCCCTTGTCAGCGACTGGGCCAGGCTGCGCACCTGCTGCAGATCCGCGAAATCCGCGACATAAAACGGCGCGTTCAGCTCCCGGGCGATCGCCGCGGTCTTCTGCGGGCTGCGCCCCACGATGGCCACAGTCCAGCCGTCCCTGCCCAGCTGCCGGGCTGCCTGCGCGCCGATGCCGTCGCTGGCCCCGGTGATGATGGCGACCTTCCGTTCTTCCACTTCTGCCTCCCCTTGGCTTGTCCTGCCCCATTATACACCAAGGCGCCCCGGATACACAGCCATCCCTTACTTGTTGCTAATTCTTTACGGAATAATTGCAAAATATCGCCCATCCCGATATAATGTTCCTGCGCAGCCCTTGACCGGCAGCGCCGGAAGGGACCGAAATGAGCGAAGACCCACGCAATTTGATCTATACCCTCAAGCAAAACGTGCGCCGGGTGATCGTTGGCAAGGATGAAGCCATCGAGCTGGCCCTGATCGCCCTGCTGTGCAAGGGGCATGTACTGATAGAGGATGTGCCCGGGGTGGGCAAGACAACGCTGGCGGGGGCGCTGGCCAAATCACTCAACTGCAGCTTCAGGCGCATCCAGTTCACGCCCGACGTCATGCCCTCGGATATCACGGGCTTTACCATGGTCAACATGAACACCGGTGATATGGAGTACAAGCCGGGCGCCGTCAATACCCAGATACTATTGGCCGATGAGATCAACCGCACCTCGCCCAAGACACAGTCAAGCCTGCTTGAGGTGATGGAGGAAGGGCAGGTGACCGTTGACGGCGTCACCCGCGCCTTGCCCCGGCCCTTTATGGTGCTGGCCACGCAGAACCCCATCGATTTTGTGGGCACCTACCCCCTGCCCGAAGCGCAGATGGACCGCTTCTTCCTGCGCATTTCCATCGGTTATCCCTCCATTGAAGAGGAGATGGATGTGCTGGACCGCTACTCGGGCCAGGAAAGCCCGCTCAAGACCCTTTTGCCTGTGGCGGGCACGGAAGCGGTCATCGCCATGCAGGATATTGTGGGCCTGGTCTATTGCAGCCGTGAGGTGCGCAGCTATGTGGCGACCATCGCGGCCGCTACCCGTCAGCATCCTGCCCTGCAGCTGGGCGTGTCGCCCCGCGGCGCCATCGCCCTGATCAGGGCGGCGCAGGCCTGCGCTGTGCTGGGCGGGCGTGATTATATATTGCCCGACGATGTGCGCCGCATGGCGCTGAGTGTGCTCAGCCATCGCCTGATCCTGACGCCCGAGGCGCGCATGAAGGGCCTGTCCGCCGAAACCATCCTGCGCCAGCTGATGGAAAGCCTCCCGGTGCCCGGCAAGACCGCATGACCGCCCGGTTTTTTGCCGCCTTGAGCGTCCTCATCGTGACGGGACTGAGCGCCTTGTCGCTGGGCGGGCGGGTATTCTACCTGGTCAGCTGGGCGCTGCTCCTCATGCTGGGTTACGGCCTGATCAGCGCGCTGCTGGCCGGACGGATGCTGGAGCTTGAGCAGGCGGCGGATGACGCCAAGGTGGAGCGCGGGGGATCAAGCAGCCTGGCTGTCCGGATCCGCAACAAGAGCCTGCTGCCCATCGCGCCCCTTGAGCTGCACCTTTCCTTGCCGGACGGCCGGGACAAGGTGTTTTTTGACGCGGGCATGCTGCGCAGGCAGACTGCGGGCTTCCCCTTTTTCCTGCCGCATGTCGGGCTGATCCCCGTGGGCGTACAGGCGCTGTATATCAGCGACATCTTCCGCCTTTTCCGCCTGCGTAAGCGCCGTATCCAGCCCCCCGCGCAGGTCTGCGTGCTGCCCAGGTCCTTTGAGGTAGAAAAACTGAAGTTCCTGAACCTTGACGACGGCAGGGCATTGCCCAACCGCTCAAGCGAGGATATCACCTCACCTGAAGATACGCGCAGCTACCGAGGCGGCGACGCCATGAAACGCATCCACTGGAAACTGTCCGGCCGCAGGCGTGAATTGATCGTGCGCCGTTTTGAGATGCCGGCGCCGCCCGACACGCTGATTCTATTGGATTGCTCCGAACCTTTGGGCTATAAACAGGCGCCCGACGGCCTGGGGCGCATGAAAGATACGCTGTGCGAGACGGCGCTGTCGGCAGCGTGCATGCAGATGAACAACGGTCAGCCTGTGCGCCTGCCCCTCTACGGCGCGCGTACAGGCGAGTTTCAGGCGGACAAAGCGGGCTCGCTGGCGCTGCTGCAGGAGGAGCTGGCCTATCAGATCTTCCGCGGCGGGGAGCCCTTTGACAAGGTGCTGGCTGTCGAACTGCGCCGCATGAGGCGGACAGGCGCCACCATTGTCATTACCTCGCGTTTGGACGCCCGGATTGTGGAAGGTGTCAAGCACATCCGCCGCTCCGGTCCAAGCGTGCGTTTTTATCTGGTTACCCTGAACCCTCAGGACGAGAGTATCGCGCCTTTTGTGCAGCAGCTGCAGCACCAATTGGTGGAGGTCTGCTATGTCACGCCTGCGTGAACGTCTGCCGGGCCTGCTTGTTGACACGCTGATGACCCTTTTGTGCGCCTGGTCCTTTGTCTTGCCGGGCCTGCGGGCAGCCATGCTGCAGCAGGAGAGCCCTTATGCCCTGCTGCTCCTGGCAGGGATGAGCGCGGCGGCGTCGGGCTTGTCGCTGCTGCGTGGCAAGGCAAGGACGCTCATCTACCCGGCCCTGTTTGTCCTTCTGGCTGTATGGCTTCTGGCGGGCAGCCGGTTTCCGGGCGCCTTGAAAACGCTCCTGGACGGCTTTGTCAGCGGCAAACCCGCGCTTAACGCGGTTGCCCTGTATTCTGACGTACTGCTTGACGCGGCGCTGTTTTTTACGCTGATCTATGCCAGGCTTCTTGTGCACGGCGAAGCCTTGTTCTCAGTGCCGCTGCTGCTCTCAAGCGGCTTGATGCTGTGGTTCTCCGGCGCGCGCGCGTCTGTGAGCGATTTTATCCCGCTGATCCTGGCGGCGCCTCTTCTGTTTGTCTTTGGCATGCAGGGGGAGGAGACGCTGCGCCCCGGGCTGGAACCGGGCAGCCTAAAACGCATCCTGCGCGCGCTGCCTGTGGTGATCCTTATCGCCCTGGCCGCGCTGGCCCTGACGCCGCCTTTTCGTCAGACCGAGCCGAAGCTGGAGGCTCAGGCGGACAAGATCCGCCAGTATATCAACGACCACTTCTTTTTCACCGATTCACGAGAGAATTTCTCCCTGGCTGCGGAGGGTTACCAGCCCATGGGGGAGGAGGGGCTTGGCGGCAAACCGCTCATCTCCAATGTGCCGGTCCTGTCGGTGCAGACAAGCAGCCGCGTTTATCTGCGCGGAACGATCCTTGACCTGTACAACGGACGGCAATGGTTTGACAGCCTGTCAAACGAGCGCTACGGATACACCTCCGCCCGCTTTGCCGGCCTGCGTGATACGCTGCTTGACGTGAAGCTTCCCGCGGAAAGCCTGCGGACAGCGGCTGAGGAGATAGACATCAGCGTCCTCAACCCCTTCCCCTCAACCGTCTTTGTGCCCCAGCGCCTGCGCAGGCTTGACATGGGAGAGGGAATGGTGCCCTACTTCAATGCCTCCAGCGAGCTGTTCATCACACGCAACCTGGAAGTGGGCGACAGTTATACCCTGCGCTATGAGCCCTATATGGCAGGCACACAGGCGACAGACGAGCTGGCGATGCGGCTGCGGGGCATGCTGGACGCGCGCTATGACAGCCTGCTGTCGGGCAGCTACACCCAGCTGCCCCAGCACCTCAAGCCCGACGGCCAGGTGGCCAAACTGGCGCGGGGCATCGTGGGGGATGAGCGGGACCCCTACACCATGGCCATGCTGATACGCAATTACCTCAAGACCCACTACGCCTATACCCTGGATGTTGAGGCGGCTCCCAATGACCTGGATTTCACCGCGCACTTCCTGTTTGAGTCAAAACAGGGCTACTGCACCTACTTTGCCACCGCCATGACGGTGCTTGCCCGCTCCGTGGGATTGCCCAGCCGCTATATTGAGGGTTTTGTCGCCCTTCCCGGTACGGATGGCGGACCCGGTGTGGTGACAGGCCAGCAGGCGCACGCCTGGACAGAGGTTTTCATCCCGGCCCTTGGCTGGGTGGGCTTTGACGCAACAAGCACAACCGGTGATCAGCCGCCGCCGTCCGACGCCTCAGCCCCGCCGCCTGAGGAGCCTGAGCCCACTCTAGCGCCTGAGCCGCAGCAAGAGCCCAGCCCGGAGCCGACACAAGACCCGGGGGATCCAAAGCCCTCCGATCAGCCTGCGGCGCCGCAAATCACACCTTCCCCGATACCGCCAGAGCAGGATAGTACCCTGCCTGACACCGGCCGGTCCCGGACACCCAGCCTCTGGTGGCTGTGGCTTCTCCTTGCGGCGATCATCGCGCTGATCGTCTGGCGTGTGCGGGAGACGGAACCCGACCGCCTGGCAGGAAAAACCGCCATGCGTGACAAGCAGGTCCTTATTTACTGGCAAGCCTTGACTGCCCTGCGCGCTATCGCAGGCCATGCCGTATTGCCAAGCGAGACCCTTCGTGATTACGCTGTGCGCAGTGCGCCGGAAGACCATGGCTTCCTATCCCTGGCCGATACCGTCAGCGCAGTGATGTATGGCCGTCATGTTCCCGACCGGGAGCGTGTCACGGTCGCGAAACAGTACTACCGCGGCGCTTTCCTCGCCCTGCCTCCCTTCAAGCGCCTGTGGGCTGCGGCACAGCGCGTTTGGCTGGATACAAGCGGCCGAGTCAAACGCGTGCCTTCGCTGTTGCGTGCAGCATTACGGGAGCTTGTCAAACCGAAGCGATAGACTGATCTGCTGTTGAGAAGAGGGCCAGGCGACTTTACCGCCTGACCCTCTTCGTTTTTATTGTTATGCTGTGATGATCAGAATATCGAGAACTGCAGGAACAGCGTTGCCATCAGGCTGGCCACCAGGGAAACCACGGTGATCTGCGTGTTGATGGAGGGGCCTGCGGTGTCCTTGAAGGGATCGCCCACCGTATCGCCGATCACGGCCGCGCGGTGAGCGTCCGAGCCCTTGCCGCCTTCGTTGCCGGATTCAATGTACTTCTTGGCGTTATCCCACAGGCCGCCCGCGTTTGACATGAACAGGGCCAGCAGCAGGCCGGTGACGATATTGCCCATCAGGAAGCCTCCGATGGCCTGCACGCCGCCGATGAAGCCAACCAGCAGGGTGGCGATAATGGTGACAAGGCCCGCGGGGATGAGTTCCTTGAGCGCGCCGGTTGTGGCGATGTCGATGCACTTGTTGTATTCGGGCTCAACGCCCGGCTTGCCTTCCGCAAGGCCCTTGATCGTTTTGAACTGCCTGTGGATTTCGGCGATCATGCGCTGCGCGTTCTTGTCAACGCCAAGGATCAGCATGGCGCTGAACACAGCGGGGATAGCGGCGCCAACCAGGAGGCCGAAGAAGACAACGGGATTGGTCAGGTTGAAGCCGGTCAGCAGTTCATGGACAACGGTGCCCGCCGCCGCGTTGATTTCCGCGATGGCAACGTTGACCTCGCTCATGAAGGCACCCAAGAGGCTGATGACCGTCAGACCCGCGGCGCCGATGGCAAATCCCTTGGTGACGGCCTTGACCGTGTTGCCCGCTGAGTCCAGCTCATCCGCCACGCGGATGGTTTCTTCGCCCAGGCTGCCCATTTCGGCCAGGCCGCGGGCGTTGTCCACGATGGGGCCGTAGGCGTCGTTGGAGATGATCATGCCAACGATCGACAGCATGCCCACCGCGGCCATCGCGATGCCGAACATGGCGTATTCAGGCCCAATCATGGCGGCAAGGTTATAGGCGATCAGGGCTGATATGGCGATGCCCGTCATGGCGGGCAGCACGGAGAGGAAGCCATAGCTGACGCCCGACAGGATGGTGAAGGCCGGACCGGTATGGCTGGCATGAGCCACTTTCTTGACGATGGGACGGTTGTCGTCGGTGAAGTAGTTGGTCGCAAGGCCGATGATCACGCCTACCAGCAGGCCAACGGCGGACGCGCCCCAGATCTCCCAGCGGAAGCCCTTGAACAGCAGGGTGACAAGCGCGGTCAGCACCAGGAAAACGCTTGTCGTCACATAGGTGGAGGAGTTCAGTGCCCTGGTGGGGCCGCCCTTGTCCGTCACCTTGGCGGTCATGATGCCGATGATGGAGGCGATCAGGCCCAGCGCCGCGTAGGCGAAGACCATCATGGTGTTGATGCCGCTCATGTGGCCGTCCAGCGCGAACGCCATAACGATCGCCGCCGACATCGAGGCGACGTTGGAGTCAAACAGGTCGGCGCCCATGCCCGCCACATCGCCCACGTTGTCGCCAACGTTGTCGGCGATGACAGCAGGGTTGCGGGGGTCGTCCTCGGGGATGCCAAGCTCCACCTTGCCGGCCAGGTCAGCGGACACATCGGCCGTCTTGGTGAAGATGCCGCCGCCCGCCTTGGCAAACAGGGCCAGGGAGCTGGCGCCAAAGCTGAAGCCAAGCAGCATGGTGGGATCGCCGACGATGATCATGACGCCCATGACGCCCAGCAGGCAGCTGCCAACTACAGTCAGGCCCATCACCGCGCCGCCGCGGAAACCGACCATGAAGGCGGGCTTGATGCCGTGCGTGGCGGCTTCCGCGCAGCGCGCGTTGGCCAGGGAAGCCACGAAAATGCCGATCTTGCCTGCGATGGCGGAGAAGATGGCGCCGGACAGATAGCTCAGCGTCATGACCAGGTTGCGGGTATTGCCCGCGTTTTTCCAGATGGGTTCGGGCAGGAAAACAAAGATCAGCACAGCCATCACGCCGGCGAAGGCTGCCAGAACCTTGTATTCCTTGTTCATGAAGGTGTTGGCGCCGCTGCGTATCAGGGCAGCGATGCGCTCAATGGTCTTGTTCTCGTTCTTCTGCTTCTTGACCCATACGGCCAGGTAGACCGCATAGACTACAGCCAGCACGATGGCCAGCACGCAGATGGCATAGATGATTCCCGCGGATGCCTGCATTTGAATTCCTCCTTGCGATTTGCGATAACCTTGGACATTATAGCCATTTTTTAGTGGAATACCAGTAGGACAAGGCTCGATTTTGTGTGATAGGCCTTAAAAATTTACCTGCAGCCATGATATTCCTGTTTTTCGCTATTGCTGTTTTGCCACCGCGTCCGGGGAGAACAGCTTTTGCAGCGTCATCGGCCCAGCGCTGCCGTCCACGCCCAAGCCGTTGGCCTGCTGGAAGGCGCGCACCGCGTTTTGCGTGCCGGTGCCATAGACCCCGTCATTGGCGCCCGTGCGCAGGTAACCAAGCGCTATCAGCCTCAGCTGCAGGGTGCGCACATCATCGCCGCTGGAGCCCTTCTTGAGCGTGGGCACATCCGATGGCGTCGGGGTCATATAGTAGTTGGGCGCGGGTGTTGCCGCAGGGGGCTGGGTCAGCAGAAGCACCGAGGTGGGGTTTAGCGTGGGCGTGATGAGGCTGAGCGCTTCATCAATGGTAGCGATGGTCGCCCCGGGGTCCGCAGTCTGGGCGTTCAGGGATGGCGGCACCGCGGTTTGCCGGGGCAGGCGGTCCTGCAGGACGGGGTAGAGCGTCAGCCCCCCGAAAAGTAAAATAAAACCCAGGCTGAACAAGATCAGCAGCTTGTTGCCCCTGCTCATGGGCCGTCTGTCAGGCGGCCGGTTTGCCTGCATTGTCAAGCCTCCTCTTTGCCTTGCGGGACATCGGTGCCGGGGCCCTTATGCCTCCAGCGCCAGGTCCTTCATATCCTGCGACTGAGCCTGGATGGTCAGCAGGTCGATCAGCTCGTCCAGGTCGCCGTCAAAGATCTCATTGATGCGGTACAGTGTCACATTGACGCGGTGATCCGTGACCCGTCCCTGAGGGAAATTGTAGCTGCGGATACGCTCAGACCTGTCGCCCGTGCCCACCTGCCCCCTGCGGTTTTTGGCGTACGCGGCGTTTTGCTCAGCCTGGAGCCGCTCATACAGGCGGCTGCGCAGCACCTTCATTGCCTGCTCCCGGTTCTTGAGCTGGCTTTTCTCGTCCTGGCAGGTGACGACCAGCCCTGAGGGGATGTGGGTGATTCGAACGGCCGAGTCCGTCTTGTTGATGTACTGGCCGCCGTGCCCGCTGGCCCTGTAATAGTCAAAGCGCAGGTCGTTCATATCAATGGCCGCGTCCACTTCGTCGGCCTCCGGCAGCACGGCCACAGTGGCAGTGCTGGTATGGATGCGGCCCTGGCTTTCTGTGGAAGGCACGCGCTGGATGCGGTGGACGCCGGACTCGAATTTCATCCGGCTGAAGGCGCCCACGCCCGACAAGGTAAACACGGCTTCCTTGATGCCGCCAAGCTCCGTTTCGTTTATGCTGACATAGTCCACCTTGTAGCCATGGCGCTCCCCGTATCGGGTATACATGCGCAGCAGCATAGCGCCAAACAGGCTGGCTTCATCGCCGCCCGCGCCGCCCCTGATCTCCATTACCACGCTGCGGTCGTCATTGGGATCCTTGGGGATCAAAAAGAGCTTGAGCTGCCGGCGCAGGTCCTCTTCGCGCCCTCTGAGCTGTGCCAGTTCCTCCTGCGCCATGTCTTTCAGTTCGGGGTTCTGCAGCAGTTCGCCGGCGGAAGCGATCTCCTGTGTCAGCTGCCGGTATTCCCGCCAGCGCTGCACCGGGTCTTCGAGGTTTGAACGCTCCTTCATCAGCTGCTGCCATCGGGGCAGGTCCAATATAATCTCGCTTTGGGAACAGGCAACGCCCAGCTCGTCATAGCGCGCGTCCATCCATGTGTATTGGTCTTCCAGTGAGGCCATCTTAACCTTTCCTTTGGGCTGCCAGTACACGCGGCAAGCCGCTGCCGTCATCATACACGCCCGGATGTTCAAAATCAACTTGGGCCAGCGCCTTGACCGCGTCCATCTGCCCGTCGCCGACTTCCAGCAGAAGCCAGCCCTTTGCGCTAAGCAAACCGGGCGCTTTGCCTATAACCCTGCGGTAAAAGGCCAGCCCGTCTTCACCACCGTCCAATGCCAGCCGTGGTTCAAAACGCACTTCGGCCTGCAGGGTATCCATCCGGCCGGCCGGGATATAGGGCGGATTGCAGCAGATCATATCAAAGCGCTGTCCCTCAAAGGGTGTCAGGAGATCCCCCGGGCGCCAGGTGACCGCGGCGCCGTTGAGCCGGGCGTTTTCCTGTGCCAGGTCAAGCGCTTCCGGTGAGATATCGCTGCCCTCCACGCTTGCCCCGGGGCAGCCGAGCGCTAAACTGACGGCGATGGCGCCCGAACCAGTGCACAGGTCAAGCACCCTGTCGCCCGGCGCCAAACGCGCTAAAGCCTGCTCCGCCAGCGCTTCAGTATCCCCACGGGGGATCAGCACAGGGGAACGCGTCAAAAAACGGTGCCCCATGAAGCCTGTCTCACCCAGGATATACTGCAGCGGCTCGCGGGTCAGCCTGCGGACCATCAGTTGTTCAAACGCTAAGAGCTCAAAATCGCTGAGGTTTTCATCTGAGCGGGCAAGGACCTCCAGGCGGCCGCACCTGAGGACATGGGCCAGCATCAAAGCGGCGTCCACACGCGCGTCGGGAACGCCGGCTGCCTCCAATTTGCGCTGCGCCGTATTCAGGCAGGCTCGGATGGTCATGTTTATTTGGCGGGCTTGGGGATCAGCGTATAGCCTTCCTGGGTCAGCTCGCCTTCAGGCAGGCCGTCCAGGGCGGTATTCATGGCAGTGATGGCCACTTCCAGCATTTCAAGCGTGGGTTTGCGGGTGGTCAGGCGCTGCAGCTGCATGCCGGGCCAGCGCAGGGCTTTGGCAAAGGGGGAACCGGCGTGGGCCAGGCCCTTTAATATCTCGTAGCTAATGCCGGCGACCAGGGGCAGCAGCAGCAGGCGCGTCAGGATGCGCACGGCGTAGTTGTTGGCCAGGTCATAGCCCGAAAAACTGAAGACCGCCTGATCCAACACTGAGTAAAACAAGATTGAAAACACAAAGGTGATCAGCAGGAAGCTGGTGCCGCAGCGGGGATGCAGTGTGGAAAAGGTCTGCGCGTTTTCCGGCGTCAGGGGCAGCCGCGCCTCATGGCAGTAGACCGTCTTGTGTTCTGCGCCGTGGTACTGGAAGGTGCGGCGCATGTCGGGGATCATCCCGCAGAAAATCAGATAGGCTACCAGCACCAGCGTTCGGATGAGCCCGCTGATCAGGTTGACGCCAAGCAGCGACCAGCCCGCCTGCCTGAGCGCCTGTACCGGCCAGTTGGGCAGCAGCATGAACAGCACCATGGACAGCGCAAGCGCCAGCACCATCGCAAAGCCCATGATAACCTTGTCCACACCCTTGCCCAGCTTCTTTGACAGCCACTTCTCGAATTTGGAGGGTTCCTCGTCCATCATGCCGCTCATTTCGCCCGAAGCGCTGAGCACCTTCATGCCAAGGCGCATCATCAGCACCATGTTGACGGCGCCCCTTATCATGGGCAGGCCCATCCACTTGTGCTTTTTGCTTGGCGACTCGTATTTTTCCCGCTTGACGACGATGCTGCCGTTTTCCTTGCGCACGGCGATGCCGATATAGTCGGGCGCCTTCATCATCACGCCTTCCAGCACCGCCTGCCCGCCGATGTCGGGGCGCTTGGCATCCTTTTTTGTGTCAATGGACATAGTTCCCTCTTTCTAAAGCAACAGGCAGACCCGCCGCTTGTCTATTGCGCGTGTCTGCCTGTTTCCATGCGATTTGTTAGATCCCGTAACGCTTTTTAAAGCGATCGACGCGTCCGCCGGTATCCACCAGCTTCTGCTTTCCGGTAAAGAACGGATGGCACTTGGAGCAGATATCGACCCGCATTTCCTTCTTGACGGAGCCGGTTTCGAAGGTCTCCCCGCAGACGCAGCGAACAGTCGCTTTTTCGTACTTGGGATGGATCAGCTTCTTCATGGTTGTTCACCTCTTTTGCGCTTCAATTCGGATTCATGGCGCGCAACCATGAGCCGTGAAATTGATTATAGCAGGCGGTTCAGGGGAATGCAAGTGCGATTTTCGGCTATGCGTCATGCCCAAGAACAAGTCACTGCGGCAAACCGATCGTAAGCCAACCCAAGTCTCTTGTCATCAGCAGGCTGGTGAAAAAGCGGAAAGGCTTGCCCGGAACGGACGCGGGTTCGCTGTTGCGATCCGCGGCTGTTTGAGCGGGGAAGCGGAAAGGGATTAGCAGGATATGGCTGTTGCTTTGGCCGGTAATTGTGAACATTGGTTCCATACACCCTTCCATCACCCGGACGCGGTCGGCAAGCGGCTCGCCCGTCCTGAGGGATACCGCTTTTTGCAGCCGTGAATCGATAACCATTTCCGCCTCCGCCGCGCTTTCCTCATCCGGGAAGGAAAGCCCCACCATGACCCATTGTGTATCTTCAGAATAGATGTGCGCAAGGGCCAGCATTGAGTAGGCCGGCAAAGGCTGCTGATCGATGGCGGCTGAGGATTCGTAGGCTTCTGCGGGATTGGCCTGGCCAAGGGCTTCCGACAGCGCGGGCAAGTCAAGCCTGGCAGCGGCGGGCGTCAGCAGGTACAGCTGCGCAAGGCTGTTTTTACCGTCCGCATCATCTGTTGTGAGCGCGCCGATGAGGTCGGACAGCACGCCAAGGCTCATCAGGGAAGGCTCCGCGCCGTCAGCCAAAGCCTGGACGCTTTGGGCGTCAGGGGTGGAGCCGATCAATGTGCCGCCAAGCATGACGGGCCAGGACCGCCCCAAATTGCCGCCGAACGGGAAGTCCGGATCCCGGTTGAGCAGATTGGTCCTGGAACCGCCGGTGATATCGCCGTCCTTGCACCAAACCTCGAAATCCGGATTGGCATCCTGGATTTGCAGGTATCCTTTCCAGCGGAGCTTGCTGCGCAGTTCCTCCCCGTCAAAGGCACCGGCCAGCCACATCTGCTGGCGCGGCATTATCCCCGCTTCAATCATTTGGCGCACACCGAAGAAGTCAAGCGCGCTGCTCTGCAGCATTTCCCTGCTTCGGGTCAAGTGCGCGTAGAAATCGCCCGGGCCGGCCGACAGGCCCATATAGGCGCGCAGCGTGGCCGAACCCTCGGGCGTGCCGCTTATGCGCTCAAATGCCTCAACACTTTCCGGTTCGACGGCGCCGGGCGTATTGGCGATGAGGACCGAAACATCGGCGAAACTGAGCCAGCCATCTTCAAAGGCGGATAAGGGGATCTTCGCCAGCATGGCTTCAATGCCCGGCTGCGCGGCAGAAGCCAGCGCCGTTACCGGGTAGGCGCATCCACAGGAAGTTATTGCAAAAACCAACAGAACGATGGTCAGATTTCTTTTCATCCTGCGCTCCCTTCATTCTCGTTTTCATGTCGTGCTGTCTGCCAAATGGGCTGTAACAATATCTTTTAGGACTTTGGTATATAGAGCAGGCCTGCGGATCCCTTGTCTGAGATCTGTTTGGCCGGAATACCGCCGATCGAGACCCCTGGAAGTTGGAAGGTCCTGTTGACCACCGCATTGGCTCCGATGGCAATATCGTCTGCAATGGTAATGTCACCGTATACTTTGGCGCCCGGACCGATGTAAACACGATCACCGATACGCGGCGCGGCGCTATCCCGGCCTGCGCTGGTTCCAATGTTCACGCAGACATGCAGCCGGCAGTAATCACCCACTTTTGCGCTTGTGCTCACTACGATCGTGCCGACATGCGCGATATTCAAGCCTTTGCCAAACACATTGAGCGGTATCGTATAACCGCATTTGAAACCCAACATGCGATGCCGCATCCGCACGAACGCGACAATTGGTTTTTGCCAGGCGTGACGGAAGCAGTTGCTGCAGTATTCCGCGCGCCGCAAAGCAAGCTGAAAACGAAGCGGCCAATCAAGAAGCGTCATTGGGAAGCGCACAGCCTCCCTTCCCAGTGCTTTACGGTCTTCCCTGACATATTCCCGGTATTCCTTCTTTGACCGTATCATAATCTCTCCTCAATAATGAAGCGGCGCCTACACTGCCGCCTGCCGGCGCGGCGGCATCAGCGCGCGCATGCCCATACCGCCCAGCGTGTTGCCTGCGATGGCTGCCAGCAGGAATGGAAACGCGTCCCAGCGGATGATTTGGTCTTGGCTGAAGGCGGCCGCCATGTAAAAGGTATCGGCGATGCACTGATCCAGCCCGCAGATGATAAACAGAGCGACGCCGCTGAGCACGCCCACATATCGTCCCAAGGGTTCCTTGCTGCGCTGGAAAGCCTCCACGCTGATGAAGACAATCACGCCGCACAGCACGGCGCGAATCAGCGTCGACAGGAAACCCTGGCCAATTTTTATACTTGCCAGCAGTACGACGTCCTGACCGTCCTTAAGCGGTTGATACATCAGCCCCACCACAGCGGCACCCAGCATATTGAAAACGAGCATCAGCAGCAGTTCGCCTGCACTGTGAGCGTCTTTGCTGCCCAGGTAGGCGCAGCGCCCGGTAAATAATGGCAGCCCAAACTCGCAGACTGTCCACAGGCCAAAGCCAAACATGAAGGCGCCAAGATAGCGGCTCTGGCAGGCCAGGTAGGCATAACCGCCCAGACCCGTGGCAATGCCGGCTGCAAGGGCATGGATAGGTTTCACTTTGGGCTCCTTTCGATCGGGGCTCATCTGTTGATATGACAAACATTATATCACTTTATGCGCCTGTTTCAAGCCTTCGTTTCCGCTCGTCAATGTCAAGGCCGCGCTGAGGGTGATCGGTGGACAAAGCGTTTGCCATATACCCCCTGATGTGCTACGATAATGGCTGTAAACCGTTATGTGGCGCATCAAAACCAAGGAGGATTTATGGATAAGCAAAGCGTATTTTCCCGAGTGGACCATACCGTTTTAAAGGCGACTGCCATATGGCCGGATATCGAGAAGCTCTGCCGCGAGGCCCTGAGCTGCGGCATGGCGACCGTCTGCATCCCGCCCAGCTTTGTCAAGCGCGCAAAGGAAAACTTTCCCGACCTGAAGGTCTGCACGGTGATAGGATTCCCCCTGGGTTACAACACCCGGGAGGTCAAGGTTTTCGAGGCGAGGCAGGCGCTCCTGGACGGCGCCGACGAGATTGATATGGTAGTCAACCAGGGTCAGGTCAAGGCCGGGAATTTCATTGACGTTACTGAGGAGATCAGGGCCCTGAAGACTGAGGCGAAAGACCGCGTGCTCAAGGTGATCGTTGAGACCTGCTACCTGAACCAGGCGGAGAAGATTGCGCTGTGCGGCTGCGTGGCAGACGGCGGCGCTGACTTCATCAAGACTTCCACCGGCTTTGGCAGCGGCGGTGCGGATGTGCAGGATATCGCGCTTTTCCGTCAAAACCTGCCGCCCCGGGTGCGCATCAAGGCTTCCGGCGGTATCCGTACCGCCGAAGCGATGGAGGCGATGATCCAGGCAGGCGCGGACCGCATCGGCGCCAGCGCCGCCATCACCGCCTATGAGGTCAGGGAATAGGTTCTAAAAATGGAGAACGCGCAATGAAAAAGTCTTGCCTGATATTGGCGCTGATGGTATGCCTGACGCCGCTGCCCGGCGCGTATGCTTCCGCAGCGGAATCGCCGCTTCGGATACTGGCCCTCATCGGCCCGACCGGTATGGGCATGGCGCCCATGATCGCTCAAAAAGACGCCCGTTATGCCTTTACGCTTGCCGCTGCGCCAGATGAGCTGACCGGCAGCATCATTTCGGGCAACTTCGATATCGCGGCTGTCCCCACCAACCTGGCCGCGATACTGTATCAAAAGACCAAGGGCCAGGTCCGGATGCTGGCCGTCAACACCCTGGGCGTGCTGTATATCCTGGAAAAAGGCGACACCGTCCATGAAATCGGGGACCTGGCAGGCAAGAAGCTCATGTCCTCAGGCCAGGGCGGCGTGCCGGAATATGTCCTCAATTATATCCTGGCCGCAAACGGCATAGCGGATACCGCGATAGAGTACAGGGCCGAGCACAATGAGGTTTCGGCCCTTGCCGCGGCCGGCAAGGCGGATTTGGTCATGCTGCCCCAGCCGATGGTCACCGCGCTGCTGGTCAAGGATCCGTCCTTCCGCATCGCGCTGGATGTGACGGAAGCCTTTGCGCGGGCGGCCGGTCTGCAGGGCAGCCCGGAGGCTGTACTGTCCATGGGCTGCCTGATTGTGCGCAGCGACTTCGCCCGGGAAAATCCTTCGGATGTGGTTGAATTCCTCGATCAATACAGGCAGAGCGTCAGCTATGTCAACACAGATATCGAAGCGGCGGCGCGTGATATCGTGGCCGCCGGCATCTTGCCAAGCGAAGCCATCGCTGTTCAGGCCATCCCGCTGTGCAATATCGTGTATATCGATGGCGCCGCGATGCGGCCGCAGCTGACACCCCTGTTTGAGATACTGTATAAGGCCAATCCCGCCTCCGTGGGAGGCGCTTTGCCTGATGAGGCTTTTTACTGGATTTTCCCCGAGCACGGCTGAAATCGTATCTTAAAGTTTGAGCCCGCCGTCAACGCCAAGCACCTGACCGGTGATGAAAGCGGCGTCAGGTCCGCACAGAAAGCCGGCTGCCGCCGCCACATCCTCCGCTTTGCCCAGCCTGCCAAGCGGTGTGGCCACGCGCAGGGCTTCCAGTTCGCTTTGGGAATAACCGGCCGTCATGTCCGTGTCGATCACGCCCGGGGCCAGGCAGTTCACCCGCACTCCGCCGGGCCCGGCTTCCTTGCTCAGGGCTTGCGCCAGACCAATCAGCCCTGCTTTGGATGCTGAGTACGCTGCCTCGCAGGAGGCGCCGGAGAGCCCCTGGACGGAGGATATGAACACCAGGCTGCCGTTGCCTTGCCGCAGCATCCCGGGCAGTGCCGCCCGCGCCAATACAAAAGCGCTGCGCAGGTTGAGCTTCATCAGGTCATCATATGTTTCCGGCGGCATCTGGGTGAGCAGACCCTGCCAGGTCACTCCCGCGTTCAGGATCAGGGCGTCCAGGTGGGACAATTGCTTCATTGCCGCCCGCAGCATGTCGAGCGTCTCATTCATGTCCCGCAGGTCAGCGCGATACGGCAGCGCGCCAGTTTCCGTCGCCAGGGCCTGCGCCTTTTCTTCACTGTTGAAATAGCTGAAAGCCACGCGCCAGCCGTCTTGAATAAAGCGCCGGACCACCGCTTCCCCTATCCCGCGCGCGCCGCCTGTCACAAGCACTGTTTTCACACTGTCGCCTCCCCGCCCGATTTTCAACCCATTGTAGGCAGCGATGAATACGCTGTCAAGAAAGGGGCTTTGCCGTGGACGCCCTGAAGATTGAATGCCTGCTGCGCCTGCCCGGCCCCATCCGCTGTTATGGGGAAATTGATTCCACCAACACGTTCGCCAAGGCATGGGCGTATGAAGGCGCGCCGCACGGGGCCGCTGTGCTTGCGGATCATCAGCTTGCCGGCCGCGGCAGGCTGGGCCGCAGCTATTATTCGCCTCCGGGCGGCCTTTACATGAGCGTCATCCTGGACACGGGCGGGATTCCTCCCGGCATGGTGACAACGCTTGCGGCCGTCAGCGTATTAAGGTCGGTCAAGGCGGTGAGCGGCCAAACGCTGCGGATCAAATGGGTCAACGATCTGCTGCTTGAGGGCAGGAAGGTTTGCGGTATCCTGGCCGAAAGCCTGTCCATGCAGCGGCAGCCGAGCCGGGTGGTGCTTGGCATCGGCATCAATACGGTATCCGTCGCGTTTCCCCCGGAGATCGAGGACACCGCCGGCACCCTGGCGCGGGAAGGCGTTGACCTTGACCGCGAGTGGCTGGCCGCGGCCATTCTCAACGATCTGACGGCCGGCCTTGCCCTGTGTCCCGGGCATTTGGATGATTACCGCGCCAACTGCGTGACCCTGGGCCGTGAGGTGAGGTTCAGTTATGATGGCCGATTGCGCACAGGCCGCGCCAAGGATGTGGACACCGCCGGCGCGCTGCTGGTCGATACGGCGGAGGGCAGCCTGCGGCTGGAAGCCGGGGAAGTAAGCGTCAGGGGAACAGACGGGGCATACACATAAATATATGTGTGAGGACTATAAAAAAAGCCGCTGCAAACCGCAGCGGCTCAACTAAACGTGAAACGGTTTAATAATTCTCTGCCAGCCTCTCAAAGAAGGCGCGGGGATGGTCGCAGGCGGGGCACTTCACCGGGGGCGTCTTGCCCTCGAAAATAAAGCCGCAGTTGATGCAGTGCCACTTGGCCGGCGCGGCCTCAACCCACACATCGTCATTCTCCAGGTGCTTGGCCAGCTTGTTGTAGCGGGCCTCGTGCTCCTTTTCAACCTTGGCGACGTTGTCAAAGCGCAGGGCCAGGTCCTTGAAGCCCTCTTCGCGGGCAGTTTCCGCAAAGCCCTTGTACATTTCAGTCCACTCATAGTGCTCGCCGGCGGCGGCCGCGCCGAGGTTCTTCAGGGTGTCGCCTGCGGTGGTGCCGTCTGCCAGTTCACCCAGCGCCTTGAACCAGAGCTTGGCATGCTCTTTTTCGTTGAGGGAGGTGGCGGCGAAAATCTGGGCGATCTGCTCGTAACCTTCCTTTTGCGCGGCGCGGGAGAAGTAGTCGTACTTGTTGCGGGCCATTGATTCGCCCGCAAAGGCTGTGTGCAGGTTCTGCTCCGTCTTTGATCCCTTGAGTTCCATCCTGTGTTCCTCCTTGATTATGTTGGGTCCCGGCTTAAGCCCGGATTAAAACAGCTGCAGCAGCGAGGCGAAAGTGCCGCCTACGATAAGCACCGCCAAAAATACGCTCAGCGCCCGGACAAGGACCGTGCGCTTGGCGTTGCTGCGCCTGTGTGCCCTGGTTGACATCGTTTCTCTCCTTTTCCTCTCGGGGGAAGTATCCTTATCTTAGCATAGCCTCCCCCATTTTGTCAAAACCAAAATGACAAGCAAAGCGGCTGCCCGGGCTTTTCAGCCCCATCCTCCTGTGCTATGATGTGTGCAAGGCATGGCCGGCGATCATCACTTCAGCCCGGCCGCTCATGGAGGAACAGATGAATATCAAGCAATACCTGATCAAGGAAAAGGAAAAGGTGGACCTGGCCAAACGGCCGACAGGGCGTGATGAAAAGGTGGATAAGGACGAAGCGGTGGAGAAGCTGATGCCGCAGAACCTGGCCGCCATGGCCGAGCTGCAGGACAAGCTCTACGCGCAGAACCGTCACGCGCTGCTGATCGTCATTCAGGCGATGGACGCGGCGGGCAAGGACGGCATCATCAAACATGTGATGAGCGGCCTCAACCCGCAGGGCGTGCAGGTGGTCAGCTTCAAGCAGCCCAGCAGCGAAGAGCTGGACCATGATTACATGTGGCGCGTATACAAGGCGCTGCCCCGCCGCGGGGAGATCGGCATCTTCAACCGCAGCCATTATGAAGAAGTAATCGTCACAAAGATCCACAACCTGGTGGCCAGTCAGCAGATCCCCGCGGATCTGCTGGACAAGAATATCTGGGAAGAGCGCTACCGCCAGATGAACGACTTTGAGCGGCATCTGAACGAGAATGGCATTCGCGTGGTCAAGGTCTACCTGCACCTGTCCAGGGACGAGCAGCGCGACCGCCTGCTCTCCCGCATTCAGGAGAAGGACAAGAACTGGAAATTCTCTTCGGGCGACGTGCAGGAGCGCAAGTACTGGGACGAGTACATGAAGGCGTATGAGGATATGATGGAAAATACTTCCACCTCTCGGGCCCCCTGGTATTGCGTGCCGGCCGACAGCAAGTGGTTTGCCCGCTTTGTCGTATCCCAGATCGTCAGGCAGGAGTTGGAAGCCATTGATCCCCGGTACCCCGAACTGGCTGAAAGCGAATTGGCCGTGCTGGAGGAGTGCCGTCTGCTGCTTGAGCAGCAATAGGCCTTAGGCCCTTTTCTTTTTGACATATGCGAGCAGGACCACCAGGCCCAGGGGGAAGATCAGCGAGGCCATAAAACCTGCCGTGAGGCGGCCTCCGAAGCCCTCGGATACAAACCCCACCAGCGAAGGGCCGGCGGAGCAGCCCAGATCGCCCGCCAGGGCCAGCAGCGCGTACATCGCCGTGCCGCCGCCGGGCAGCCTGCCCGGGGCAAGGCTGAGGGTGCCGGGCCAAAATACGCCAACCGAAAAGCCTGTGATGCCCACGCCCAGGAAGGCGATCAAGGGGCTGGGCGAGAGGATGACCATCAGGTATCCCGCGATGCACAGGAGACCGCTGGACAGCATCACCTGCCGCAGGGTATAACGCTCGGCGTGTTTGGAGTGCATGACCCGCGACAGGCCCATCATCACGGCAAAGAAGGTGGGACCCGCCAGATCGCCCACGGCTTTTGTTACCTTCAATCCGCTTTCAGCGAACGCCGAGGCCCACTGGGAGACGCTCTGTTCCGATGCGCCCGAACAGACCATCAGGACGAACAGGAACCAGAAAGCCGGCTGCCTGAACATCTTGAGCGCGCCGTGCATCCCCGCCTGCGGCGGCGGCTGGCTGATGGGCACCTGGGTGAAATACAGGGCGTCGGCAAGCGGAAGCAAAGCCCACAAAATGGCCAGCAAGCGCCAGTTGTGGATGCCAAATACCAGGAAGAACGCGGAGCTGGCCAACACCACATACACATGCCCCCAGCAGTAGAAAGAATGCAGCAGGCTCATGGCCGCCGCTTTCTTTTCTGTCGGGCTGTGTTCAACGACCGGGCTGACCAGCACCTCGCACAAGCCGCCGCCGATGGCGTACAGGGTGACCGAGAACAGTAATCCGATAAATGGC
The DNA here is from genome assembly GCA_964584685.1 of uncultured Christensenella sp. Lineage (GTDB taxonomy): Bacteria > Bacillota > Clostridia > Christensenellales > Aristaeellaceae > UBA1038. The sequence goes on along the minus strand of CAZPBJ010000001.1, from coordinate 96,499 downwards.
TGTGCCGTCATGCCCGGCAGCAGCGCCAGGCCCACCAGCCCCAGGAAACTGCAGAACTGGCCAAACACCAGGCTCCTGCGGTAGCCGACCTTATCCACCACGAAGGCGGCGACAAAATCAGTCGTCAGCTGCACCAGGAAATTGAAGCCCACCAGCACGGCGATCTGCGACAGGGAAACCTTGAACTCCCTCTCGAAAGTCAGCAGCAGCAGGGGCACGAAGTTGTTGACGATCGCCTGGCTGATGATGGCAAGATAGGCAGCGTAAAGCGTGTGTTTGGCATCGCTGCGCACAGATTGCAGGGTCATGCGCCGATCTCCGTGCCTGCCTGGCCATGCAGGGCCTCTACGGCCTTGTCAAGGGACGTAATGACGGCGCGCCGATGCGGGCCGCTCCTCACAAAGCGCAGCGCGGCCTGCATCTTGGGCAGCATGGAGCCTGGGGCGAAGTGACCGGAACGGATATGGGCTTCCACCTGCGCTGCCGTGACGCGGTCCAGATTTATCTGATGAGCAGTGCCGTAGTGCAGGCTCACCTGTTCCACCGCGGTCAGGATCAGCAGGGTGCCGGCATCCAGGTCTTCCGCCAGCTTTTCCGCGGCCAGGTCCTTGTCAATGACGGCGGCCACGCCGGACAGTTGGCCGGCTTCATCGCGAAGCACCGGAATGCCGCCACCGCCAACACAAATGGGTACAAATCCTGCTGCCAGCAGGGCCTGGATGGCTTTGATTTCGACGATTTCCAGGGGATCTGGCGAGGCAACGACGCGCCGGTAGCCGCGGCCGGCGTCCTCTTTCATCACATAGCCCTTGTCGGCGGCGATGCGCTCCGCTTCCTGCTGCGTATAAAAAAGGCCGATGGGCTTGCTGGGATGCTGAAAACCGGGATCCTTTTCATCCACCACAACCTGCGTCAGAACGGTCACTGCTGCCGAATCTATATTCTGCGCCTGCATCTGCATCGTCAGCGCCTGCTGCAGGTGATAGCCTATCAGCCCCTGGCTCATCGCGCCGCATACGTCAAAGGGCATGGCGGGCGTGATGGCAGACGCGTATTCATTTTGCAGTACCAGCCGGCCTACCTGCGGACCATTGCCGTGCACGATGGCAAGGCGCCCTTCCCGGGCCAGCGATGCGATGGCGGCCGCGGTTTTTTCAACGACGGCGAGCTGATTTTCAGCAGTAGCGGCCTGGCCCGCTTCCTGCAGGGCGTTGCCTCCCAGGGCGACGACAAGTGTGTTCATGCGTTCATCCTCAACATACATATATTTGACCCTTAAGTATCATGCCGCCGCGGGACATAGGCCAGGTTGTATCGAAAGCTGAAACCCAGCAGGCGCGCTCTTTTCTCCGGTTCGCGGCCGGTCTGCTCAAACCCCAGCTGCTGGTAGAGCGGAAGCACGCGCTCATTGCCTTCCACTACTTCAAGCGTATAAAGGCTATAGCGCTTCTCCCGCAAAAAGGTTTCCAGCATCTGTTTGGCCAGGCCCCGGTTTCTCATCTCGTCACGCACCGACACGAAGTCGATATGCGCCTGCCCGGGTTTGAAGGCCTTGGGTCGGTAGAACTCATCCTTCAGCACGGCGGACGCGATGCTGCCCTTGATCAGGCCAAAGGCCTTTTTGATGGCGGCCTCGTCGACCCGGAAGGCATAACCCTGTTCATCGACTATTGAAAAAGTTCCCAATATTTGCTTGCTTTCCTTATCTTCCGCTGTAAAAAAGCGCTCAGGCAGGACAAAATCGGCCAAGAGGCGGATGACCGTTTCCTGATCATTGACAAGGTGACCCAGCTCATCCCAGAAAGCAGCGACGATTGTTGCGGCGATGCCCCGGCGATCCTGTTCCTGCCCGTAACGCAGGTCGATGTCCATAAGCTTCTCCTTGCCGCGGTTTATTCGGTGACCGCCCTGGTCACATAGGGGCTGGTATAGGCCCTGAGCAGGGCACCGTAGTCGGGTTTGAATGAGAGCAGATCGCCCGTCTTGTATGCTGAATCAAAGCCCAGGTCAAGGATCAGGTGGTCGCTTGAAGCCCCCAGTATGCTGATCCCAGGATCAAGGGGCGTCAAGCCGCGGGGGTCCGTATCCTGACGGCCGATCAGGGCGATGCCACGCCGCATCGGACCTGAATCGGGGAAGCTGTTGCGCTCGCCAAAGGCGTTTGGCCCGCTGACACCGATGGGCTGGGACGGTTTCGTCAGCGCTTCGCCCAGGCAGGCTTTGATCGTGAAAGCATCCTGACGCAGCTGGGGGAAGGGCAGGCCGGTGGCGGTGTCCATGCCCAGCAGCAGCCCCTCGCCAACGCGCAGATGGTTGATGCCCTTGGGCAATTGGCCCGCGAACAGCAAACCAAGAGAGCTTGAGTTGCCGCCGGATACAAGTGGGATGGGTAGATCCAGTGTCCGGCGAAGCCAAGAGGCTATGCTGACCAGCTGCCCCAGGTTTTCCCGATCGGGCACAATACCGCCAAAGCAGCTGAGGTTGCAGCCCACGCCGTGCAGTTCCAGCCATGGCGACTGTTTGACAGTTTCGGCCGCTTTCAGGATGGCTGTACGGTCCTGATAGAAGATCCCCTCACGCAGGTCGCCCAGGTCAATCATCAGGATGATTTTGTGGTGACACCGCAGTTTTTCAGCCGCTGCCGCCAGCGCCTTTATCGTAGTCACTTCGCTTTGCAGGCTGATGTCCGAGTTGCTGATGATCTGCCGCGTTTGCGCGGGATCGCCGATACGCAGCAGCATCTTAGGCTTGGGGGAAGCGATGCGCGCCAGGTTCTGCGGCCGGGCGTCAGCCAGGCTGTGGAAGGGCAGGCTTTCCAGTCCCCGCACGATATCCGCGTCCGCGCAAAACACCTTGGTCACCAGTGAAAGCGCCACCCCGGCATCGCGGCAGGCGTTCAGGATGACATCCGCGTTTTCCCTGAGCTTCTCCAGATCGGCCACGATGGCCGGGTATATGTCAGCCCTCATTGGCGAAGCTCCTCTCCATCAAACTCAGCGCGGCTTGCGGGTATTTGTGTGATAAGACACCGGCCGAGGCCATGATGTAATGATGATCGATCAGTACATTGAGCGTGCCGGGTTTGGGGTAAAGCATCTTGCCCGTTTGGTCTATATCCGCCAGGGCGCGCAGGATGGCTTCCCTGCCGGGCAGGCGGGTCAGGGCGCCGCCCGTGGCGACCAGGTATTTGGCCTGTGTCAGGTCTTTGCCCTGGGCGAATCGCTGCCGCCCGCCCGGCAAAAAGACGCTGCGCAGCGTGCCCGCGTGGCGTTTGATCGCCGTTTCGCCGGCTTCCGCGGCAAGGCGCTGCGCAAGCTTGACGGCGTCAGCTGTAGTGGGGAGCGGCTGCCAGGCTTTCATCAGTGCCGGCACATCGATGGACAGCTCGCGCGACAGCGTGTCGGCGCCGATCAGTTCCACCAGGCGGTTCGCGTTGAGGTAGAGGCCCAGATCGCCCTCCACCGTGCGCTTGAACAGGGGTTCCAGCTGGGTCTGGATGCGGGCGATCTCTTCCGACTCCCCGCAGGCGCTGTGCACGTCCGTGGTCGCCCCGCCGATATCCACGCACAGCAGGCTGCCCATGCTTTTGTACAGCAGGCGCACCGCTTCCATCACGGCGCCGGGTGTCGGCATCAGGGCTTGTGTGACCTGTTGATAGACCTTTTCCATGCCGGGCGCCTTGACGATGTGCTTTTCAAACAGGCGCTGGATGATGGCGCGCGCCGGCTCGATATCCAGTTCATCCAGCCGGGGGTAGACATTCCGGCAGGTCTCGCAGGGGATACCGCCTGCCTGCAGGATGGCGGTCACTTCCTCCTGATTTTGAACGTTGCCCGCGTAGATGACGGGGCTGTCAACAAGCTTCAGCGCGGCGATGGCCCGCGCGTTGTACAGCGCGGTATCGCGCTCGCCGTAATCGGTGCCGCCCGCGATGAGTATCAGATTGGGGCGCAGCTGGGCAAGCGCCTGCAGGTCGCTTTGGCGCAGGCGGCCTGCCGTCACCTGGCGCACAACAGCCCCCGCGCCAAGGGCAGCCGCTTCCGCCGCGCGCACCGTCATCTCGTAGACCAGGCCGTGCACGCTCATTTTGAGTCCGCCGGCCGCTGAACTGGTGGCGAAGAGATCGCCGTACCGGATTTCATCTGCCTTCAAAGCCTGCTTCAGGTCGTCAATTGCGGTGTTCAGGCCAAGCCGCACATCGCCCTGCAGCACGGTGGTCAGCGCCTTGCCCTGTCCCAGGAAGAGCGGTTCGCTTTCCAAGCCCGTAAAGGCATTCACCAGCGTGGTGGTGGAGCCGATCTCCGCCACCAGGGCGTCTATATGGCAGACGGCCATCAGCTTTCCTGCCGCGCCCGCATTTCGCGCCGGCGCTTGACAAGGTAGGTGGCCACATGCGCGCCTTTGGCGCCGCGGCCAAAGCCTTCGTCGGCCCCGGCCTGGCGCGCCAGCTCTGGTGTCACCTGGGTGCCGCCGGCGCAGAATATCAGCTTGTCACGCTGCCCCATTTCGCGGGCGATCCTGTCGATAAGCGCGATGTTCTTGTAGTGGATATTGTCGTGGCTGATGATGGTGGAGGCGAGGATGGCGTCCGCGTCAAGCTCAATGGCAGCGTTCACCAGTTTCTCGGGCGGCACGGAGGTGCCCAGGTAATGCACCCAGATGCCGTACTTTTCGATGCCGCCGTGCTTGATGTCGATGATCTCCCGAAGGCCCACGGAATGCTCGTCGCTGCCCACGGTGCCGCAGACCACTTTCATCGGATGCTGTTCAATTTCTGCCCTTAGTTCTTCATCGCCCATGACCTCAGGAACTGTGGGCAGGACCAGCTCGTCCAGCTTGATATCAAAGGGGAACCTGCCCTTCATCTCAACGCGCGTTCCTTCTTTGGCGTGCATGATTTCAAGCGAAATCACCTCGCAGTTTTGCAGGTTCATGCGCTTTCCCGCTTCCAGCGCCGCGGCCTTGGCAAGGTCGGCCCCAACCGGGAAGAAGAGGTTGATCAGCACAGTGCCGTCTGCCAGCCACTCCATCTCGGGCTTGAGCAGCTTTCCGCCCGGCTGGCGATAGGCTTCGTTTTCGGCCATGCGGCAGGCGACATTGTCTTCCTCGTCCAGTTCATCGATGTATTGTATCTTGCTTCTGTCTTCAAAGGTGCAGCCGCCTATGAGGCGGGAAGGGCCGTCAATGGCCGATTCGTCATACTGCGCCACGTTGTTGTAACCAAAGTGCGCCGTGACGGGCGCGAAGTAATCCTTGGCGCGTTTGACCACGCTGCCCGAGGCGATGCCGCCTTCGATTCGGCGTGCGATGCCGTCGCCGCTGCGCTGGGGATAAAGGCCGCTGTCCACAAAGAAACCCGCCTCCACCGCGGGAAAGTAGCCGCCCATGGCGACCATCTCTTCCAGAAAGAGCACGGCCCGCTCCTTGAGTTCCCTGGCCTTTTCGCGCAGGGGACCGTCGGGTTTCAGCTCCACCATGTCCATCAGACCGTCCAGGCCGACGTAGGTCTGCTTGGCAGTGTCGCAGGCCTCGATGTTATAGATGTGGAAGGGCACGTTGCGCCCTTCGTCGGGTGTTATGGTGGACTGGATATCTGCGCTTGTGAGCTTGGAAATGAACATGTTGAGCACATGGGTGACGGTTGCCTCGCGCACGGAGGACTCAATGTACTTGGTGTTCATCTGCGCGCGCATGCGAAAGCCGGGGAAAAGTTCACGAAGCGCCACGGCGTAGGGCAGGTCGGTGAAGAGCGCGGGCGCGGGAACGGCAGTGGGCGGCACGGTGGACAGGCAGATGTTCTCCCTTTTGATGCCGCAGCCCAGGGAGAAATGCGCGTTGATGGCGTGCTGCACCATCAGTTCGGGCATCACCTTCCAGGCGTCGCGCGCGGTGGCGTTGGCGTTGTGGGCACCGTCTATCTGCGCCATGCCGGCAAAGGCGATGATACATTTTGACTCGCAGGCGTCCACAAAGCTGCGCACCATGTTGATGTTGCGGTAGATGATGTTGTACTGGGGGTCCTGATGGCAGCCGTTGACGCCTTCCTCGGCGAACATGACGGCGATATCGGGCCCGGCGACGCCGGATACATAGCTGTGGTAATTGATGGGGCGGCCGACCTCATCCTCGATGAGATCAAGCGCCTTGCGCTGGGCGCGCACCTGCTTGCGCGTGATGGCGACGCCGCCTACGCCCTGGGGCGTGCCCTCCATCAGGCCGTCGATATGGCTTTGCCCCGCGGTGCGGATGACCATGATGTGGTCGGCGCCATGGTGGGCAGCCATGCGCATGCGGCGGATGTCGTCCTCAAAGCGGCCCGAGGCGATTTCGGTGGTGATGACAGGCAGGGGCTGGGGGTCGATGTTGCCAAAGTTGTGGGCGGGCGGCAGGGGAACGCCCTGCCTGAGCGGCCGGGAGCAGTCGCGGTAGGTGAACTGGTGCATTTTCAGGTCCGGCGTGGGCCTGCGCCAGGTCCAGCCGCGGCGGCGGGGCACATAGCTGTCAAGATCCTTCAAGATCTCACGGACATCGATGTTTTCATCGGGTTTCAAGTGATAGCTCATGCCTTGTCCTCCCCGAAGAGGGCGGCCGCTTCATCTGCCAGCCTGCCTTGCGCCAGCGCGAGCCCTGCTTCTCGCAGGGGGAGGTCCCTGGACTTGCTCAGTTTGTAGACCACGTGCCCCGCGCCATGGGGCAGCAGGTTCCTGTCCAGGCAAAGGTCCACGATGGCCTTGGCTTCCAGCGAGGAAAAACCCATGCGCAGCAGCACGCTGCGCTCAATGGCCGGGGTGGTGTTCTCCCGTCCGGCCTGCAAAAGAGGCTCGGTCAGCTGGCTGACCAGCGACCAGAAGCGATCATGCAGCTGCGCGTCGCTCAGCTTGTCAAGGTGCGCGCGGCGTGTTTCGAAATCATCCGTTCTTTTCATTCGCCCTCCCCATAGGCTGATAATACAAAGTCCCGGCCGCAATTGCATTCCTGCGCCAGGAAGTCGATATCCCTATCACATAAAGTACCGTGGCAGCCCTCGGTCGCCTTGCTGATCAGCGAGCGCCGCAGGCGGTCCAGGTCGACCTTTTGCGCCTGTATCAGTTCAGGTGACCGGGGAAGCACAATGTTCATGCCGGGCACCTCATCGCACGGGTCGCCAAAGCGGATATCGATGCCCTGGTCTCTGGCGAAGGCCAGTTGGGCGTTGTGGTGCTTGCCTGCGCCTGTGTATTCGGTTTCCTGCACAACAATCACCTGATCGCTTGGCATCCCCTGCGCCAGGCTGAACGCGGCGGCAAGGCTGGTGTTGCCTGCCGGCCCGCGTTCCATGCCCTCCAGCGCGGCCAGGGTCTCCGTCATAAAGAAAACCTCGCCCTGGGTCACGGTATAGTAGCTGTCCATGTAGCGCAGGGGCCGCGCGGCGCTGCGGGGCACGTCCGACCTGTCGGGCCAGCCTGTATAAGGCATGCCAAAGCCCGTATGGCCGGTGGTAAAGGACTTTCGGTTGAACTGGCTGTCCGACGCCATGTGCAGGCCTTTAAGGTCAACGCTGGCCGCTGCCACATGGGCGTGGCAGCCGAGTTCCCTGAGCCCCTGCGCCGTGCCTGTCAGGTTGCCGCCGCCGGCGTTGGTGCACACCACCATGTCGGGGTCCTTGCCCAATTGGCTGCGGCACTGCGCGGCGATCTCCGCCCCCAGGGTTTGGATGCCCAGAATGGCATATGGCGTATAGAGGGAAGCGTTGAAATATCCCGTTTCCTCCAGCAGTTTCAAAAAGACATAGAAAAGCTCCGGCCCTACGCTCAGCTGCAGCACTTCCGCGCCGAAAGCCTCGCATTTTCGGGCCTTCTCGATGATTTCGGGCTGGCCGACGCCCCTTGAGTCAAAGCACTCCTGCACCACGATGCAGTGAAGGTTCGCCTTTGCGGCGCAGCTGGCAACCGCGGCGCCATAGTTGCCGCTGGTGGCGGTGACCACGCCTTGATAGCCCAGTTTCTTTGCCATATGGACGCTGAGCGCCGCGCGCCTGGCTTTGAAGCTGCCCGAAGGGTTGCAGGCCTCGTCCTTGACAAATATCCGCGCGCCCATGCCGGAAGGGGCGGCGGCGCGCGCCAGGGCCGTCATGTTCTTCAATTCAACCAAGGGTGTATTGCCGATGGCAAAATCATGCTGGATGTCGGCGATCTGTGTCAGGTCAAGCCCGGGGGCGGCCATCATGGCCTCATAATCAAAGGCAGGGCCGCCCAGTTCAAACCGGCTGTAGTCAAGCCCAACCGCGGCCTTCATGATCTCGTTCCTGCGGCCCATCAAGGCCTGATAGCTCATGTCCTTCATGACTTTGACTCCCTGAGTTTGGCGCGCACCATGTCGCTGATTTGCGCGACTTGGGGGATATAGGCGCCAAAGCTGTGCGTGTAGTCAAGCCCGCCTTCCAGCAGCGTGCCCTCAGCCTGCCGCCCGCTGCGGGTAAGGACCTGCACGGTGTCGCCCGGCTTGGCATCCTGCTGCAGCCAGCCCTTGATCCACATTTCCAGCGGCACCCGCGCGGTATCCGCGGGCACTTGCGGCGCGCGCTGCTCAGGTTTCAGGACGACGCTGTGGATCCTGACCCAATCACCCTTATTGGCCATGGCTTGCCTCCCTGAATGCGATCTCGCGGTAGTCGCCCATCACGCAGCGGGGCACGGGCATGTCCAGCATTGTCAGCAGGCCGGGCCTTGCCGCTACCACAAAGGGCAGCATATTGCAGGCCATGGCAATGGTGCCGATGCCGCCGTCCACCTCGGGCCTGATGGCCATGCTGACGGGGGGCAGGCCCTGCAGTATCACATAGTCGCCCGTTTCCACGCCGGCCAGCTGCGGTTCTATCTGCTGGGGATGGACGAGGCTGATCCTCTCTTGATTGTCAGCGCCTGCCTGCGCGCTCATGTAAACACCTGCGACCTGACCTGCCGCGGCAAAGCCGTGCGGGCTCAATCTGTCTACCTGCGTCACGATGGGCCGCATCTGTTGCTGAAAATGGTCAATGTCAAAGCCCAGGGCTGAGGAGATCATTCTGGCTGATTCCGCAAATCCGACGTGTCCGGCCAGGCTGCCGTCACTGACACCTTGTTCAAAAGCCTCCTGCGTGAGGCCGATGCCCTGCTCGTGCATGACAGCCTGGCCAAAGGGACTGAGGCTGTTGACGCGCTCACAGTGCACATGGCCGACTTGTGTCATGCAGCCTGAGAGGAAGACGGCCAGCAAGTCCATCATCATGCCCGGGTTGATGCCGGTACCCAGCACGCTGACGCCTTTCTCTTTGGCCCGTTTATCCATTTCCCCGGCCAATTCCGGCTGCTGCGCCCAGGGCCAGCTCATCTCCTCGGCAATGGTGATGACGTTGACACCCGCGTTTACCGCCTGCATGATCTTGGGATAGACCTCTTTGGTGAATGAGCTGGTGGCGATGACGCAGATGTCAAGGGGCCTTTGGCCAAGCAACTCTTCGATATCCGCTGTCACGACCGCGTCCGGCCGGCCGTCTTGGGGTAATGTCAGCAGTTCATATATGCTTTTGCCGGCTTTTTGCAGATGCGAGTCGCATACGCCGACGATATCAACGCCTTTGCGCCCCAGCAGAACCTTTGCCATGCCCGAGCCCATCGCGCCAAAGCCCCAGAGGGCTGCTTTCACGTTTCTCATCTTTACAGCTTCCCGATGGTGGCCGCCATCACGGCCTTGATGGTGTGCAGGCGGTTTTCGGCCTGGTCAAACACCTTGGAAGCCGGTGAGCGGAATACCTCGTCGCTGACCTCCATCTCCGCCAGCCCGTACTTTGTATGGATCTCCCGGCCGGTTTCGGTTTCCAGGTCATGGAAGCTGGGCAGGCAGTGCAGGAAGATGCAGTCCGGGTTGCCTGTTACCTTCATGACGTCCTTTGTGACGCGGTAGGGCGTCAGCAGGGCGATGCGCTCTTGGTAATGCGCCTCTTCGCCCATGGAGACCCAGACATCCGTGTAGACTGCGTCCGCACCCTTGACGGAGGCGATGTCACTTGAGAAGTTCAGGGAAGCGCCTGTTTGGCACGCGACGCCCTGCATCTCCTCAACCAACAGGGGATCGGGCATCAGGCTGAGCGGCGAGATGGCTGTAAAGCGCATACCCATCTTGGCCGAGGCAATCATCAGGGAGTTGGCAACGTTGTTGCGCCCGTCGCCCAGGTAGGCCAGGTGGCAGTGACGCAGCGGTTTGGCGCTGTGCTCTTCCATCGTCATCAGGTCCGCCAGCGCCTGGGTCGGGTGGAACAGGTCAGTCAAGCCGTTCCACACCGGCACGCCAGAATGCTTCGCCAGCGCCTCGGCTGTCGCCTGCGCGAAACCGCGAAACTCGATGCCGTCATAGAAGCGGCCCAGCACCTTGGCGGTGTCTTCCAGGCTTTCCTTCTTGCCCATTTGGCTGTTGGAAAGGAAGGTCGAGCAGCCGCCTTCGTCAAAGCAGGCCACCTCAAAGGCGCAGCGGGTGCGCGTGGATGTCTTTTCAAACAGCAGCACGATGTTTTTGCCCTTGAGCAGGTCACCCGGGATGCCCGCCCTTTTCTTGCGCTTCAGGTCGTGGGACAGGTCAAGCAGATAGCGGATCTCAAGCGGCGTGAAATCTTTGAGCGTCAGCAGGGAGCGACCTTTAAGGCTGATGGGCATAGGGTGGCCTCCGTTCTTTTTTTGCGGTTTAGTCTATGTTGTCACGCAGCAGCGGCATGCTCATGCACCTGGGGCCTCCGCGGCCCCGGCCCAGCTCGGCGCCGGGTATCTCGACGGTGGTCAGGCCATGGTCGCGCAATATGGCGTTGGTGACGCTGTTGCGGTCGTAAACGATCACCTTGCCGGGGGCGATGCACAGGGTATTGCTGGCGTCGTTCCACTGTTCGCGCTGGGAAGCGATGACATCCATGCCGCCGCAGTTGATCAGTTTGACCTTGCCGCAGCCCATATTCCGGGCCAGGATGGCGTCCAGTTCCCCTTCCTGGGCCTTGACTTCAAGCCCGCTCCCGGCGCCCGGGGTGATGCGGTAGGCGCGCAGCACGCGCATGATGCCCGGATGCACGGTAAAGGTATCATGGTCCACCTGGGTAAAGACCGTGTCCAGGTGCATGTAGGCGCGTATGTTGGGGATATCCAGGGCCAGAATGGCTGTGATGCCCGACTCGGGCAGGCTGAAGAGCGTGCGCGCCAGGATCTCGATGGCTTCGGGCGACGTGCGCTGGCTGATGCCGATGGCAAGCAGCCCTCTGCCCAGGTTGAGAATGTCGCCGCCTTCAATGCTGAAGGGCAGCAGATGGTCGTAATACATGGGCACTTGGGCGGCATAGTCCCTGTGATAGCTCAGGATATACCGGCCGTATATGGTCTCGCGGTGGCGCGCGTGCGCGCTCATATGACTGAGGACGACGCCCTTGCCCACTACGGCGAAGGGATCGCGCGTGAAGTAAAGGTTGGGGATGGGGTCAAGCAGGAAGCGCATGTCGCCGCCCGCCGCGTCCATCAGCGGGTGACGGCCTGGCATGGACAACTCGCTGTCGGTGACGCCGGACATGGTCTTGAGCACCAGCGCCCCAGCGTCTTCAATATCGCTCAGCAGGGCAATCAGCTCTTTGGCGTAATAGCCTGCCACCGGCCCGGCCTCGGCAACAAAGTCGCGGATAAACTGCGATTTCAGCGCTTCATCCTGTTTGAGCGTCTCCGCCATCAGGTCAGCCAGGTAGACGACCTGCGTGCCGTGCTCGCGCAAGGTCTCCGCGAAGGCGTCATGTTCCCTCTGCGCGCCTGAAAGGTAGGGGATGTCGTCAAACAGCATCCGCGCGAGATGGCTGGGCGTCAGCTGCTCCAGTTCCGCCCCCGGCCTATGCAGCAGCACACGCCGCAGGAATGCGATCTCGCTGTGGACAGATACGCTCATCGTCTTACCTCGTCATCTATTGGCTGTGTTTCAGCGGATGTGAGTATAGCATATCCATAACACCATTCAAAGGGTGAAAATGAATAAGCTGGAAATTTTATGCAATTCGACGATTGAGCAGTTGAGCGAGTCAGAGGTTTCTGCCGTTTTGCTCCATGACACTTTTGTACCAACGAGCCGATTCCTTGGGAATGCGCGCCAGTGTTTGGTAGTCCACATAAACAAGTCCGAAACGTTCGGCGTAGCCTTTGGCCCACTCAAAATTATCCATGAAAGACCAGTGGAAGTAACCGGCCACATCTGTCCCGTCATTTGCCGCACGCCTGAGCGCCAGCAGATAGCGGCGCAGGTAGTTTTCCCGCGCGGGGTCATGCACCTTGCCGTCCAGAGAGACGGCATCAATGCCTGCCATGCCGTTTTCGGTGATGAGAATGGGTGTTTTATAGCGCTCGTACAGGAAGCGCGGGCCCCAGTAGAGGCAATCGGGCGTGACGGGCCAATCGCTGCCGGTCTTGGCGACGCCGGGCGGGTTTGGCACACGCTCCCAGCCGATTTCATTGTTTGCGGCGCGGACAAGGCTGCCCTGGTAGATGTTCTGCCCGTAGTAATCCAGCTTTTGACGGATGACTGAAAGACCGTTTTCCCAGTTCCTTGGAAGATAGCGTTCATACATCTGAAGGCCCTGCTGAGGGTAACTGCCAAGCATTACCGGGTCGCTCCACCAGGAGACATTCCAATACCATTGTTCTTCGTCCTGCGGAACGCCGAAATAGGCCGCGCGCGCGGCTTCAATGTCTTCGGGCGTATCGCTTTGGGGAATCGCCGGGTTGCAGCAGGGGGCGTAACCCAGTTTCACATCCCCGACAATATCGCGCAGGACCCTGCATGCTTTGCCGTTTGCCATAAGGACATGGTGGGCCATGGGGATGGAAGCCGACAGCGGTATCTTGATCCCCGGCGCGTGCTGACCCGTCACGTGGCCCAGGCCAATGAAGCACTGCGGCTCGTTGAGGGGGATGAAGTCCTTGACCCGGTCGCCAAAGCGGCGGGCGCACAGGGCGGCGTACGCTTCAAACCACTCGGGGCTGTCGGGATTTTCCCAGCCGCCGCGCTTGAACAGCTCAAGCGGATAATCCCAATGGAAAAGCGTCATGAACGGCCGGATCCCGCGGGCAAGCAGGCCGTCGATCAGGCGGTCGTAAAAGGCGGCGCCCTTCTCATTGACAGGCCCCGTGCCGTCAGGCAGCAGGCGCGGCCAGGAGACGGAAAAACGGTAGTTCCCGATGCCAAGCGCAGCCATCAGGTCCAGGTCCTCCTCCATGCGGTGATAGTGATCACACGCAATGTCGCCTGTTTGCGCTTCAAATACTTTCCCGGGCGTGTGGCTGAAACGGTCCCAGACCGAGAGGCCTTTGCCGTCTTCGTACGCCGCGCCTTCGATTTGATAGGAGGCGGTTGCCGCGCCCCAGATAATTTCCTTCTTGAATCCCATCGTCTGCCTCTTTTCTATTGAATGCCCCATAAAAGTGCTGCAGGCGGAGCATTTACCGAATAATCGTTTGCGCATGACCATTATAGACATCCTGTCAGAAATTGCAAGGATAGAAAAATGTTTGATCAAACCCTTGACAGATGGAATATCGGGGCGTATATTGGTCACGTAAACGATTAATAACACAGAAAATCGCAATGAGGGCAGTATGATCAGGCTCAAGGACGTGGCAGCCTCCTGCGGTGTCTCCGTCGCCACAGTCAGCAAGGCGCTCAACGGCATGCCGGGCATAGGGGACGCGACCGCCAAACGTGTTTGGCAGGCGGCGCAGGATATGGGATACCTCCCCGATGCCGCTGCCCGCGCGCTCAAGACCGGGCGCACGCGCAACATCGGCGTGCTGCTCTTCCTGCGGGATGTCAGCCCGACAGCCCACGAGTACATATCCCGCATCCTCAGCGCCATCCAGGAAGAGGCTGAGCGCAACCGTTATGACATCACCCTGATCAGCCGCTTTGTGACAGAGACCATGGGCAGCTATGTCAACCACTGCAGGTCGCGCAACTACGACGGCCTGATCGTCATGTCGGGCACCTATGACGAGCCGACCATCATGGGCCTGATAGAATCCGAGATCCCGCTTGTCACCATCGATGCCCATTTCGAGGGGCGTTCGGGCGTGCTGAGCGATAACCTGGGCGGTATGCGTGAGCTGGTGGGGCATATCCTGGGAATGGGCCACCGGCGCATCGCCTTCATCCACGGCGAGAAAACACGCGTTACCAGTGACAGGATCATCAGCTATCTGGACACCATGAGCCGGGCCGGCATTCAGGCGCCGTCCGAATACCTTCGGCCCGCCATCTTTCACGATCCGCAGGCCAGTGCCCTCCAAACAGAGGCGCTGCTGGCCCTGCCCCAGCCGCCGACCTGCATCCTGTATCCGGATGATTTTTCCCTGCTGGGCGGCAAGACCATACTGGAACAAAGGGGAATGCGATTGCCTGAGGATATCAGCATCGCCGGCTACGACGGCATTCTCATGTCCCAGGTGATGCATCCCAAGGTCTGCACCCTGCAGCAGGACGCGCCGGGCATCGGCCAAAGCGCCATGCAGCTGCTGCGCCGCGCCATTGAGGATCCGCAGGCTTACACACCCCTGCGCCTGGTGCTGCCGGGCCGGCTGCTGCCGGGCGAGTCGGTCGCGGCCATCGCTTGAACGCTATAAGCCCCACGGGGCTATAACGATAAAAAATGGAGGAGAGAAACATGAAGAACTGGCAACGCAAATCCCTGGGTCTCCTGCTGGCACTCAGCCTGCTGATTGGGCTTGGCGCAGGCGCTCTGGCTGAACAGGTCGTTCAGCTGCCGCGTGAGGAAACGCTCTACTTCGCAGGTCAGCAATGGGGGGCCGTCAACGGCTGGAACCCCCTGTCCGACGACATGAACAACGCCATGACCATCGCCCAGAACGCGGGCGGCTCCCGCATCCCGATGTATGAGACGCTCTACATGTACAACATGCTGGACGGCTCCTTCACCCCCCTGCTGGCCGACGGTGATTTCGTCTGGAACGACACCATGACCGAGATGACCGTCAAGATCAAGCCCGCCGCCAAGTGGAGCGACGGAACCAAGGTCACCGCTGAGGACGTGGCCTATACCTTCCTGTCCAACATCAAGTACGGCACCGCCCAGGGCAACACCCTGAAGCCCTTTGTGGAAGCGGTCGAAGCGGTGGATGAGGCCACTGTTTTGATCAAGGCGAAGCTCAACGATGCCGGCAATGCCGTCAACCCCCTGCAGGTCCTGTGCTACATCGAGCAGACCTACGTGCTCAACAAGGCCTGGATCCAGACGCTGGAGGCCCGCACCAACTCTGACCCCGCCATCCTGAAGAAAGACCCCGCTGAAGACGCGGTCTATTCAGGACCCTATCACAAGTTCTTTGCCGATACCCAGAAGGTCGTTCTGATCCGCGATGACAATTACTGGGGCCAGGATGCCTCCATGTGGGGCAAGCTGCCCGCGCCCAAGTACCTTGCGCACACCATTTTTGCCGACAACGCCGCCGGCGAGACTGCCCTGAAGGCCGGCGAAGTGGACGTTTGCCAGCAGTTCATCCCCAACATCCAGAACCTCTGGCTCAAGGACGGCCTGCCGATTTCCACCTATATGCAGGAAGCGCCTTATGGCATCTGCGTCAATATGCCTACAGCCTGGTTCAACCTGGACAACGCTGCCCTGCAGCAGCTGCCCATCCGCAAGGCCATCGCCCTGGCTGTGGACTATGACGCCATCATCGCCAATGCCATGACCAACCAGAGCCCCACCTTTGCCCAGGTGCCCCGTTCCCTGATGAACCCCACCGCCGGCGAGCAAGCCGCCTATGACCATGATGCCGTCAAGGACCTGCAGTGGGTCGGCAACGATGTCGAAGGCGCCAAGAAGCTGCTGGACGAAGCCAAGATCGTTGACACCAACAATGACGGCTGGCGCGAGCTGGACGGCAAGAACCTGGCCTTCAACGCCTGCGCCCCCAACGGCTGGACCGACTGGCAGGCCGCCATGGAAATCGTCGCCGACGCGGGCAAGAAGATCGGCATCGAAATCACCACCAACTTCCCCGAGTGGTCAGTCTATCAGACCGTCGTCACCGCAGCGCATCAGGATCAGTATGACATCTTCATGATGTGGACTGATTCCGCTTCGCCCGCCATGCCCTGGGGCCGTATCCGCCAGCTGCTGTCCAGCGAATTCAACGGCGTTGAAGGCAACTGGTCAGGCAACTGGGGTCACTACAGCAATCCCCGCATCGACGAATTGCTCCAGCTGATCCCCTCCGAAGCGGACGCCGCCAAGCTGAAGGAATACTTCACCGAAGCTGTCAAGATTTACCTGTCTGATATCCCCTCCTTCTCCCTGATGTATCGCCCCGACCAGTTCCACTCAGTCAATGAGAGCGTCTGGACCGGCTTCCCCGATGCTGAAGACGGCCTGAACATCCCCCCGATGGTCATGATCAACGGCTATGGCATCGCGGGCCTGTACCACATTGAACTGGTGAAGTAACAAGCATAATCCGCACGCGGCCATGCCCGTCAAGGGCATGGCCGCGTAAACCATGGAGGGACGCGCATGAAGGGTTACCGCAAGTACTTTGGCAAGAAGCTGTTCTGGTTCATCGTCACGTTCATCGCGGCGGTGCTGCTCAACTTCATCCTGCCCCGCCTGATGCCCGGCGACCCTGTGGCCGTTATCACGGCCAGGACCGCTCGCAATGTGTCTGACGTATCGGCTGTCAAGCAGATATACGCCAGCTACGCCCAGCAGTTTGGCACCGACAAGACCATGTGGGAGCAGTTTGTCATCTACATACAAAACGCCTCCAAGGGCAACTTCGGCCTGTCATTCAGCCAGTATCCCCGCCCTGTCAAGGACATTATCCTCAGCGCGCTGCCCTGGACGATCGGCCTGCAGTTCCCGGCCATCATCATCGGCTGGCTGCTGGGCAACCTGCTTGGCGCCCTGGCGGCCTATATCCGCAAAGGCTTTGACAAAGTCGTCATGCCCGCCTTTCTTTTCCTATCTTCCATCCCCGCCTTTGGCATGGCGGTCATCCTGCTTGTCATCTTTGCCATCAATATGAAAGCCGCGCCCATCTCCGGCGGCTATTCCTTTGACATGATCCCCAACCTGTCATGGGATTTTGTCAAATCCATTTTCTCCCATTACCAGCTTCCCTTCTGGTCCATCGTGCTGACCGCCATCGGCGGGCAGGCGCTGGGCATGCGCTCCATGTCCATTTATGAGCTCAACGCCGACTATGTCAAATACGCGCGCTTCCTGGGCATCCGCGACAAGAAGATCGTGCGTTATGTGTTCCGCAACGCCATGCTGCCCCAGGTGACAGGTTTGGCCCTTTCCATCGGGACGATGGTGGGCGGCGCGCTGGTGGCGGAGATTATATTCAGTTACCCCGGCTTGGGCACCACCATTTTGCAGGGCATCACGATGGCCGACTATCCGCTGATATCGGCCACCACGCTGATTGTCACCGTCATGGTGCTGATCGCGACTTTTGTGCTGGACCTGATATATGCCTTCATTGACCCGCGGGTGAAGGCCGCGCAGTTTGAGTAGGGGGCAATGAGATGAAGAACACCCTCAGACAGGTTTTCCATTCACCCAAATTCGTGATCGGGTTTTGCATTTTTGCCCTGATACTGCTGATCTTGTTCATCTACCCCCTGTTCAACCCCGGGGATCCTCTGGAGATGCTTGGCCTGGGGTCCTTCTTCAAGCCGGGCACCTATGTTTCGCTTTACGACAGCGCGGGGGCAGAATCCAAGACCATGAAGCTGCCGGATGCCGACGCACGGCGGATCGACCGGGCGCTCAGCGATGAGGACAGGGTAGCGATAGGGCTGTGGCTGTCGGGCGCAGGGGTGCCCGACGACCAGATAAACCTTCAGGATACGCCAAGCCTTCTGCAGCTGTGGCACACGCATTATGATCCCGCCACGCGCATCGCGGGCATGACCAAGGCACAGCGCAACTATTATGTGCGCCTCAATACAAAGTTGGAAGCCGTCAAGCTGGGGGACACCCTGTACGTGGCGGCCAAGGACGCCGCCACATCGGCCCTGACCCAACAGCGCGCGCTTGGCAAAAACGACTATGTCAACCTGGGCGACGTCGCCAACGTCAAGTCGCTGCCCCTGGGCACTGACAACTTTGGCCGCGACAACCTGAAAGAAATGGTGGCGGCCACAGGCACTTCCATCACCATCGGGCTAATCGCGGGTTCGATTGCCACCCTGCTGGGGCTGACGCTGGGCCTGCTGTCGGGTTACCTTGGCGGATGGATTGATGACGTGATCATGTTTTTCACCAATATTTTCACCGTTATCCCTTCCTTTGTGCTGCTGATCCTCATCACCTACTCCGTTGGGCAGGACCAGCGCGGGGCGGCGACGGTCGCCGTCATCATCGGGCTGACCTCCTGGGTATGGACGACGCGTTCCGTCCGCTCCCAGGTCATTTCCCTGCGCAGCCGCGACCATGTCAACCTCAGCAAGCTGTCGGGCCATCGCCTGCCCCGCATCATCCTGCGCGACATACTGCCCTATATCGCAAGTTACGTCGTCATGGCTTTCATTCTGCAGGTTTCAGCCGCCATCCTGGCTGAGGCGCAGCTCAGCCTCCTGGGCCTGGGGCCCAAGACCACAGAGGTGCCAACGCTGGGCTTGATGATGAACTGGGCGATGCTTTATTCGGCGCACCTTAACGGCTCCTGGTGGGCCTACTTCCCGGTGATCATGATCATCGCGATGGTGTATTTTTCACTCAACCTCATGAATACGGGCTTGGATCAGGTGTTCAACCCGCAGCTGAGAGACTAGGGGAGGGCCGCCGTGAGCAAGCTGATACTGGATGTCAGGGACCTGACCACCAAATACGTCACCCGTGAAGGCGAGGGCGTCTACGCGGTGGACCATGTCTCGCTCAAACTCTATGAAGGGCGCAGCCTGGGTATCGCGGGCGAGTCGGGCTGCGGCAAGTCGACCCTGGCGCTGAGTTTGATGGGTTACTATTTCGCGCCGCTGCACTACATGAGCGGAGATATTTTCCTGGGAGAAACGAATATCTCCAAGATGGCGCCAGACGATGTGCGCCGCAGGGTATTGGGCACCGATATCGCCTACATACCCCAGGCGGCCATGAACGCCCTCAATCCTACCCGCAGGATCATCGATTTCATCCGGGATGTCATCCTGGCCCATGAGCCGAAAACCGGCAAAAAGGACATCCTGGACCTGGCAACCCAGCGTTTCAAGCGGCTGAACCTGCCCATTGACGCGCTGCAAAAGTACGCCGTTGAGCTGTCAGGCGGCATGAAGCAGCGCGTTGTCATCGCCATTTCCACCATTTTGTCACCTCAGGTGCTCATCGCTGATGAACCTTCCTCGGCGCTGGATGTTTCCAGCCAAAAGATGGTCATCAGGATGCTGCGCGACATGATGGAAATGGGCCTGATCAAGACCATGCTTTTCATCACGCACGAACTGCCGCTGCTGTACAACGTAACCGATGACATCATGGTGATGTACGCCGGGCAGATCGTGGAGTCGGGCACCGCGAAGGAAGTCGTGTTTGATCCGCTGCATCCATATGCCAGGGGGCTGATGGATTCCATCCTGGTGCCGGAGCAGGGCACGCGGCAGGCCCTGCTGTGCGCCATCCCAGGCACGCCGCCCAACCTCAAGAATCCGCCAGGCGGCTGCCGTTTCGCGGCACGGTGCAGCTATGTGGCGCCGGAGTGCACTGCTAATGCCCAGGCGCTCAACCACTTTGGGCAAGGGCGCACCTACCGCTGCTGGCGCGCGGAAGAACAGCTAAGGGGGTATTACGCAGATGAGCACCGTTAAGCCCGAATGCCTCAGCGGCAAGAACCTTCGCAAGGTATTTGGCCTGGGTGTGAATGCCAAGGCAGCTGTTGACGGTGTGGATTTCAGTTTCGCCCAGGGAGAGCTGGTTTCCATCGTGGGCGAGTCGGGGTCGGGCAAGACCACGCTGGCCAAGATGCTGCTGGGGCTGCTCGCAAAGACATCGGGAGAGATCTACTACGAGGGCAAATTGCTGGATATCTCCAGTCCCGCCAAAAAGAAGGCGTACTGGAAGGGCATCCAGGCGATTTTCCAGGACCCCTTTTCCAGTTTTAATATTTTTAATAAGATCGATACCGTGCTGCTTGACTGCATCAACATGCGCGGATGCAAGCAGCTGTCCAAGCCCGAAAAAGTGGCGATGATGGCGGAAGCCCTGGCCTTTGTCAACCTCAAGTTTGAGGAGCTGACCAACAAGTACCCCTTTGAGCTGTCAGGAGGCCAGATGCAGCGGCTAATGATCGCGCGTATCTTTCTGCTCAAGCCAAAAATACTCCTGGCTGATGAGCCGACCAGCATGATAGACGCCTGCTCGCGCGCGACAATACTGGACATGCTGCTCAAACTGCGTGACGAAACGCGCATGACCATTATCTTCATCACCCATGATATCGGGCTGGCCTACTATATCTCCGACTCCGTCTACATTATGGAGAAGGGCAGGTTTGTCGAACACGGATCGGCCGATGAGGTCATTTTGAATCCCAAAGCTGCCTATACCAGGCGCCTGATCAATGATGTGCCCAAGCTCAACGAGCCCTGGGATCTGTCCACCGTCTCCTGATGCGTGTCTTTGATGACGCCGACGCCTGCCCGGTAAGCGATATCGCGGTGGATTGGGCTGTCCGCCGGGGGTTTGAGATCACCCTCATCTGTGACAGCGCGCACGACATGCAGCGGGCCGGCGCCTATACCATCACCGTACACCGCGGGGATGACAGCGCGGACTATGTGATCGTCAACCTGCTCAGCGCGGGCGACCTGGTCATCACGCAGGATTACGGCCTGGCCGCCATGTGCCTGGCACGCGGCGCCCGCGCGCTCAACCAGGACGGCCGGGAATATACCAACTGATATTCAATGTATCTATATTTCTTTGCCGGCATTATGGCATGGCAAGCAGCTGTTTGATGTTCTCCTTCAATTCGGGCGGCAGCTGCGCCTCCAGTATCCTGCTGAGCAGATTGGCCCGCCTGACGCCGTTTGTCATCAAATGGGTCCTTATCAGGTCTGCTTTGGCTTGCCTGCCGGGAATCAGACTGTAAATCACATACCAGTCTTCCAATGATGCCAGGGGTATCTCCATGCCATCGGTCTTCATGGTCCCCGATATGGACGCGCTGTCAAAGAAGAAGCGGAACTGTCCGTAAGGATGGTTGATTGCCAGGCCTGACATCAGGTCAACCATGACGTTGCTGACTATATATTTACGGTAATGAAGAGTGGAAAAGGTCGGTGTATCCGTTCGCGGCTGTTCTTCCCCGATGCTTTTCATGATCGAAGCCGCCTGCGCAAAGCTTTCCGGATCCGTCAATATGTCGATGTCATTGGGTCTGCTGACAAGCCCGTATTGCGCCAGCAGCAGGGAACCCCCAACCGCCCAGACAAGGTTCGCCGCATTACACTCTTTGGCGAAGTCAGTCAGGGCGTTCAGCATAACGGCCTTTCCATGTTACAGCCATACGCAGACAGATGACAGTTTCAGTTTCGCAGGGTTTGTGCCCCTGCGCCCGGAGTTTGCTCGACTTTTTTTGTTCGCACGGAGGAAGCGACCACCGCGCGCTGGATGACGATGAACAGCAGCAGCAGGGCGCCCGTAAAGATCTTTGCCCACCAGGAGTTCATCGCGCCGTTAAAGGTGATGATGGCGGGTATGGTCGCCTTGAGAAGGACACCGATGAGCGTGCCTGACATATAGCCGACGCCGCCCGAGAGGATGACGCCGCCGATGACGCAGCAGGAGATGACGTCCAGCTCGGCTCCCTGAAGGGACAGGTTCCATCCTGACTTGACATACAGCGTATAGGAAACGCCCGCAAGCACGGAGCACAGCCCGTTGAAGCCGTAGACCAGCACCTTTGTGCGCGCCACCGGCAGGCCCATCAGGTTGGCTGACTGCTCATTTCCGCCAATAGCGTACACATTGCGGCCAAAGCGCGTTTTTTGCAGGATGATGATGCCGATGATGATCATCACGACAAAGATGATGGTATTCAGGTCGATGCTCGCCACCGGCTTGATCTTGACCCACTCGCCCGCCGCGTTTGGCCATTTGAGGTAGATCTTGACCCCGGCCAGGGCGTCGATCATCCCATGCTTGATTGAGATGGAGTCCCTGCTGATGAGGGCGCATACGCCGCGGGCAAAGAACATGCCTGTCAGGGTGGTGATGAAGGGGGGAACATTCAGGTACTGAATGCAGGCGCCCATCAGTATGCCAAGGCCAACGCCCACAAACAGCGCAAAGGCGATGCATACCAGGGGATGAATCCCCATGACCGAGGTGCCGTAGGCGATGATCATGCCCGTGAGGGAGGCAACCGAAGCCACGGACAGGTCAATGCCGCCGGTGATGAGGACCATGGTCATGCCCACAGCGGATATCCCGATGTAGGCATTGTCGCTGAACAGGAGCATGAAGGTGCGGATGGAAGTGAATCCCTTGCTGCCGTAAAGAATGGCGCCAAAGGCGTAAATCAGGACAAAGATGCCCAGCGTGGTGAATACCATCAGGTACTTGGGATTGGTCAGTTTGCCCAGCAGCTGTTTGCGGTCCAGGCCTTTGACCATGCGTGTATCAGGCATGCATCTCACCTCCCAGGGCCAGTTTCTTCAAACCGCGGCGTTTTGCCAAGGCGTTGCGCACGGGCTCGGACTGCAGCACGATGACGACGGCGATAATCAGCGCCTTGAACGCCATAATCGCCTCCGATACGATGCCGAAGTAGAGGACCAGCGTGGTGATGGTCCGGATGATCAAGGAACCCACGACCGTGCCAAAGAGGCTGAACTTGCCGCCAGTCATGCTGGTGCCGCCGATGACCACCGCCAGGATGGCGTCCATCTCATAGCCAAGTCCCGCGTTGTTGGAGTCATTTGAAGAGATGCGGCTGGCGTAAATCAGGCCCGATATGCCGGCCAAAAGTCCCGTGAGAATGTACACGATCATGATGACCGTCCCCGAGCGAAGGCCGGAAACCCGGCTGGCGCTGGGGTTGATGCCGACTGATTCCACAAACATCCCAAAGGATGTTTTTCGCACAAAAACCATCACAACAGCCACAACGACCAGGGTGATAATGATAGGCAGGGGAATGCCGGCGATGCTGCCGTTGCCGATAAATTTGAAGGGTGAATACTGGGTGGTGAACTGCTTGCCGTTGGTGACGATCTGCGCGATGCCGCGGCCGGCCACCATCAGGATGAGCGTCGCGATAATGGGCTGAAGCTTAAGTTTCGCGATCAGCACCCCGTTGAAAAGCCCCATCAGCGTGCATGCCGCAAGCGGCAGCACAATGGCAAATACAAAGGGCTTCACGGTATAATCGCCCGGCATGTTGTAGACCAATACATCCCAGCGCAGGAATTTGAGCGCGATGGCGCCGGATACCGCCACCAGCGCGCCTACGGAAATATCGGTACCGCCAAGGGCGATGACCATGGTCATGCCCATGGCGATGATGGTGATATCCGACGCGCGGTTGAGGATATCAACCGGTGTGCCGTAGAGCACCCTGGTGCCGTCGGCGAGCGTTCGCAGCTGAATGCTCAGGAAATCGGGGCGCAAAATGAAGCCGATCAGCAGGATGAGAAACTCAGCGACAATTGCCCAGAAAAGTTTGGATCGAAGGAAAGCGCTTCCGCCCAGTCTGCGCATCACGCGTTCACCTCCTGTTTATCTTCGTTGGCAATGATCGCCAGGATATCCGCCTGCCGGCAGCCCTCGCCGTCAAGCTCCGCGGCTTTGCCCAAATCGCGCATCACAATGATGCGGTTGGAGCACCTGATAATCTCATCCAGCTCGGAGCTGATAAAAATGATCCCCATACCCTTTTCGCACATTTCCAGCATCAGGCGCTGGATTTCCGCCTTCGCGCCCACGTCGATGCCGCGCGTGGGCTCATCGAGTATCAATAGATCGGGCTGCGTCGCCATCCAGCGGGCAAGGATAACCTTCTGCTGATTGCCGCCGGACAGTTCGCCCACCTTCTTTTCCGCGTCGGGCGTAGCGATTGACAGCAGCTTGATGTACCTGTCAGCCGTCTCCTGCTGCTCCTGGCGCGTCATGGGATGCATGAAGCCGCGGGTGGCCTGGACGGCAAGGGTGATGTTCTCCCTGACGGACAGGTCGCCGATGATGCCGTCGCGTTTGCGGTCTTCCGGGCAGAATGCCATCTTGTGCATGATCGCGTCCAGCGGGGCTTTCAGGCTCAATACGTCATCGTGCATCGTTACCTTTCCTTTGGCGGTGTGCACCACGCCAAAGAGCATCTCCGCCGTCTCGGTTCGCCCAGAGCCAAGCAGGCCGGCGAAGCCGACGAGCTCGCCTTTTTTGACGTCCAGCGAGATCTCTTCCACTTTGCCCGGTATGCCGATCTTGTCCGCCTGAAGGACTATCGGCGCTGCGGTATCCTGGCGCGCTTTCTTCAGGTTGTAGATCTCGTTCATGTCTTTGCCGATCATGCTGGTGACCAGGTCCAGCTTGCTGATGCCCTTTGTGGCAAACTCGCCTACCAGCCTTCCGTTGCGCAAGACCGTCAGCTTATCGGATATCTCAAAGACCTGGTCCAAAAAGTGCGTGATGAAGATGATGCCCAGACCCTGTGTCCTGAGGCCGTCCATCACGTCAAACAGACGCTTCACTTCATTTTCGTCAAGGGACGAGGTGGGCTCGTCCAGGATGAGTATCTTGGCGTTTACGTCCACGGCGCGGGCGATGGAGGCCATTTGCTGGATAGCGATGGAGTAGGAGGAAAGCGGCAGCGTGACGTCGATGTCCATCCCCATGCGCCGCATCAGTTCCCCTGCCCGTCGGTTGATGGTCTTCCAGTCGATCTGCCCCTTCTTCATGGGCTGACGGCCGACAAAAATATTCTCAGCCACGGTAAGGTTGGGGCAGAGGTTGACCTCCTGGTAGACGGTGGAAATGCCCAGTTTGTTGGCTTCCTGGGTCGTCTTTGGGTGGATCTCTTTGCCGTCAAACAAGATTTTGCCGGCGTCCATGCGATGTACGCCGGTCAGGCACTTGATCAATGTCGATTTTCCCGCGCCGTTCTCGCCCAGGAGGGCGTGCACCTCCCCGCGGCGCAGGGTAAAGTCCACCTTATCCAGCGCTTTCACACCCGGGAACTGGATTTCAATGCCCTTCATTTCAAGAACAATGTCGTTCAACATATCGCCATCCCCCTATACACAGGACGGATGAGGGTTTTCGCCCTCATCCGTCCGGGCTTATCTCACATAAGCCTGTTCAGTTATCAGTATACGCGTTCGCCAACCTTGTCGGCGGCCTTCTCGGACAGACGGCCGTCCGCGCTGTAAACGATGCCGCCATCCGCGTCAAAGCAGCCTTCTTCGGGGTGAACAAGGGCCTTGTCCATGACTTCGCCGGCGATCAGCTTGTTGAGTGCGTCGACAACGAAGGGGCCGTAGAGGGGCGTGCATTCGATGGTGGCGTTCATGTCGCCTGCGATGATGGCGTCAAAAGCGGTCTTGGGGGCGTCGCAGCCAACGATGATGATGTCCTGGCCCGGATCCTTGCCGGCGGCCTTGATGGATTCGATTGCGCCCAGCGCCATATCATCGTTGTGGGCAAGAAGGACGTCGATCTTTTCATTGGCCTTAAGGAAGCTTTCCATGACGGCCTGGCCTTCGGCACGGGTGAAGTTGCCGGTCTGGGAAGCGATGACCTTCAGGTTGGGATACTTGGCAAGCACTTCCATGATGCCGGTCTGGCGATCGTTGGCGGCGCTTGATCCGGTGGTGCCTTCCAGGATGACCACATTGAGCACTTCGCCGCTCTTGCCGAGCTTATCGACATAGTTGGCGGTCCACTGCGCCATGCGGCGGCCTTCTTCGACGAAGTCTCCGCCAAAGGCGGCTGCGTAGGAGATCACGTCCAGCGTGGCTTGTTCGGGCATACGGTCAACCAGAATGAGGGGGATCTCGGCTTCGTTGACTTCTTTGAGCACTTCATCCCAGCCGGTCGCTACGACGCCGGTGAACAGGATGTAGTCGACGTTCTGGGAGATGAAGTTGCGCAGGGCCTTGACCTGGTTCTCCTGCTTTTGCTGCGCGTCGTCATATACCAATTTCCAGCCCGCGTCTGCAACAGCTTTCTTGATGCTGTCGGTGTTGGCAGTGCGCCAGTCGGACTCCTGTCCGATTTGGGTGAAACCGATGGTAACCGCGCTCGCGCTTGCGACAATGCCCATTACCATCATGAGTGCCAGAAACAGGGTTAGCAGCCTTTTCATGTGATGTGCCCTCCGTTTATTTTTGACATCGTCCTGATGTCATTTATCTCATGATAGCATTTTCTACGGATTGGTGAATGCACTGTGTTTGGAAGAAAGTTGGAATTTTTCGGAATATCCCCTGTTTAATGTTTTATTTCAGCAGAGAGTATCCTATGCGCCCGCCTTGTCGCTTTTTCTGAAGTCCGTCGGCGTCATGCCGGCATGTTTCCTGAACAGGTAGCTGAAATAGTGGGGATCGCTGTAACCCACCGCGCCGGCGATTTCCGAGGCGCGGTCGGTGGTGCTGATCAGGAGGTGTTTGGCCTTGTCCATGCGCGTTTTCGTAATGTATTCCGTAAACGTGACACCCATCTCCTGTGAGAAAACGGTGCAGAAATGGTTGTTGGACAGGGCGACATGGCTTGCGACATCATGCAGCGTGATATCGGGGCGCCGGTAGTTTTCCTCGATAAAAGCTTGCGCGCGGCGAAGTATTTCGCCGTAGCGGGACGCGGCGTGGTCGTCGCGGTAAGTCAGCGCGGCGGATATGATGTTCTTGGCCGCTTCCAGCGCCTTGTCCGGGTAACGTGACAAATTCATCAGCTCCGCCTGCTGTGTCAGCCGGGCCGGCAGAACCTGGGCCGGGTCACCCCCGCATTGCCTGATGATGCGGGTGGCTGCCAGCAGCACATCCATCAGCATATAGTTCAGCATCAGCAGGGACTGCGAGGCTGTGTCCCCCATGCTCCTGAAGTAATCCTCGGCGATTTTCGCGCCGTCCTTGTGGGCGGCGTAATGTAGTTTTTCATACAGGGGCAAAATCGTTCCGTCCAGCAATTCTGCCGCGGACGACAGGTCAACATCCATGGATCCTACAATGCGGGGCGGCTGACCGTGAATCGACTTGAGAATCGCCTGTGCCGACGCCAGAGCCTGCGGCAGCTCCGACAAGTGGGAGACAGGCGCTCCGATGGCAACGGCAGGCAGCCGGATATCGCTTTTCTTCGCCTCGTGTTCCAGCGCGCCTGCCAAAGCATAGGCACGCTCCTCCAAATCATCCTGCCCTTCGACGGTTTGCTCGGGCTGCATCAGCAAAATGGCCGGATTCTCAAGCAGCGTCGTGCAGTAGGCGTCGCTGTTTTGCGTCTCCGCCAACCGATGCAGCATGGCTGTCAGGGCGTTTTTCTCCCGGGCCGGCACAACGCCCAGCTGTATGACCAGATAATGCCTGGCTTTGAGCGGCATTCCCAGCGCCTGTGCTTCCTCCAGCAGCGCCGGGGTGCTTCCGCCTTCCAGCAGCTGCGTGATGACCCGTTCCCTGACGTAGCGCGCAGTTGAGGCAAGCTGTCCCATCAGCAAGTCCACATCCGCCTGCTTTTCCCTTTCCAGGCGGATTTTCCGGGCGACCGCTTCCAGCGTCTCCCCGAGTTTCTGCGCCGATACGGGCTTAAGCAGGTAATGCTTCACGCCGATTGAAATGGCTTCCTGCGCGTATTTGAAATCGTCGTATCCGCTGAGAATGATGATGTGCGTCCAGGGTAAAGCCTGGGACACCTTGCGCGCCAGGGCAAGCCCGTCCATAAAGGGCATGCGGATATCCGTAATGAGAATATCCGGCTTGAGGTCCTGTATCATCGGAAAAGCCATCTCACCGTCAGGCGCTTCGCCGCACAGGGTAAAGTCTGATTTTTCCCAATGAAATGAGTTGCGGATGCCCTCTCGGATTACGATTTCATCATCTACCAAAAAAGCCTTGAACATGCGACCTCCGGTCCTGAGGTTTTGTGTTTCCCTACTGCGCCTTTAGGGGGACGCTGAAACTGACGTGCGTGCCTTCCCCCGGACTGCTGCGGATGGTCAGCCCGGTCTCCTGGCTGTAATACAGCTTGATGCGCTTGTCCACGCTGTACAGGCCGTATCCGGTTTCCGCCGTGGACGACTCGGCCGAGGACAAGGCGTTCTTGACTTCCTCCAGCCTTTTCTCATCCATTCCGATGCCGTTGTCCGATACGCAGACATTCAGATGACCGTCCGCCTGCTTTGCTTCGACCCGCACCAGGCCGCCGATGCGCCGGCTTTTGATGCCGTGGTAAATGGCGTTCTCCACCAGCGGCTGAATGAGCAGTTTCAGCATTTTCTGTTCCTTGAGGCTTTCGTCGATCTTAAGCTCATAACGAAGGATATCACGGTAACGGATTTTCTGGATGATCAGGTATCCCTCCAGATGCAGCCATTCCTCGCCTATGGTGATCCAATCCCTGCCGTTGTTGAGTGAAATCCGGAAGAAATTGGACAGGGCGTTGGTGATTTCGATGACTTGGCGCGTTTGGCCTGCCTCCGCCAGCCACACGATCGCGTCCAGCGTATTGTATAGGAAGTGAGGGGTGATCTGGGCCTGCAGGGCGCGCAGTTCGCTTTTCTTCAGGTTTTCCTGTTCCTCGCGGTTTTGCTCCATCAGCTGTTCCAATTTGAACGCCATGGTGTTCAGGCGCAGGGTCAGGTTGCGCAGTTCCTCAACGTCCGAATCCTGGGCGCGCTCGCTCAGCTGGCCGCCCGCAATGTGATTGGCAAAGTTCTCCAGCTTGTTCAAGGGCACGCGGATCGCTTGAGACAGTGTGCTTTGCGTAATCCATGCGACAATCAATGAAACGGCAAGCAGGCAGACTTCAAAAATGAGCGCCGTTCGGATTTCAACCTGCATCCTGTGGCTGGCTATCGCCGACGCCTTGATTTCAGCGTTGACGGCATTTTGGAGCATATCCAAAAACAACATGGCCACGTTGTTGATTTCGTCATTGATGGCGATCTGCTCATCCACGGTGGCGCTTTGCCCCAGGCGGTCGACATAGCTCTGCAGCGTCCCTAAAATGCGCCTGGATACCTCAAGCTCCAGCCGGCTGGCTTCACCGCTTTCTATCAAGAGGTCCAGCCGCGCCTTGGCTTCTTCCAGTATTTGATACTGCTCCCCCTGGGAAAACCGTTTTCTGCCGGAAACGATGTCCATCATGCTGTTGAGCAGATCGTTTTGAATGATTGGATTGAGCCTTGAAATCTCCTCAACATGTGTGATGGCCCTGTGATAGCGCTGGGATTGCTGCCACATCAGTGAAATCGCCAGAATAGCCGGGATGAGCATCAGCAGGACCAGGGTCAGCTGCGCATGGCGCATCCGTTTGCGAAGGCTGTCGGGGGAGTGAAACAACGCCATGTCAATATCCCCTGGGCGGAATGCTTTTCATGTTGGCGTCAAATTCGGAGAACACCTTTTCCAGCGGGTGCGATACGCGGGGAATGGCTTTTCCCTCTGCCAGGCTTTGCGCCAGATCCATGATCATGTCCCCCAGCATGGGCGTACACTCCACCACGCAGTTAATTTTCCCAGCCTTGAGCAGGTCAATGGCGCCCTGCTCGCCGTCTATGGTGATGATGGTGATATCCCTGCCCGGCACCAGGCCGGCCTCCTCAATGGCTTCGATGGCGCCCAGGGTCATCGCGTCATTGTGGGAGTACAGCACATCGATATCCTTGATATCCTTGAGGATATTGACCATGCATTCCTTGCCCTTGGAGCGCAGGAAGTCACCCGACACGCTGTGGACGATATGGAACTTGCTGTCATTACCCAAGACATCGCGAAATCCGATCGCCCGCTGCTTTGCCGGGGTGGAGCCTTTGGTCCCCGCGATTTCAACGATTCTCAGCTCCCCGCCATCCTCAGCCTTATGCTGCAGGAAGCGCGCGGCTGCGCGGCCTTCCTCCAAAAAATCGGAACCGACATACCCGGCAAAGAGGGATTCATCCCCAATACTGATGTACCGGTCGCTCAGGAGCACGGGAATGCCCGCGTCCCGCGCCTCCCGCAGCACATTTTCCCATCCTTCCTCTACAATCGGGGCAATCACGATCACGTCCACCTGATAGGCGATAAAGGAGCGGATGGCTTTGATCTGTTCTTCCTGCTTCTGGTCCGCGTTGTCATAGATAAGCTCTATGCCGGCACGCTGCGCGGCGGCGATGACATCCCGTGAATTGCCCACGCGCCACCCGCTTTCCGAACCAAGCTGGGAGAAGCCGACAATCGTCACATCCTTGCCGGCTGAGGGTTTGTCCTCGTTTTTATTCAATATTGTATAAATAATGCCGGCCGCCAGAAGCGGTATCATCAGCCACAGCAGGAGCCTCACCTTTTTGCTCATTATGCCAATCCTCATTCCTGCCGCGCTGCCGTCGGCTTATGCATCCGCCAGCAAACGCGAATGCGGGCATCAGTTCAGGCCCAGCGGTTTCTCCTGCGCCAGCGCCAGTTCGATATCCCTCAGCAGCGCCATAACATCCTCTTCCCTTGTTGCCCAGCTGGTGCAAAATCGTATGGCGGCTTTGCCCCCTCCCATGCTTTGGATACGGTTGAAGCCGTATTTCGCCGCCAGGGCGCTGATGACGGCTTCCGGAAAGATCGGGAAAAGCTGGTTTGAAACAGAGTCGGCCAGCAGGGGGACTTTCAGGGAAAGCAGCCGGCCTTTCATCAGCATGGCCAGGCGCACCGCCTCTTTGGACAGCTCGAAATAGAGCCCATCCTCCATCAGGGCCTCAAACTGGGCGCCCATCAGCCAGCCCTTGGCCAGCATGCCGCCGCGCTGCTTGATGAGGTAGCGGAAGTCCCTTTGCATCCCTGTGTTGATGATGACGACGGCTTCCCCAAACAGCGCTCCCTGCTTGGTCAGGCCGATGGTGAAAACGTCGCAGCAGCCAGCGATATCGGCGATGCTCAGGTCACTTGAAGGGCTTTGCATCGCGTAGCCCAGCCGCGCGCCGTCCATGTACAGCGCCAGGTTCTTTTTACGGCAGACACGGCTGAGGGCCTTCAGCTCCTCTTTGGTATAGACGGTGCCCAGTTCGGTGGCGTTTGAGATATAGACCATCCCCGGCTGCACCGTATGCTCATAGCTTTCATCCGCCGTGTGGGCGTCTGAAAGCCTTTGGATGTCCCGGGGCAGCAGTTTGCCTTCCGCCCCCGGCAAGGTCAGCACCTTGTGGCCGGTGGCTTCAATGGCACCCGTTTCATGGACGCTGATATGCCCGGTGTCCGCGGCAACGACGCCCTGATGGGGCCGCAGCAGGGCCGATATCACCGTCAGGTTGGCCTGCGTGCCGCCGGAAACAAAGTGAAGCGCGGCGCGCTGCATGCCTACTGCCTCGCGCACCCATTGCAGAGCGGCCATGCAGTGTTCATCCTGGCCATAGCCCGAATTTTGGTCCATGTTGATCCGTCCCAGCTTGTCCAGGATCTTTGGATGGGCACCCTGTGAATAGTCGTTGCGGAAGTCAATCATCCTGCGTGCTCTTTTCCTCTTTTGTCTCTTCGGTTTCCTGCGGGTCTTCCAGGTCCTCCGCGGTGAGGGCCATCAGCTGCCTGCGGGTGACTTTCTTTTTCCTGGCAAGGCGGTTGGCCTGGCGGGAAACGGCCTGCTCAAAAAGGTTGCGCACACCGCGGGCGTTGCCAAAGCCGATATTGTCTTCGCTTTCTTCCTTGATGATCTCCCTGAGCTTTTCCCTGGCATCCTTAGCCAGGGCATAGCCCGAGCTCTTGCAGCGCAGGTCGAAGATGGCCATCATCTCATCGAGCGTATAGTCCGGGAAGTACATGAAGCGGTTGAAGCGGCTCTCCAGGCCGGGGTTTGACTTGACAAATTCGTTCATCAGGTCCACATAGCCGGCGACGATCACGATCAGGTCCTCACGCTTGTCTTCCATCGCTTTGAGCAGGGTTTCGACCGCCTCCTGGCCGTAGTCGTTGCTGCCCCGGGTGGTCAAGGCGTAGGCTTCATCGATGAAAAGCACGCCGCCCAGGGCCTTGTCAATGACTTCCTTGGTCTTGATGGCTGTCTGACCCACAAAACCCGCAACCAGCCCGCCGCGGTCCACCTCGATCAGGTGCCCCTTGGAGAGGATGCCCAGGCTGTGGTAAATCCGGCTCATGAGCCTGGCGATCATCGTCTTGCCTGTGCCGGGGTTGCCGGAGAACACCATGTGCAGCGACAGCTCCTCCACCTTGAGGCCGTGCTGGAGGCGCAGCTTGTTGACAGTGACCAGGTTGATCAGGCCGTCGACCTCATCCTTGATCAGGTCAAGGCCGATCAGGCCGGCCAGTTCCTCGCGCAGTTTGTCGATATCCTCTGCGGGCGCCGGCTGCTCCGCCTTCGTTTCCTTCTGCTGCTCCTGCGGGCCGCCTGTTTTTGCGGTAAAATCGATCTGGGGGACCGGAGGGAAACCAGGGGGAGGGGTGATTTCGGGCAGTTCCTCGATATCCTTGTGCAGGCCCCAGAGGTCGTCTCCGATGTTGCGCAGATTACCCTCTGTCATCTCGCGGATGACCTGGTTTTGCAGCCTGATAATCTCCTGCTTGCGACGCTCATCATCCTCAAAACGCATCTTATTACCCCTTTCGTATCAGCGCGTCCGGCGCATGCTCACGCTGCCCATTATACTGAAAAAGACCACGCTTGTACATCCGGCGATGGCGATGAAGGGGTGCGGACTTTGCATAAACATGTTATACTGCACTTGGAAACCTTATGTTCAATGTTTTGCTGAAAGGTGCAGGCTGATGGGCGAAGAGAAGCGCTACGCCGCTGTGTACCGCCTTGGGCGCGCAGTGCTGGCGTCTGTTTTTGCGTGGCGGTACAATTACCGTGCGGCGCCTCTGCCCCCCCTGCCCTCACCCTGCATCGTCATTGCCAACCATACCATGGATTATGATTTCATGCTGGTGGGCCGCACTTTTCCCCGTCCGATGACTTTTGTCGTGGGGGAGACGCTGTTTCAAAACAAGCTGCTGAGGCGATTGCTGGTATATATCCACAATCCCGTGATCATAACAAAGGCCGGCACAGACGCCGCCGCGGTGCTTGAGATACTGCGGCGCCTGCGCGGGGGGCAGAGCATCTGTTTGTTTGCGGAGGGCAACACCTGCTTTGACGGGGTCACGGGGCATATCCCCAAGGGGACCGCGGCCCTGGTGAGGGCCGGCCGGGCGTCCCTTGTCACCTTCCGGGTAGGCGGCGGTTACCTCACGCATCCGCGCTGGGGCTTCAGCACGCGCAGGGGCAAATGCCGGGGGGAATTGGCGAAGGTCTATGCACCCGATGTCCTCAAGGTCATGAGCGATGAAGCGCTGAGCGCTGCCATCGCAGAGGATATCCATGTGGACGCCTATGCCGACCAGGCGCGCGAGCCTGTCGCCTACAGGGGCCGGAAACCTGCCCGCGGGCTTGAACATGTGCTGTATTACTGCCCCGGCTGCCAAGCCATCGGCAGTATGCTGGGCGCAGGGCAGCGCATCCGCTGTCAAGCCTGCGGATTTGAGGCAAGGTATACGCCGTTTGGCGGGTTTGACAGCCCGTCGCCCCATGCCAATATCAAGGAATGGGTACACTCTCAAAGAGCGTTTCTGGCGCGTAAGTTCGCGTCGGACAGCAATGCCGCTTTGCGGGATCCGGGACAGACACTTTGGCAAATCATGCCTGACCACAGCCTTAGGAACATTGCAGGCGGCGAGTTTACCATGGATGCCCGTGGGCTGGGTATCGGCGCGTACCGCCTGGCGCTGACCGACATCGCAGGCATGGCCATCTTCCGCAAGAACCTGCTGATGTTTTCTGACCGTCTGGGCACACACTATCAATTGGACGCCCTGCCCGGGCAAAGCGCGCTCAAGTACCGGGATCTCTATCAAATTCTCACACACAAGGAGTAGACGTATGGATTATTCAAGCGCCAACGGCGGACTGTGGAATGTTTTCGTGTATTTGGGCATCATCGCGGGGCTTCTGCTCCTGGGCAATGTGCTCAACCGCAAAGTGCGCTGGATCCGGGCCAGCCTTATGCCCGTTTCGGCGCTGGCAGGCATACTGCTGCTCATTTTGCGCAACACGGGCCTAATCGATGTGCCTGTCAGCGTTCTTGAGATGATAACCTACCACAGCATAGCCTTGGGATTCATCGCCCTGTCGCTGCGCACCACAAAGGACAGCCGCGGGGGAACCTATGCCTTCAAATCTGGCGCGCTGATCGTGTCCACCTATCTGATGCAGGCGCTGGTGGGCCTTTTGATCTCTGTGCTGCTGGCCTACACCGTCATGCCCGGGATGTTCAAGGCAGCCGGCATCCTGCTGCCCATGGCCTACGGCCAGGGCCCCGGCCAGGCCAACAATGTTGGTTCCACCTATGAGGCGCTGGGTTTTATCGGCGGGCGCTCCTTTGGCCTTTCGCTGGCTGCCATGGGCTATGTCTCCGCCTGCCTGGTAGGCCTCTGGTACACCGGCTACCTGGTCAGGAAGAAGGGCTATCAGCGCACAGATCACCAGCTGGTGTCGGGCTCGGTCACCCTGGATGTCTATCAGGATGACAATGAGGTTCCCATCGAGGAATCCGTTGACCGCCTCTCCACGCAGGCGGCGCTGGTGCTGCTGACCTACCTGATGACCTACCTGGTGACGCTTGGCTTGACAAACCTCATCACCTCAGTGGCGCCGAGTTTGGCAAAAACACTGACGCCCCTGCTGTGGGGCTTCAACTTCATCACCGCCTCAGCCGTGGCCATGGCGGTGAAAGCGGTGCTTCAGCGGCTGCGCGCCAAGAAGGTGATGACGCGCCAATACCAGAACAATTACCTGCTCAACCGCGTCTCCGGTTTGGCTTTTGACCTGATGATCGTAGCCGGCATCGCCTCCATCGATATCTCCGACCTGCGCGGCCTGTGGCTGCCCTTTGCGCTGATGGCCCTGGCAGGGGCATGGACAACCTTTGTCTTCGTACGCCGACTTACCCGCAGCCTGACGCCCGACTTCGCTGAGGAGAGCTTCGTGGCGATGTACGGCATGCTGACGGGTACCATCAGTTCGGGCGTTCTGCTGCTGCGCCAGATCGATCCCCTGTACAAGACCCCCGCGGCCAATCAGCTTGTCATCGGGTCGGGCACCGGCATCCTGTTTGGCGCGCCGATGCTGCTGCTGATCGGTTTCGCGCCGCAAAGCGAGGCGATGCTTTTTCTGACGATCACGCTTTGCATCATTTATATGGCTGTTCTTGTGGCGTTCATCCTGGGGTACCGGCCCAAGTGGCTGGGAAAAGCCAAAGCGGACAGGATGTGAAGGATTCGTTATGCATGTTGACCTGACCCAGTATGGCTACACACAGCGTTACGCTGCATTGGCAGAAGAAACCGGGTATCAGGCAGGCCGCGTTTTATCGCAGGCAAGGGGCGCCTATCGCGTCATGTCTGAAACAGGGGAGATGATTGCGAGAGTCTCCGGCAAACTTCGCCATGAGACGCTGACGGTCTCTGATTTTCCCGCTGTCGGCGATTTCGTGCTGCTTGATCTGCCTGACGATGCTTCGGGTCAGGGCGTGATACGGGGTATCCTGCCCAGAAAGAGCGTATTTATCCGAAAAGCGGGCGGAACGGCCCACGAAGAACAGGTCATCGCAGCCAATATCGATGCCCTGTTCATCTGTATGTCGCTCAACCTTGATTTCAACCTGCGCCGTCTGGAGCGCTATCTTGCCATCGCCTGGGACAGCGGGGCGCAGCCCGTCATCGTGCTGACAAAGGCCGATTTGTGCGACGACATGCAGGGCCGGCTGCAAAGCGTGCACCGGGTGGCGGCGGGTACGGATGTCCTGGTGACCTCCGCCATGGAAGAGGATGGCTTTGGGCAGATCTCAGCCTGCATCAAGCCGGGGCTGACAGTCGCTTTCATCGGATCCTCAGGCGTGGGAAAGTCTACGCTCATCAACCGCCTCCTGGGCGACGGCAAGCTGCAGACACTGGGTCTGCGCAACGATGACAAGGGCCGCCACGCGACCACGCGCCGTGAGCTGATCATGCTCCCGTCGGGCGGCATGGTCATCGATACGCCGGGCATGAGGGAGCTTGGTTTGTGGGATGTGACCGACGGCCTTGACATGACTTTTGCGGACGTGGAGGAACTGGCTTCCTCCTGCCGTTTCCGGGACTGCAGCCATTCAAGGGAACCCGGCTGCGCCGTTCTTGCCGCCGTGGAAAACGGGGACCTTCTGCCTGAGAGGCTGCAGTCCTATCAGAAACTGAAAACAGAAGCCGCCTATGCCCTGGACTCGCAGGGCTATCTGGCGGCAAAGGAAAAGAAGTTCAAGGAGATTGCTGTCTTCAGCAAAGCGCTCAGAAAGAAGTAAACGCAGCCAGCTGTTACCTTGACAGCAGGTAGGCCAGTATCAGCACCAGCCCTACCGCGAAGAGCATCAAACTGAAACTCATTGTGCGCAGGGCTTTTCTGATAACGACGTTTGCGTTTTCCCATGCGGCGGCAAAGATGTAGACATATTTGTGCACCGCCGGCGCGGCGGGATGGATGACGCGCGCGGCGGCGGAGCGCACGGTGTCCACCAGGCGGCCCAAACGGTAAGTGAAGCGGTTGCCGACCGGCACGGGGATATGCGTCTCCTGCCGGGGTCTGAAAAGCGTTCGCATCGCCAGCAGGGACAGGCCTTCGGTGATGCTGTCAAAAAAGCGCGCCGCCAGTGTGCCCGTCGTCATCAGCGCCCGCAGGACGGGCAGGTCCACCGCGATGTCAAAAGGGATGCAGACAAGCGTGCCAAGCCGGGCAAGCCTTGCCACCAGGGGGCGGTAGACGGCGTTTTCCAGGTCCAGCCACCGGGGCCAGCGGTCGATATACTCCCTGCCGCCGGCTTGGTCAGCGCGTGTCAGCCACAGCCGCACCGCGGTGAAATACAGCATGAGCCCGATGGCCAGCGACTTGGCTCCGCCGATGAGGTTTTGCGCAGTAAGGAAGTGTACAGTATGTTCCGGCTGATGGGCGTTCAGGAAGGGCAGCGCGAGGTTTGCCAGCGGGATCATCAGCTTTTCGGGAGCCAGGCCCAGCGCGAACAGCAGCAGCGCTGACAAGCCCAGCGCAAGCCCTGACAGTCCGTTCATGGAGGAGCCCATCCCGTCAAACTCTTTTTGGCGGGTGGGGTGTTTTTGAACGAAAATGACGATGAACAGCTTGAGCATGTAACACAGCGTCAGGCCGCCGGTGATAATGAACACCCACTCGGCCAGCTGGTAGGGGAGAGCGCTGCCATGTTCGCCGATATGATGGATATATTCAATGACGCTCTCGTGCAGCAGCGTTTTGCTGGCATAGCCGCTGAACAGCGGGATGCCGCTGAGGCTGGCAGCCCCCACCAGGAAGCAGGCCATCAGGCCGAATTTGCGCCGCCCGTAACCGCGGATATCGTTGAGCTTGAGCTGATGCAGGTTCATGTGCACGACGCCGGCCGCCATGAACAAAACCAGCTTGATGAGGCTGTGGTTGAGCATGTGCAGCACGGTGCCCTGCGCCGCAAGCGCGTTCTCTTCACCCAGCAGGGCCTGCATGCCCACGCCAAAGAGGATGAAGCCGATCTGGCTCATGGAACTGCAGGCCAGCGTTCGCTTGAGGTCCACCGAGAAAAGCGCCAGCAGCGCGCCCAGGAACATATTGACAAGGCCCAGGCCCAGCAGCAGGTTGCCCCAGAGGGCGTCCTCAAAGAAGAGGCGGGTGGAGATCACCAGGATGCCAAAGACGCCCACCTTGGTGAGGATGCCGCTGAGCAGGGCGCTGGCGGGGGCAGGGGCCACGGGATGGGCTTTGGGCAGCCAAACGTGCAGGGGGAACATGCCGGCCTTTGCGCCAAAACCGGCCAGGATGAGCGCGCCGGGCAGATACAGGCTGCCCGGTTCAGCCGCCTGGGATGCGTGCATCATTTCGTCAAAGCGCAGGGTGCCGATGCGCGCCTCCAGCAGCCATAGGCCCATCAGCATGGCCATGCCGCCAAATATGGCGATGGACAGGTAGGTCTGCGCCGCGCGCATGGCCTCGGGTGTCTCTTCATGCGCCACCCAGCA
The DNA here is from genome assembly GCA_964584685.1 of uncultured Christensenella sp. Taxonomy (GTDB): domain Bacteria; phylum Bacillota; class Clostridia; order Christensenellales; family Aristaeellaceae; genus UBA1038. Next base: position 58,252 of record CAZPBJ010000001.1, on the reverse strand, counting down.
GTAGCTGGTAAAGCTCATGATCTCAAAGAATAGAAAAGCGGTGACCAGGTCATCCGACAAGAAGACCCCGACCGTTGACCCCATCGTCAGCAGCGTGAAAAAGATATACCGGCCCTGCTTGTGCCCGTGCGCCATGTACTGGGGGGTCAGCAGGGAAGTCATCAGCCACATCAGGCAGGCCACCGACGCGTACAGCGCCCTGAAGCCGTCCAGGCGCAGCTGCAGCTCAAAACCCATCAGGCCGGGCAGGGCGAAAGACAAGGCATAACCCCCGGCAAGCAGCAGGCAGCTTGCCAGCATTTCCGCCAGCGTAACGCCAATCAGCAGCCGGTAACCCCGGCGCAGGTTCCCGCGCGCAAGGGCATAGCCAGGCACCGCCGCCAGCAGAGGCAGCGCGATGAGCACCCAAAGCAAGTTGTTCATGCGGTCTTCACCTCCTATACCAGGCCATTGGCCGCGCGGCTGATAAAGTCAAGCAGCGGCGCGCTGTAAAAACTCATGATCAGCAGGGCGGCGCTCAAGACCGTCAGGGTGGCGCGCATCTTCCAGCCGCCGTCGGAAGCAGGCGGCGCGTTGTCCGGGCGTTTGCCGGCATAGAGCGTAAAGGACGGCACCAGCAGGTAGATGCCCGTCAGCACGGCGCTGATCAGCAGCGCAGCAACGCCAAGCATGGGCAGCAGGTCGCCTTCCGCCAGCGCGGCCTGCGCCAGTGACCACTTGCTGATAAAGCCGATGAGCGGCGGGAAACCCGTCATCGCCAGGCTTCCCAGGACAAAAACGGCGCCTGTCAGCGGCATGGGCCGGGAGATGCCGCGCAGATCCTGCACGTAGTGGGCACGGGCATTGACCATATAGCTGCCTGCCGCCAGGAACAGCGTGATCTTCATGACGGCGTGGAAGATCATGTGCTGAAGTCCGGCTGCCAGGCCCTGAGGGGTCAGCAGCAGCGCGCCAAAAAGGATATAGCTGAGGTTGGAGACGGTGGAGTAGGCCAGCCGGCGCTTGAGATGCTTTTCCTTGAGCGCCATGGCGCAGCCAAAGACGATCGTAACAGCGACAAGCGTCAGGGGGATGTACTGCGCGTAAGTGCCGCGCAGCAGGAAGGGGCCAAAGCAAAACCAGGTGACGCGGATGAGCGCGAAAACGCCTGACTTGACCACCGCCACCGCGTGCAGCAGGGCTGTGACCGGCGTGGGAGCCACCGAGGCGGACGGCAGCCAGCCGTGCAGCGGAAATACCGCGGCCTTGACCGAGAAGCCCAGGAAACAGAGGATGTAACCCAGCCGCAGCTGGCTTGCTGTCTCGGGGCTGACGTGCATGAACAGCCCGCCCCATACAAAGACGGTCGTGCCCGAGTAATGGATCAGGTAGACCAGGCCGATGAAGGCAAAGGCGGCGCCGCCAAGCGAATAGTACAGGTACTTGAGGCCGGCCGCGACTGATTCGGCGCTGCCCCCGTGCATGACAAGCGGCAGCGTGGTCAAGGTCATCATTTCATAGAAGATATAGAGCGTCAGCAGGTTGGCCGAGCAGGCTATTCCCATCGTCACGCCGTAGCTCATCATGAAGAAGGCGAAGAAGCTGTCCTGTTTTTGCTCATGGCGCATGTATTCCAGCGCGTACAGCGTAGCCAGCGGCCATAAAACGATCAGGATGGCGGCAAATATCCTGCCCACCCCGTCCAGCCGCAGGGAAACGCCCAGCTGGCTTGAGAAACGGATGAGTTCGATGGGCAGCTTCGTATTTTCAAGCATGCCAATCGCCGCCAGCACGGACGTGAGCAGGGTGATGCCCCCGATATAGGCAAAGCGCCCTTTATCCTGACGCAGCTTCAGCAGCGGAAGCAGGGCGCCTGCCAGGATGGGCAGGACGATCGCGATGACCAGCATCATACGTTCCTTTCAGGTACCGGGCCCTGCATCACAGCAGGCCGTTGGCCAGGTGATTGAAGGCATCCAGCATAAAGCCGGGGGCCATGCCCAGGATGATCAGCGATAAGGTCAGAATCAAAATGGGAACGGTCATCATGGCGCTGGGCTCGGCCTTGGGCAGCACAGCGACATGTTCGCCGTCTTCCAGGCCGCCAAAGAAGGCGGAAACGGCCGGCGGCAGCAGGTAGCCTGCCGTCAGCAGGGCGGATATGAGCAATATGGTGGGAACAAGCCAGGTAAAAACCGGGACGGGCAGGGGGCTGGCCACCGCGCCCTGGGCGATAAACCATTTGGAGATGAAGCCGCCAAGCGGGGGAATGCCCACCAGGCTGATGGAAGCAAAGGTAAACAGCCACATCGTCAGCGGCATCCGCTTGCCAAGGCCGCGCATCTCATCCACGCGTGTCAGTCCGGTCTTGAAGATGATCGCGCCGGCGCACAGGAACAGCGCGTCCTTGCTCAGCGCGTGGAAAACGATCTGCAGCAGGGCGCCGTCGAAGGCTGTTTTATCCAGCAAAAAAAGGCCGCACAGGACATAGCTTACTTGAGAGACGCTGGAGTAGGCCAGGCGTTTCTTGAGTGATTTTTCCCTGAGCGCCAGCATGGAACCCATGAAGACGGTCAGCGTGGCGCAGCCCAGCAGCGCCATCTGAACCCAGCTTCCCCGGATGAAGTCGGGGCCCACCTCGTAAAAGATGATGCGGAAGATCGCCAGCACGCCTGCCTTGGTAATAACCCCCGACAGCACCGCAGACGCGGGGGCGGGCGCGACCGGGTGGGCGGTGGGCAGCCAGCCGTGCATGGGGAACATGCCGGCCTTGGCGCCGAAGCCAAGGATGGTGATAAAGATGACGCCCAGCATGGCTTCGTTGGATATGGTCAGGTTGTCCGCCAGCAGCGAGCCGCCCGCAACAAAGAAGCGGGAGCCCATGTTGGGCGTCAGCATGAAAATGCCAAGCAGGCCCATCGTGGCGCCTGCGACGGAATAGATCAGGTACTTGATGCCGGCCGCCACCGCCTCCTTGGTGCGCGTATGCAGCACCATGGGCACCGAGATGAAGGTCATCGCCTCAAAGAAGAGGTACATGGTCACCATCGTGCCAGACAGGGTCAGCGCCATCAGGCTGCTCATTGTCAGCAGGTAGAAGGCGTAGTAGCTCTTCTCGTTTTGCTCATGCTGCATATAGCTGAAAGAGTAAAAGCCCGATATCGTCCACATCAGGGCCATCACCAGCGAAAAGATGCGCGACGTGCCGTCGGAATGCAGCGCGATGGGCAATTCCCCGGTCAGGTTGAAAAGGATCAGCGTTCTTTCGCCGTCCATGGCAACCAGGGCGACCACGATGCATTCAAGCACCATCACCGCCCCTACGAACCAGCAGCGGTTCTGCCGGGTTTCGCTCAGCCAGGGCAGCAGCATCACCAGGATGCCGGAGACTGCCGGCAGCAGGACAGCGACGAGCAGGAGCAAACCTTCCATCCTTGTACCCTCCTTAAGAGAACATTGATAAACCTGACTCTATCAGGCGCATGATGGGAGCGGAGCCGATGCCCAGCCAGACGGTCATGAGCATGGAAATGATCAGCGCTGCGCCTACCCACTTGGGCGCGGGCTTGACCGCGTCGGGGGCGAGGTCCTCAACCGGCCTGCGGTAGAGATTGACCACCGTATGCAGGAAATATACGGCGTTGAGCAGCGTGGACAGGGCCAGGCTGATCAGCACCAGGCTTTTTGACCAGGCGGGCAGCGCCATGCCGGCCAGCGCCAGGTTGAGCTTGGCGATGAAGCCGCCAGTGAAGGGGATGCCCACCATGCTCATGGCGGCCACTGAAAAGGCAACGCCAGCGGCCTTGCTGCGGTAACCGGCACCGTGCAGGTAGCGAAAGCGCTTCTTGTCGCCCGATACGCTGATGAGTTCATACCCGCTGATGAAAACCAGCGATTTGGCGGCCGAGTGCGCCAGCATCTGGAACAGCGCTGCAGCAATGCCCAAGTTTGTGCCCATGCCGATGCCCATATAGATGTAGCCGATCTGCGCCACGGAGGAGTAGGCGATCATCCGCCTTATTTCCCGCTGGCTGATGGCCAGCACCGATGCAAACAGCATGCCCGCTATCCCGCATACGAAGAGCACGTCATCGATATGCTGGGCGATGATCACCTCCATGCCGATCACCCGGTAAAAGAACTTGACCAGCAAAAAGACATAGGCTTTGGAGATGATGCCCGAAAGGACGGCGCTGGAAACAGGCGGCGCGAAGGCATAGGCATCGGGCGCCCAGGCGTGGAAAGGGAAAAGCGCTGATTTGATTGCCAGGCCAGCCGTAATGATGGCGATCACCACCGTCAGGGGGCCGGTGTAGCTGCCTGTCTCATAGATTTGGCGGACCGATGCCTGCAGGGGCTCCATCAGCAGATGCCCTGTGATGCCATAGAGCATGGAGATGCCCATCAGGACAAGGCCCGAGGCCAGCAGGTTCATGATCATGTAGCGCGTTGCGGCAACCAGGGTATGCCCGTTTTGGCGCACCGCCATCAGCGCGCAGCTGGCAATGGTCATGATCTCGATGAACACATAGCCCGTGAAAAGGTCGTTGGTGTATATCATCACCATGGTCGCCGCCAGCGCCAGGTCCATCATGATAAAGTAGAGGTTCTGCTTTTTCTCGCTGACGAAATCCCGCAGGCGAAACTGGCCGGCGACAAGGCTGATGAACATCACCGCGGACAGGCCTGTGGCCATCAGCGCCTCCAGGCGCCCTATGCGGATCTCATTTCCCCAGGGGGCGGGGAAGTGCCCCATCATGAAGGGGTATGCCGCGTCCAGCCGCATCGTCAGCTCAAGGGTAAACGCGTTCATCGCCAGCACCAGCCCCACGATGGCCAGTGTCAGGTACTTTGCCGTCCTGCCCTTGAGCACGGAGGTGAAAATACCCCCCACCATGCACAGCAGGATGCTGAAGAAGGGGAAGTTGTGCACCAGGCTCATCAAAAATCCTCCCCTTTGGCCAACATCATGATCTGGTCGATATCAAGCGTCCCGTACCGGCGGTAGAGCCGCACCGTCAAGGCAAGCATGATGGCGGTAAAGCTGACGGAGACTACGATGCCCGTCAGGACCAGGCCGGCGGGGATGGGGTTGATGTAGGCGGTGACCGATTTTACATTATTGACCACGATGGGCGCCGTGCGTCCCCGAATGTAGCCCATGGAGGCCAAAAACAGGTAAATGGCCGTATCCATGATGTTCAGCCCGATGATCTTGCGGATGAGGTTGCGCTGCAGCAGCAGGATCGTAAAGCCAATGCCAAAGAGGATCACGGAGACTGTCATTTCCAGGTTGTCAAAAAGCGACTGCCACATTTTGCCGCCCCCTCACAGCTCGCCCTTGCGGAAGAGCGCATAGAAGATATACATGGTGCAGGTCACCACCATGCCCACCGCGATATTCAGCGGGAGGATCAGCCCGCTGGACAGGATGCTGCCGGGGATGCCCAGGGGTATGCCGCTTTCGAGGTGGTTTGCGCCGCAGTAAAAGGAGTAGGTCTTGGCCAGCCCATAGAACATCAGCGCGCAGAAGCTCACCCAGGTGAAGGTCTTGTAGGTGAAAAAGCGGCCGGCCTTGTCAAAGCCAAAGGCGTTGAGGTAGAGGATCAGGCCCGCGCTGATGATGGCGCCGCCGGAAAAGCCGCCGCCGGGGGAAAGGTGGCCGTTGAGGATGACATAGATGCCAAACAGCAGGATGATGGGTGTGAGCACCATGGCGCTGCCCTGAAGGATGCGGTCGTTCTTGGGCTCGAAGTGGCGGTCGTCGGCTTCCATGGCGATCATCTCCTGCTCAGGCTTGCCGTCCTTGTCCCGGTCGATGCGCAGCAGGATCAGCACGGCGCAGGCGGCGATAAACAGCACGGTCGACTCGCCCAGGGTGTCAAAGGCGCGGTAATCCAGGATCATGCCGGCTACGATATTAACGGCGCCGGTCTCCTCAAGGCCCTTTTCGATATAGCGGGCGGATACCTCGTTGTTGACGGGAACCGCGGCTTCCCCGAAGCGCGGCATCCAGGCTACCGTTTCCAGCAGGAACCAGATCAGCAGCGCCCCCAATGTCAGTGCCATGAACGCGTACAGGCGGTTGATCAGCTTGCGTCCCCTGTGCTGGGCCCACTGCTGCAGGCTGCGGTTGGCCTCCTGCTCAAGGCGGGTGTCGCGCATGAAACGCTGGGCGCTCACGTGTTCCCGGCGCTGGGCGGCCAGTTCCTCGCCCGAGGTGTCATGGGGCGGTTCCCGGTTGAGCGAATCTATGATGCCCTCGTCCAGCGCGCCAAAGCCATCCCTGAGCCAGGCAAGGAAGCGGGCCTGCGGCCGGTCGGCCCAGTCACTTCTGCGCTTGCTCATGATGCTCCTCCCTGATAGCGTGGATCTTCTTGAGCGTGACAAAAAACAGCACGCTGGTAATGCCGGCGCCCACCGCGGCCTCCGTGATGGCCAGGTCGGGGCTTTCCAGCAACATCCAGATGATCGACATAATCAGGCTGTAGGCCATGAAGACAATCATGGCCGACAGCAGGTTCTTGGTCAGCGCCACGGCCAGCGCACAGACGATCAGCATGCCAAGCAGCGCGATATGAAGGAAAGTCATGCCTTTTCCCCCTTTTCCTGTTCAGCTTTGGGCGGAAGCTGCTGCCACCTGGGGTTCAGCGTGACCTCCAGCCTGGCGATCAGATGGCTGCCTACGGGGCTTGCCACCCACAAAAAGACAATGATCAGCAGGAGCTTCAGCGCCGTCCAGAGATCGGGCGCGCTGACGATGAGGGCCGCCAGGCAGAACATCAGGCCCAGGGTGTCGCCCATGGCGGCGGCGTGCATGCGGTTGAGGACATAATCAAACTTGTAAACGCCCAGGACGGATGTCAGCATGATAAACAGGCCGCTGATCAGCAGCAGGGCTGTGAGGATGAAACGGATCCATTCAAGCATGCCGCTGTTCCTCCGTTTCTTCCCTGCTGCGCCCCTGCAGGTAAACGCCCATGTAGACCTTGCACAGCACGACCACCGCCAGGAAGCTGATCATGGCATAGATCAGCGCCACGTCGGCCAGGTAGCCCTCGCCTATCATCAGCCCCACCAGGCCGATCATGATGATGACCTGCGTGCCGATCATATTGACCGCGACGATCCGGTCTGCGACGCTGGGCCCCTTGACCGCGCGCACAAAGCAGGCGATGGTGAAAACCATCAAAGCGCAAAGCGCGAAGACATACAGCGCCTGATAGGCGTTGTTCAGCATCACTTGCCCGCCTCCCTGTTCCAGCTTGCTTCCATCTTTTCCAGCCGCCGTTCAAAGGAGCTGTCGTGCAGCCCTTCTTCCAGCGACTCATCCAGGCAGTGCACCAGATAGTTGTCGTCTTCCAGGTGCACGGTGATGGTCCCGGGCGTCAGCGTGATGCAGTCAGCCAGGACGACGCGGGCGGACGTGGACGCAAGCCTGGTCCTGAAGGAGGCCAGCTTGGGCACTACGATGTCGCGGTCAGTCCAGATGAGCTTCATCACCTGGAAGTTGGCCATCACGATCTCCCGGATCAGCAGCCAGGCGTATTTGAGATAAGACGGGATTCTCTTGAAGATCATCCACTGCCGCTTAAGCGTCATACCAGGCACGATGAAGCGCTGAACAAACCAGGCCAGCGCGGCGGCGATGACCGCGCCAAAGGCAGCTATTTCCCATGTTATGCGCCCGCTGAAGAGAACCCACAATAAGAACATCATGGCTGCAATCAAACACAGCACCTTCTTTTCCCATCGCTCAAGCGGGCACTTGTCCGCAGGGGCATTATATACGGGCATGGCTGTAAAGTCAAACGCTGACACAACCCAGGGGCAGGACGCTGAGGGCAGTAAAAAACCGGCGTTTGCCGGTTGGCCGCGATGAAAACAGGATGTTTCAGCCGAGCAAACGCCGCGCCAGCAGCGCGCCGCCCACCAGGCCTGAATCAGGATACAGCGCGGGGGGCATGATGAAGCTGTCCATGTCCAGCAGCGCAGGGGATGAAAGGTAGCCGCCCAGCAGCTGGCTGACATGCCGGCGCACCATGGGGTAAAGCGCATGATGGTGCATGACGCCGCCGCCCAGCAGGATGCGCTGGGGGGAAACCGTCATCAGGGCGGTGACGCATATCTGGGCTAGATAGTACGCCTCCATGTCCCATGCGGGGTGGCTGTCGGGCATGGCCTGGGCGGGCATATTCCAGCGCGCCTGCATGGCAGTTCCCGAAGCGAAGCCCTCGGCGCAGTTTTCGTGATAGGGGCAAACGCCGCGGGTCAAAGGATCCTGCGGATGGCGCGACAGGATGATGTGGCCCCACTCCGGATGGATGAGGCCATGCACCAGGCTGCCCTCAGCCATCAGGCCGCCGCCTATGCCGGTGCCGACCGTGAAGTAGAGCGCGCTGTGCAGCCCCTGCGCGGCGCCCTGGCGCACCTCTGCCAGCACCGCGCCGTTGACGTCGGTGTCGATGGCGCAAGGCACCTGCAGGACTTCCTGCAGCCTCTTGAGAAGGGGGAAATCCCGCCATGGCAGTTTGGGCGTATTGGTGATATTGCCAAATCTTGGCGACAGCGGGTCAAGGTCAACGGGGCCAAAGGTGGCAATGCCCAAGGCATCCAGCCTTTGCCCCCGGAAGAAGGCCAGGATGTCGGGAAGGGTTTCCTCAGGCAGGCGGGTCGGGCAGCTGGCGCTGCGCAGGATATGGCCGTTCTCGTCGGCCAGGCCCATCACCATCTTGGTTCCGCCTGCTTCCAGCGTTCCCAGCAGCATCAGAACAGGTCCGTTTCTGTTTCGATGATCTCGGACTGGTCCTTGAGCATGCTTTGGAAGCGCTGGCGGAATGCGGCCGCTTCCTTTTTAAGCTTCTCAATTTCCCTGCGCACTGCCTGGCGCTGGGATTCGAGGTCAGTCAGCTCGGGATCGGGCACCAGTTCCCTGGCTTGCTTTTGCGCGTCTTCCAGGATGGCTTCAGCCCGCTTCATGGCATCGTCAAGCGCCTCATCGCAGCTTTGCTGGGTCTTGGCCAGCAGCTTCTGGGCGGTTTCGATATCCACGGGCACGCCGGGTTCCTCATCCCTCAGGCCGCTCATGGTGCTGATGGGGGGCATGGAAACGGGCACCGCCATGGGGGCGACAGGCAGCGGCGCATAGGAGGAGGACGGCTGGTCGGCACGCTGCTTGAGCTGGTCGCGCAGGGTCTGGATGGTGTTGCCCATGTCGATCATCTCATCGCAGATCGCGTCAAGGAACTCATCCACCTCCACGGGGTCATAGCCGCGAACCTTGGTCTTGAACTCTTTTTCCTCGATCATGGTGACTGTGATGGGCATATCGCGTCTCCTCTCAGCTAATGGATAACTTACAGCGCCGCGTAGCGCAAAGCCGGTTCCTCATAGGATGGATAGGCATCGCCCGCGGCCTGCTGATGGCCTTCCTGTGCCTGAATGGGGCCCTGCTCGCCCTGCTGGGGGGCGAACTGCATCTGCGGGACTGCGCCGTAGCCCTGCTGCATGGAAAAATCCTGCGGCGGGCGCTGGCCCTGGGCAGGCACCGAAGGCGCGCGGTAAAGCGGAGCCTGCTGCGGCTTGGGCTGGGCGTTGGCATTGGAAGTGGTGGGGTCGGTATAGACAGTCATGCCGCTGGGCGCCATGATATAAAAGCCGATGCGCGAGGACAGCCTTGTCATGGTGCCGCCCAGGGCATAGCAGGCGCCTGTCAGCATGTCCACATAGCGGCGGATCTCGGACTTGTCGATCAGCTGGTCCATCACGATCAGGGTACACTGGCCTTTGCGCAGGCAGCTCATGGCCTGACGGCAGCTGTTGATATTGAAGACATTGATGACATAGGCGTCCACCATGCGGGTCTCAGGGGCGGCCTTTGCGCCGGGGAAGGGCACCAGGTTTTCCGGCATGGCGGCCTGGGGCTGGGCATAACCAGCGCTTTGGTAGGCAGCCTGCTCCTGATGCTGCTGTGAGCGGCGGTTGCGGCCGCTGTCCTTGAAAGGCTCAGGGTTGAACTGTGACTGGAACGCCGGCTGTTCCGGCGCTGCGGGGACCTGCCGGGGCTGCTGGTATGCCGCCTGATAGGCGGGCTGCTGATAAGCGGGCTGCTGATAAGCCTGCTGATAGATGTCCTGCGCGCCGTAGGGCTGCGCCTGGGATACCTGGGGCTGCTGATAAGCCTGCTGGGGCTGGGCATACCCCTGCTGCGGGTAAGCCTGCTGCGCGCCCTGGTAGGCCTTGTCCTGCTCGTAGCCCTGATGCTCGGGCTGCGGCTGCTGCCTGCCGTGCAGATAGGGATTATTCTTGCCCAGTACAAACGCCTGTTTGACCTGGTCAAGCGCGGAGCGAAAGTCCATTGGGTTCCTCCTCATGTGTGCTGAGGCAATGCCCCTGTCGGATTGTTTCCATTATAGGGGGAAATGGCCTGCGGCGCAAGTATCAGTACAGCTGGACGCTCAGGCCCTCATAGAGGTGGCTGGGGTTGAGCGGCACAACATAGGTCTGTGTCTGGTCCTGGGAGACGATGACGATGGGCACGATGTACTGCCCTTCCTTGAACTGCACCACCACGCCCCTGACCCCGTCCTTGTCAACGATGGCATTGTTGGGCACGGCGTAGGTGATGACAGAGGTGGACAGCTGCACATGGCAGGCGCGGATGTTGAGCACCGGGTCAACAGGTGAATTGACTGTCAGCCTCACCAGCAGGTCGCCGCCCGAGCGCGTGACGCTTTCGACCACGGCTGCCACGGTGGTGTTGTCAAAGCTCTCGATCATGATCTGGTAGTTCTCACCTACCACAGGGTTCCAGACCAGGTCGTCGGCCAGCATCAGCACCGCCCACTCATAGGGGCGCACCAGGCGGTAGATGTCCATGCTGTTTTTGGGCCTCACATAGGACTCGGGCACCTTTCCCTCGTACATGCTGCGTACCTGCTGTGGGTTGAAGGCCGTGAAGTTTGTCATGTTCAGCGCGCCTTCAAAGCCATCTGTGTAAAAGGAAACAATGCCGTTGTCACTGGCCGTGTACTGCTTGGTCCAGGTTTCGATGCGCTGCAGCTGGTTGTTCTCATTGTCATACAGGCGTGTCAGTTTCGTATCGTCGGGATACTTCTGCTTCATGTAGGTGTAGCGGCTGTTGATGGCTTCCTTGAGCAGGGCTTCCTGGTTGAGCAGGTTGCCGTGCGCTCCCTGCACCAGCGCGCGGGTCTCCACCGCGCGGTCAAAGATGGTGGTTTCCAGCAGCTGCAGCCGGGTATCGGGGGACGAGACCTCCCCCATCAGGATTTTCAGGTATTCCTTGATCTGCTTACGGTAATTCAGCAGGCTGTTGAGCTCGCGGTTGCTGAAGCCTGTGGTATAGACGGTGCAGACGGGGTCACCGCGGTTGACGCCGGCATTTTCCTGGGCGATGTACTTGATGTCGGAAACGCCTTCCTGCATGAAGACGGTCTCATCGCGCACGATAATGGCATTGCCCGCGTAGGTGGAGCCCTGCCTGGAAATGGTGACGATGGCCGTGCGGGCCTGCTTGTTGTCCAACAGCTGGGTGATGCCCATCACGCCCAGCACAATGGCCAGGAGCGCAAGGCCGATGTAGAGCCAGATCATCAGGCTGCGCCTGCGGGGAGGGGCCTGATAGGGGACGCGGTCGGGCAGCTCCTGCCCGGGCGGCGGCGGGCTGCCCGCGGGGACATAATTGCCTGTGCCGCCGGGTGTCAGGGGCGCCTGGGGAAACTGCGCGAAAGGATCCTGCAGCGGCCCTTCAAAGGGCGGCGGCACCGGCATGGCCTGCCGGGGCTGCGGGATTTGAGTCTGCCCGGGCCCCTGCGCGGGCGTAAAAAATCCGTCCTCGTCAGGCGGCTGGCCAAATGGCGGCTGCGTACCCTGCGCGGGCGGAGAGAACCCGGGCTGGCTTTTGAAAAAGCCGCCCCGGTCGTCCTGATTTGATGGGTTCCAGTCGGACATCTTCCCTCCGGTCACACCAAAAGATCAGCGGCAAAGGCTGCGCTGTGCGCACAGTTTACCGCCAAAGCGATATTTTGTAAAGATTTTGTAATCTTTAGGCCGAGAGGCTTTCACACAGCGCCTGCGCCGCACGCAGGCCGTCGACCGCCGAAGACATGATCCCGCCCGCCATTCCCGCCCCTTCGCCGGCAGGGTAAATGCCCTTGATATTGCTTTCAAGCCTGGCGTCGCGCGGGACGCGCAGCGGGGAGGAGGACCGTGTCTCAACACCGGTCAGCACAGCGCCCCCGGAGGCGAAGCCCTCCAGCCGGCGGCTGAATTGCAGCAGCGCCTCCCTGATGCCCTGCGCCGCGAAAGCGGGCAGGCAGGCGCGCAGGTCGCCCAATGTGACCCCCGGCCTCACTGTGGGCAGCACCCCTTCCAGCGCGTTTGACGGCCTGCCGGCCAGGAAATCCACTGCAAGCTGCGCGGGGGCGCGGTATTCGCCGCCGCCCATGAGGAAAGCGCTGTGTTCATATTGCCGCTGAAAGTCATAGCCTGCCAGCGCGTCTTCACCCGCGAAGTCCTCAGGCCTCACATCCACCAGTATCGCCGCGTTGGCGTTGCCGCCGGCGCGCAGGTAGGGGCTCATGCCGTTGACACACAGATGACCGGCTTCGGAGCTGGCGTTGACCACGCTGCCGCCCGGGCACATGCAAAAGGTATAGGCGCCCCGGCCGCCGCTTGTCTTGCAGGCCAGATGGTATTCGGCAGGCGGCAGGGCAGCTGTATTCGCGGCTTTGCCGTATTGGGCGCGGTTGATGACGCTTTGCAGCTGCTCCAGGCGCAGGCCGATGGAAAAGGGTTTGGGCAGCATCTGCAGGCCTTTGGCGAACAGATTGCGCTGGGTGTCCCTGGCGCTGTGGCCCAGGGCGGCGATGAGGCGCCCCGCAGGCAGTTCCAGTGTTTGGCCGTTTTGCACAAAGCGGATGGCGCGCAGCTGCCCGCCCGAAACCACGATGTCCTCCAGCCGTGCGGAAAAGCGGATGTCGCCGCCCAGGCGCTCTATCTCCCGGCGGATGGCCTTGACCACACCGGGCAGTTTGTCGGTGCCGATGTGCGGCCTGGAAAGGTAGAGGATATCTTCCGGCGCGCCAAAGTCATGCAGGGTATGCAGCACTTCCCGGCACAGGGGATCCTTGATGCCGGTGGTCAGTTTGCCGTCGGAATAGGCGCCTGCGCCGCCCTCGCCAAACTGCATGTTGCTGTCCCTGTCAAGCGTACCCTGAGAAAACAGGCGGCTGATGCTGCGCGCGCGCTCTTCCACGGGCAGGCCCCGCTCCAATACGATGGGCTTGAGCCCGGCGCGGGCCAGGTAGAGCGCGGCGAACAATCCGCAGGGGCCCAGGCCCACAACGACAGGGGAAAGGGGCGAATCGGCCTTGGGTATCCGCAGGCGCTGCGCAGGCTCGATCAGCTGCGCGTCCCCGGGGCGCAGACGATCAAGCATCGCCTGCTCGTCGCCGCTTATGCCAATATCCACCGCATAAACAAAATGCACGTCACCCTTGTCGCGCGCGTCCACGCTTTTTTTGGCGATGCGCAGGGTGAGGGCTTCTTCGGGCTTCAGGCGCAGGCGGCGCAGGGCTTCCCCAAGCGCGGCCTGGTCGCCCCCTTCGGGCTTAACCTTGATATTGCTCAGGCGTATCATGCTAATTGCCGCACTCGATGCTGATCCGGTTGAAAATCTGCAGCACGTCATCCAGTTTGAGCGCCGCCTTGTCCGCGCCCGACTTGTCCAGTACTGTCTGGCCCTGATGCATCATCAGCAGGCGGTTGCCGTAGTCCAGGGCGAAGCGCAGGTTATGGGTGACCATGATGGCGGTGAGTTTGCCTTCCGTGACCATTTGATGGGTCAGGCGCATGATGATTTCCGCCGCCTTGGGATCCAGGGCTGCCGTGTGTTCATCCAGCACCAGGAAATCGATGGGGTTGAGCCGGCTCATGGTCAGGGCCAATGCCTGCCGCTGGCCGCCAGACAAACTGCCCGCCCTGGCCTGCATCATGTTTTCCAGGCCCAGCCCCAGATCCGCCAGCATCCCGCGGTATCTGCCGATCTGCGTCTTGTCCGTGCCCGGGCGCAGGTTCATGCGCTTGTACTTGCTGTCGGCAAGGGCCATGTTTTCCAGTATCGTCATTTTGGCGCAGGTGCCAAGCGCCGGGTTTTGGTATATGCGCGCGATGCTGCGGGCGCGAATGTGCTCCTTTTGCCGCGTGATGTCTTTGCCGTCCAGCACCAGGCGGCCCGCGTCAGCCGGGATGGAGCCGCACAGGATGTTGAGCAGGCTGGTCTTGCCCGAACCGTTGCTGCCGACAATGGAGATGAACTCGCCCTTATCCACCGTGAGAGAGAAATCCTCAAACAGGCAAAGCTCCCGCACGGTGCCGGGGTTGTATATCTTGCGGATGTGCTGCAGTTCAAGCATGTGCCTTCTCCTTGCGCGGCCGTGCGCCAAGCGCCAGGATGCCGAGAAACAGCGCCGCAGTCACCAGTTTCATGTCCATGGGCGACAAACCGCAGCTGATGGCGAAAGCCACGCACATCTTGTAGACGATGGCGCCGGCGATGACCGCGGTGGTGGTCTTGACGATCTCAAGCTTCCTGAAAAGGTTGATGCCGATGATGACGGACGCAAGGCCCAGCACCATGGCGCCGGTGCCCATGGAGATCTCAAACATGCGCTGCTGCTGGCACAGGATGGCGCCCGACAGGGCAACCAGGGCGTTTGCCATCACCAGGCCCGCGATCTTGACATTGCCCTTGTCGCGGGCAAGGGAAGTGACCACGGTTTCATTGTCGCCCGCGGCGCGCAGCAGATAGCCCGCCCGGGTGCCCAGGAAACCGTCCAGCAGCAGCTTGAGCAGCAGGACGATGGCAAAGACGATCACAAGCACCCTCAGGTCAAGGGGCAGGAAGTCAGCCACGGCGTTGTTGCGAAACAGCGTGGTCAGGCTGCGCGGGACCGAAAGGAGGGACAGGCCGCCCGTGATACGCAGGTTGATGGAGTACAGGGCGGTCATCATGATGATGCCGCTGAAGAGTGCGCGCACCTTGAGCTTAACGTGGATAAGCCCGGTGCACAGCCCGGCCAGCGCACCCAGCAGGGTAGCGGCCAGCAGCGCCGGCACGGGTCCCCAGCCTGAAAGGATCAGGCTGGTGGACACCGCGCCGCCCAGGGGAAAGCTGCCGTCTACCGTCAGGTCGGGGAAGTCAAGGATAGCGTAGGTGAGCATGAGGCCCAGCGCCAGCACGGCGTAGATGAGCCCCTGCTCCAGTGTGTTTGGAAGGGTGGCGACAAAGCTGCTTAACAAGGATACCTCCCGCTTGCTTTGATGGGTTTACTTGCCTGCTTCACTGCCGCGGGCCAGCAGTTCCGGGGGAATGGTGATCCCCAGCGTCTTGCAGGCTTCGGTGTTGTAGTACAAGGCGCTCTCCCGGATCAGCTCAAAGGGGATGCTTGCGGCGTCTTCGCCTTTCAGCACGCGGGCAGCCAAAGCGCCGGTCTGGCGTCCAAGCGCCAGGTAGTCCAGGCCTTCCGCCGCTACGCAGCCGCGCAGGACCTGTTCGACTTCGCTGCCGTAGACGGGGATCTTCGCCGGGTCCGCCGCGTCAAGCACGGTGTCCAGGTACTGTACCACGGTATTGTCTGTCAGCATGGTGAGCAGGTCGACCTTGCCAAGCAGCGCCGGCAGGGCCAGGGCGATGTCGGGCCCGGCGCTGATGCCGCTGGGCTCAATGGTGAAGCCGTGTTCACCCGCCATATCCTGATACAGCTTGAGCTGCACCTGGGAGTTGATCTCACCCAGGGTGTACAGGATGCCGATGACCTTGGCCTCAGGCTGCATGGCGCGGATGGTCTCAAGCTGCTGCTTGACGGGCAGCAGGTCGCTGGTGCCGGTGGTGTTGCCTTCACCCAGGCCCTGCGCGTTGGCCAGGCCCGCTTCGATGGGCGCCGATACGGCGGAGTAGATGACGGGGATCTTGCCGTCGGAGGCGTTGTTGCTTACGATGGCCATGGGGGTGGCGATGGCGCAGATCAGGTCCGCCTGCGTATCGACAAAGGCCGCGGCGATAGCGGCGGCAATGCCCATGTCAGCCTGCGCGTTTTGATAGTCGATCACCAGGTTCACGCCTTCCTTGAAGCCCGCGTCGGCCAGGCCCTGGATAAAGCCTTCCCGGCAGTTGTCAAGGGAGCCGTGCACCGCGAACTGCGCGATGCCCACGCGGTAGGTCTTTTCTGCGGCCAGAGCGCCCCCCAGGGTGGACAGGATCACGAGTGCCAGTAAAAGGGATGTCAGCTTTTTCATGGGATGGTCTCCTTTTCTTTTTGTGTATTTTTTGTGGATGATTTCCTGCTCAAACAAGCCGCTCCCACGCGCATACAAGCATTGGCGCTGTGTACATGGTATCATCCCCTTTCCATCTTCGGATAACAAAAACCGCCCCAGCGACTGCTTGAGGCGGTGTGACCGCGGTACCACTCAAATTGGCTAAATAGCCCACTTTTTCCATATACCATCATATATGCCGCCATGATAACGGGTGCGGATCCCGTCATGGGCTACTCGCCTGCGCTTTCGCCCCTGCCCTCAGGAGGCCATTCACCTGCTGCCCGCATACCGCTTTGCACCATCCGCGGCTCTCTGGACTGCTTGCCTTGCCGGCTACTTTGCTCCCTCACGGGTTTATGTTCGCATTGTAGGGTGGCCGGCCACGCTTGTCAAGCGGAATTGCGATTGACACCCAGGCCGCGAATTGTTAGGATAACGCTGGAAACTGCTATTGGAATTCAGGCCGGAGGATGCATGCGCCGCTGTATTTATCTTGTTTTTGCATTATTGCTGCTCCTGACATCCGCACAGGCGGAGAACACGGAGATCCTGCTCACCTTCACGGGGGACTGCACACTTGGCGGCGAAGAGCGGCTTCGCGCCAAACCCTACTCATTTGACAGCTATATCGCCAAATACGGCTATGCCTACCCTTTTGAGAAAGTGCAGCACTTCCTGGCCCATGATGATGTGACGGTCATCAACCTTGAGAATGTCTTTTACCCCTACGAAAGAAACCGCATCCCCAGGACCTACAACTTTCGCGGGCCGACCGACTTTGTCAATATCCTGAACGCCGGCAGCGTTGAACTGTCCTTTCTTGGCAATAACCACATAGGCGACTATGGCCCGCAGGGCCTCAGAAGCACTGTCAGGACGCTTGAAGCGGCCGGACTGGCCTGGTTTGGGATTCCCTATCCCGATAAACTGGCTACCTGGATATTTGAGAAGGACGGCGTGAAGATCGGCTTCACGGGCTGTTACATAGGCCAGTGGGGACGCGATCCCCAGGGACTTCGCGATGCCTTCCTTGACCTCAGGCAGCAGGGTTGCGCCTTTATCGCGGCGGTCATGCACGGAGGCACGGAATACGCCCTGCGCCAGGGCGACGCCCAGGAGCGCTTCGCGCGCTTTTTGGTCGCTCAGGGCGCCGACCTGGTGATAGGCCATCATCCCCATGTGCTTCAGGGGGTGGAGCGCATCGGCAGCGCCAACGTCGTCTATTCCCTGGGTAATTTTTCCTTTGGCGGCAACGCGGCGCTGCGCGCCGCGCAGACCATGCTGGCGCAGGTGCGCGTCAGCTTTGACAAGGAGGGGCGTTACATGGGCCAGCAGCTCAACCTTATTCCCGCTCATCCCTCCGGCACGCTTGAGTTCAACGATTACCAACCTGTGCCGGTTGAAGGGGCGCAAGCCCGGGCCGTCATCGACCTGGTGGCCGCGCAGTCCAACTATCCGCTGAATCCCTATCGGGAAGGCATCGGCGCTTTGCAGGATTTCCTGCCGGCCGGCCAGCCCGTCACCCCCTGAAAGTCAATACAAGGAGCACAGGCATGTATCGCATTGTATCCAAGGAGAAGCTCAACCCCCTGGTCACCCGGATGGCCATCGAGGCGCCCTATGTGGCAAAAAAGGCTAAAGTGGGCCAGTTCATCATTCTGCGCGCGAAGGAAAACTCCAAGCGCATTCCCCTGACGGTGGCCGGCTGTGACTTGCGGGCCGGCACCGTCAGCGTGATCTATCAGGTGGTGGGGGCAGGCACCATGGAGCTTGACAGCCTGGCGGCGCAGGACAGCCTGCACGACTTTGTGGGCCCCCTTGGCACACCAAGCGAACTGGATGGGCTGAAAAAGGTCTGCGTGGTTGGCGGCGGCGTCGGCTGCGCGATTGCCTACCCCGCGGCAAAAGCGCTGCATGACATGGGGACCCAGGTGCATAGCATCATCGGTTTTCGCACCGGGGACCTGGTGATCCTGGAGGATCAGTTCCGCGAGGTCTCCACCCTGCTGCGGGTGATGACGGACGACGGCAGCCGGGGGGAAAAGGGCCTGGTGACCCAGGCGCTGGAAGAGCTGATCACGGCGGGGCATCAGTATGATGAGGTGATCGCCATCGGCCCGCTGGTGATGATGAAGTATGTGGCGCAGCTGACAAAAAAATACGGCATCAAAACCGTCGTTTCCATGAACTCCATCATGATCGACGGTACCGGCATGTGCGGCGGCTGCAGGGTAACGGTAGGCGGCGAGACGAAATTCGCCTGCGTGGACGGGCCTGATTTTGACGGCCACCTGATCAACTTTGACGAGGCCATGCAGCGCGCGCAGATGTATATGCCCTTTGAAAAGCACGCGCGCGAGGATGCTTGCCGGCTGTTCTCCAGGGAGGTGGGCTAAATGGCACAGCTGCCCCGCGTTGTACTGCCCACGCGCGATCCGGCTCTTCGCGCAAAGGATTTTGAGGAAGTCGCCACCGGCTATGACAGGCAAATGGCCCTGACGGAAGCCAAGCGCTGCCTTGGCTGCAGGCATCATCCCTGCGTGGACGGCTGCCCGGTGGGGATAGATATCCCGGGCTTTATCAAAAAGATAGCGCAGGATGACATGCCGGGCGCCTACCGCGTCATGGCGCGCGATACGGCCCTGCCGGCTGTCTGCGGCCGCGTCTGCCCTCAGGAGAGCCAGTGCGAGGGCAAATGCGTACTGGGCATCAAGGGCCAGCCTGTGGCGATAGGCAACCTGGAGCGCTTTGCCGCGGATGAACACATGAAGCTGCCGCTTGAGACGCCTGCCCTGCCGAAGTTCAACGGGCACCGCGTGGCGGTGGTCGGCGCGGGGCCCAGCGGCTTGACAGCCGCGGGCGAACTGGCAAAGATGGGTTATGGCGTCACGCTCTTTGAGGCGCTGCATGAGCCCGGCGGCGTGCTGATCTACGGCATACCCGAGTTTCGCCTGCCCAAGGCCATCGTCAAGCGCGAGGTAGCGGGCCTGGTTGACTTGGGTGTTGACCTGCAGTGCAACATGGTCATCGGCAAGACCCTGCTGGTGGACGAGCTTTTTGCCCAGGGCTTTGAAGCTGTCTATATCGCTTCGGGCGCCGGCCTGCCCAAGTTCATGGGCATCCCGGGCGAGCAGCTCAACGGCGTCTATTCGGCCAACGAATACCTGACGCGCATCAACCTGATGAAAGCATACGAGGAAGACGCGGCCACGCCCGTATTCAGGGGCGGCCGCGTCGCGGTCGTGGGCGGCGGCAACGTGGCGATGGACGCCGCGCGCTCAGCCCTGCGCATAGGCGCCGACCAGGTCACCGTGGTTTACCGCCGCGGCATGGCGGAGCTGCCTGCCCGCCTTGAAGAGGTCCACCACGCGCAGGAAGAGGGCATTATTTTCCGCACCTTGTGCGCCCCCACCAAAGTGCTGGGTGAAAAGGGCTGGGTGACGGGCCTTGAGTGCATCGAAATGACCCTGGGCGAGCCGGATGAGTCCGGACGCCGCCGCCCGATCGAAAAACCGGACAGCGGCTTTACCCTGCCCATCGATACCCTCATCATCGCCATCGGCACCGCGCCCAATCCGCTGATCCGCAAGAACACGCCCGGCCTGAAGTCGGACCGCTGGGGCTGCCTTGTGGCGGACGGCGAAGGCCTGACCACCAAGCCCATGGTCTGGGCAGGCGGCGATACGGTCACCGGTGCTGCGACTGTCATCCTGGCGATGGGCGCCGGCAAGACCGCGGCCAAGGCAATCGATGAAGCGCTCAGGGGATAGGCGTTAGCCTCCCATCAGCTTTTCAAGGTAATACGCCAGCTGTTTTCGCCACCAGGGCCAGTCGTGGTTGACGTCATAGCCCCAGTAATCCACCCAGGCGCGGATGCCTTTTTCGCGCAGCGCGTCGTCCAGCAGGCGGGTGGAATACAGCATCTCATCCTCCCAGGCGCCCTGGCCCACGCAGATGATGATGTCACATGAATTGAGCATGTCGATGTATGGATGGTCGCAGGGCATGCCTTTGATGGACGCGACGGGCGAATTGATATAGGCCACCTCATCCATATAGCCATCCATGAAATCCTCCGGCGTGTAGGCGCCGCTGAGGGCTATGACCGTGTCAAACAAATCCGGCCGCCTGAACAGCGTGTTGACGGCGTGCATCGCGCCCATGGAGCAGCCCAGCGTCATCGCCCGGCCCTGCCAGCCCGAATCGGCCATCATGAAGGGATAAAATTCGTCCGTCAGGTATCTGAACCAGGCTTCGTGGCGGCGGATGCGGTCATAAGGCGGTTGGTCCTGCGCCGACCAGCTTTCCGTGTCAATGGAATCCACGCAGTACAGCCGCAGCATGCCCCGGTCGATCCAGGGCTGGCAGGAATCGGGCATGCCGAAGCTCTCAAAATCAAAATAGCGCCCGTTTTGTGAGGGAAAGACAAGGCAGGGCTTGCCGGCGTGACCGTAAACCTTGACTTCCATGTCGCGCTGCAGCGCAGGGGAATAATGCTTGTGATAGCTTGTCAACATATCAGCGCACCTTTCCCGAATACGCAAGGAAACTGTCAACCTCTTCCTGATTCTTGCATTGCAGCAGGTACATTTGGTTGCCCATCGTGCCCGAAAGCGCGTCGGGCATACGCCCCTGCATCACGACGCGGTGGCCCCAATCCTGCAGCAGGGCGCCGTGGGGATGCGCGTAATGCTTGAAGTCGCGCCGGCCCAGGAAGAGGCAGTAATAGGTCTGCCGCGCGGGGTCGATGTGGACGCGGTCGTGGCAGACCATGTCCGCCCACATTTGGTATATGTCCACGCTGCCGGCGAAGTTGATCATATCGGAACTGTAGCCGCCCGAAGGGCGCATGTTGACCTCCAGCCCCAGAAGATCGCCCCTCTTGCCCAGGCCCTTTTGATCCTCTGTCAGGCGGAAAAACTCAAAGTGGATCAGGCGCTGCCTGACGCCGTAAGCAGCGGCGCAGGCGCGGCCCAAATCCAGCAGGTCCTGGGGCAGCTGAGGCACGATATAAAAGGTGCAGTCGTCGCCCTTGTTGACCATGTCCATGATATTGCCCCGGGTGATGTTGCCGGTCTCGTACAAGGGCTGGCCCTGGGCGCCGATGAGGGCGTCGTAGCTGCAGACTTCGCCTTCAACGCGCTTTTCCATAATATAGGGCTTGATGGGCAGAAGCGCGCACAGCCTGCGCAGATCTTCCTCGCTGTCCACCCGGTGGGTATCACTGGCGCCGACGCCCGAGTCGGGCTTGATGATCAGGGGATAGCCGGCCTTTTTGCCAAAGGCAGAAGCCTGGTCAAAGTCGCCCAGCAGCTGCCAGGGCGCTGTCTTGACGCCAGCCTTGGCATAGACAGCCTTCATGCGGGATTTGCGCTTGAAGTCATCCATCATCCCGGGCAAGGGCCCGGTAGTGATGTTGAAAGCTTCGCGCAGCCAGGCATCCTGTTCCAGCCAGTACTCGTTGTTGGATTCCAGCCAGTCGATCTTGCCGTGCTTCCACGTAAAATAGCCCAGCGCCCTGAGCATCTGTTCCCCGTCTTCCAGCGAGCCGACCCTGTAATAGTCCGACAGCGAGGCTTGCAGCTGGGGATGCAGGTTTTCATAAGGCGTGTCGGCAATGCCAAGGACGGTGACCCCGTTGCGTTTGAGCGCCTGGCAGTAGAGGCGGAAATTATCCGGGAAATGGGGTGAAACAAAGACGAAATTCATGGCCGTCCCTCGGTTTTCTGTGCCTGCGTCAAGGCCGGCACCTCCGCAGGATATCACAGGGGAGCAAATCCCGTCAACGCGCCGCGCTTGTTCAGGGGCGGGCGCTGTGCTATGATGCGGCTTAGCCAAATCATGTCAATCGGGGGAAACCATGCAGCAAGAGACAAAAAACAAGCTGTTCTTTGGCCTTGGCACCATCGGGCGGGATATGCTGTACACCATGCTGTCCATGTACCTGATCTATTACCTCACCGAGATCCTTGACCTGCCGGACGGGACCATGTGGTGGATGACCCTGATCTTCACCGTGCTGCGTGTTTTTGACGCGCTTAACGACCCTTTTATGGGCTTGATCGTGGACAATACCCAAAGCCGCTTTGGCAAGTTCAAGCCCAACATCGCCCTTGGCGCGCTGCTTGGCGGGCTTTTCATGCTGCTTCTCTTTGTTGACCTGGGGCTGCAGGGCGCGGCTTATCTGGTGTTTTTCGCCTTGTGTTATCTGGGCTGGGACATTTTTTACGGCATCAACGACATCGCCTACTGGTCGATGCTGCCCGCGCTCAGTTTGAACCAAAAACAGCGGGAGAAGACAGGGGCCTTCGCCCGCATCTGTGCCAATATCGGCATGTATTTGGTGGTTGTGGGCATCATCCCCGTCACGGCGCAGCTGGGCAAGGCGCTTGGCAGCCCCAAGCTTGCATGGTTTCTTTTCGCCCTGGCTGTCATGCTGGCGATGTTTGCCTTTCAGCTGTTTACGCTGCTGGGCGTCAAGGAACAGCGCGGCGCCTTCAAAGTTGAAGGCAAGACGACGCTTCAGGCCATGTTCAGGGCGATCCTGGGCAACGATCAGCTGCTCTACACAACGCTGGCGATGGTGCTGTTTACGACGGGTTATTCGACAACCACCAGCTTTGGGATATACTTCTTCAAGTACGCATTTGGCAATGAGGGCATGTACCCGATTTTCGCCCTGATCCTGGGCGTGGCGCAGCTGACGGCGCTGACCGCGTTCCCCCTGTTCTCAAGGCGCTTCAGGCGCAGGCAGCTCTACCAGGGCGCTACGGTACTGGTGGTGCTGGGCTACCTCGTGTTCTACTTCTCGCCCATGAACATTGTGTATATCGGAATTGCCGGCATGCTGATGTTCATCGGCCAGGCATTCATCCAGCTGCTGATGCTGATGTTTTTGGCCGACACCATCGAGTACGGGCAGTGGAAGCTGGGCCGGCGCAACGAAGCCGTCACCTTCTCCGTCCAGCCGCTGATCAGCAAGCTGGGCGGCGCCGCCGCAGGCGGCGTTGTCGGCGTGACGCTGATCCTGTCGGGCATCAACGGCGCGGTCAGTGCGCAGGATGTGTCGGTTCGGGGTATCTCGATGCTCAAGTCCGCCATGCTCCTCCTCCCCCTGCTGTGCATCCTGGCAGGTTACTGGGTATATTTCAGGAAGTACAAGATAGACGAGCATGTCTATCGGGACATTGTCAGCGACCTGGAGCGGCGCGGCGACATCAAGCCGACCTGAAACCCCGCGCCATACAGATTGGCAGTGGTTTGGCCACTGCGCTTTCCTTTACGCAGTATGGCAACTATGCTATACTGTGCCTGTCAGACGGCAGGATAGGAGGCCCCCATGGAGCTTATCCGGGTCATTGAACGCAAGAAACTGGGCTTTGCATTGAGCGGTGAAGAGATCGCCTGCTTTGCCCAGGCCAGCGCTGACCCGGCTGCGCCCGATTACCAGCTTTCCGCCCTGCTGATGGCCATTCGCCTCAACGGGATGGATGCCCGGGAAACCGCCGAGCTGACCCTGGCAATGGCGCGCACCGGAGATATGCTGAACCCCCAAGCCGTGGGCGTCACCGTGGACAAGCACTCAACGGGCGGCGTGGGCGATACGACCACGCTGATCCTGGCCCCCCTGGTTGCCGCCTGCGGCGGCAAGGTGCTCAAGATGAGCGGCCGCGGTCTGGGGCATACGGGGGGCACCATCGACAAGATGGAGAGTGTCGCGGGGCTTCGCACGACCCTCTCCCGTGAGGAGATGCTCGATATCGTCAGGCGCGTCGGCTGCGTTGTGGCGGGCCAGTCGGCCAGGCTGGTGCCCGCCGACAAAAGGCTGTACGCCCTGCGCGATGTGACGTCGACGGTTGATTCCATCCCGCTGATCGCTTCTTCCATCATGTCAAAGAAGCTGGCCTCGGGCGCGCAGGGCATCGTCCTGGATGTCAAGACAGGCGACGGGGCATTGATGAAGACCTTTGAGGATTGCCTTAAGCTGGCGCAGGCCATGGTGGATATCGGCACGCGCGCAGGGCGCCGGGTGACCGCGCTGATCACCGGCATGGAAGAGCCGCTTGGCAGCCACATAGGCAACGCGCTGGAGGTCAGGGAGGCAATCGACGTACTGGCGGGCAGGGCATCCGGGCCGCTGCTGCAGGTTTCCCTGATGCTGGGGGCGCAAATGCTGCTGCTTTCGGGCTTGGCGCAAGACGCGGAGGCGGCGGAGCATATGCTGCGCGATGCCCTGGCAAGCGGCGCCGGCCTGGACAGGCTGCGCCGGATGATTGAAGCCCAGGGCGGCGACGGCCTGGTGACGCGGGATGTGGGCCGTTTGCCGCAAGCCAGGGTGCAGCTGCCGCTTCTTGCGGACACCGCGGGGTACCTTGACCGGGTGGATACGGCCGGCGTTGGCCTGATCGCCCAGGGCCTGGGGGCGGGCAGGCTGAATAAGGACGATGTCATCGACCCGTCTGTCGGCCTTGTCCTGATGAAACGCATCGGGGATCAGGTGCAGGCCGGTGACCTGCTGGGCATGATCCATGCCGGGGATGACGATGCCGCGGGGCATGCCGCGGCGGCTTTGCGCCGGGCGGTGCATATCGGGCCGCTGCCCGCCAAAGAGGCGAAACAGCTGTACGCAGTAATTACAAAAGATCACACGGAGGTATTATGATTTTCAGGAAGATTTTGTCATTCTGTCTGGCCGCGCTGCTTGTTTTGGGCGTTTCCGCTGCCCTGGCCGAAGCCACGGCCGCTCCCGAAGCCACGCAGGAAGCCTATGCGAATCCCTTTGTCCTGATGGAGATCAAGGACATCAGCGGGGATCCGTTTGATGTATCCGTTTTCTCCGGGAAACCATTCATGCTCAACGTTTGGGCCAGCTGGTGCGGCCCCTGCGTGAGTGAGATGCCGGACCTGGACGCCCTGTCAAAGGAGTATGCCGACCGCATCAGCATCATCGGCCTGATGGGCGACGCGGTCATGCCCGGCAGCGACGGAAAGCTGGCGATCAACCAGGACGAGCTTGACGGCGCAAGGGCGCTTTATGAAAAACTGGCCATCAGTTATCCCTCGCTCATCCCCAACGAATTCATGATCAGCCTGATGCAGCAGATCCCTGTTCAGTATTTCCCCACCACCATTTTCTTCAACGGCGAGGGCTACCCCGTAACGATGCAGGTAGGCTCCATGGGCAAGGAAGACTGGGTAAAGGTCATTGACCAGGTGCTGGCCGATATCCAGGGGAAGAAGGGGGAGTAAATGCCCGGGAAGCGAAACAGGCTGTGGATAATTCTGAGCCTTGCCGGCATGATTATGGTCATCCTTGGCATTGCCCGGGGAGAGGTTCGGGTTGTGCTGAGCAAGGCCATCCGCGTCTGCCTGGAGTGCATCGGCATTGGCTGAGCGGCGTAAGCGCAGGGTGCGTTACAGGGAAATCATCCAGCTGAGTTTCGCCGCCCTCTCAAACAGCTTTGTCACGGGTTTCGCTGCGGGCAAGATCTATCAGGGCGATTTGAAGATGCTGTGCGCGCCGGGACTCAACTGCTACTCCTGTCCGGGGGCGCTGCTCAGCTGCCCCATCGGATCCCTGCAGGCTGTGCTGTCAAGCCGCAGCTTCAACTTTTCGCTCTATGTCTTTGGGCTGCTGCTGCTGATGGGCGCCGTACTGGGCCGCATGGTCTGCGGCTTTCTCTGCCCCTTTGGCATGATACAGGAGTGGCTGCACAAGATCCCCTTCCCCTTCAAGCGAAACCGCTTCAAAGGCGACCGGCTGCTGCGCTGGTTCAAATACCCGGTGCTGCTGGTGGCGGTCATCCTGCTGCCGATGCTTTTGGTCAATGAGGCGGGCGCCGGCACACCGACCTTTTGCAAGTGGATCTGCCCGGCCGGCACTTTGGAAGCGGGCGTCCCCCTCGTCCTGCTTAACCCTTCGTCCGGGAACGCGTCGCCTGTGCTGCAGGGGCCCATACAGGGCTTGCAGAACCTCACGCCTGCAGGTCCCCTGTTCAAAACGGGCTGGCTGTTTACCTGGAAAATGGCGCTGCTGGTCCTGGTCATCCTGCTGTCCGTCATCATCTATCGCCCTTTTTGCAAGTACTTGTGCCCGCTGGGGGCTGTTTACGGCCTGCTCAACCCCGTCAGCCTTTACCGCCTGCGCATGGACAAGGCCGCGTGCATCCATTGCGGCAAGTGCAGCCGCGCCTGCAATATGTGCCTTGATCCGGAAACCCGCCAGAATGAGGCGGAGTGCGTGCGCTGCGGGGACTGCGTCAACGCATGCCCCACAGGCGCCCTGTCGATGGGCTTTGGGGACAGGAAACAAGCGGCGAAAACCCACCCGGATGTTCTTGCAAATGACACACCTTGAGTCGAAAGGAAGGTTCTCTATGAAGCGCATGCTGGTGATCATGATGGTCCTCTCCCTGCTGACGGCGGCTTCCGCGCTGGCCGGCGAGCAAGCCAGGCCCCTGAGCGTGGAGGAACTCAACGGCTTCACCCAAGGCCTGATCGCGCGGGCGATCAGCGACAAGGCTGTGGTTGAAAGCACGCCCGAGGGCCTCGCGGCGCGGGGGGATGGTTATACGCTTTACCTGACCAGCGAAGACTTGAGCACGGATTCATCTCTTGCCGGGGCTGCCCTGACAGGGGATGTGCACGACACGGAGCCCCTGGCAGGCCCGCGCGGTTTGCGGGCCGGCAGCGGCCTGGCTGATGTGATGGCGGCTTATCCCAACGACAACCCCGTGTTGGCAGGCACCTTGACGAGCGCCGTGCTCTATATTTCCGGCACCCTGCCGGAGCCTGTGCACACGGGTCTGATAACCCGTGACGGTCAGCTGGTCAAGCTGGTGGAACACAGCGTCTACCAGGGCATTGACGCAGGCGTCATGCGCATTGGCCTGCAGTACACCATTGAAAACGACCAGGTGACCGCCATCCGCTACTTTGGCGGCGGAGACCTGCTGAGTTTGCAGGAGGCGCAGGAGGACCTGCAGGCCCTGGCGCTGCTGCAGGAAGAGAACAGTTACTTCGCCTACGACACAAAGGATCCTTCGCCTTTGGCGAGGGAAGACCTGATGGTGGCCGGGCTTGATTTTATCGAGCTGACACCTGAAGCTGCCGCGGCGCTGCTGGGTGAGGCCGTGTACGAAGAAAGGGTCAAGGATTCAAACGGCGATGAGCTGCGCACGATGCAGTGGGACAGCCTGACGGTC
Source organism: uncultured Christensenella sp. (assembly GCA_964584685.1). Lineage (GTDB taxonomy): Bacteria > Bacillota > Clostridia > Christensenellales > Aristaeellaceae > UBA1038. Next base: position 30,728 of record CAZPBJ010000001.1, on the reverse strand, counting down.
ACCTTTGTTTATGACAAGGACGGCCAGTTCAAAGGGGCCGACCGCGTCATCCTGACAGGCACCGATGTCGAAGGGCCCAGGGGGCTGCGCATCGGCACCGCCTTGTCCGACGCCGTCAGCCGCTTTGCTGGCGGGGATATTGACACAGCACAGGGCGGAACACTTTACGGAGACGCCGATAAGCAGGTGCCGCCATACGGCAGGCTGATCGTGGATGCCAACACGGCGCAGCTGTACTATGCCCTGGCGCATGAGGGCAGGACGATCCTGCTCAGCAGCGAGTTTATCGACGGCGCGCTTGCGGCATTGAGCCTGTCCCGTTAAATAAATGGATACCCAGGGAGAACTGCCATGAAATTGGATCTCAGCTGCCCGGTTGAGCTTTGGCATTTCAGGATGCCCACGCGGGACTATCCCGTGGTGACCCTCCAGCTCTTCAACCTGTCCGAAAAAAGCGTCGCCAGCATTCAGGCCGCCTTCCTGTGCTATGACAGGGAGGGGGAGCGGCTGTCGCGCCAGGTGGAAAGGGTGCAGGGCCTGACAGGGGACAAGCGGTCGGCCTTTGAGATGGTTGTCGCTGTTGAAGATGGCGAGCGCGCCGCCAGCATGGACCTTATCATCGAAAAAATCTGGTTCACAGATGGCACTGTCTGGCGCAGGGGCCAAAACGACATGATCGATTACGCTGACAACACCCTGCCCAAAGGCAAGCAGCTGGACGTGCTGCGCCACGTGGCCGGCGCCGATGCCCGCGGCTATCCCAGCGACCAGGGCGCTGTCTGGGTCTGCGTATGCGGCAGGCCCAACCCGGCCAGGCTGGCCGTCTGCGCGCGCTGTGAGCGTGATAAGCATGAGGTGTTTACCCAATTTGGCAAAGCTTCCATCGAGAAGATCATTTTTGTGCGCGAGAGCGCGCTGGAGGAAAAGGCGCGCCACGCCCGTGAAGAGGCGGGCCGCATGCAGGCCCAGCGCGAAGAGCTGGAGCTGCGCCGCAGGAAACGCCGCAGGCGCGTGACGGTCAGCCTGACCACGCTGGTCGTACTGGCGGGCGGGGCCTATGGCGTCTATTTCCATGGCATACCCGCGTACAAGTACTACCGCGCGGGTGAACTGATGAAGCAGGGTGAGTACATTGCGGCCAGGGAAATCTACGTTGGCCTTGAGGATTATGCCGACAGCGCGGGTCTTGTCAAGGAGAGCGACTACCTGCGCGCGGGGGCGGCGGCGGCCACGGCAAACCTGACCTCGCTCAAGGCAGCGCAGGATCTGTATGAGACGCTGCCCGGCTACAAGGACAGCGCTGAAAAGGCCAGCCTGATGCGGCTGGAGCGCGCGCAGCTGCTGCGCGCAGGCGGTGAGTATGAGCAGGCTATCGCCTTGTTTGCCCAGATACCGGGCTTTGGCGATGCCGATGAGCTCGCCACGCAGACGCATTACGACTGGGCCAGTGCCTTGATGGAAAACCTGGATTATCAGGGCGCCAGGGAGAAGTTCCTGGCGCTGGGCGCCTATCGGGATGCGGCCAAACTTGCGGAGGACTGCCTGTTCAAACCGGCGCTTGAACGCCTGGAGAAAGGTGAATTCTCCCAGGCTGTCGATTTGTTCGGGCAGCTTAAGGACCAGGCGCTGGCCTTGCCCAAGCTGCAGGAAAGCTACTATCGCTGGGGCGATCAGCTTTTTATGGCGCAGGACTATGAAGCGGCGGCGGAAAAGTTCCTGCTGGCGGGCGAATACCTGGATTCCTCGCTGCGGGCAGCTGCCTGCCTCTATGAGCCGGCAAAAGCGATGATGGCCGCGGGTGACTACGCCGGCGCGCGCGAAAAGCTGCTGAAGGTGCCTGCCTTCCGGGACGCTTCGCAGCTGGTTCAGGAGTGCGATTTCCGCCTGGGGCTTGAAGCCGTGCAGGCGGGTGATTACGAGCTGGCGCTCAGCCACCTGCAGCTGGCCCCCGCCGTGCCCGAAGCGGCCGCTGCCCTGCGCGAAGCAGCCTATCTGCAGGGCAAGAAGCTGCAGGAGGCGGGAGATATGTCCGCTGCGGCGGCCATGTACGAGCAGGCGGGCGACTACGCCGACGCGCAGGCGCTCGTGGCGCAGCTGCGCTTTGAACTGGCCCTGCAGGCCGCAAACGCAAAGGACTATGACCGCGCCATCCTGCTGTTCTCCCTGCTGGGCGATTATGAGGGCAGCGCTGAAGAACTGCGGCGCGCGCAGTACAACCGCGCCGTCGCGTTTGTTGAGCAGGGGAGCTATGAGCGGGCGATCGGCGAATTCACTGCCCTGGCGGATTACCGGGAAAGTGAGGAGTACCTCAGGCAGGCGCAGTACCTGGCTGCCGGGCAGGCCTTTGAGGCAGGCGATTATCAGGCGGCAGCGGAGGCTTATCTGGCTGCCGGCGATTACACGGGCGCCTTGGACGGCTACAGGGAGAGTGTCTATCTGCAGGCGCAGCAAACACTGACGGCTGAAAACCCGGCGGCCGCCACCCCCTTGCTTAAACAGATCGAGGGTTACAAGGACGCGACCGAGCTGCTGCAGAGCACGGCCTACAAGGTGGCAAGCGACCTGAAAGCCGCGGGCGACTACCGCCAGGCAGCCGAACAGTTCCGGCTCATTGCGGATTATCAGGATGCGGGGGCCCAGGCTGACGAGAGCTATGACCTGTATTATGCCGACGCCTACAAGATCGCAGGGGATGCCATCAAGCGGAAAGACTACAAGACAGCCGTGGACGCGCTGGAGCCGCTTGACCGCACAAACCCGAATGACAAATACAAGAACGTGCAGGCCATGTATGAAAATGCCGTTTATCTTTACGCCAACGGGCTGTATGACGCCAGGGAGCCCTATCTGGCCCTGCCCTACTACCGCAGGATACCGGATTACAAGGACGTGACCCGCACCAAGCTCACCCGCACGCCCTACCGCATCCTGGGCACCTGGCAGACAGAAAAGGGCTTTACGATGACCTTCCGCGACGACGGCACCTGCACCATTGACGGGCGGGATTACCTCTTCTACGCGCGCACTTACCTGCTGGCCGTGGGCGACCGCAAGGATGAGCTGAACAGCACCTACAATATCCTGGCTTTGTCGGATAATCAGCTGAACCTGCGCAGGGACGATCCCCGCACGCTGTACAAACTGGCACGGGTGACGCCCTGAATGCAGCAGCTGATAGCCGGCTACAAGGAGAAGACCCAGCTGCGCGACGGGGGCGAGATACCCGTCCTCAACGGCGTGCGCGCGCTGATGGTCTTTTTTGTCGCGGCTTTCCATATTTGGCAGCAGAGCTGGCTGACCCCTGTCATCCACGTGTTTGGCGTGAGCGTCAGCCTGGATCCCCTGCTGCGCTCCGGCTATATGTGGGTGGACGGCATGCTGCTCCTGTCGGGTTTCCTGTGTTACCTGCCCTATGCCTGGGCCAGGGAAGCAGGCAGGCCCGCGCCTGCGGTCATTCCCTTTTTTCAAAAGCGTTTCATCCGCATCGTTCCCACCTACCTGCTCAATTTCCTGCTGATCCTGCTCATCGTGGTGCTGCCCCAGCGCCTATACGCCACGGCAGGCGACGCGGCCAAGGATGTCCTGGCGCACGCCACTTTCACCCATACGCTGTTTTACGCAAGCTATTACGGGTCTCCCGTCAACGGCGCGCTGTGGACGCTGGGGGTCGAGGTCCAGTTTTACCTTTTGTTTCCGCTGCTGGCGCGCGGCTTTTACAAGATGCCCCTGGCGACCTGGCTGGGCATGACAGGCGCGGCGCTGCTGTTTCGTTACTGGGCCGGCGGGCTTGACAATGTGGATATGTACTTCAACCAGCTGCCCGCCTTCCTGGATGTCTATGCCACCGGTTTTGTGGCGGCCGGTGTCTATGTGAGTTTGCGCAGACGGATGAAAGAGGACGCCTGGACGCGTGTGCTGATGAGCGTCTGCGCCTTGGCCGCGGTGCTTGCGCTCATCACGCTGGTTCGCGCGCAGGCCTCGGCGCCAACGGCCCGCCTGCTCAGGCAGTCCCAGATGGATCAGCGCTTTTTGCTCGCCTGGATGATCGCGCTGTGCATGCTGGGGCTTTCGCTGGGGCTTGGGGGGCTGCGTCTGCTGTTTGGCAACCCGGTGACGCGCTTCCTCTCGCAGGTGAGCTTCCAGTTTTACATGTGGCATCAGGTGTTGGCGGTGCAGCTGCGCCGCTTTGGCATCCCTTACGCCGATACGCCCGACCCAAACCGGCAGGGCGATATTGTCTGGCAGCGCCGATATGTCTGGCTGTGTTTCCTGGGCGCGCTGGCCCTGTCGGCGCTCATCACCTATTTGGTTGAGCAGCCGCTGGTGCGCAGGTTCAGCCCGGCGCAGACCCACACCCGAAGGATAAAGGAGAAAAGAGCATGAAAGACCCAAGGATCGACACGCTGGCAGGCATTTTGGTTACCTACGCCACCGGCGTAAAACCCGGTGAAAAGGTATTGATCGAGGATTTCGGTATCAACAAGGAACTTGTCTGCGCACTGATTACCCGTGTGTATGAGGCGGGCGGCGTCCCGGAAGTGAAGCTGCACGACCAGGAGGTCGACCGCGCGCTGCAGATGGGTTATACCGCGGCAGGGCTTGACTGGGTGGCAGGGCTTGACGGCAAGCGCATGAGCGACTGCGCGGCATACATCGGCGTGCGCGGCGGCGGCAACGCCTTTGAGCTGGCCGATGTTCCGGATACCCAAAAGAAGCTTTACTCGGTCCATTACGGCAAACCCGTTCATTCGGAGATCCGCGTGCCGCATACCAGGTGGGTGGTGCTGCGTTATCCCAACAGCGCCATGGCGCAGCTGGCCGGCATGAGCACAGCGCAGTTTGAGGATTTCTATTTCAAGGTCTGCACGCTGGACTATTCAAGGCTTTCACTTGCCATGGACCCGCTGGCAGCCCGTATGGCGCGCACGGACAAGGTGCACATCAAGGGGCCGGGCACCGACCTGCGCTTCTCCATCAAGGGGCAGCCGCCCGTCAAGTGCGACGGCAAGCTCAACATCCCCGACGGGGAGGTTTTTACCGCACCTGTCCGGGACAGCATCGAGGGCACCCTGCAGTTTAATACACCCACGCTCTACCAGGGGGTTACGCATGAGAATGTGCGCCTGGTCTTTGAAAAGGGGCGCATCACGCAGGCAAGCAGCAGCCACAGCGATCTGCTCAACGCCATCCTGGACACGGATGAAGGCGCGCGCGGCATAGGTGAATTTGCCATCGGCGTCAATCCCTACATCATGGAGCCCATGAAGGATACATTGTTTGACGAGAAGATCGCAGGTTCCTTCCACTTCACGCCGGGCAACTGCTACGATGAGGCGCCCAACGGAAACAAGTCAGCCATCCACTGGGACATGGTCTGCATCCAGCGGCCAGAGTACGGCGGGGGTGACATGTGGTTTGACGGGGAACTTGTCCGCAAGGACGGGCTGTTTGTCACCGATGATCTGCGAGGCTTGAATCCCGATCAATTCTGAGGCGCCCATGAACACGCAAGCGATCACCCTTGAACTGCGCGGCGCTGCGCCCGATGTGCTTCTCCATCCCTATCTGCTTGATAATTCACAGGAGGTGGAGCCGGGGCGCCGCCGGCCCCTGGTCCTGATTTGTCCCGGCGGCGGCTATGCTTTTCGCTCATTCCGTGAGGCGGAGCCTATCGCCGTACGCCTGCTGGGCTTGGGGATGAGCGCTTGCGTCATCGATTATTCGGTGGCGCCAGCCCGCTTTCCCTCGGCGCTGCTGCAGGTGCTGGCAGCCCTTGCCTATGCCCGTGAGCACGCTGATGCCTGGCATATAGACCCTGACAGGATCATCCTGATGGGTTTTTCGGCGGGCGGGCATCTGGCGGCGTCCGCCGGCGTGTTCTGGGACAAGCCGCATTACGCGGCAAAGCTGGGGCTGAAGCCCGATCAGGTGAGGCCAAACGGCCTGGCCTTGTGCTACCCCGTCATCACGGCGGGGCCATACGCGCATGAAGACTCCATCAGGAACCTGCTGGGCGATGACATCGACATCCTGCGCCAGACTGTCTCGCTGGAAAAGCAGGTGAGCAGCAGGACGCCGCCCGCCTTCCTCTTCCACACCTGGGACGACAGCCTGGTGCCTGTGGAAAACACGCTGCTTTTCGCTTCCGCGCTCAGGAAGCAGGGCGTGCAGGCAATGCCTTACATTTATCCCAAGGGCACACACGGCATTTCGCTTTCCAATCGGGAGGTCTACGGGCCCGACGGATTCGACGCCATTCGCGACGACTGCGCGCAGTGGATGGGGCATTTTGACGCCTGGCGCAAGAGCCTGTGAAGCCGCTTGGGCTCTATGTCCACATCCCTTTTTGCGCCCATAAATGCAGCTACTGTGATTTTCCGTCTTTTAAAGGCGCCATGCCGCTGCGCGCGCGTTATGTCGATCATGTCATTGAGGAGATTGGCATTCGCGCCCGGGCGCTTGGGCGGGCGCAGGCCAACACCGTCTATATCGGCGGCGGCACTCCCAGCCTCCTGCAGCCTGAGCAGATCTCGGCCATCCTGTCAACTTTGCGCCGGTATTTCCAGCTTACCCCGGATTGCGAAGTCAGCTGCGAAGCCAACCCGGGCATGCTCAGCGGCCGCTTCCTGGCAGCCCTTGCCGATGGCGGCGTCAACCGCCTGTCCCTGGGGGCGCAGTCAGCAGAGGCGCCGCTGCTTGAACAGCTTGGCCGCCGCCACAGCTGGGCGCAGGTGGAGACAGCCGTCACCCAGGCCCGCTTGGCAGGCATCGGCAACATCAACATCGACCTGATGCTGGGCATCCCGGAGCAGACCCCGGCGCTTTGGCAGCATACGCTGGAAGCCGCCCTGGCACTTGATGTCCCCCACCTGTCCTGCTACGGCCTGATCGTGGAAGAGGGGACGCCGCTTGCCCTGCAGGTCGCTGAGCATACGGCGGCGCTGCCCGGGGAAGAAGAGGAGCGCCAAATGTATGCGTGGGCGCTTGACAGGCTTGCCCGGGCAGGCTATGAACACTATGAGATCAGCAACTTTGCCCGGCCGGGGTTTGCCTGCCGCCACAACCTGGGCTGCTGGATGCGCCATGATTACCTTGGCTTTGGCTCGGCGGCGCACAGCCTGGAAGAAGGCCATGTCCGCAGGGCCAATCCACAGGCCATCGAAGCCTATCTTGCGGGGGAAAGCCCCCAGGTGCAGGAGATTGACAAGCAGGGCCGAATGTTCGAAAGCCTGATGCTGGGCCTGCGCATGACGCGGGGGCTGGACCTGGAGGCCTTTGAGGCCATGCATGGGGAGGATTTCCTGAGCGTTTACGGCAGCCGCGCAAAGGCTTCGCTTGAAGCGGGCCTGACATACTATACGGATGATAAGCGCTTCGCCTTGACCGGGCGGGGCATGGATGTCATGAACACGGTTTTGCTTGACTTTATGTAGGGCGAGTCTTTATGATAATGCAAGAACAGCACGGTTTCCATCGTTGTATGGTGGACAGTATAAAGGAGGATGGCGACGTGAAAAGATTCAAGAAAGGGCTCCTGCTGCTCATCGCCCTGGCATTGGCCCTGGGCGCTGTGCCCGGCAGATCCCTTGCCACCCCCGCGCCTGAAAATCAATATGCCTTTGTGGTGGGCACCTCATCACTGAACCTTCGCTCAGGCCCCGGCACCCAGTATGACGTGCTTGCCGGCGTGCCCAGAGGCACCATGGTCCAGATACTTTCATATGAAAGCGGCAATTGGCGCAGTGTCAATGTGCTGTCAAGCGGCATGGTGGGTTTCATGGACGGCACCTACCTGGGTACGGCACCCGAACCATTGGCCACCGTTCAGCCGGTCTATCCGATATACCCCATATACCCCACCTATCCGCCCGCAGCCCTCAATACGCAGGCTGTGGTCAATAACCCCATCCCGACACAGTTCCTCAACCTGCGCCAGTCACCCTCCTATACCGCGCCGGTGCTTGGCATCTACTACAACGGCACCGTCTGCACCGTGCTGAGCGAATCGGGCGGCTGGTACTATGTGGAGATGTCAGGGGGGCTGCGCGGCTATTTTCGCGGCGAATACCTGAGCTTCGACCCCATCGTAACGCCAACCGCGCCGCCGTCGGGCCTGGGCACGGCCAAGATCGTCTCATCCGGCGGCAAAGTCAACCTGCGCCAGGGGCCGGGCTACAATTATCCCGTGCTGGCCTCCTATTACCCCGGCAAAACTGTCACCCTCTACACCAAGAGCGGCACCTTCTGGCAGATTTCCGTGGACGGCCTGATGGGCTATATGGACCGCAATTTCCTGCAAGTCATCGATGGCGGCACGCAGGGCAACGCCACAGTCAAGGCGGGCATCGGCTCACTCAACCTGAGGGCGCAGCCTGCCACCACCGCCAAGGTGCTGGGCTCCTACACTGAAGGCACATCAGTCATTGTAAAAAAGCAGGGGCTTGAGTGGTGCCAGGTTACCGTACCCTCATCGGGCGCCACCGGCTATTTCATGACCAAATTCCTGACGCTTCATCATCTGCCTGAGATCCCCACCAAGATCGTCAAGCATCCCGCAGGCAGCTATGTCAACCTGCGCAGCCTGCCCAGCCTGACCCTGGGCGCTGTCAACATGAAAATGCCCCACAACAGCGTGGTGACCATCCTGGCGCCGGCAGGCGAGTGGACACGCGTCCGCTTTGGCACCGTCAACGGATATGTGATGAGCGTGTTCCTGAAGTAGCCCCATGCCCGGGTTAAGCGGTACTTTCCTATCAACCTGAGAGTTGGGCGTTTATAGATGCGGAAGACCTTTATATGGTTTTGCCTGCTGCTTTTGCTGCTGTGCCCGGCATACCCCGCCCATGCGCAGACCGCGCGGGATATCACCGGGCGCTGCAAGGTCAGCGACGATCATGGCCGTGCCGTCATCAGGGCGACCGACCGCAGACCCATGTCCGCACACCGTGAAAAGACTGGTTTCTATGCGGTCAAACTGCCCAAATACAGCCCTGCTTTCCATATCTACATCCAGCTGCACGGCGAGCCCCGCCCTTTGGCGATCCAGGTTCCCGACGGAGAGGTCTGGGTGACTGCCGCGAGTTCAGAGCATGCCTTTGCCCATCAGTATTTCGCGGTGAATGGCCTGACTATGTTTCGCATCGTGTTCGCGGACGGTGAAATGCCCGGACCTGTGCTGAGCGAACTGTATATATACGGCAAAGGCGAAGTGCCTCCCCAGGTCCAGCGCTGGGAGATGCCCGAGGGCAAGATGGATATGATGCTCATCGTGGCCCATCCCGATGATGAGCTGCTCTGGTTTGGCGGCACTATTCCCTATTACGCGGGGCAGCTTGGCAAAAAGCTGCTCAATGTGTACATGACCTGCGGGACGGATTACCGGCGCACGGAGCTGCTCAACGGCCTTTGGCACTGCGGGCAGCGCATATATCCCATTATCGCGAATTTTCGCGATACCCGCGCCCAGACACTGGACGAATGCAACGCGAGGTGGGGCGCAGGCAGGGTCCGCCTCACCATCACCGCCTGGCTGCGGCAATGGCGGCCCGATGTAGTGCTCACGCACTCCGTCCATGGGGAGACAGGCCACGGCGCGCACCGCGCGACGTCTGAGGGCGTGGTCAAGGCGGTCGCTTCCGGCCCCAATGCCGCCGAATTCACAGCCAGCGCCGAGGCGTTTGGCTTGTGGCAGGTCAAGAAGCTGTACCTGCATCTGGGCAGCGGGGAAAACCGCATCGAAATGGATTGGCGCGAGCCGCTGGATGCTTTCAATGGCAGGACCGCCTTTGACGTCGCGTCCGAAGCGCTTGCCTTCCATGTATCACAGGGCACATGGAAAATGCCCGACGAGGCAAACCGGCTGACCTGCGCGCGCTTTAATCTGGTATATACCAATGTAGGCGGGGATGTGCTTAAAAATGACTTCCTTGAACACATACAGGGGACAGAATCATTGGCTTTACAGACAGATACCAAACAATAGGCTTGTTATATGTCAGTACAGCGGATGTTTGACTGTCAGCGCCGCGACCCTGCCGCGCACGGCGGAAAGGGCGGCTTCGCCCTGAGAAAGGATGTCACCGATGCAGCCGGCTATGACAGTCATATCCTCCTGGTTCATGCCGCGCGTGGTCACGGCGCTTGTGCCGATCCTGATGCCGCTGGTCACGCTTGACTTGCGCGTGTCGCGGGGCACCATGTTCTTGTTGACGGTGATATTCGCGCGGCCCAGCAGGTCTTCCATCAGGGCGCCTGTCATCTCCAGGTCTACAAAGTCAAGCAGCAGCAGGTGATTGTCCGTACCGCCGGAGACCATGCGGATATCAAGCTGCCTGAAAGCGTTCTCAAGGGCTTTGGCATTTTTGACGATCTGCCGCTGGTAGTCCGTAAAGGAAGGCTGCAGCGCTTCCAGGAAGCATACGGCCTTGGCGGCGATCACATGCATCAGGGGCCCGCCCTGGATACCGGGGAAGATGGCCTTGTCGATGGCCTTGGCGTGCTGCTCTTTGCATAGGATCAAGCCGCCGCGGGGGCCGCGAAGGGTCTTGTGCGTGGTGGAGGTGACCACGTCGGCGTATGGGACGGGGGAGGGATGGACACCGGCTGCGACCAGGCCGGCGATATGGGCCATATCCACCATCAGCAGGGCGCCGGCTTCGTCGCAGATATCGCGGAAAGCCTTGAAATCGATGACGCGCGGATAGGCGGACGCGCCCGCTACGATCAATTTGGGCTGCTGATCTTTGGCCAGGCGGCGCAGCGCGTCATAGTCGATGGTCTCGGTCCGGGGATCCAGGCCGTAGCTGACAAAATCAAAATACTTGCCGGAGATGTTGAAGGGGCTGCCGTGAGTCAGGTGACCGCCGTGGCTGAGGCTCATGCCCAGCACCTTGTCACCGTGATTCAGCAAGGCGAAATAGGCGGCCATATTGGCCTGAGAGCCGGAATGCGCCTGGACGTTGGCATGCTCCGCACGGAAGAGCTCTTTGGCGCGGTCGCGCGCCAGGTTTTCGGCGATGTCAACGTATTCGCATCCGCCGTAATAGCGCTTGCCCGGATAGCCCTCGGCGTATTTATTGGTCAAAGGGCTGCCAAGCGCTGCCAGAACGGCGGGGGATACAAAATTCTCACTGGCGATCAGCTCGAGATGATCCTCCTGGCGCTGAACTTCAAGCGAGATCGCGTGGCTTATCTGCGGATCCTGATCCAGAACCTTTGGCAGCTCCCACATGCTTTTGCCCTTCCTTTACAGTCAAATACCGTATGCCGTGCCAGGCACTCCCGCAGCACATCTCAACATGCGCTTACTGCTGCTTCCTTCCGGACCTGACAGGGTTCACACCATGAAATCGCACAGGACCCAACACCGCATACGGCATAGTCATCATAACTTATCGCGGCGCGTTTGGCAAGTTTGACTTTGCGCGCCGGGACGCATAATATGGTTGACGAATGAGAAAATCAACGTAAAGACGCAATGTTACGGGATGTGAATAAAGGAGGTTAACGATGCATGAGCGAGGATGAGAGGATGGATCTGATCCATCAGGAAGCCAGCGACACATTGCCCCTTCAGGCACAGCAGGAACTGGAGAGTCAGGCAGTCAAACAGGCTGAGCTTGAGGGCATCGCGCTGCATAACAACCCGGCCGATGCCGGGCATGAGGGGATATCCGTCGATAACCATGTGATGCTGCAGGGTTTTGAATGGTATCTGCCCGACGATGGGAAGCATTGGGACAGGATAAAAGAGGCCGCGCCCGAGTTCAAGGCGCTTGGCGTGGGCGGCGTCTGGCTGCCGCCCTGCTGCAAGGCAACGGGCACCAATGACGTGGGCTATGGCGTCTATGATCTGTATGATCTGGGCGAGTTTGACCAAAAAGGAAGCGTGCGCACCAAGTACGGCACGCGCCGGCAGCTGGAAGCCGCCATCGCTGCCCTTCATGGGCAGGGGATTCAGGCCTATGGGGATGTCGTGCTGAATCACAAAGCCGGCGCTGACGAAACCGAGCTTTTTCTGGCGGTCAGGGTGGATCCCGACAATCGTCAGCAGGAAATCGCCAAGCCGCAGGATATCAGAGGGTGGACACGTTTCACCTATCCCGGCAGGCAGGGAATGTATTCCGGCTTTCAGTGGGGCTTTCAGCACTTCACCGCGGTTGACCACGATGACTTGACGGGCGAGAACGGCATTTTCCGGATTTTGGGCGAAAACAAGGGCTTTTCTCAGAATGTTGACAGTGACAAGGGCAACTTTGATTATCTGATGTTCGCTGATGTGGATTACCGCAACAGGGACGTGATCGAAGAGAGCATCCGCTGGGGTGATTGGTTTGTCAAAACACTGCAGCTGGACGGTTTGCGCTTTGACGCCGTCAAGCATATCAACGCAAGCTTTATCTCGGCATTTCTGCGGGAGACGCGCCTTGGCGCAGGCAAACAACTGTACTGTATAGGCGAGTACTGGCACGCGGATGAAAATCTTCTGGCTGAGTACATCGGTGAGACGCATGACCAAATGGCTTTGTTTGACGTGGCGCTGCACATGAATTTCCATGAAGCTTCAGGCATGGGAAGCGGCTATGATATGCGCCGCGTCTTCAATGGCACGCTGCTTGAGAAGAATAGTTTCAATGTGGCCACCTTTGTGGATAACCACGATACCCAGCCCGGTCAGGCGCTGGAAAGCTGGGTACAGGAATGGTTCAAGCCCCTGGCCTACGCGCTGATCCTGCTGCGGCGTGATGGTTATCCCTGCCTTTTCTGGGGCGACTACTACGGCACAGGGGGCCAGTGGCCGCAAAATCCTCAGCGCGGGCAGCTTGATCCCTTGCTGGAGGCGCGCAAAACCGCTGCCTATGGTGATCAAGTGGATTACTTTGATGATCCCAACTGTATCGCCTGGCTGCGGCTGGGTGAGGCCGGACGTCCCAACGCCGGCGTCGCGGTTGTCATGACAAATGCCGGCGACTCCGGCAAGCGCATGAGCTTTGGTGAACTGAGCAAAGGCAGTGCCTGGCGGGACATCACAGGACGTTGTCCCGATATCATCACGCTGGATGACACAGGCACGGCTGACTTTCCCTGCAAGGGCGGCTCGGTATCGGTATATGTGCGGGCATAAGCCCGATAGGTCAAAGCGCGAACAGGCAGATTAATCTATTCAGGCAGCTTGCATACATCCACCCAGCCTGCTGCCCCGGAGTATGTTTCCAGTTCATCCGGGCTCAGGGCGATGGCGCTGTTGGCGCTGCCGCAGGCGGGATAAACCTGGTCAAAACGGCGTAAACTCATATCCAGGTAGACCGCGACTCCCGGTTTGACCGCAAACGGGCAGACGCCGCCCACGGCGTGGCCTGTTTCATCCTGAGCTTCCTGAGGTGTCAGCATGGTGGCTTTGCAGTGAAAGCGGGCCTTGTATTTCTGGTTGTCAAGGCGCGCGTCACCGGCGGTCACGATCAGCACAGCCTGCCCATCCACGCGCAGGGATATGGTCTTGGCGATACGCGCCTCCTCACATCCCACCGCCTGCGCGGCAAGCGGCACCGTGGCGCTTGACACACTGAACTCCAATATCCTGTGGGCGATGCCCAGCTTTTCAAAGGCAGCCCGCACATGCTCAATGCTCAATTCACACTTCCTGTCTGCAGATCTGACCCAGGCGCGCCCGGCAGGCAGCGCACAGATCCACCGGTTTCATCTTCACCTGCAGGCCGATGCGCCCGCCGGACACCAGGATATAGGGCTGCGCCTGCGCGGACGCGTCAAGCGCGGTCGCAAAGGCTTTCTTCATCCCGATGGGAGAGCAGCCGCCCCGCACGTAGCCAGTCAGGTCTTTGAGCTCGCCCAGCTGCACCATGTGGAGGCTCTTGACCCCGAACAGGGCTGCCGCGGCTTTCAAATCAAGCTCTTTTGCCGCAGGGACCACGCAAACATAGTGCAGCCTGTCATCACCCTGCAAGACAAGGGTCTTGAATACCCTCAGCGGGCTCTCGCCCACCAGTGCCGCTACGCTGACGCCGTCCAAATGTTCATCAGCAGGCGGATAACTGAGCGTTTCATAGGGGATCTTTTCCCTGTCCAGGATGCGCAGTGCGTTCGTTTTTTCAAGCTTTGCCATGGGCACCTCCCCGGCCTGCCGCAAGGGCCAGCTTCAGGTAATTCATGCCGATCGCCCGGTTGAGCGTTTCCATGGCCCGCACATCCAATTGATGGATAAAGCGCCCGGCATGGGGGATTTTCTGCTGTCTGAACAAGGGATCATCGATTTCAAGCGGGAAATCGAAATTGACCAGGCAGTGCTGCCTGCTGATGGGGACCAGCCACAGGAAACGCCTATTGGCGCTGTAGCTCACAGCCGCGCGCGAGAACGCTTCAATAATTTCCGGATCAAGCGCATAAATGCCGTTACGGCAGACGGTGAACACTTCCCATTGAAAGGGGTTCTTGAACATGAGGGCGGAATCAGCTGGAGGTTGCCTATTCACCGGGATACCCTGACTTTAAGAACTGCATGCTGAACTACCGAGCTTTCCTCGGCAGTTGCTTGTTCAATAAGCTCGTCTGCGCGGTAAATATTCTTGATATGAAGACTGATATTGTCAGGCGTAACAGCAAACAACTCAGCCATCTGCCTTTGTGTCAGCCAAACTGTCTCGTGCGCTTGGTCTACTTGAACCGGAATACTCAGCGCACCTTCGTGAAATTCAACTAGTTCAATGCGTTTCTCATCCAATTGGCAAAATTTCCTTCCCGTCCCTGTGCTGTTGATCATTCAAAGGATACTCCGCCAGAATCTCATATTCATCCGCCTCTTTGACCCAGGACAGCGCCAAACCCGTCACCAGGCCGTCAAAGGGGACAAAGGCGGCCTGAAGCCGCTCAAGCGCCAGAGCCGGAAGCGGGGTTTCCTCGCCATACAGCGAGACATGGGGGCGGTACAAGCCGCCTGCCAAACGGGTCCATTTGTCGGCGAAATGGTCAAAATGCCGATGAAAGGCCCGGTAATATGTTTTCAGCTCACCCGAGAATTCGGGAAAGCAGACCGAGCAGCAGGGCTTCAGCAGGCCAACCTGCGTAAAACGCACCTGAAACGGGGCGATGCTCCGGGCGAATTCGCTGATGTATGGCGTAAGCAGCGCCTCATCCATGTCTTCATATGTGCCCAGCGTGATGTGCGGGTGAAACCGGTCGCACAGGAAACCCCGGCCGCCGGCTGCAAGCGACAGGTCTTCAAGCCGTCTGACGCTCAGGGCGTCCAGTTCCCAGATGGCGCACAGCATCTTATTCACGCCTGTTCCTTGCCGCTCCTGACCAGCATTTCGTGGCGCAGGTCCCAAAGTTTTTGGGAGAGGTCCATCTTGTAGCGCTGGGGGTTGATCAGGCGCAGCTGCTCGTCCCAGATGGTCGCCTCATCCTGCGCGCGGTCCCGGCTGATCTGGTGAACGCTCCTGTCCTGCCCGACGTACTGGCCGGCACGGAAAAAGGGCAGCAGCAGCCTGCGCAGATGATAATCCTTCATGGTGGTGCGCTTCCACACTTCCTGGGGGTCAAAGAGGGTCAGGGGCAAGCTTTCGTCCACCGTTTCGTCTGCCAGGGTGATCAGGTCGGCAAAGGCCTTGCCCTGGGCGTCATAGACGCGGTAAACGTCCTTTTTGCCCGGCAGCGTGATCTTTTCCGGGTTATCGGAAACCTTCATGCGCGGCGCGAGCACGTCTTTTTCCTCCAGGGCGCTGAGCTTGTAAACGCCGCCGAGGGCCGGGCTGTCGCCGCCGGTGATCAGCTTGGTGCCCACGCCCCACAGGTCGATGCGTGCCCCCTGCAGTTTCAAATCGCGTATCAGGTATTCGTCCAGGTCGTTGCTGGCGCAGATGATGGTGTCTTCAAACCCCGCCTCATCCAGCATCTGGCGCGCCTTGCGGCTCAGGTAGGCCAGGTCGCCCGAATCCAGGCGGATCCCCCTGGGCTTGTGCCCCCGCAGGCGCAGTTCCCTGAAAACCGTGATGGCGTTGGGCACGCCCGAGCGCAGCGTGTCATAGGTATCCACCAGCAGCAGGCAGCTGTCCGGATAGCAGTCGCCATACGCGCGGAAGGCGTCCAGTTCGGAGGGGAAACTTCCCACCCAGCTGTGCGCGTGCGTGCCCGAGACAGCGATATCAAAGGCCATGCCCGCCATGGTGTTGCTGGTGGAGCCGCAGCCTCCGATGACCGCTGCCCTGGCGCCAAGGACGCCCGCGTCCGGGCCCTGGGCGCGCCGCAGGCCAAACTCCATCACTTTGCCGCCCTGCGCGGCCCTGACGATGCGGTTGGCCTTGGTGGCGATAAGGGTTTGGTGGCCTATCAGGTTGAGCAGCGTGGTCTCTATCAGCTGCGCCTGTGCCAGGGGTCCTTCCACACGCAGCAGCGGCTCGCCGGGAAAGACAAATGTTCCCTCGGGCATGGCATCCACATCGCATTCAAAGCGAAAAAGCCCAAGCCATGTGAGGAATTCATCGTCAAAGGTATTGAGACCGCGCAGATAGGCGATATCCTCCCGGGTAAAGCGCAGGTCTCTCAGGTAATCCCTGACCTGCTCCAATCCCGCCATGATGGCGTAGGCACAGGGGCCCTGACGGCGGAAAAAGAGGTCAAAGACCGCGCGGCGCCCTGTCATCCCATGCTTGAAGTAGCCATATAGCATTGTCAATTCGTACAGGTCTGTCAGCATGCTGAGGTTTCTCATGCGCTCTCCCCCTGCTTGATCAAGCGGTCGATGTCCTTGAGCCACAGGTCGGCCTGCGCGTCGGAGGGCAGGCTGAGACCGCCGCGCGGGGACAGGCTGTTGGCCAGCACCTGCGGGCCGTCCGACAGGCAGCTGCGCTTGAACTGCGCGGCAAGGAAGCGCTGAAAAAACACGCGCATCCACTTGAGCAGTTCAAGGCGCGTGAAGCGCCCGGTGAAGGCCGTTTGGGCGGATCGGAGCAAATCCTGCGGGGACGGGCCCTGATTCAGGATGTGGTAGAGGTAAAAATCATTGAGCAGGTAGGGCCCAACGATTTTTTCGGTGTGCTGGCCTTCTTCCAAAGGCTTGAGTTCCGGGCTGATGGGTGTATCCAGGATGTCGTACAGCACCTCTTTGAGCGCCGGCGCCGCCTGTTTTGCCGCCTGGGCCAGGATGAGGCGGATGGCCGTTTTGTACAGGCCGCCGTTAACGGCGTACATGCTCAAATGGTCGCCGCCAAAGGTGGTAAAGCCAAGCGCCAGCTCGCTCATGTCGCCGGTGCCCACCATCAGGCCTCCCTGCATATTGGCGATATCCATCAGGACCTGCGTGCGTTCGCGCGCCTGTGCATTTTCATATGCCGCGTCAAAGCGGCCGTCGTGGCCGATATCCTCTAGGTGCGCCCGCACGCTGCGCGATATGTCGATCTCGCGCGCAGGCAGGCCAAGGGCCGCCATCAGTTTGAGGGAATTGCCCCGCGTGCGGCCTGTGGTGCCAAAGCAAGGCAGGGAATAGGCCAGCAGACTGCCTTTGGGCAACCTGTTGATCCTAAGGGCCCTGGCTGAGATAAGGAGCGCCAGCGCCGAGTCAAGGCCGCCTGAAAGCCCCAGCACAGCTGTTTTGGCCCCGATGCGCGCCATGCGGGTGGCCAGTCCCTGCGCCGGGATCTCAATGGCGTCATGGCACCAGGTTTCCCTCAGCAGGCCTTCGGGCGGGGCGTAGGGCATATCGGTGGTGAGGATCTCCGGCCCCGGCTTGAAAGGCAGGTCCGTCTTGCCGGCCGGTACAGCGGGCAGGTACGCGTCGATATGGCTTTGCGGTGCGAAGGCAGGGCGTTCACGCAGCACCTCGCAGGACTTGAGGATGAAGGCCTCCCCGCCATAGACCGCGTCCGTGCTGGTTTCGTTCAGACCCGCATTTTGGTACAGGCATGCGCAGCGCGCGGAAAGCCGGCGCAAATGTTCGCGCTTTTTATAATGTTCACCGGCCAGTGTGGGCTCAAAAGCCTGCACGGCCAACAGATTCGCCCCTTGCCCGAGAAGCGGTTCCGCCTCCTTCAGCGCCTCATCCGCCCTGCATTGAAGGACGCCAAGGCGCACGCTGCCGCCCGGCAGGTCAAAGACCAGATCAGCCGCAACAGGCACAGTCTGTCCGTACAGGCATACACTGCGCCCGGTGCCTTCCCAGGGGCTGAACCAGCGCCCCAGTTCCCGGCTGAGCGCAGGCATCACCGCCAGGCCGCGCAGCTGGCCGCCCCAGCAAACGGCACTAGCCGCGTAGGTCCTGCCGTCAATGCGTATGGGAAGGCCAAAGACGACGGCTGTCCCGCGGCTCATGGCGGCCAATTGGCAGGCGGCTTTCGCGGCCGACTCAAGCAGCAGGTCCTGAAAAAACAGATCTCCGCAGCTTGCGCCCGTCAGTGTCAGTGGAGGCAGCAGCAAAAGCTGCGCGCCTGATTTTTCACAGCGTTTCATCCTGCGCAGGATTTCGTCCCGGTTTTTGTCCACATCTGCCGGCGCGCCGCGCAGGTCCGCGCAGGTCAACAGCATATCGCTCATACATGCACCTCTGGCCAAATACTATCACGCGGGGCATCGGATGACAAGCGGCAGATGAGTGGGCAGGCCCGGTTCTATGGCAGGCTGCCTTGCCGTTTTCCCTTGGTGGAGGCGATCCATGCGCCTGCCATCATGACGCAAAGCGCGACCATGAAGGTCAATGTGGGCAGCTGCCTGAATATGACAAGGGACAGCGCGGCGCCTATGAAGGGCGCTACCGCGTAGTAGGTGCTTGTTTTTGCCGCGCCCAGTTCCCGCTGCGCGTGGACATAAAAGAAGATGCTCATTCCATAGGCCACAAAACCCAGCAGCAGCGCGCCCATGATGTAAACAGGTCCGGGAAAGCTTTCGCCCAGGCCCAGGGCGAGCAGCAGGGCGCCCGAGCCTGCGCCGAAGCCTTTGAGCACCACAATTTCCATGGGATTCTTTTTTGAGAGCACGCGCGTGCAGTTGTTCTCAAGGCCCCAGCAGACGCAGGCCAGCAGCACAAGCGCCGAGCCTGAGGAGAAACGCAGGCTTTCCCTGCCTTCAAAGGAGAGGATGACGCTGGAGAGGCTTACCAGCGCGATGGCCAGCCACAGCCGCCCGGAAATGGTCTCATGGAACAGCATCAGGGCAAACACCGATGTGGCCACGATCTCAAAGTTGTTGAGCAGCGAGGCATTTGCGGCGGATGTTGATCTCAGCCCAAGCATCAGGAAGACTGGTGCTGCAATATCCAAAAGGATCATGCCCAGGATAAAGGGCAGGTCCTTTTTGCCAAGGGACTCCTCCCTAATCGCGCTGCCCGTTTTCTTTGTGACCAGGCTGACCATCAGCATTCCCAGGCCGGCTCCCAGATAAAGAAGCGCTGCCATCATGGCGGAAGATATGCCGCGCAGCAGCAGTTTGGACAGGGGGGCGTTGATGGCATACAGCGCTGCCGCCAGGACAGCGAAGAAGACGGCGCGGGCCCTCTTGCCGGCTGCCATGGCCCCTCACCTCCCCTGACGGCATATTTTACCGCTGCTTTGTGTAATGAAAAGTGTAGCACATCCTTCGCCCGCCGCGCAACGGGCGGATGTGAGCCGCATTGCTTTTAGCCGATCGCTCTGATAACATGAAGCCTATCAAGCCAAGGGAGCGCAGCAATGATGTTTGATCTGGTTGTCATCGGCACGGGGGCAGGGCTGACAGTAGCGGAGCGGGCCGCACAGGAAGGCCTGACGGTAGCCATTGTGGAAAAGGGGAAATTCGGCGGCACCTGCCTCACCAGGGGCTGTATTCCCTCCAAGATGCTGGTTTACCCGGCAGACCTGCTGCGCGAAGCGCAGCGGGCGCATAAGGTGGGCATCCATTTTGAGCCCCCGCGTGTTGACTGGGATCATATCTCCCGGCGCGTATGGGAGCAGATTGACATCAGCAAGAGCATACAGGCGTCCTTCTCGAATATACCCAATGTCACGCTTTTCCTGGGGGAAGGGCGTTTCACCGGACCGCACGCCATGAGCGTGCGGCTGAACGCGGGCGGGGAAGCGCAGCTGGAAGGCAAGCGATTCCTGATCGCCGCAGGCGCGCGCAACTGGCTGCCGCCCATTGAGGGGATGGAAGAGACAGGATACCTGACCTACGAAAGCTTCTTTGGGGACAGGTATCCCAAGAAACCCTGGAAGAGCCTGGCCATCGTGGGCGGCGGCATTATCGCGGCAGAATTTGCCCATATCTTCGCGGCGATGGGCACCCAGGTGACGATCATCGGACGCAACAGGCAGTTGCTGCCCTGGGAAGACGCGGAGATCGCCCAGCTTGTTCACCGGCAGTATGAGGACTTCGGTATCCGCGTGCTGACCGACCATGAGGTCGTGCGCATGCAGCCGGGGAAAACAGGCAAGGAGATCGTCGCGCGAAAGCGTTCAAACGGCGAATCTGTGACGGTCAGCGCACAGGAGGTGCTGATCGCCGCCGGCGTGGTGCCGCAGACCGACACTTTGGATTTGGCGCTGGCCGGCGTGCAGGCAGACGCGCAGGGCTGGATCAAGGCAGACGAATACCTGCAGACCAGCAGCCCCCATATCTATGCGCTTGGCGACATCATCGGCGGGCATCTGTTCCGTCACAAGGCCAACTACGAGGCCGATATCCTGATGCATAACCTGTTTAGCCCGGCAGAGCCCCGCCGTGCGGCTGATTACCGCGCGACACCATGGACGGTGTTTTGCTATCCGCAGGTGGGGCACGTCGGCTTGACGGAAAAACAGGTGCGCAACAAGGGCATCAGATACTACTGCGCGCGCTACCGCTACAGCTATATCGCGTCGGGCATTGCGATGGGATACAAGGACGATGACGGGGACAACGGCTTGGTGAAGCTGCTGCTGGATGAGGAGCTTCACATCCTGGGTGTGCACATCGCGGGTTTTCAGGCGGGGGCATTGGTTCAGCCCTTTGTGTACCTGATGAACGCGGGCGAGCAGCTAAGCGACGCCAAAGCCGGGACGATCGAGCCGCTGACGCGTTCGATGGTCATCCACCCCACACTCAGCGAGCTTGCCGCCTGGTCGCTTGAAAGCGTCGACTGGGGTCACCCGATCGATCCGGCGGTTTCAGCCTGACATGGCAGGGGTATATTGTTGATATTGAATGGATCACAAAACGGGAGGATAATGACATGATTTCAAAAGGCGAGAAAGCCCCGAACTTCACCCTGGAGGACAACCATGGCAACATGGTAGATCTATCCGATCTCCGCGGCAAAAAAGTGCTGCTGAGCTGGCATCCCTTGGCCTGGACAGGCGTATGCACGGACCAGATGCGATCGCTGGAGGCCAACAAAGACAAGCTGGCAGCCCTCAACACAGTCGCCCTTGGCATGAATGTGGACCCTGTGCCCAGCAAGAAAGCCTGGGCATCCGTGCTGTCCATCCGCGACACTCAGCTGCTGAGCGATTTTTATCCCCATGGCGCGGTGGCCAAGGATTTCGATGTGTTTCTGGAGGACATTGGCTGCTCAAGCAGATGCAACATCCTGCTGGATGAACAGGGCATCGTTGCCTGGGCCAAAGAGTATCCCATGAGCCAGCTGCCTGACATGGAAGAAGTGCTGCGCGCCATCGCGCAGGTTTAATCGCGGGATCCGACATTCAACAAAGCCACCCGTTTTTTAGCGGATGGCTTTTTGATGCGCTTTTCATGTCCATGCCGGACGGCGGGTCAGGGTTGGAGCCGCTTTTCTTCTTCCATGCTCATGAGCAGCGTGACAAGTTCCGCTACCGCAAGATCCCTGCCCTGGGGTTTGAGGCCGATGACGTGCAGGCTGCAGCGATCGCTGGGGATCAGCAGCTTTTGCGCGGGGCTGGCGCCGATGGCAAGGGCCATGGCGGGGCTTATCTCGCCAAGCAGGGCGTTTGCGATGACCAGGCCGGTGGGGCCCAGGATATAGTCTGCGTCGCGGCATTGCCAGACGATGGCGTTCTCGCCCGTCGCGCCTTCCTGCGCCCCTGCGCGCAGCATGGCCTGGGTGGCCAGTGCGTTGGTGCCAAGGGCCAGCAGGGCTTGCCCGGGGAGCGCATGCCGCAGCGCCTCTACGATCGCGCGGCCAATGCCGCCGCCTTGTCCGTCAATGATCAGAATCTTCAATGCGAGGCCTCCCGGGTTCTATGCTTTGAGCGGGATGAATTTGGCCTTTTCCAGGGCTATTACAAGCGGCGGAATCAAGGCGATGTGCAGGATGATGCCCGGCCAAGTGTTGAGGAAAGCTCCGGCAAGGAAGGCTTGAAATCCAAAGGTTCCGCCCGATGCGCCGACCAGCAGGTACATCGCCAATCCCCAGACCAGGCGGCCGGCCAGCATTGCCGTGATGAGCGATACCAGGACATTGAGCGGCTTCCTTGGCAGCTTTTCGTACAGCAGCCCTGCCGCAGCGCCATAGGCGGCCATCTCAAAGGCCATGGCCAGGGCAATGGGGAAAAGCGGCGGCATGCCCAGGATGAGCGAGCGCAGCAGCGGCGTCAGCGCTCCCACGATCAAGCCCCAGGGCCAGCCGCAGACAAAGCCGCACAGCAGGACCGGGATATGCATGGGGCTGAGCATACTGCCAAGCGCCTGAAGCTGCCCGGTCAAAAAAGGCAGGGCGAAACCAAGCGCGATAAACATGGCCGATAAGACCAGGCGGGTAACATCCGGCTTTTTCATAAAAAGAGAGCCTCCTTCAAGGTGTCCGTCAATAGGCTCCGCTGCCGGGAACCGCGATGCCTTCATGACATCCTCTTGAGGCTTCTGCCTGCTCATATCCTATCAAGCCGGGCTCTGCTTGTCAATAAGCATGGCCGCCGCCTTTTCCAGCGTCTCCACACTTTGTGCGCTGCCCTGGGCGAAGTCGGGCCTGCCGCCGCCCTTGGCGCCCGACGCCTTCATCAGGGCTGCCATATCCCGGTTGATGCCGGTGTGGCAGGCAAAAAGCAGATGGAAACCTTCGGCCTTGGGGGAAGCAAGCAGACAGACGCATTGATTCTCAGCAATCAATTCGCTTGCCACTGTTTTTAGGCCTTCCATGTCTGCATCATCCAATACAGCCTGGATGATCCTGATCTCACTGGGCAAAATCCGTGCCTTGACCATCAATTCCCTTGCCCTTGCCTGCATCTGAATATGCAGGAGTTTGTTCAGCTGCAGGCGCAGCGCCGTTTGCTCATCCAGCAGGCGCTTCACAGCCTTGGAAAGGGACTCAGGGGGGATGGATAGCAGGGCGGAAGCCTCTTCGGCTGCGCGGTAAATCGTCTGATAATGCCTGAGAGTGCGCATACCGCAGACAAAGGTCAGGCGCATCTTGCCCCTGGACGGCGCGCTGTCCAGCACCTTGATCAGGCCGATCTGCCCTGTGCTTGACGGGTGGGTGCCGCCGCAGGCCACCATCTCAAAATCACCGGCTGCCACCACGCGCACATTGCCCTCAACCGTCGGCTCTTTGCGCAGGGGCAGCCCGGACAGCTCTTCGGGCGAGGGAAACCAGCAGCGTATGGGCGCGTCAAGCTGCACGCGCCGGTTGGCCAGGGTTTCAAGGGCCGTGATTTCCTCCCTGTCCAGGCGCATCCTGCCGTTTGGCAGGGTGACATCGATGGTTGAGCATCCGGCGCTCACATGCAGACCGTGGACATAGCCCTGATACAGCGCGTACAGGCTGCCCGCCAGGATGTGCTCGCCCCCGTGCTGCTGCATATGGTCAAAGCGCCGCGGCCAGTCGATGCTGCCCTGCACAGTATCCCCCGGCGCCAGGGGCGCGTCCACGCGGTGCCAGACTGTGCCCTGGGCATCAGCCTGGACGTCAAGCACCCGGAGAACCTGTCCGCCGGTTTTCAGGATGCCTGTATCATACGGCTGGCCGCCCGAGGTGGGGTAAAAGGCGCTGCGGTCAAGCGCCAGCCAGGGGCCGTCCTGCCTGCTTTGGCACTCGGTCACTTTGGCCTCAAAATCGCGCAGGTAGGCATCTCCGTAATACAGCCGTTCGCTCATGCTTTTACCCTCCCGAAGCCAGAGCATACCACGCGGCGCCCTTGCGCGCAAATCCTTCCTTATGTTAAAATTTACCCGGAAGTAACCTTTGGAGGCAGTATGACAAGCCAAATAGTATGGGGAATCCTGATCCCGTTTGTCGGCACTACGCTGGGAGCGGGCATGGTGCTGTTCATGAAGGGCGATATGCGCCCCGGCGTGCAAAAGCTGCTGCTGGGCTTCGCGGCCGGCGTCATGATGGCCGCCAGCGTCTGGTCGCTGCTGCTGCCTGCCATTGACAGGACGCGGGACCTGGGAGGCATCGCCTGGCTCCCCGCCGCGTCAGGCTTCCTGGTGGGCATGGGTTTCCTGCTGCTGCTTGACAGCCTGATTCCCCATATGCATATGGGTTCGGACGAGCCCGAGGGCCTCAAGAGCAAGGCGAAGAAGAACACCATGCTGATGCTGGCCGTCACGCTGCACAATATCCCCGAGGGCATCGCGGTGGGCGTGGTGTTTGCAGGCCTCGTCTCCGGCAAAGCCAATATCACCCTCGCCTCTGCGCTGGCCCTGTCCATAGGCATTGCCATCCAGAACTTCCCCGAAGGCGCCATCATCTCCCTGCCGCTGCGCAGCGCCGCCATGTCCCGGCCCAAAGCCTTCGTGTTTGGCACGGCTTCCGGCGTGGTGGAGCCCATTGCCGCTTTCATTACCGTGCTGCTGACCGACCTGATGGTTCCCATCCTGCCTTTCCTGCTGGCTTTCGCGGCGGGCGCCATGATCTATGTGGTGGTGGAGGAGTTGGTGCCAGAGCTGCAGGAAGGCGGCCATTCCAACATCGGCATCATCGGCCTGGCGTTTGGTTTCACCGTGATGATGATACTGGATGTGGCGCTGGGCTGACATCAATTGCCCGTGCGTGACGCTTCTGCTATAATCAAGATACCGGCAGGCACAAGCCTGCGCGGCGTCAAGGGGGTGCCATGCCTTCCCTCATTTCCACCATATTGCGCAGCCAGATCAAGCTTCTGGCGCCAATCATCATGAACGCAACGCTGGAGCAGACCCGCGCCGCCCAGGACGCGCTGAGTAAACTCAGCCAGCGCGCGGTACGCGACAGCGTGATTTTTCAGGATATCCGTTTTCCGCTGTTTGACGCGGCATGGGCCATCCCGATCAAAGGACGCGTCAGGCAGGCGATCGTTTATCTGCACGGCGGTTCCTACAATTCGGGCGGCGTAGAGTATGCCACGGTCTTTGGCGGCCTGCTGGCGCAAATGACAGGACGCGCCGTGCTTTGCGTTGGTTATCGCCTGGCACCGGAAAATCCCTACCCCGCAGCGCTTGAGGATGCCTTGACAAGCTATCGGGCAGCGCTTGAACGCTTTGCGCCCGAAGATATAGCCTTTACCGGTGAATCGGCAGGAGGCGGACTTGTTTATAGTCTCGCCCTGAAGGTAAAGGAACTTGGATTGCCCCAACCCGAGAGGATCGTTGCCATTTCACCTTTTACCGACGCAACGATGGCGCGCGACGTCAGCGAGCTGCAGAAGCTGGATATCCTTATCAACAAGGACAATGTCAAAAAAAGCGCCTTGATGTACGCGGCAGGGGAAGATCTGCGCAATCCTTTCATATCTCCATTGTTTGGCGACCTCACCGGCCTGCCGCCTTATCTGATCTTTGTGGGCAGCCATGAGATCCTGCTGGAAGACAGTGTGGCGATGCACGAAAAACTGGAGCAGTCCGGCTGCACGTGTGAACTGCACATCGCCGAAGGTTTGTGGCATGTATATGTGCTCTACGGCGTCCCCGAAGCACGCGAGGCCCTCAAGCGCATCGCCCTTTACCTGACGGGGGAAAAGCACCATGGCTAAGCCGCAGAGAAGCAAAGCCCGCGCAATCCCGGCCTGGGTCAAACTGGACAACGCGGGCAAGATTTACCCTTCGACTGCCTCCAGTACCTGGATGGCGGTCTATCGCGTATCCATCACGCTGGATGAGGAGATCAACAGGCAGATGCTGAGCCTTGCCCTGCAGGCAGCGCTCAAACGCATCCCGCTGTTCTCCTACCGGCTCAAGCGCGGCTTGTTCTGGTACTTCATGGAGAGCCAAAGCGGCAAGGCGCCCAAGATACAGGAAGACGTCGTCAATCCCTGCAGACCCATCAACCTGCGCCAGAACGATCATTTCATGTTCCGCATCCGCGTGCACGGCGGCCGTATCGCCCTGGAGCTTTTCCACGCGATGTCGGACGGTACTGGCGCGATGACCTTCCTGCTGACCATGGCGGCTGAGTACCTGCGCCTGCGTTACGGCAAGCGCATCCTGCCCGCCCCCTTTATCCTGGACTGCCGCGATGACCCGCAGCCGCAGGACTGGGAGGACAGCTTCCTCAAATATGCCAGGATGTCATCGCGCGCCAGGGGTGAGGAGGCGGCCTATCCCCTGCGGGGCACCAAGGAGAACAGGGGCACGCTGCATGTGACCACCGGCATCATGCCCACCGCCCAGCTTTCGATTGCGGCAAAGCGCCATGACACCACCATCAATACGCTGCTGGCGGCCATCATCCTGCGCGCGCTGCTGGAGATCTCCGCCAAGGACCGCAGCCCGCGGCGCGCCAAACGGCCCGTCAAGCTCTCCATGCCCGTCAACCTGCGCAAGTACTATCCCTCAAAGACCCTGCGCAATTTCTCTTCCTACATCAACGCGCCCATCTTTCCAAAGTATGGCAGCTACACGCTCGACGATATCATCACCCTGGTCAGGCACTACGCGGGCTATGAATTGGCCGAGCAGATGGTCAACGCCAGGTTTTCGGGCAACGTCAAGGCCGAACAGTCAAAAGTGCTTCGCGCCGCACCGCTTTTCCTCAAATCCGCCGTGCTCAAAATGGTGTACTACCTGCAGGGGGAGCGCTATTTCACCACCGTCATATCCAACCTGGGGCTTATCAAGCTTCCTGAGACCATGGCGCCGCATGTTGAGCGCATCGACCTCATCATCGGCAACGGCAAGCGCAACCCGATCTCCTGCGGCTGCGTGAGCGTCAACGGCCGGACTTTCGTCACCTTTACCCGCAATATCGTTGAACCGACCCTGGAACAGCTTGTCTTTTCGGCATTGGTCAGGGAAGGCATCCATGTGACCGTAGAATCAAACAGGAGGAGTGAGCCGTGAGCTATTGTGTGCACTGCGGCGTGGAGCTTGCCGCCAGCCAGAAGGACTGCCCCCTGTGCGGCACGCTGGTGCAGGATCCCTATTGCGTCTGGCAAAAACCCGAGCAGATGCCCTACCCTGAGACCGTTGATGTCAAGAACACGCACATCGACAGGCGCTACGCGCGCCAGCTGATGGCCATGGCGATGCTTATCCCCATCGTCATCGTCATGCTGATCGATCTGGTGGACGGCCGCGGCTTTGGCTGGTCCCTGGTCGTATCAGGCACGCTGGTGCTTATCTACTGCTGGGCCGTCGTACCCTTCCTGTTCAAATTTTCCAGGCCGTACGCCTATATCCTGATTGATATCCTTTCGCTTGCGGCCTACCTGCTGCTGATCGCGCTGATCACGGGTGGGACGGCATGGTACCTGGGTTTGGTGCTGCCCTTGATCATTTGGCTGTGCCTGGTCGTGATGGCAGCGGTGCTGGCCATCCGAAGGCTTGAGCTGGCGCCGCTTTACCGCGCCGCCCTGGTCACCGCTATGGCCGGTGTCTTCCTGCTGGGCCTGGAGCTGCTGATCAACCTTAACGCGGGAACAGGCGTCCGCCTCAACTGGTCCTTTTTCGCTGCCATCCCCCTGGGCGTGATCGCCATGATGCTGGCACTGCTGGAACGAAACAAGCCTTTGAAGGAAGAGATCAAGAAGCACCTATTCATCTGATTCCCTGAGCTTGCGCGCGATAGCCCGGCCCTCTGGGCCGACAATAAAATCAAAGGTTGTTGCGGGCACCAGGTTCCTGACGGCCTCCGGGTTGTCCGTCTTCATCGCCGCGCGGATCCGTGTGGCGCTGATGGGCGTTTGGCTCTCGTCCAGGCGGCGGGGAATGATGTGCAGCTGCACGCCGTTTTGCGGAAGGCGCTCGGACATCGCCCTGTTGTACAGCGCGGTTGAAGGGGAAAAGGGTTCCTCGCCCACAAAGCGGTCGGTAATGGCAAGCGCCTGCGCGATGCGGCCAAAAACAGCCGCGTCCACCCGCGCCTGGGCCAGGGTGAGGGCGTCCGACTCCCTGATGAAATAGCTGGGAAAAGTCGCGCTGGAGACCAGGTATGGCCCGGTGGGGTGATAATAGACGTTGGGAATATGCGCCGTGCCCGCACGGATCAGCTTTTCCCGCGCGGCGTAGGGGAAAAGGCTGATATCCTCGGAAACCATGAACAGGTGCAGGGCTTCACATTGTGAGGCTGCCTGCTGGGCCAGGTACTGGTGCCCCAGGGAGAAGGGGTTGGCGTTCATCACGATGGCGCCTGCACGGGCGCCCTGCGGCAGAACCGGCCTGTC
The DNA here is from genome assembly GCA_964584685.1 of uncultured Christensenella sp. Lineage (GTDB taxonomy): Bacteria > Bacillota > Clostridia > Christensenellales > Aristaeellaceae > UBA1038. Next base: position 2,220 of record CAZPBJ010000001.1, on the reverse strand, counting down.
CAGGCTTTTCAGGTAGTTCGCGAAACCATGCCTGCGGTTTTCCAGAAAGACCACCCCGTCTACCGAGGCGATCTCATAAAAGCCAAGCGCGGTGAAGGTCATTGCCGCCGCTTTTTTAGTGTACATGAACAGCTCGTGCACGCCGCGGCTGAAAAGTTCTTGGCTCAGCTGTGAGACCAGCGTCGCCATCAGCCCCTCGCCCCGGTGCTCGCTGTCCACCGCCAGGCAGCGCAGCGTGTTGCGGTAGAAGGAACCCGTGGCCAGCAGCTTTTCGTCCTCATACAGGCCAAGCGTATAGTCCAGGTGCCTGTCCAGGCCAATGCCCTCCCGGTTGAGCAGGGCTTCCGCCTGGGCGCGGCCCCGGCTGTCGCTTTCCCAGATGCGCCTGATGTCCATCAAATTCCCTCCTGCTCGCTTGCGGTCCGCAGGGCGTCCTTGACGATCTGCATGAAATCCGTCATGAAGCGCGTGAAGAACAAGCCCTTGCGGTAACCCAGATAGAAGTTCCTCTTGTACTCGATTCCTTTGACGCGGAAGCACTTTACCAGCGCGCGCACTTCGGGCGACTGCGTGACATATACCTTGGGGCACAGCATCAGCGCGCTGCCGGCCGCGGCCAGCCGCTTGGCCGCCTCCAGACTGTCCGTCTCCAGCAGCACGGGGGGGTTGATGTTATTATTCAGGAACAGCTCATCCTGCACCTTTCGCACGCTGTGCCCGGAGCGCAAATAAACAAACCGCTCCCGCGCGGCAGCCCGGATATCGATCTCCGCCCCGTCGGGGTAGGCTCCGGCAAGGGGCGAGTCCAGCGCCGCCATCAGGATCACCTCCTCGGCTTCCAGCAGCACATACTCAAGGTCGGCGTACTTTGGGTCGGTCGTGATCAGGGCCAGGTCGCACATGCCCTCGTGCAGCAGCTTTTCCAGCGTGTCCGATCCCTGCTCGGTCAGGCTGATCTTGACCAGGGGATAGCGGCGCGTGAACTCGGGGATGACCAGCGGCAGCAGCTGCATGCCCCTTTGCAGCGAGATGCCCAGGCGCATGCGCCCCTGGAGTTCCTGGTTTATCTGGTTGATTTCGTTTTTAAGGTTGGTGTTGATGGCCATCACCTGGCTCAGGGCGGCCAGGTAGCGTTCACCGGCGTAGGTCAGGGTGACCGGGTCCGTGTCGCGGTTGATGATGGCGGCGCCCAGATCGCTTTCCGCCCGCTTGATCGTCTGGCTGAGGGCTGACTGGGATATGTACAGCTTTTTGGCTGCCGCGGTGATGCTGCCGCTTCGTAAAACAGCCAGGATGCACTCGCCGTAACGCAGGTTCATATCGGGCTCCTTCATAAGACAGTGCTTATGGATGACATAATCATAATCCGTCTTGTCTTATACTCAACGACAGTTTATCATGACGGCATCACATTGACAAGATGGTCAATGCATGGAAGATTTCACCGGGGCGGATGTGGTGGATTAACGGTCGCGCGCTATGCGGACCGATCCAGATAATCAAACAAGGGGGATTCAGGTATGAAAAAGGCAGTGGCTCTCCTCATGGCAGTCCTGATGCTGGTGGGCATGGTTTCCGTCGCTTCCGCCGAATGGAAGTTCGAGCGCAAGATCGACGTCATCTGCCCCTGGGGCATCGGCGGCGGCGCCGATTCCACCATCCGCCCGATGGCGGACCTTCTCAAGAACATCCTTGGCCAGCAGGTTGACGTAGTCAACGTCGAAGGCGGCGGCGGCGTCAACGGTGTCGAGTACACCTACAAGCAGCCCGCTGACGGCTACACCTTCATGCTGGGCACCCAGAGCCTGATCATGCAGGACCTGCAGGGCAACACCTCCATGAACTTCCATGAGGAATTCACCCCCATCGTCAAGCTGGTGCATTCCATCAACATCATCGCCGGCTCCAAGAAGGCCATGGAACAAAAAGGCTATACCAACTTTGCCGAGATGGTCGAGTACGCCAAGGCAAATCCCTACGGCATTTCCGTTGGCATGCTGACAGCCACCGGCGCTGACGGCGCTTCCCTGCGCCAGACCGTAGCCGGCCTGGATGTGCTGGAAGTATCCTACGGCAGCGGCTCCGAAATGAACGCGGCCCTGATGGGCGGCCACATCGACATGATGATCACCGGTACCGCGGAAATCCAGGGCCTCATCGAGTCGGGTGACGTCGTTCCCCTGATCGCCTGCGCCGAAAAGCGCCTGAACCGTTATCCCG